>WNDY01000001.1 GCA_009914555.1 Xylophilus sp.
CACCGACGGGCTCAAGGGCATCGGCGAGGCCCTAGCGGTCGTGTTCCCGGCCACCGCGCTGCAGACCTGCACCGTGCACCTGATCAGGAACAGCCTGGACTATGCGAGCTGGAAAGACCGCAAGCTGCTGGCAGCGGCGCTCAGGCCGGTCTACACGGCCGCCAGCGCAGAGGCCGCGGCCCAGGCCCTGGACGAGTTCGAGATCGGCCCATGGGGCCAGAAGTACGCCACCGTGGCGGCCTCCTGGCGCCGAGCCTGGGACCGCGTGATCCCCTTCTTTGCGTTCCCGCCAGCGGTGCGCCGCGTGGTCTACACGACCAACGCCATCGAGAGCGTGCACAGCCAACTGCGCAAGATCATCAAGACGCGCGGGCACTTCCCCAGCGACGATGCCGCCACCAAGCTGATCTGGTTGGCCCTGCGCAACATCACTGCGGACTGGGGCCGCGCAGCCAAGGAATGGCGCGAGGCGATGAATCAGTTCGCCGTGCTCTACGATGAACGCTTCACGAGGCACGCGCATGGCAGCCTGTGAGGGGCTGAGCCATGGGTCCATGGGCCAACCGGGGGGGCCTCCGGCGGCCTGGCAGGGGCCTGATAGATCAACAGCCAGAAACCAGTTCACCAACCGCCTCACACACAGAAATACTGACAGCCCCCGGGCCGCCCTTGGGCGGCCAAATTCCTTCGCACGGCCTGCGCACGCACCGCCGCGCGCTGTTCCAGGCTCGCGTAGGCCCAGATGTCGAGGAAGCGCGGCTGCTCGCCGTCGACCGCCGTGAAGGCGCCGACGAGCGGCGACAGCGCATGTCGCGCGGGCACCGCCTCCTGCCATGCGACGATCGTCATGGCGGCTGTCTCTGCCCGGGCGCGCCTTGTGACCGCGCCTGCGCTGGAGATGGGCGTCGCGCAGCTTCGTGGCCGAGCCGATGCGCTTTGGCCGCCTGTTCCTCGCGGGGGATGCGGCCCATATCGTGCCGCCGACCAGCGCCAAGGGCTTGAACCTGGCGGCATCGGACGTGGGCTTCCTTTTCGAGGCGCTCGCCGGGCCCTATCGGCACGGCGCCTTCGGTCACAAGATGCAGGAAGCCGAGCTGGACTACCTCGTGGAATCGCAGGCTGTGGCCAGCCACGCTGGCGGAGAATTATGTGGGCTCGCCGCTGACGTGAGCACCGTTTGCGCGAGCCAGCCGTCGAATCGCAGCACAATCGCCGCATGAGCATATTCGACGCCTTTCTCTGCGATGCGCCGGCGCGCGATCTCTTCGATGACCATGCCTTCGTCGCCGCCATGCTGCGCTTCGAGTCTGCGCTTGCGCAGGCACAGGCGGCCGAAGGTCTGGTGCCGGGCGCGGCTGCCGACGTGATCGCGCGCGTCTGTTCGGACACTTCACGCTTCGACCCCACCGCTATCGCCCGCGCAAGCTCACGGGCGGGCAGTGTCGCCATCCCACTCGTGCAGGCGCTCAAGGCCGCGGTGGCCGCCGAGGAGCCCGCCGCGCAGCCTTACGTGCATTGGGGCAGCACCAGCCAGGACGTAATCGACAGCGCGATGGCGCTCGTAAGCCGCGCCGCACTCGACGGCTTGCTCGCCGATCTGCAGGCCGCCGCCACCTCCACATTGGATCTGTCCGAGCGGCATGCCGGCCAGCCCATGCTGGGCCGCACGCTGCTGCAACCGGGTTCGGTCACGAGCTTCGGCTGGAAGTGCGCGGGCTGGGCCGCGCCGCTGGTGCGCTCGTGGTGCGGCCTGCGCGCGGCAGGGGACGCGGCCCTGCAGGTGCAGCTGGGCGGCGCGGTGGGCACGCTCGCGCAGATGCAAGAGCACGGACGCAACAAAGGCCCGGCGGTAGCGCGACGCATGGCGCAGTCGCTCGGCCTCGCCGCCCCGCAGGCGCCCTGGCACACCCAGCGCGACCGCTGGGTGGCGCTCGGCTGCGAACTCGGCATCCTCGCCGGCAGCCTGGGCAAGATCGCACGCGACGTCGCGCTCATGGGCCAGTTCGAGCTAGGCGAAGTGGCCGAGCCCGCCGAGCCGGGGCGCGGCGGTTCGTCGGCCATGCCGCACAAGCGCAATCCCGTGGGATCGATGGTCGCCATCGCCGCGGCGACCAGCGCACCGCAACTGGTCGCCACGCTGCTTTCCGCCATGCCGCAGGAGCACGAACGCGCGCTCGGCGCATGGCAAGCTGAACTGGCGGCCTGGCCCGCGCTCGTAGTCTGCGTCGCCGGCAGCGTACATGCGATGGCCCAGGTGCTCGCGGGGCTCACCGTGCAGGGCGAGCGCATGCGGGCCAACGTCGAGGCCGTACGGCGCGCACTGCCGCCTCAGGCGGCCGACGAGTGGTTCGCCAGCAGCCTGGCAGGCAACGCCGCCGCGCTCACGCATACGCAGGTCGCGCGGCTGCGCACCGCACTTGCGACTGGCCGATTCACCCACAAAGACACCCATGACCACTGACATTTCCCCGCACAACAGCAGCCCCACGCGCGCAGATGACTACGAAGCCGGGCTGCTCAACCGGCGTCGCATCCTGGGCGAGGCCTGGGTCGATCGATCCCTCGCCAAGCGCACGCCGTTCAACAGCGAGTTTCAAGAACTCATCACTCGCCACGCCTGGCAGGACATCTGGGGCCGCCCCGCGCTCGGCGACCGCACGCGGCGCTTCATGGTGCTGTCGATGATGCTGGGCACGCATGCCTGGGAGGAGTTCGCCATGCACGTGCGCGCCGCGCTCGACGGCCAGCCGGATTCGCGCCTGACGCCCGAGGAGATCAAGGAAGTCATCCTCATGGCCGCGATCTACTGCGGCGTGCCGGTGGCCAACCATGCGTTCGGCATCGCGACGGATATCCTGCGCGAAAAAGGGCTTCTGCCTGCGGAGTGATGCATCCATTGACGCGTACATGCCGTCTGCACTTGACCAGAGCGCATGAGCGACATTCACCCTTTTTGGTATTCAGCGCCGCCCTGCGGCCAGCGTCTTGCGCAGCAGATCGGCCAGCAGCGCCGCCGCCGGTGAGACCGGCGCCGAAGTCCCTCCCGCATCACGCCGCGTGAGCAGGCCCAGCGGCTCGTCGGTGCCCGCCGTGTCGAAGCGCAGCCGCACGAGGCGGCCCGCGCGCACCTCGTCCTGCACCGCGCCGAGCGGCGCGGCCCATACCGCGTCCGATGCCTGCACCACGCCGCGCGCCAGCGCCGCGTCCAGCGTCTGCATCAGCGCGCCGGGCAGCGGCAGGCCGTGGGCCGCGAACAGGCTTTCGGTGTGGTGGCGCGGCACCGTGCCTTCGGGATAGACCACCCACGGCAAGGCCGCGAGCGCCGCGAGGCCCACGCGCCGCCGCGCGAGCGCATGTCCCTGGGCCACCGCGAGCACCAGCGGCTCGATGCGCAGCAACTCGAACGCCAGCCCGTCCATCAGGCGCGGGTCGCTCATGCGGCCCACCACCATGTCCACCGCGCCCGCGCGCAGGTCGTCCAGCAGCACGTCGTTGGCAGCGGTACGCACGTCGAGCACGCACAGCGGGCGCTGCGCGCGCAGCCCCACGAGCGCCTGCGCGACCAGGCTGCGCGCCGCGCTCGGCAGCACGCCCAGGCGCAGCCGCTCGGCGTGGACGGCCTCGTGGGGCCGCAGCGCCGACGCGCCTGCCTGCACCGCGACGAGCGCGGCGCGCGCATGCGAAAGCAGCCGCTCGCCCGCCACCGTCAGCCCGCGAATGCCGCGCCGCCCGGTGGCCGCGCGCTCCACCAGCGGCTCGCCCGCGAGCGACTCCAGCTCGGCCAGCGTTTTGGATACCGCCGGCTGGCTCACCGCGAGCCGCGCGGCGGCGCGCGCGAGGTGACGCTCCTGCGCCACCGCGACGAGGCAGCGCAGGTGGCGCAATTGCAGACCACGGGCCAGGGCATCGGCGGAGATTCGCGAAGATTCCATCAATGAGCAATGGTGATTGAAGAAAGACGATTGCTCAATTTACAGCATGATCCCGCGCGCCTATCGTCGCCTCCCATGAACCACCCCACGCACGCACCCCACACATCGGCAAACCTCGCGCTCGATCCGCGCGACTGGAACAGCCACCCCGCCTACCGCTACCCTGGCTACACATCGACCGCGCTGCGCGGCCCCACGCAGCCGCTGGTGCCGCTCAAGGCCCGCCTGGGCGAGTTGCAGCAGCCGGTCTATGGGCACGGGGCCATCGGCGCGCTGGACCACGACCTCACGCGCAATGCCCGGCGCAACGGCGAGCCGCTGGGCGAGCGCATCATCGTCACGGGCCGGGTGCTCGACGAACGCCGCCGCCCGGTGCGCCATACGCTCGTGGAAATCTGGCAGGCCAACGCCGCGGGCCGCTATGTGCACAAGGTCGATCAGCACGACGCACCGCTCGACGCGAACTTCCTCGGCGCGGGCCGCTGTCTCACCGATGACAAAGGCCGATACCGCTTCCTCACCATCAAGCCCGGTGCCTATCCGTGGGGCAACCATCCGAACGCATGGCGGCCGCAGCACATCCACTTCTCGCTGTTCGGGCCGCACTTCGGCAGCCGGCTTGTCACGCAGATGTATTTCCCCGGCGATCCGTTGCTGGCCTACGACCCGATCGCACTGAGCACGCCTGAGCACGCGCGCAGCCGGCTGATTTCGGACTTCGACCTGGACATCACCCAGGAAGGCTATGCGCTCGGGTACCGCTTCGACATCGTGCTGCGCGGTGCAGGCGAGACTCCTTTCGAGAACCGGTAGCTCCATCGCCAGGCACAGCCACAGGAAAGCCGCATACCATGACGCAGCAACACGCAGACAACTACGGCCAGACACCTTCGCAGATCGTCGGCCCCTATTTCGCCTACAGCCTTGCAGCCGCGCAGTACGGCTACAGCCTGGCACACGACTTTGGCCAGGTCTTCGATGCCGTTGTCGCCCTTGACGCAGCGCGTGGCGAGCGCATCCGTATCGAAGGCCGCGTGCTCGACGGCGAGGGCACGCCCATTCCCGACGCGCTCGTCGAGATCAGCCAGCCAGACGGTACAGGCAGCTATCCGCAATCGCCTGAAGACGCGCAGGCACGCGGCTTTCGCGCCTTTGGCCGCAGCGGCACGGGTACCGACGCGCAGCGACGTTTCCACTTCCTCACGGTCAAACCCGGCGCCGAGGAACCGGGGCATGCGCCGCACATCAACGCGATCGTGACCATGCGAGGCCTGCTGCTGCACGTGTTCACCCGCATCTACTTCGACGACGAGACCGAGGCCAACGCGGCGGACCCGGTGCTCGCTGCCGTCCCTGCCGAGCGCCGCTCGACACTCATTGCCCGACGCAGCGAACGTGGCGGCGAGGTGGTCTACCGGTTCGACATCCACATGCAGGGGCCGCAAGAGACAGTGTTCTTCGATCTGTAAGCTTCGCGGGCATTTCGATGGGCGGCCTCGCCGGCCTGTGGCTCGGCGTCCATGCACCGCAGCGGCTGGAATACCTGGTCGTTGCCGGCAGCCCGCGAAGATCGGCACGGAAGCGGGCAGGCTCGCTTGTAAAACCTCCACTCGCAGGCTGCACGGGCGCAGACGGCCGACAATCGCCTGCATGCCTTTGCACTACCACACCCTTCCCGTCACGCCGTTCCAGCAGAACTGCTCCCTCGTCTGGTGCGACGCCACGCTCCGCGCCGCCGTCATCGACCCCGGCGGCGACCTGCCGCGCATCGAGGCCGAGGCGCAGCGCCGTGGGCTGCTGCTGGAGCAGATCTGGCTCACCCACGCCCACATCGACCATGCCGGCGGCGCCGGCGAATTGGCCCGCCGCCTGGGGTTGCCCATCGTCGGCCCGCAGGAGGAAGACCAGTTCTGGATCGACGGCCTGCCGCAGCAGGCTGCCATGTTCGGCTTCGCACCGGCCGAGCCGTTCACGCCCACGCGCTGGCTGCACGACGGCGACACGGTGCAGATCGGCAATGAAACCCTGCAGGTGCGCCACTGCCCGGGCCACACGCCGGGCCACGTGGTGTTCCACGCGCCGCAGATCGGGCGCGCCTTTGTCGGCGACGTGCTGTTCGCCGGCAGCATCGGGCGCACCGACTTCCCGCGCGGCGACCACGGCGCGCTGATCGCCAGCATCCGCGGCAAGCTCTGGCCGATGGGCGACGCGACCGTCTTCATCCCGGGCCACGGCCCCGAGAGCACCATCGGCCGCGAGCGGCGCAGCAACCCCTACGTGGCGAACTGACCCCGGGCGGCGCGCCGCCGCTATCCTTGCGCGGACCATAACGACAGCCGGAGACAACATCCCATGCGCATTTCCCTCTTCCGCACGGCCTCGGCCGCCGCCTGCCTGCTCGCCGGTCTGGGCGCCGCGGCACAGCAGCCGGCACCGGCCCCGCGCGACGAATTCTTCTGGCTCGGCCAGATCAACAAGGCCACGGCCGTCATCAACACCGAGGCCGGCCTGCTCGACCGTGCGCTGGCGCCGCGCCTGGCCGCCGGCGTGGCCCAGGTGATCGACGCCGGCAACCGCCCCGGCGGCAGGCGGCCCGGGACCGTCATCACCTTCGAGCCCCTGCTGATCGAAGCCGCCGGGCCCGAGGTAACGCTGCTGCACGCCGGCCGCAGCAGCCAGGACATGCACGCGACCTTCCGCGCCGCCATCCTGCGCGACGACCTGCTGGCGCTGGCCGACCAGCTCGACAAGACCACGGCCACCCTCGTAGCGCTGGCCGAGCGCCATGCCGGCACCATCGTGCCCAACTACACCAACGGCGTGGCTGCCCAGCCCAACAGCTACGGCCACTACCTGCTGGGCCATGCGGCCGGGCTGGCGCGCGACGCCGACCGCATCCGCGAGGCCTATGTGCGCACCGACCGCTCGCCCATGGGCACCACCGTGCTCAACGGCACCAGCTGGCCGCTCGACCGCAACCGCATGGCCGCCTACCTGGGCTTCGGCGCGACGGTGGACAACGCCTACGACGCCGCGCAGATCTTCACCGGCGAGCGCGCGGTGGAGGTCGGCTCCATCGTCGCCAGCATCGCGCTGCATGCGGGCGCGTTTATCGAGGACGTGATGACGCAGTACGCCCAGCCGCGCCCCTGGATCCTGCTGCAGGAAGGCGGCGGCAACACCTACGTGTCGAGTGCCATGCCGCAAAAGCGCAACCCCGGCCTGCTCAACGCCACGCGGCGCGAGGCGTCGACCGCCATCACGCTGGCGCAGGGAACCGTCATCCAGGCCCACAACATCCCGCCGGGCATGGACGACCCCAAGAGCGTGCCGGCCAACAGCGCCATGGTGAAAGAGCGGCATCACGGTGCTGCGCGACTGGCAGCGCATCCTCGACGCGCTGGTCATCAGCCCCGAGCGAGCGCTGGAGGAGCTCAACAGCGACTGGACCGCGAGCCAGGAGCTGGCCGACGTGCTGATGCGCAAGTACCGGCTGCCGTTTCGCATCGGCCACCATTTCGCCTCCGAGATCGTGGACCATGCCAAGGCGCACGACCTCCGCCCGCTCGATTTTCCCTACGCCGAGGCGCGCCGCATCTATGCCCAGGCGGTGCAGGGCACGCACTACCCGCCCGAGCTGCCGATGAACGAGAAGGAATTCCGCAGCACGCTCGACCCGGTGACCATCGTGCGCAACCGCGCAACCGCGCGACGGCCGGCGGCCCGCAGCCGGCCGAGATGCAGCGCATGCTGGCCGAGGCCCGCGGCCGCCTCGTCCGTCAGCAGGACTGGGTGAGCGAAAAGCGCGGCTTCATCGACGCCTCGCTGGCGCGGCTGGACCGCGACTTCGACCGGCTGCGCACCGCCCCGGACCGCTGAATCGCAGCCGCTCAGCTCTGTACGTGGAATTCTGCGCGGCCCAGGCGCTCGACTTCCACCGAGAGATGCTGGCCCGACTTCAGCCACACGGCCGGCGTGGCACCGCCGGCCATGATGGTCCAGCCGGCCTGTAGCGGCTCGCCGGCCGCCGCCGACAGGCGTGCAGCCGCCACCAGCGAGCGCAATGGATGGCCGAGGATGGCGGCGCTGGAGCCGATCTGCACCGCATGGCCGTCGATGCTCATGACCATGCCGAGGTTGCTGAAGTCGTCGTACGGGCTGTGCCAGGCCCCGACCACGAAGCCGGAGGAGGATGCGTTGTCCGCTATCACGGCAGGCAGGCTGAACCTGAAGTCCCGGTAGCGCGAGTCGATGATCTCCAGCGCCGGCGCCACCGCCTCGACTGCCGGAAGTGCCTCGGCGGCCGTCACGTCGCCGGCCAGGGGGCGGCGCAGCAGGAAGGCCAGTTCGGGCTCGACCCGCGGATGTACATAGGCGGAATGGGCGATCGATCCGCCCTCCTCGATAGCCATGCCGCTGGTGAGCCGACCCCAGATCAGGTCGTCGATGCCCATCTGGAGCATCTTTGCACGGCTGGTGAAGCCCATCTTGACGCCGATCCGCCGCTCGCCCCGTGCGATGCGGCGCCGGATGGAGGCAGCCTGGATGGCATAGGCCGCATCGAGCGCCAGCCGGCCATCGGGGTCGATCTAATCGACAGCGCGGCCCGTACGCGCAGCCTCGTCGAGCAGTTCTGCGTAATGCTGGATATCGTTGCTCATGCCGCGTCCTTTGCATCGCCACGTTCGAAGAACGCCTGGACCCGGCCCAGTCCGTTGATCCGCAGGTCGAAGACGTCGCCCGGACGCACCGCAACCATCGGGCCGAGTGCGCCGGACAGCACCACATCGCCGGCGCGCAGCGGCTGTCCCAGCGATGCCATCGTGCGCGCCAGCCAGACGAGTGCGTTCACCGGATTGCCGAGACAAGCCGCGCCTGCCCCCACTGAGACCGGTTCGCCGAAACGCGTCAACGCCATGCCGCACAGACGCAGATCGACCTGCGAGAGCTTGCGTGGCGTCGTGCCCAGCACGAAGACTCCGGAGGATGCGTTGTCGGCGACCGTGTCCGCGTAGCCGATGTCCCATCCCGCGATGCGGCTGCCCACGATCTCCAGCGCCGGCAGGACATAGTCGATCGCGTTGAGGGCATCGGCATGGCAGGGATGGCGCATACCCAGGTCGCGGCCCAGCACGAAGGCGACCTCGGCCTCGATCTTCGGCTGGTGCAACACGGCCAGCGGTATCGGCTCGGCATCGCCATAGGCCATGTCGTCGAACAACCTGCCGAAGTCGGGCCGATCGACGCCAAGCTGCGCCTGCACGGCTGCGGAGGTAAGGCCGATCTTGCAGCCGACCACGCGCCGCCCGGCGGCCATGCGCCGTTCGGTGTTCAACTGCTGGATGGCATAGGCCGAACGGGCGTCCAGGCCAGCATGGCGCTCGCGCAACGGCGCGATAAACCTGCCTGTCCGCGAAGCCTCGTACAGCTCGTCGGCCGCAGCGCGGATGTCCTCGGGCGTCATGCCCCGGCCTCCCGGAGCACGGCCGAGTCGCTCTTGAGCGCGTCCCCGACCGCAAAGCGCGACGGCGGGACCTCGCTGACCATCACCCGCACGGATTCCAGCGGTGCGTGCAGGGTACGGCTGGCCAGCCGGGCCACCTCGCGGATGAAGGTCTGGACGTCGGTCTCGCTGCGTCCGGCGACAAGGGTCACTTGGATGATGGGCATCTCAGGCTTCTGTGTTCGTGCGCCGGCTGGTCACTGGAGTTCGCCGTCGCGGGTCTCGGGAAGGAAGAAATAGACGATCACGGCCGCCAGCGCGAAGAATCCGGCGGTAGCGCCGAGGGCGCTGGCCACGCCGTTGCCCTGGGAGAGGAAGCCGACGGCTGCCGGCGCCAGCGCGCTGGCGGCGCGGCCGGTGTTGTAGATGAAACCCTGCGCCGTGGCGCGGATCGCCGTCGGGAACAGCTCGGCGAAGGTCGGGGCGAAGCCGCTGTAGAAACCCGTGCCGAAGAAGGCAACGACCGGGCCGAAGGCAAGCAGGACCGCAGCCGACTTGATGGCGACGTACAGCGGCACGGCCACGGCCGACGCCACGAAGAACAGCATGAAGGCACGGCGGCGGCCGATCCGGTCGGCGATGTAGCCGAACACGATGAAGCCCAGCGCCGCGCCGACCTGCATGACGACGATCCAGGTTGTCGATCGCGTCAGGTCGAAACCCGGCCCGCCTTGCGCAACCGGTGTCGCCAGGTACGAAGGAATCCAGGTGAACAGTCCCCAGTAGCCGCACATCGCGGCTGACGTGAACGCCAAGCCGACCAGTGTGGGCCGCAGGTGCTGGCCGAACAGCGCCGCCAGCGCCTCGCGCAGCGTCAGGCGTGTCTTCTGCTGCGCCCAGATGGCGGACTCCTCCGTGTGCCGGCGCACCCAGAAGGCAAACACCACCGGCACCAGTCCGACCGCGAACGCCCAGCGCCAGCCCAGCGTGGGCAACACGAGCGCAGCCACCAGCGCCGCCAGCGCGTAGCCCGCCGCGAAGGCGCTCTGCACCCAGGCCATGACCTTGCCGCGGTGCTGTGCCGGCCAGCTTTCGGTGATAAGCGCTGCGCCGGCCGACCACTCGCCACCCACGCCTAGCCCCAGGATGAAGCGGAACACCATCAGTTGGCCGATGGTCTGGGAGAAGCCGCAGAGGGCCGTGCCCACCGAATAGCAAAGGATGCTGAGGATCATCGACCGGGTGCGGCCGATGCGGTCGGCCAGGAAGCCGAACACCAGGCCGCCGACCGCCGTCGCCAGCAGGGTCATGGACGCGATGGTGCCCGCAATGCCCTTGTCGAAGCCAAGGTCCGCGCTGACGTACCTGATCATCATCGCGAACAGCATGAGATCCATGATGTCCAGCATCCAGCCGATGTAGGCGGAAACGAAAGCCCGCCACTGCTGACGCGTTCTTCCGCTGTACCACTTCGCGGCATCCGCGCCCTGTCCCGCCATCGTCACAGATCCCATGGAAGCCTCCGGTTGTTCGATGCCTGCAGGCCGAGGCATGCACAAAAATGGAAAAACTTGTCTCGATGAAGGGGACTATCAGGCGATTCGGCAGGAAAACCACCTAGTAAAAACCATTAATAGCTCTTTGCGTATCGATGAACGATACTTTCCTGGACTCCAGGAGGTTTCATGCAGCAGTTCACCTTGCGATTGTTCGAAGACCGCATTCCCCCCCACCATCCGCCCATCTATCTCCCCGCCGCGGCCCGGGCCGTCTATGTGGTCGAGGGACACCTGACCATCGAATTCCAGACCGGTTCCCAGCACGTCGCCGCCGGAGGCGCCTGGCTGGGCGACGACGAAGCGGCTTTCCTCGCGGGCGATGCCGAAGCCGTGCTGTGGCGCTGGGAACTCGTGCCAACCGCCGTAACGGGTGCCTCCGGTGCCCTGCGCAGCGCGCCGTGGAGCACGTCTACCTGCAAGCTGGCCCAGCCCATCGAACTGGACACCGCGTCGAGCTGGCTCATGCGCTGCGATCGGGTCCAGTTCCCTCCAGGCGGCGTGGCGCTCACCCATGTCCACCAGGGCCCGGGCATCCGCTGCTGCCTGGAAGGCGAGATCACGATCGAGACGCTCGGAGAAAGCCATGTGCACAGGCCAGGCGATGCCTGGTTCGAACTCGGCTACGCGCCCGTGCTGGCGCCGACCACCGAGGTAGAGCCAACCACGTTCATCCGCTGCTTCATCCTTCCACGGGCCTGCAGGGGGCGCTCCTCGTTGCGCCACGTCCTGCCAGAGGACGCCGGCAAGACGAATACGCAGAAGTACCACGTGTTCGGCGAGCGATTCGTGCACCTCGGATAAAGTCAGGGCTGCCCCGCCCCTCCAGCCCGACCCCCGCGAGTCTTGGACCATCCCACCCTTTCCATGCAGGGCGACCCCGAAGACGTCGCCCAATCGCCGGCCGACGAAGACGGAGAGGGACACGTCTCCTCCACCTCGGTCGTCTCATTGCGCATCCTCGAACTGCTGGCCGAAGGCGATGCCGAACTCGGCGTCACTCAACTGGCCGACATGCTGCGAATGCCCAAGGCACGGGTGCATCGCCACCTGACCGCCCTGCGCCTGGAGGGCTATGTCACCCAGAATGCGCGCACGAGCCGCTACAAGACCGGCTGGCGCCTGTTCCTGCTCGGGCAGAAGCTGGTGCGGCAGTTCGACACCGTCGGCCTGGCGCGCCCGACCATGGAAGAACTCCGCGACAAGGTGGGACAGACCATTGTCATATCCACCTTCACCGACAACCACGTCGTCGTGCTGGACTTGGTGCGGGGCCGCAGCCCGCTCGAGATCCTGCTGACGCCCGGCACCCAGTACGCCCTGCACACGGTGGCGCAAGGCAAGATCGTGCTTGCATTCGGGGACCCGGCGCTGCTCGACCACCTGCTGGCCGCTCCGCTGGCAGCCTGCACGCCCAAGACCATCGTCGATCCGGACCGCCTGCGCGCCGAAATCGGCATTGTGCACAAACGGGGCTGGGCCGAAGCCCCGGAAGAGGTCTTCATGGGCGTCAATGCCCTGGCCGCACCGCTGTTCCAGCACGGGGGCACGCTTTTCGGCACGCTGGCCATCGTTGGGTCCATCCACTTCCTGCCAACGCAGGCCGATCCCGCCAGCGTCGAGGCGCTGAAGGACGCTGCGGCAAAGATATCCGGTCTGTTGGGAGCGCAGGCGGCAGGGTCCGGCCCGCACACGGCCTGCCGCTGAGCGCGGTTGCGGTACGCCGGGCTGCACCGCATGACCGCCATGCCCGCCCGATCGACAGAGGCTGCCGCCCGGAAGCGGGCGGTGGGGAAGGTGCCCAGTCGTATTTGCAAAGGATGCTTACATAATCGTCGGCCCTCCACGCCTTTCACGTCATCCTCGGACCCACTGTGCCCTCCCTGTCTCCGGGCTCGCCGCCCGTTTCGCCGCTGGGTGACGCCCGGCTTCATCTTCGCTTTACGAACGCGCCGCACCATGGCGGATTCGCTGCTGCCTGCCTCCCATCCATGAAGTCCTCGACCGCTTCTGCCGTGGTCCGCGCGGCGCGCGGCCTGATGCGCAGCGTGTTGCCGCTGGCCATCGCCGGCCTGCTCGTCGCCTGCTCGCGCTCCAAAGAGCCGCCGCAGGCCGCCGCGGCGGCGCCCGAAGTCGGCGTCTTCGTGCTGCAACCCGTCCGCCAGACCTTCACGACCGAGCTGCCGGGCCGGGTCCAGCCCTTCCTGAGCGCCGATATCCGTCCGCAGGTCGGCGGCATCGTCAAGGCCCGCCTGTTCACCGAAGGTGCGACCGTGCGGGCCGGTCAGGTGCTCTACGAGATCGACCCTGCTCCCTACACCGCCGCGCTGGCCAGCGCCCGTGCCGCGCTGGAGCGCGCCCGCGCCACCGCCGTGGCGGCCGAATCCACCGCCAAGCGCAATGCCGAGCTGGTGGCCATCGACGCAGTGAGCCGCTAGGTCAACGACCAGGGCCAAGCCGCGCTGGGCCAGGCCAAGGCCGACGTGGCCACGGCCGAGGCCGCCGTCGAGACGGCGCGCATCAACCTGGGCTACACCAGGATCACTTCGCCGATCGCCGGCCGCACGGCCACCTCCACGGTCACGCCGGGCGCGCTGGTCACCGCCAACCAGACGACGGCGCTGACCACGGTGCAGCAGATCGACCCGCCCTACATCGGCGTGACCCAGCCCAGCGCCGAGGTGCTGTGGCTCAAGCGCGAACTCGCCGCAGGCCGGCTGGTCAGGAATGGAGGGGACGCCGCCCGCATGCGCATCGTGCTGGAAGACGGCAGCCGGTATGGCCGCGACGGCCGGCTCCAGTTCACCGGCATCGCCGTGAACCCGACCACCGGCGCGATCACGCTGCGCGGCACGCTGCCCAATCCCGACGCCCTGCTGCTGCCCGGCATGTACGTGCGCGCCGTGATCAAGGAGGGCGTGGACGAGGCGGCCCTGCTGGCGCCGCAGCAGGGCATCACCCGCGACGCGGTGGGCCGTGCCACGGCCCTGATCGTCGATGCGCAGGACAAGGTGCAGCGCCGCGCCGTCACCCTCAGCCGCGCCGTGGGCAACGGCTGGGTGGTGCGCGAGGGGCTCGTGCCGGGTGACCGGCTCATCGTCGATGGCACGCAGCAGGTGCGCCCCGGCGACAAGGTGCACGCGGTCGTGGTAGAGGTGCCCGACGCCCCGGCCAACCAGACCCGCCGCCGGGTGGACGACCCGTCGCCGGAGCAGGCGTTTGGGAACGCGCCCGCCCAGGGCGCCGCCCGCTGACCGTCGCGCGCCCGCTACCGCCATGGCACGCTTCTTCATCGACCGGTCCATCTTCGCCTGGGTCATCGCCATCGTCATCATGCTCGCCGGCGCGCTCTCGATCGAGACGCTGCCGCTGGAGCAGTACCCCGACATCGCCCCGCTGGCGATCTCGATCACGGCCAACTACACCGGCGCCTCGGCCCAGACCGTCGAGGACTCGGTTACCCAGGTCATCGAGCAGCAGTTGAAGGGCCTGGACAACCTGATCTACATGGGCGGCACCAGCAGCTCCTCCGGCCAGTCGCGCATCACACTGACCTTCAACGCCGGAACCAACCCCGACGTGGCCCAGATGAAGGTGCAAAACAAGCTCCAGCAGGCCATGCCGCGGCTGCCGACCTCGGTGCAGAGCCAGGGCGTGACCGTCACCAAGGCCGGCAACGACTACCTGATGATCGTCTCGCTCTATTCGGAGAACCCGGCGCTCTCGCGCACCGACGTGGGCGACTACATCGCAAGCAACCTGCAGGACGTGATCAGCCGCATCGACGGCGTGGCCGAGGTGCAGGTGCTGGGCTCTGGCTACGCCATGCGCATCTGGCTGGACCCGCGCAAGCTCGAGAAATACGCGCTGCAACCTTCCGACGTGAACACCGCGCTGACGGCGCAGAACGCACAGGTCTCCGCCGGGCAGCTCGGCGGCCTGCCGTCCACGGCCCAGCAGCTGCTCAACGCGACGGTGACGGCGCGCAGCAAGCTGCAGACGGTCGAGCAGTTCGAGAACGTGGTGCTCAAGACCGCCACGGACGGTTCGATCGTGCTGCTGCGCGACGTGGCCCGCGTCGAACTCGGCGCCGAGAGCCTGACGGTCCAGCAGCGCCTGGCCGGCCGCGCCGCGGCCGGCATGGGCGTCATGCTCGCCAACGGCGCCAACGCGCTGAAGGTGGCCGAGGAGGTGGTGGCCAAGGTCCGGGAGCTGGAGCCGGGCTTCCCGAACCAGATGAAGGCCATCGTCAACTACGACACCACGCCGTTTGTCGAGGCATCGATCCACGAGGTGGTCAAGGCGTTGGTCGAGGCGATGGTGCTGGTGGTCCTCATCATGTACCTGTTCCTGCAGAACTTCCGCGCCACGCTGATCCCCACGATCGCGGTGCCGGTGGTGCTGCTGGGCACCTTCGGCGTGCTGTCGATCCTGGGCTATTCGATCAACACGCTGACCATGTTCGGCATGGTGCTGGCCATCGGCCTGCTGGTGGACGACGCGATTGTCGTGGTCGAGAACGTCGAGCGCGTGATGACCGAGGAAGGCCTGGACCCGAAGGAGGCCACGCGCAAGTCGATGGACGAGATCACGCTGGTGCTGTCGGCCGTGTTCGTGCCGATGGCCTTCTTCGGCGGCTCCACCGGCATCATCTCCGGCAGTTCTCCATCACCATCGTCTCGGCCATGATCCTGTCGGTGCTGGTGGCGCTGACGCTGACGCCGGCGCTGTGCGGCACCATCCTCAAGCACATCGAGCATGACGAACACGGCCGCCGGCGCGTCCGGCGCGGCCCGCTGGGCTGGCTGGACCGGTTCTTCCTGAAGTTCAACGCCGGCTTCGACCGCACGGCCTCCGGCACCCAGGGTGTGGTGCTGCGCATGGTGCGCCGCGGCTGGCGCATGATGCTGGTCTATGCCGCGCTCGCGGCGGGATTGGCCTTCGCCTTCGGCCGCCTGCCCACCTCGTTCCTGCCGATCGAGGACCAGGGCCTGCTGACCGCCGACATCTGCCTGCCGTCGGGCGCCGCCGACGCGCGCATCCAGCAGGTGGCACGCCAGTTCGAGGACTACGTGGGTCAACAGCCCGAGGTGGTCACCTACAGCGTGACGACCGGCCTCTCGGGCGATCAAGGCACGGGGGACGCGCCTTCATCAAGCTCCAGCCCTGGGAGGAGCGTCCCGGCGCCGAGCACACAGCCGAGGCCTTCGCGCGGCGCGCCAATGCGGCCTTCGCCAGGATCCGCGACGCACGGGTGTTCGTGCAGCAGCCGCCGGCCGTGCGCGGGCTCGGCTCGGCCGCGGGCTTCCTGGTCTACCTGCAGAACACCGGCAGCCTGACGCGCGCGGAGTTCGTGCGGGCGCTGGGCCAGTTCCTCACGGCCGCGGGCAAGGATCCGGGGCTCACCAGCGTGCGCAACAACACGCTGGACGACACGGCCCAGTTCGCGCTCGACATCGACGACCGGCGCGCCGGTGCGCTCGGACTCGCGACGGCCGACATCAACAGCACGCTCTCGGCCGCGCTCGGCGGTACCTACGTGAACGACTTCATCGACCGCGGCCGCGTCAAGAAGGTCTACATCCAGGGCGACGCGCCCTTCCGCATGCTGCCGCAGGACATCGGCATCTGGACCGTGCGCAACAGCGGCGGCCAAATGGTGCCGTTCTCGGCCTTCACCTCCCAGCGGTGGACCTTCGGCCCGACGCAGCTGCAGCGCTTCAACGGCGTGCCCGCGTTCGAGATCCAGGGCAACTCGGCCGCCGGCGTGAGTTCGGGCGCCGCCATGCGGCGCATCGAGGAGATCGCCGGCAAGCTGCCCGCAGGCACCGGCCATGCCTGGGCCGGCGCCTCGTTCGAGGAGCGCCGCTCGGGCGCGCAGGCGCCGCTGCTCTATGCGGTGTCGATCCTGTTCGTGTTCCTGTGCCTGGCTGCGCTCTACGAGAGCTGGTCGGTGCCGTTCTCGGTGATTCTGGTCGTGCCGCTGGGCGTCGTCGGCGCGGTGGCCTTCACCACGCTGCGCGGCATGTCCAACGACGTGTACTTCCAGGTCGGCCTGCTGACCACCGTGGGTCTGAGCTGCAAGAACGCCATCCTGATCGTGGAGTTCGCCAAGCAGCTCCAGGAGCAGGGCCGCGACCTGTTCGACGCCACGCTCGAAGCGGTGCGCCTGCGGTTGCGGCCGATTCTCATGACCTCGCTGGCCTTCGGCTTCGGCGTGCTGCCGCTCGTGGTCGGCGTGGGCGCCGGCGCCGCCGGCCGCCAGGCCATCGGCACGGCGGTGTTCGGCGGCATGGTCTCGGCCACGGTGCTGGGCATCTTCTTCGTGCCGGTGTTCTTCACGCTGATCCGCAGCTTCTTCCGCGCCCGCGTGCAGGCACCCGTGGCCTCCGGCGCCCATCACGGAGGTGCCGCCTGATGCGCCACTCCGCCCTTGCCCTGGCCGCGCTGGCGGCCCTGCTGGCCCTGGCCGGCTGCACCAACCTCGCGCCCGACTACGCCCGCCCGGCCGTGCCGCTGCCCGCCGCGTGGCCCGCCGGCAGCGCGCCGGCGCCCGCATCGGCCACTCCGGCCGTGGCCGACCTCGCCGTCGACGACTTCCTGCGCGACGAGCGCCTGCGCGGCACCGTGCGGCTCGCGCTCGACAACAACCGCGACCTGCGCGTGGCCGCGTTCAACATCGACCGCGCCCGCGCCCAGTACGGCATCCAGCGCGCGGCGCTGTTCCCGGCCGTCAGCGCCACCGGCGCGGTCACACGTGCGCGCACCGCAGCCGACACCACGACCACCGGCCGCTCGACCACTACCAACACCTTCAGCGCTGGCGTCGGCTTCTCCAGCTGGGAGATCGACTTCTTCAACCGCGTCGGCAACCTCACCGACGCCGCGCTGGAGACATACTTCTCCACTGCCGACACGCAGCGCAGCACGCGGCTCGCGCTGGTGGCCGACACCGCCACCGCCTGGCTCACGCTCGCGGCCGACCAGCGCCGGCTGCAGCTCGCGCGCGACACGCTCAAGAGCCAGCAGGCGACCTACGACCTGACCTCGCGCGCCCACGCGGTCGGCGCCGAGTCGGGCCTGACGCTCGCGCAGACCCGCGCCACGGCCGAATCGGCGCGCGCCGACGTGGCCTCGTACAGCCGCGCGGTGGCGCAGGACCGCAACGCGCTCGCGCTGCTGGTCGGCGCGCAGGTGCCGGACGCCCTGCTGCCGGTGGCGCCGGCGGCCAACGGCGACCCGGCCGCGCCACTGCCCGAGGCCGCGGCTCTGGTCGGCGTGCCGGACGGCCTGCCCTCGGACGTGCTGGTCAACCGTCCGGACGTGCTGGCCGCCGAGCACACGCTGCGCGGCGCCTTCGCCAGCATCGGCGCGGCGCGCGCGGCCTTCTTCCCGCGCATCACGCTGACCACGCAGGCCGGCGGCGCCAGCCGCGACCTCGACCGCCTGTTCGCCGGCGACAACCGCGCCTGGAGCTTTGCGCCGCAGATCGTGCTGCCGATCTTCACCGCCGGCCAGCTGCAGGCCAGCCTCGACGTGGCCCGCATCACGCGCGACATCAACGTCGCGCAGTACGAGAAGACGCTGCAGACCGCCTTCCGCGAAGTGGCCGACGCGCTGGCCGCCCGCGCCACGCTCGGCGAGCAGCTCGACGCCCAGCGCGCGCTGCTCGCAGCCGATGTCACGGCGTTCTCGCTGTCGCAGTCGCGCTGGCGCACGGGGGTGGACAGCTACCTCGATGTGCAGGTCAACCAGCGCGCGCTCTACACCGCGGGGCAGGCGCTGATCACGCTGCAGCTGGCCGAGCAGGCCAACCGCATCACGCTCTACAAGGTGCTGGGCGGCGGCTGGCGCACGGCCCAGGCCGGCACCACGGCATCGCCCTGAAAAGGCAGGGGTATGCACTCATAGCGCCCATCGTCTGTGCGCAGCAGACCTATACCCCAGTAGTCTCGCCGAAGTCGATCTCGCGGATCGCGTGCAGCGCCTTCGACAGGTCGCGCGTGTAGATCGACGAGGTCAGGCCGTACTCGCAGTCGTTGGTCAGCGCGATGGCTTCATCAAGGCCGTCCACCACCTGGACCGGCAGTACCGGGCCGAAGATCTCTTTGCGCATGATCTTTATGTCGGCGGCCCCTTGCCGCCGAGCTCGAGGTTGAGCTTGGTGATGTTGTCGGCCGCCGCGGCCATAATGCGGCTGCCGGTGACCACGCTGCCGGTGAAGCTGACCATGTCCACGCCGGCATGCACCCGACAGCGCGCCACCGGTCGCGCCGGTGCCGTAGACCACGTTGAACACGCCCGGCGGCAGATCGGTCTGCGCCAGCAGTTTTGTGAACAGGTGGCAGTTGATTGGCGTCTCTTCGCTCGGCTTGATGACGATGGTGTTGCCGGCCACCACGCCGAGCGGCTTGCGGAACAGGAAGATGTTCTCGTCGGGGCGGTCGCTGGTGATGATCTCGCCTTCGAGCCGGCGCACCCATTCGGCCATGTAGTCGAGGTAGTCGGCGGTGAAGTTCACCTCGACCTCGGCCAGGCCGGCGATCTTGCCCTGCTCCTCGGTGATGGTGTGCGCCAGGCCCGGCACGTTCTCGCGCAGCTTGGCGGCGATGCGGCGCAGGTGGCCCGCGCGCTCTATGGCCGGCTTGCGCGCCCAGCCCTTCTGTGCCGCACGGGCCGCTGCGATGGCGCGGTCGACCTCCTGCTGCGACGAGAGCGGCGAGCGCGCCAGCACGGCGCCGGTCGCGGGGTTCAGCACGTCGTGCACCTCGGCGCTGGCTGCAAATTCGCCGTGGATGTAGTTGCGCAGGACCGGCACCGAGCTCATGGCATCTCCTTGGGGGTGAGGGTTCGGTGCGGTGCGTTAGTCAGTACGGGCCGGCGGCTGCCGGCACCTCGGCGGTTGGGGCCCGGTAGCGCGCGAGATTGGCCCGTGCGGCATGGCGCAGCAGGCTGATGTTGATGCCCGCGGCGATGAAGCTGCAGCCCCAGTCGGCATAGCGGTGCGCGTGGCATCGATGGCGCTGCGGATCGCGGCCTGCACGTCGGGCTGAACGGTCTGGCGCTACCGTCAGGCCGTGGTGGCCCGCGTGGGCTACCTGCGCGACCTGCGCCGTCGCGGCGGCGCGCTGTGGACCGACGCCGAGGTCACCACCCCCGCGTGCCGGCGGCATATGGACCGTCACGCTGGCCGGCGTGCCGCCGCTCGGTATCGAGCCGCGCCGTCGCAGCGCCTTCACCCTCGCGCCGCCCGACGGCGCGGGGTGCACGGCTGGCCGGCCGTGCTCGGCATCGGCGAGAGCTGCTACTTCAAGCCCGACGCTGGCGTGCTGCTGGGATCGACGTGGCGCCGCACGACGTGGTGCCCGAGGAACCGGACGTGGCCCTGGGCATCCACTGCATCGGCGAGGCGACGATGATGCAGATCCGCCGGCCGCTGCGCACCTGGGCGGGGGCTGCGCTTCTTCGTGGGCGACATGGTGATCGGCTGGGAGTCGCGGGTCGAAGGCTCCTTCTGGCTGACGGCACAGGGCGGCTACGGCATCCAGAGCGCGGCCGGCGCCGCGCAGCTGGCGCGTGCACTGCTGCTGGGCGAAGCGCTGCCAACAGGATTGGCCGACGCAGGCGTCGACCCGGCCGACTCGTCGCCGCAGCGGGCTTGATCGGAAAACTGGTTTTTCGAGGTCGGCAAGCCAAGCATTCACTTCTAGCGCGGGCCGGCATGTGCAGGATATGGAGTGGCCAAAGCTGACGAAGGCTTCATTCCAGCCTGATACCAGCCGACTTGATGACGTTTCCCCATTTGCGCTTGTCGCCTACCAGGAAGCGACGAAATTCTTCAGGTGTGTTGCCCACTGGTTCCACGCCGTCCTGCTGCAGACGCTGGATGATTTCGGGCTGACGCAGTGCCTTGACCAAGGCACGCTGCAGTACTGCGACATGGGCTGCAGGCATGCTCCTGGGCGCGCACAGTCCAGTCCAGGGCAAGGGGTCGAAACCTAGCAAGCCGGATTCGGCCATGGTAGGCAGGTCGGGTAAGGCAGGGAGCCGTTTCATGCTGGCAATGGCCAGCGCCCTGAGCTTGCCGGCCTTCACGTACTGGTAGGAGCTGACCGGCTGGTCGAACATCATCGAAACCTCACCGGCCAGGATGTCCGCAATCACCTGGCCGGTACCCTTGTAGGGCACATGCACGATGTCGATGCCAGTCTGGCTCTTGAACATCTCGCCAGCCAGGTGGCCAGTGGTGCCGTTGCCCGAGGAGGCGAAATTAATCTTGCCCGGATTGGCTTTGGCGTAGGCGATCAACTCGGTAACATTGGTGGCTGGAATCTTGGGATTGATAGCCAGGAACAGCGGCGTATTGGCTATCAGCGAAACCGGCTGGATATCGGTCTCGGGGTTGAAGGTGGGGTAAGGCTGCAGGTGCGGGAGGATGGACAGCGAGCCTGTCGTACAAATCAACACCGTATGGCCGTCGGTCGACTTTACCATCTGGTCCGCCGCGATGTTGCCGCCTGCACCGGGCCGATTTTCGATCACCACCGACTGACCCAGTACCTCGGCCATGCCTGGAGCCACCAAGCGCGCGATGATGTCATTGGAGCCGCCTGGCGAGAAGCCGACCAGCATGCGCACCTGGCGACTGGGGAAGTGGACCTGGGCCAGGATCGGCGGCGCAACCAGGGCCGACAGGAGCATGGCGGCCGCGGCCAGACGCAGCCGGGACAGGAGAGGTGAGTAGCTCATGGTGGTTCTCGGCAGTACAGGGGCAGGAGGAAACAGGGGGGGAAACCGTGCGCCGACCTCAAGCGTCCAGCGAGGCGACCGCTACGGCGATGCGGCGAATACTCTCGGCCAAACATTCCTTGGTGGTGGCGAAGGAAATGCGGAAGTGGCTTGGCATGCCATAGGCTCCTCCATGCAGGGTGGCTACGTTCTGGCTTGGCAGCAGATATTCGGTGAATTCCTCGCTGGAGGTAATCGCCTTGCCCTGCGGCGTACGACGGCCAAACAGCCCTTCGCAGGAAGCAAAGGTGTAGAAGGCGCCGTTCGGACGGGGACATGCGATGCCATCGATGGCATCCAGCCCATCGGCGACTAGGTTGCGCCGGCGCTCGAACAGCTGGCAGTGGACTCCGATGAACTCCTGCGGCCCGGTCAGCGCTGCCAGCGCCGCGGCCTGCCCCACCGAACTGGGATTGGAAGTGCTTTGCGACTGCAGCTTCACCATGGCCTTGATGAGTGCCTGAGGGGCTGCGGCATAGCCGATACGCCAGCCGGTCATGGCATAGGCCTTGGAAGTACCGTTGATGGTGAGCGTGCGGTCGCGCATGAAGGGTGCGGCCTGCGCCATAGTGGCGAAGACCTGACCGTCGTAGATCAGGTGCTCGTAGATGTCGTCGGTCATCACCCATACATGAGGATGGCGCTTCAGCACCTGGGCCAGAGCGACCAGTTCCTGGGTGGTATAAGCGGCGCCGCTGGGATTGTTGGGCGAGTTCAGCACCAGCCATTTGGTGCGCGGCGTGATGGCCTGCTCCAGGTCTTCGGGCTGCAGCTTGAAGCCACGCGCGGCCGGGCAGTTCACGAAGACCGGCCGGCCTTCGGCCAGCAGCACGATGTCCGGGTAGGACACCCAATAAGGCGTCGGCACGATGACCTCGTCGCCAGACTGCACAGTACACAGTAGCGCACTGAAGACCACCTGCTTGGCTCCCGTGCTGACGATGGTCTCCCCAGGACTGCAGTCCAAACCGTTCTCGCGCCGAAACTTCCCTGCAACGGCCTCCCGCAGTGCAGGCGTGCCGCCCACGTCGGTGTAGCGCGTCTGGCCGGCCAGCATGGCTCGGTAGGCAGCCTCGATGATGTGTGGCGGGGTGGGAAAGTCGGGCTCACCCGTGGTTAGCGAGATGATGTCTCGGCCTTGGGCGCGCAAAGCACGGGCGCGCTGCCCTGCCATGGAACTGGGTGAGGGTTTGATCCGTTGGAGGCGGTCGGCGATCTGGATAGCGTGTGGCATTGCGAGCGGTGCCTTCGTTCTGGTGTTGAAAGGGGCTGTGCAGCGCAGTGTCCGGCGCACCCCAAACTTCTGAAAACGATTAATCCGCGTGCCGCTCCATTCCGAAATTTCCTGGCATCCAACTTGCCGCGTTTCCTCTCTGGATCAATCGAGCCTGGGCATGAACTTCACTTTCAAGCAACTCGAAGCTTTTTACTTCGCGGCCACGCTCGGCAGCTTCAGCGCAGCGGCACTGCGCCTGCACACCACGCAGTCGGCCATTTCCAAGCGCGTAGCCGAACTGGAATCCGACCTGGCCGAGCGGTTGCTGCACCGCGTGCCACAGGGCCTAGTGCCCACTGCCGCCGGCCAGCACCTGCTGCCACTGGCCAAGCAAACGCTGAACCTGCGCGAACGGATCGCGCATGAGCTTCGGCCCACACGGCAGTTGCGTGGAACTGTCAAGCTTGGAGCGACCGAGTTGACCGCGCTGACATGGCTTACCCGACTTCTCCAATTGCTCCAGGCCGACCATCCGGAGTTGCGGGTAGAACCGGTTATTGATGCGGGCCTCAGGCTCTTCGATGCGCTGCGGGCACACCGCATCGACATGGCCTTGCTACCTGGCGGAGGATGGGGCGAAGGCTTCTGTATCATCGAGGTGGGTCGCGTCGAAGACCCCTGGATGGCCAGCCCGCGGCTGGATATCCCATCGCGCCCGCTCAAACCCGGCGAGTTCGCGGGACTGACCGCGCTGGAGCAGTCTGCCGGCTCGGCAAAGAGCCTTTTTTATGCTGCTTGGCGCGCGGAAAATGGCTTCAATTTCAAAACCACTTTGGAGACCAATAGCCTAACCGTCCTCAGAGATCTGACGATTGCCGGTATGGGGGTGACGCAGTTGCCTCTCGCCTATGTCCTGGAAGATATTGCTGCCGGCTTGATCCGGGTCATCGAGAGCGATCCCTCTCCGCCGACGATGGGGTTCAGCGCGATTTGGTGGCCGGATCCTTTCAACCCCGCATTGACCGCGATCGCAGAAAGAGCTGCTGCGATATGCGACTTTCGGCGACCGCCAGCCTATTGGCCCCATACGCTCGAATCGGTACCTCTCGTATCGGCGGGATGAGGGTTCGACCACCCGCGCCCGTCACGCTTACTGGACCTTGACGTTCGGACGGCGCTCTGCATACCTCTTCTGGGCGATACGGCTGCGAAAGGTCTCGACGCTCACCCGCGCCGGGTTGCGCCGGACGCGCACGCCGAACAAATCGTCCAGCCCCAGCGGTTCGATGACCTCGAGCGCATCGGCGTCCGACAGCCTGACCCCCACGGACGTGGCGAAATAATTCGGACCAGGAGGCGACCGCGTCTTCCAACGACCGCAGGGGGCGCACCGCATGGCCGAAATGGCGTTCGAACCACCGGTGCACATGTGCCTGGTTGGTCACCTTCCAGGGCCGTTGCGGGCATGCCCGCACGATCCGCTGCTGGTACCCCTGCTCCATCCCCAGCGGCTCCAATGCATCGAAGTAGGCCAGGTCGATGTCCGCCAGGTGCGACGGCGCGCCATAGCTATGCAGGTGCTCCCACACGAGGTAGGCCTGGCACCGCCGGCCAACAGGGCGGCGGCGACGGATCGGAAGCGCAGGAGATGGCGAGGACGCATGGCGTATTCCTTGTGCAGGCCGTCGCATGCGATCGCAAGGGGCGCTGCGCCCCGGCGCCTGCCTGCTTACTCGGGCGTCTGTTCCTTCAGCGAGGTGATGGCATAGCCCTTCTCGCGCAACTGCGCGCCGGGCTGCTCGATGCCGTAGTCGGGCCAGCGCGCGGCCTCGTCATCCAGTTCCTTGCCGCGAGCCTCGCTTTCCCAGTCGGTGTTGATCGCCTCCTGCGGAATCGGCTTGCCTTCGGGCACGGCGAGGTGGGAGAACTTGCCATCGGCTTCGGCTCGGCGGTAGATGTCCACGCGCATGGTTGGGGTCCTTTCCTTGGATGGGTTGGACGGACCACTTTACCCCGACGGCCCGGCGCCGGTACGTAGGAACAGCGCCCGAGCGCCGGCCGCCCTCAATGGGCTTGGCCGAACACCCACCGATGCCCGAACAGCCCTGGCGCGCCGCCGGTGTGCAGGAACACCACGTCGGCATCGCGCGGCCAGCGGCCCGCGCGCACGTCGGCCACGAGGCCGGCGAAGGCCTTGCCGGTGTAGACCGGGTCGAGCAGGATGCCCTCGGTCTCGGCGAGCAGGCGCACGGCCTCGCGCATCGCGTCGGTAGGCGCGGCGTAGCCGGGGCCAACCTGGCGGTCGTCAGCGCGGACAGCCGCCTCGGCGGCCGCCGCGTCGAGGCCGAGCAGGCCGCATGTCTCGCGCACGAGCGCACGCACCTTGGCGGCCTGCACATCGGCCGCGCGACTCACGCAGTGGCCGGTGACCGCCACCCGGGGCAGCGCACCCGCCAGCGCGAGCCCCGCCAGCAGGCCGGCCTGGGTGCCGCCGCTGCCGGTGGCGAGCGCCACGGCGCGCAGGTCCAGCCCCACGTCGCGCGCCTGCGTTGCCAGTTCGCGCCCGGCCACCGCATAGCCCAGCGCGCCCAGCGGCGAGGAGCCGCCGCCCGGGATCGCATACGGCTTGCGGCCCTGCGCGCGCTGGCCGTCGAGGTACGCGCCGAGCACCGCGTCGCCGGCCTGCGGCGCGCGCCAGGCGACCACCTCGGCACCGAAGAAGCCGTTGAGCCAGGCATTGCCCGAGGCGCGGTAGTCTTCGGGCGCGTCCGGCTGGCGGTCCTCCAGCACCAGGCCGCAGCGCAGGCCGGCCCGGGCCGCGGCGGCGGCCGTCATGCGGGCATGGTTGGACTGCAGCGCGCCGACGGTCACGAGCATGTCGGCGCCTTGCGCCAGCGCATCGGCCACGAGGAATTCGAGCTTGCGCGCCTTGTTGCCGCCGAAGGCGAGGCCGGTGCAGTCGTCGCGCTTGACGTGCAGCCGCGGGCCGCCGAGCAGGGCCGACAGGCGCGGCAGCGGCTCCAGCGGCGTGGGTTGGTGGGCCAGGGGGAAGCGGGCGAAGGGAGCGAGCGGGTCGGTCATGGCAATGGACTCATACAGGTGGGAGGAACCTCGTACAGCGCCCGATCCACGAACGCCTCAGGCAGGTACAGTACAGTGTATTCAGATCACTCCACCTTGGCGCCGGAGTCCTTGACGATCCGGACCCAGCGCGGCAGGTCGGCCGCCACCGCGTCGCCGAAGTCGGCCGAGGAGAGCTTCCACGGCTGCGCGCCCTGCTGGGCCAGGCGCTCCTGCACGTCGCGCGCGTCGAGCGTCCGGCCGACGGCCGTGTGCAGTTTGGCGACCACGTCGCCCGGCGTGCCGGCGGGCGCGAACAGACCGTACCACGGCGTGAAGCCGAAGCCCGGCAGCGTCTCGGCGATGGTGGGCGACTGCGGCAGCGCGGCCACGCGCTGCGGGTTGACCACGCCGAGCACCTTGAGCTTGCCGGCGTGGATGAAGCCGATGCACGACGGCAGGCTCTGCACCGACAGCGGAACCTGGCCGCTGACCACGTCGGTCGCTGCGGCGGCGGCGGAGGACTTGTAGGGCACGTGCTGCAGCGCGATGCCGGCCTGCTTGCGCAGCACCTCGACGATCAGATGGTTGAGCGTGCCGTTGCCGGCCGAGGCGTAGCTGATCCCGCCGGGGCGCTGTTTCGCCAGCGCGATGAGTTCGGCCACGTTGTTGGGCGGGAACGAGGGGTTGGCCACCAGCACGTAGCCCGCGGTGGCGATGGCCGCGACCGGCACGAAATCCTTCACCGGGTCGAAGCCCGGGGCCTTGTAGAGCGCCGGCGCGATGACCTGGGCGCTGTCGCTGGTGAGCAGCAGCGTGTGGCCGTCGGGCCGGGCCTTGGCCGTGTAGGCGGTGCCGATGTTGCCGCCGGCGCCCACGCGGTTGTCGACCACGAAGGGCTGGCCCAGCAGCTCCGAGACGCGCTGCAGCACGATGCGGGCGATCGCGTCGTTGGCGCCGCCGGCGCCCTGGGGCACGACGACGGTGACCGGGTGCGCCGGGTAGGCGGCCGGCTGGGCGCGGGCTGCGCCGCCGACGGCAGAGGCGGCGAGGGCACCCAACAGCAGCTGGCGGCGGCGGGCGGACAGAAGAAGGTTCGAGGGCATGGCGGCGTGTCTCCGTGGCGCGCCGAAGGAGCCGGCGCCGCGCAGGATCGTAGCAGCGCCGCCGGCGGCCGCAGCGGCCTGGATACACCCCGCTCTACACCTCCATGGTGCTTGGCTGACGAGTGCTACAAGACCATACTCCGCACCGTCAGTGCCATACCGGCTTCTCGGCGAGGAAGTCGAGGACCAGCGCGTCGAACTCTTCCGGCGCCTCCAGCTGCGGCCAGTGGCCCACGCCCGGCAGCGCGTGCAAGCGCGCGCCCGGCAGGGCGGCCGCGGCCTCGCGCAGCACGACCGGTGGCGCGCAGCGGTCGTGGCCGCCGGCGACGAACAGCGCCGGCAGGTGCAGCTGCGGCAGCACGGCGCGGCGGTCGAAGGACGCGAGCGCGGCCAGCGCGCGCCGGTAGGTCGCCTCGTGCGCCTGGGCCAGCGCGTGCTGGGCCAGGCGCACGCCCTCGGGCAGCGCGCCGGGGCCGATCTGCTGCGGCACCAGGCGCTCGGCCAGGGCGGTCATGCCGATGCCGCTGTCGAGCGCGGCCAGCCGCGGGCCGGCCCAGTCGCGCGCCGCATCGGCCGACCAGGCCGGCAGGCCGCCGCAGAACACCATGCGCTCGACCAGCGCCGGCTGCCGCACGGCCAGCTCCAGCGCCACCATGGCGCCCATGCCGTGGCCGACGACGGCGAGCCCGCCCGGGCCGCCCTGCGCCGCGGCCAGCGCCCGGACCAGCGTGGTGCAGCGCTCGGCCAGGCCCTTGAAGCCATAGGGCTCGATCGGCGGGCTGGCGCCGTAGCCCGGCATGTTCCAGGCCACGGCGCGGTAGCCGGCGGCAGCCAGGGTCTCGACCTGGGGGGCGAACGTGAGGTGGCCGCCATCGGCGTCGTGCAGCAGCAGCACGGTGGGGCCGGAGCCGAGGATGGTGAAGGTGGGGAGCGCGGTCATGGAAGGCGGGCGGCGCAGCCGCCGCGCCGGGGCGCAACGGGGGCAATGCGGCCCGTGCCGGCCGGGGAGAAACGGGCCGCCCATAATATCCGACCGATCCGCCCGTCCCGGTCCGACGCCGGCGCGCGCGGAACCCGGCGATGATCCATCGCAGCATCCGAGCCCGCTTCCTGTGCCTTCCGTCCCTCCAACGCCTTCGCAGGCCCGCCCGCCGGGCTTTTCCCCGCGCGAATTCCGCGACGCCCTCGGCATGTTCGTCACCGGCATCACCGTGGTCACGCTGCGCGCGGCCGACGGCCGCCTGGTCGGGCTGACGGCCAGCTCGTTCAACTCGGTCTCGCTCGATCCGCCGCTGGTGCTCTGGAGCCTGGCGCACAGCTCGTCGTCGATGCCGGCGCTCCAGGCCGGCAGCCACTACGCGATCAACGTGCTGGCGGCCGACCAGCGCGAACTGGCACTGCAGTTCGCCGCGCGCGGCGTGGACCGCTTCGCCGGCGTCGCGTTCACCGAAGGCGTGGCCGGCGCGCCGCTGCTGGCCGGCGCCGCGGCCACCTTCGAATGCTTCAGCCGCAGCCGCTACGACGAGGGCGACCATGTGATCTTCGTCGGCGAGGTGGAGCGCTGCAGCCACCGCGCCGGCGCCGCGCCGCTGCTCTACCACGGCGGGCGCTTCTATACGGAACGGCTGCTGGGCTGAGACCAGGGGCAAAGAGTCGCGCCGGTGGCACACTCGACCGCTCTGCCAGGAGCTTTGCCATGAGCGCCCTTTTCCACTCCCCCGACGACGCCCGCTTCGAGCCG
Organism: Xylophilus sp.; assembly: GCA_009914555.1. GTDB lineage: Bacteria > Pseudomonadota > Gammaproteobacteria > Burkholderiales > Burkholderiaceae_C > WNDY01. The sequence continues at coordinate 28,843 of WNDY01000001.1, forward strand.
CTGACCGAGGCCTGGCTCGACGCGCTGGCGCTGTGGTCGCGCAGCGAGGGCGCGCAGTGGCTGTGGCTGGAGGTGCGCAGGAGCAACCTGCGCGCCCAGAAGGTGTACCTGGCCCATGGCTACCGCCGCGTGGGCGAGAGGAAGCGCTACTACCCCTCGCTGGAGGGGCAGCGCGAGGATGCGGTGGTGATGAGCCTGAAGCTCTAGAGCGTGGACAATCGCCCGATGACTTCCCCTTCGCTTTCCCTCGACCGGCGCCACCGCGCGATGCTGCGCGAGATGGGCGTGACCGTCTGGCTGCCACAGCCGCGCGAGGGTATGGCTACGCCGGCTCCAGCGCCTGGGGTGGCAGCGGAGTCGGCCGCCGTGACAGCCCGCGCACCGGCTGTGCCGGCCGTGGTGGAGCGCCCCGCTGCACCCGCTGCCGCCCCCGCGGGTGCCACGCCCGGCCTGGTGCTGCACGAGCCCGTGCTGCTCTACGCGAACGTCGACCCGGCCGCCGCGCCGGCCGACCTGGGCGCCGGCTGGCTGGTGGTGGCCGAGGCGCTGCCGGGCGCGGCCGACGGCGCCTTCGCCGGCGACGCCGGCAGGCTGCTCGACAACATGCTGCGCGCGCTGCGGCTGCACCGCCATCCGCGGGTGCACCTGGCGCGCATCCACCGCGAGGCCGCGGCGGGCGCCGGTGGAGCGGGCAGCGGCATCGATGCCGCACTGCAAGCCCAGGTCGCGCAGCTCCGGCCGTCGATGGTGCTGCTGATGGGCCGCGTGGCCGCCCAGGCCGCGCTGCGCAGCACCGAGCCGCTGGGCCGGCTGCGGGCGCAGGTGCACCAGGTGGGCGGCGTGCCGGCGGTGGCCACCTTCGATGCCCCCTATCTGCTGCGCAACCCGGCCGACAAGGGGCGGGCCTGGGCGGATCTGTGCATGGCGCTCGGGTCCGTCCGCTGATCCTTACCTTTTCGCCGCGAGTTCCAGCGCCAGCGGCAGCGACGCCGCCCGCAGCGGCCCGTGGCTGACGCCGGGGAAGCTGCGGAAGCTCCCCCGCACACCGCCGCGCTGCGCCTGGCGGGCGGCGAACTGCGCAACCGCGTCCGGCGGCAGGCTGCCGCGGGCGGCGCGGGCGCGGCTGGCGGCCGTGGCATCCACGCCAGGCCGCGCGGCGCCACCGGCTGCGCCGGTGCCGGCCATCACCAGCAGCTCGGTCGTGCGGCCGGCCGGCGGGGGCGCGGCCCGGCGCTCGACCTGGAGCACGTAGCCGCCGTGCCACCAGAGCGACGGGTCGGCCGCGGCGAAGCGCGTGAACATCGCCGGGCGCGTCAGGAAGGCATAGACCGTCAGCAGCCCGCCGTAGGAGTGGCCCCAGAACGTCTGCCGCGCCGGGTCGAGCGCAGCGGGCACGCGGCGCGCGACCTCGGGGCGGATGCGCTGCTCGATGAGGTCGAGGAAGGCATCGGCGCCGCCGCCGGGCCGGCCGGCCTCGTCGGCCGTCGGGCCGTCGGCCACGGCGCGCGGTGTGTAGTCGTAGGCGCGGGCCGCCACGTCGATGCCGGAGGCGCGCACCGGCGACAGCGCGGGCGCGGCGCCGTCGGTCGGCAGCGGCGCGGCCGTGTCGTAGCCGATGGCGGCGATGACCGGCGCGTCGCCGTCCGGCAGAGCGGCCAGGCGGGCCCGCTCGGCCGGCGTGATCTCGGCGAAGGTCGCGTCGCCGTCGAGCAGGTAGATGACCGGCCGGCCGGCGGCAGGCGCAGCGCCGGGGGGGATGGCGAGCTGGATGCGGTAGCGCCGCCGGCCGTCGGCCGAGGCGAGATGGAATGCGTCGAGGCGCCAGGGCGCGCCATCGGCCGCCGGCGCGGTCTGGGCACAGCCGGCGCCAAGGGCGAGGGAGGCCAGGGAGAGCGGAGCGACCAGCACCGGGCGGCGGCGCAGGAGCGGCGAAGCAGAAGGCATGGCGGGCACGGCGGGCAACGGGAAAGGATGAGAATGGTACGCATCTTCCGCCCTGCGATCCGCTCATCGCCCTTATCATGGCCGGGGTATAGGCCGAATGCGGTTACTGGCTGCCCGCCTGAACACCCTACCTGGCTGGGGTATATTCACCTACCCGCGGCCTTCCCGCGCAGTTCGCGCCGCAGGATCTTGCCGACCGGCGTCTTGGGCAGGCTGTCGCGGAACTCGATGGTGCGCGGCCGCTTGTAGCCGGTAAGTTCCTCCTTGCACCAGGCATGGACCTGGGTCTCGGTCAGCGCCGGGTCCTTCTTCACGATGACCAGCTTGACCGCCTCGCCGGTCTTGTCGTCCGGCACGCCGACGGCCGCGCATTCGAGCACGCCGGGCAGGGCGGCGACCACGTCCTCGACCTCGTTGGGGTACACGTTGAAGCCGCTGACGAGGATCATGTCCTTCTTGCGGTCGACGATGCGGAAGTAGCCGCGCGCGTCCATGGTGCCGATGTCGCCGGTGCGGAAGTAGCCGTCGGGCGTCATGGCGCGCGCGGTCTCGTCGGGGCGCTGCCAGTAGCCGGCCATGACCTGCGGGCCCTTGATGACGATCTCGCCGCGCTCGCCGGGCAGGGCGACGTCGCGGCCCTCGTCGTCCACCAGCTTCATCCAGGTGGAGGGCAGCGGCAGGCCGATGGTGCCGGTGAAGGTGGTGCTGTCGGTCGGGTTGCAGCTGGCCGAGGGGCTGGTCTCCGACAGGCCGTAGCCTTCGACGATGGGGCAGCCGGTCTTCTCCAGCCAGCGCTGGGCGACGGCGGCCTGCACCGCCATGCCGCCGCCGACGGCGATCTTCAGGTGGCTCCAGTCCACCGTATCGAAGTCCGGGTGGTTGACCAGGCCGTTGAAGAGCGTGTTGACCGCGGGCAGGCTGTGGAATCGGTGCCGGGCCAGCTCGGCCAGCGTGGCCTTGAGGTCGCGCGGGTTGGGGATGAGGACGGTCTTCGCGCCGACGCGCAGGGACAGCATCATGTTCACGGTGAACGCGAAGATGTGGTAAAGCGGCAGCGCGCAGATGCAGGTGCGTTGCTCACCAGCCGGCACCTTGGCCAGCGCCGGCTCGTACCAGGCCTCGGACTGCAGGACGTTGGCGATCACGTTGCGGTGCAGCAGCACGGCGCCCTTGCTCACGCCGGTGGTGCCGCCGGTGTATTGCAGCAGCGCAATGTCGTCGGGGCCGATGGCTGCGGGCGCCAGCGCGCGGCGCGCGCCGGCGGCCAGCGCGTCGTTGAAGCGGACCGCGCCCGGCAGGCGGTAGGGCGGCACCAGCTTCTTCACGTGGCGCACCGCCGCGTTGACGAGGGAGCCCTGGAGCCAGCCGAGCCGGTCGCCCAGCGAGGCCAGCACCACGTGCTTCACCGGCGTGGAAGCCAGGCACTGCTCCAGCGTGGCGGCAAAGTTCTCGATGATGACGATGGCCCTGGCGCCGGCGTCCCTGAGCTGGTGCTCCAGCTCGCGCGGGGTGTAGAGCGGGTTGACGTTGACCACGACGAAGCCGGCCCGCAGGATGGCCGCGACCGCCACCGGGTACTGCGGCACGTTGGGCATCATGATGGCCACGCGGTCGCCGCGCGCCAGGCCCAGCCCCTGGAGGTAGGCCGCGAAGGCGCGGCTGTCGCGGTCCACCTCGGCATAGCGCAGGTCGCGCCCCATGAAGCTGAAGGCCGGCTGGTCGGCATAGCGCGCGAAGCTCTCCTCCATCAGCGCCACGAGCGAGGGATAGGCGGTGGGGTCGATGTCGGCCGGCACGCCGGCGGGATAGCTGCCGAGCCAGGGGCGGTCGGTCATGTCGGGGCATCTCCTGGGGAGTACACGACGGGAAGGCGGACGCGCATTGTCGCGGCCGCGGGGACACCGGCACGAGCGGGGTTTCCCGCCCGCGCCGCGGGTGCCGGCCGCTACTCGATGGCCTTGGCCATGTCCTCGACGACCTTCTTGGCGTCGCCGAAGACCATCATGGTCTTGTCGAGGTAGAACAGCTCGTTGTCCAGCCCCGCGTAGCCGGCGGCCATCGAACGCTTGTTGACGATCACCGTCTTGGCCTTGTACGCCTCCAGGATCGGCATGCCGTAGATCGGGCTGCCCCTGGTGTGTGCGGCCGGATTCACCACGTCGTTGGCGCCGAGGACGATGGCCACGTCGGCCTGGCCGAACTCGCCGTTGATGTCCTCCATCTCGAACACCTGGTCGTAGGGCACCTCGGCCTCGGCCAGCAGCACGTTCATGTGGCCGGGCATGCGGCCGGCCACCGGGTGGATGGCGTACTTGACGGTCACGCCCTTCTCCACCAGCTTGGCCGCCAGCTCCTTGACCGCATGCTGCGCGCGCGCCACGGCCAGGCCGTAGCCGGGCACGATGACCACCGTCTCGGCGTTGCCGAGCACGAAGGCTGCGTCGTCGGCGCTGCCGCTCTTGACCGAACGTTGAGCGCCGCCGCCCGACGCCGCGGCCGCGGCGTCGCCTCCAAAACCGCCCAGAATCACATTGAAGAACGAGCGGTTCATGGCTTTGCACATGATGTAGCTCAGGATCGCGCCCGAGCTGCCCACCAGCGAGCCTGCGATGATCAGCATGCTGTTGTTCAGGCTGAAGCCGATGCCCGCGGCCGCCCAGCCCGAATAGCTGTTGAGCATCGACACCACCACCGGCATGTCGGCCCCGCCGATCGGGATGATGAGCAGCACGCCCAGCGCCAGGCCCAGCGCGATCACCAGCAGCACGTCGACCCAGCTCTGCGAATGCCAGAAGCCGAACACGAAGAACACCGCGGCCAGCCCGAGCAGCAGGTTGAGCGTGTGCTGGCGGGCAAAGCGCACCGGCGCGCCCTGAAACAGGCGGAATTTGTACTTGCCCGAGAGCTTGCCGAACGCGATGACCGAGCCGGTGAAAGTGACCGCGCCGATGAAGGCGCCGAGCGCCAGCTCGATGCGGTTGCCGCCCGGGATCGGCTGGCCGTGCGCCGCGATGCCGAAGGCCCAGGGCTCGGCCACGGCGGCCACGGCGATGAACACCGCGGCCAGGCCGATCATGCTGTGCATGAAGGCGACCAGCTCGGGCATCTTGGTCATCTCCACCCGCTGCGCCATCACGGCGCCGGCCGTGCCGCCGGCCAGCAGGCCCAGCAGCACCCAGCCCAGGCCGAGCGCGCCGCTGTCCAGCGTGACGATCAGCGCCGCGGTGGTGGCCACCGCGATCGCCATGCCGGCCATGCCGAACAGGTTGCCGCGGATCGAGGTGGTGGGATGGCTCAGGCCCTTCAGCGCCTGGATGAAGCAGACGCTGGCGACCAGGTAGAGCAGCGTGACGAGGTTCATGCTCATGGCCGGGTGCCTCCGGCCTTCTTGTTGTCCTTCTTCCTGAACATCTCCAGCATGCGCCGGGTGACGAGGAAGCCGCCGAACACGTTGACCGCCGCCAGCGCCACGGTCAGCACGCCCATGGTGCGGCCGAGCGCGGTTTCGGTGAGCGCGGCGGCCAGCATGGCGCCGACGATGACGATGGCCGAGATGGCGTTGGTCACCGCCATCAGCGGCGTGTGCAGCGCGGGCGTGACCGTCCACACCACGTGGTAGCCCACGTAGATGGCCAGCACGAAGATGGTCAGGTTGACGAGGGTGGGGGATACCGCATCCATGCTCAGGCCCTCCGGAGTTGGCCTTCGTGCACCACGAGGCAGGCGGCGACGATGTCGTCGTCGAGGTCGATGCGCAGGGCGTCCGCGCCCTTGTCCAGCACCAGCTTGAGGAAGTCGAGCACGTTGCGCGCATAGAGCGCCGAGGCATCGGCCGCAACGAGAGCGGGCAGGTTGGTCTCGCCCACGAGGGTCACGCCGTGGCGCTCCACCGTCCGGCCGGCCACCGTCAGCGGGCAGTTGCCGCCCTCGCCGCCCGGCCCCTTGCCGGCGGCGATGTCGACGATGACCGAGCCCGGCTTCATCGACTTCACCATGTCCTCGGTGACGAGCGTGGGCGCCGGGCGGCCCGGGATCAGCGCGGTGCCGATGACCACGTCGGCCTGGGCCACGCGCTTGGCGACCTCCACCTGCTGGCGCGCGAGCCAGCCCGCGGGCATGGGGCGGGCATAGCCGCCGGTGCCGGCGGCGGCCTCGCGCTCCTCGTCGGTCTCGTAGGGCACGTCGATGAACCTGCCGCCCAGGGACTCGACCTGTTCCTTCACCGCGGGCCGCACGTCGCTGGCTTCGATCACCGCGCCAAGCCGCTTGGCCGTGGCGATGGCCTGCAGGCCGGCCACGCCCACGCCGAGCACGACCACGCGCGCAGCCTTGACCGTGCCGGCGGCCGTCATCAGCATCGGGAAGAAGCGCCGGTAGCGGTCGGCCGCGACGATCACCGCCTTGTAGCCGGCGATGTTGGCCTGGGAGGAAAGCACGTCCATGCTCTGCGCGCGTGTCGTGCGCGGCGCGGCCTCCAGCGCGAAGCCGGTGGCGCCGGCATCGGCGATGCGTCGCAGGCCGGCGGCGTCGAACGGGTCGAGCATGCCGGCCACGGCCTGGCCCGGTCGCAGGCGCGCGGCCTCGGCCGCGGTGGGCCCGCGCACCTTGAGCACCAGGCCCGCGGCCCAGGCGCCGGCGGCGTCGGTGAGCTGCGCGCCAGCGGCCGCATAGGCTTCGTCCGTCGCGCTCGCGGCCCGGCCGGCGCCTGACTCGATCTGCAGCACGTGGCCCTGCGCCACGAGCTTGCGCGCCGTCTCGGGCGTCACGGCCACCCGTGTTTCGCCCGCAGCCGTCTCGGATGGAACTCCGATCAGCATGGTGTCTCCCCCCTTTTTGGGATGTTGTAACTGACGGATAGCTTACATGAAGACACCTGCGCGGCCGGGCCCGCGATGGCCTCAGCCGGTCAGCGGTCGTGGGCGCGCCGCCGTACGCGCGGCGAGGTCGAGGGCGCTGCACAGCAGCCAGTAGAGCGCGCCGACGAAGAGGAACACCTCGGTCGGATGCACCATGACCCGCGCATTGACCTGGGTGGCCAGGAACGACAGCTCCTGCACGCCGACGATGTAGGCCAGCGCGCTGTCCTTGACCAGCGTGACCCACTGGTTGACGAACGAGGGCAGCATCATGCGCAGCGCCTGCGGCAGCACCACGTGGCGCAGCGCGCCCCAGCGCGTGAAGCCCAGCGCGAGCGCGGTCGCCCACTGCTGTGCGCTCACGCCGCGGATGCCGGCAGCCACGCCGTGGGCCAAGTAGGCGCCGCCCACCAGCGCCAGCGCGGCCATCACCGACACCACGCCGGGCACGGCCACGCCGGCGACGATGGGCAGCAGGAAGTAGGTCCAGAAGATCAGCATCAGCACGGGAATCGCGCGCAGGAAGCCGAGCACCGCCGTCAGCAGCGCGAGCGCCGGGCCGCGCAGCAGCACCAGCAGCACGCCCAGGCCCAGGCCGAGCGCGGCCGAGGCGCCGCCGGAGCCCGCCGACAGCAGCAGCGTGAGCAGCGCGCCGCCCGGCGGGCCGTCGGGGAAGGTGCCCCAGAGCAGGTAGCCGAGGTCGTCCCGGAGGAAGGAGAAATCCATGTCAGAACGGCTGCCGGGCCCGGCGGCGCTCGAGAAGCTGGCCCGCGACCTCGATGGCCGCGATCGCCAGGATGTAGAGCAGCGTCGCCACGCCGTAGACCTGGAAGGTGCGCCAGCTCTCGGCCTCGGCCTGGCGGGCGCGGTACGACAGCTCCATGAGCCCCACTGCCATGCCGAGCGAGGTGTTCTTGAGGATGTTCATGTACTGGCCCAGCAGCGGCGGCGTGGCGATGCGCAGCGCCTGCGGCAGCACCACGTGGCGCAGCGCCTGCGCTGTCGTCAGGCCCAGCGCCGTGGCCGCCGCGCGCTGGCTGGCCGGCACGCCGCGCAGGCCCGAGCGGATGTCCTCGCCCACGTAGGCGGTCGAATAGAACACGAGACCGACGACGGCCGCGAGGAATTCGAACGACGGCCAGCGCGCCAGCTCCACGCCCCCGATGGCGAGCGCATGCACCGTGTTGAGCCATTCGAGCAGCGCATCGGGCAGCAGCGCCGGCAGGCCGAAGTACCAGAAGAACAGCTGCACCAGCAGCGGCGTGTTGCGCAATGCCGAGAGATAGGCGCCGGTGGCCCGCACCAGCGCGGGCCGCCCGCTCTCGCGCGCGGCGGCGAAGACGATGCCCAGCGCGGTCGACGCGGCGACCACCAGCAGCGACGCCCAGAGCGTGGTGAGAAAGCCGTCGGCCAGCCAGCCGAGGTACTTGGGCGCGAGGAACGGCTCCGGCAGCAGGGAGGACAGCAGCGAAGGGGGGCTCATGAAACGCGACACCCGCCGTCAGGCGGGTGCGTCAGGGTCGGCGCGTGCCGAGGCTCAGGTCTGGTCTCCGATCTTGAAGATGCGCTTGAGCGGGGTCTTCGTCTTCGGGCCGAACCAAGCGTCGTAGATCTTCTGCGCGCTGCCGTCGGCTTCGAGCTCGCGCAGCGTGGTGTTGACGAACTCGGTCAGCGCCGTCTCGCCCTTGGGCGCGCCCACGCCGATGTAGTCCTGCGAGATGGCGAAGGGCGGCACCTCCCACTTGGCGCGCTCGGCGGCCGGCAGCTCGGCCAGCAGGCCGATGAGCTTGGGGCCGTCCTGCGAGATGGCCTGCACCTGGCCGTTGCGCAGCGCGGTGAAGGCGAACGGCGTGTCGTCGTAGGCCACGAGCGTGGCCTTGGGGTACTTCTCGCGCAGCTGGATCTCGTTGGTCGTGCCCTTGTCCACGCCGATGCGCAGGCTGTTCAGCTGCTCCGGCGACTTCAGGAAGCCCTTCTTCGCGATGAACTGCGTGCCCGAGGCGAAGTACGGAATGCTGAAGTTGACGACCTGCCTGCGCTCCTCGGTGATCGTGAAGTTGGCGAACACCAGGTCCACCTTGCCCGAGGTCAGCAGCGGGATGCGGTTGGCCGGGTTGGTCGGCACCAGTTCCAGCTTCACGCCGAGCTTCCTGGCGAGCGCGCTGGCGTAGTCGACGTCGAGGCCGGTGATCTTCTTGGTCTTGGCGTCGACGAAGCCGAACGGCGGGTTGGCGTCGAAGGCCGCGACGCGCACGACGCCGGCCTTCTTGATGTCGTCGAGCCGGTCGGCCCACGACAGGGTGGAGACGAGTGCGAGGCCGGCGAGCAGCAGCGCGTTGCGCTGGAATCGGATCATGGTGTGTGTTCCCCTGGAAGATGTGGTGGTTCTCTTTCACTCTCGCCGCAGGCGGCGCCCGACAATGGTAGGGCGCGGGTTCCGCACGGCCTCATGCGGAATCCGGATTAGTTTATTTGCCGTCTTCGGGGCCGTCGGTGCCGAACTGCTGGGCGAACAGTTCGCGCGCCCGCGCCAGGCCCTCGGGCGTGAAAACGACCGACTTGCCGCGGTTGACCGGGTTGTCGATGAAGCCCTGGGCATGCAGACGGTCCATCACGTCCCAGCAGATCGCCTTCCAGGCGCGGTCGCCGTCGTGCAGCGTGAGATAGAGCAGCGCGAGCGCGGCGCGGTCGATGGCGGCTTCGTCGATGGGCATGGGGCAAGGGCTTCAGAAGAGCCCCGCATTATCGGTGGGCGCCGCGCCGAGCAGGCTGGCGAGCCGCCGTGCATTGGTCGGCGCCTCGGTCTTCATCGTGTTGTCGAAGAAGCAGAACACGTCGCGGTGGGCGCGCCGCGGCGGCCGCAGGTCGGCGATGCGCTTCGCATCCGCAGGCTCGCCGCCCTGCGACCAGTGGCGGATGCGGTCGGCCCAGCGGTCGATCTGCGCGTCGGAATAGCCGGTCGCATAGAGCTGGTCGGCGCCGTGCAGCCGCAGGTAGGCGAAGTCGGCCGTGATGTCCTCGAACTCCGGCCAGCGGCCGCCGGTGTCGGCGATCACCCAGGCCACCTTGTACCGGCGCAGCAGGCGCACGAAGGCAGCGTCGGCGAAGCTGGCGTGCCGCACCTCGACCGCATGGCGCACGGCGCCCACGCCGCCGGCTACGACCAGCGCCCGGCCCTTCATGCGCGGCTCGTGCCGGCGGGCCAGCCGCACGGCGGCGTCCGCATCGTGCGGCAGCAGCGCGAGGAAGGCTTCGAAGCGGTCGGCATCGAAGGCCATGCTGGGCGGGAACTGCCAGAGGATCGGCCCGAGCTTGGGTCCGAGCGCGAACAGGCCAGAGGCCAGGAAGTTGGCGATCGGCAGCTCCGGCTTCTCCAGCCGCAGGATGTGGGTGATGTAGCGCGGTGCCTTGACGGTGAAGGCGAAGCCGTCCGGCGTCTCCGACGCCCAGCGCGCATAGCTCTCGGGCTTTTGCAGCGCGTAGAACGAGCCGTTGAGCTCGATCGCGCGGAACTGCCGCGAGGCATAGGCCAGCTCGCGCGCCTGCGTCAACCCCTGGGGGTAGAAGGCGCCGCCGCGCCAGGGCGCATAGCGCCAGCCCGAGATGCCGATGCGGATGGAAGCGGGGGTGGCCGTCATGGCGGCGAGCTTGCGCGCGCCGGCCGGGCCGGTTGTGAGAAGCTGTTTTCCGACGACCTACCTGGCGCGCTCGCGCAGCCAGGCGAGCACCGGCGCATAGACCCGCTCGGCCGCCTGTTCGCCGGCCACCACGTCGAGGTGGCCCCAGCCGTCGAGCACCTGCACCGTCACGTCGCGCGAGCCGCTGGCCTCGGCCGAATGGCGCGCGTTGGCCACCCAGTCCGGCCCCAGGCCGGTGGAGACGAAGGCCAGCACCGGCGCGTCGAGCCGGCCCCAGCGGTCGTCGATGGGCGTGCGCGGATCGTCGGCATGGTCGGCGATGGAGCGCTGGTCCACGTCCTGCACCGCCGGGTACCAGCGGTCGTAGTCCGCCAGCAGCCGGGCCAGCACCCGCGCCTGCGAGAAGCCGCCGTGCAGGTTGGCCAGGCCGCCGGGCGTCCAGGCGGTCTGCAGCACCTCGGCCAGTTCCTCGCCGACCGTGGCGAAGCGCGCGTCGGACGAGGGCGCGGCGGGGTCGCGCACCACGGCCTGCATCAGCCGCTGGCGCCATTCCCAGCCGCGCGAGCCGGCCACGTCGCTCGCCCAGGCGCCCGAGGCGTCGAGCCGGGCCAGCGCCGCCGCGGCGTCGAACTTCTCGCCGGGCACGCGGTTCTTGAACGGCGCATCGAGCACGACCACGCCGGCGACCGCCTCGGGCGACGTCAGCGCATGCGCGTAGGCCAGCACGCCGCCGCGGCTGAAGCCGGCGACGAAGAGCCGCTCGCGCCCGGCGAGCCGCCGCGCCTCGGCCGACGCGGCGGCGATGTCGCCGAGGAAGGCCGGCGTGTCCCAGCCGCGCAGGGCTGCGAGCGCGGCGGGCGGAGCATCGGCCGGCACGGCATGGGTGCGGTAGTCGAGCGTGAAGACTTCCACGCCGCGCGCGGCCAGGTAGAGCCAGAGGTTGTGCCGCTCGTCGGCCAGCGCGACTTCGCCGTTCATGTTGGTGCCCGGCAGGTAGAGCAGGGTGGCGATGGGCGCGCCCGGGCCGCGGTAGCGGTGCAGGCCGATGCGGTCGAACGGGCCGCCGGGCGGGCGGGGCAGTGTCCAGGCGGTTTCGCGGACCGGGCTGCCGGCGACCGCGGCGCGGTCGGAGGTGACGGCGGTCCAGTCGGCCGCCTGTACGACCGGCGCCAGGGCGGCCAGCAGGAGACCGGCGGCAAGGCAGCAGCGGCCAAATACTCCATTGGGTACCATTGTGTAGCGCACGATGTGCGGTCGCCTTCGCGGCATCAGTGGGGGAGTATGTGCCAGCCGTCAGCCAGCCGCATGCGAGTCGGTCAGCCGCACTTCCGACCGGATCTGCTGCGGATTGCACAGCAGGTTGAGGATCGGGCAGGTGCGCTCCACCGCCTCGAACAGTGCGTCGATCTCGGCCTGCGGCGCGGGCGAATCGATGTGCACCACGTAGCCGATGTCGTGCGGCCAGATCGGCGTGGATTCGTGACCCGGCTTGCCGGCGCGCGGGTCGATCACGCCGTTGACCTCGACCTCCAGGCTGGTGAGCGGCACCTGCAGCGTGGCGGCCTGGATCAGGAAGATGTGGGTCACGCAGCTGCCGAGCACGCCGAGCTGCAGCTCGGGCGAGCTGGGGCCGAGGTCGTAGCCGGCGAAGTCGGGCGGGCTGTCGCTGATGACTTCGTGTCCGCGGATGCGGATGCGCCGGATGCCGCTGCGGCCTTCGGCCCGCACATGGGCCTGCAGCCGGGCAGGCCCGGCGCTGCCGTCGGCCACGCGTGCGTCGCGGGCGAGCACGGCCTGGCGCTTCTCGGCCAGGTAGTCGTTGAGGGTGGTCATGGGTGGATTTCGCAGAGGATGGACAGGGAGTTTCGTTCAGCCCGCTGTCGCGAAGGCATGCCGGCGCACCTGCGCCTCGTCGAGCAGCGGCTGGCAGAGTTCGATGAAGCGGTAGTCGAAGGAGCGCAGGTGGCGGCCCTTCTTCACCGCGATCAGCGTGCGGTATTCGGGGAACAGCGTCTCGCCCGGAATCACGGTGAGCGCCGCGTCGCGCTGCGGGTCGACCGCATGGGGCGCGACGATGCCCACGCCCATGCCGCGTTCGGTGTAGGCCTTGATGATGTCGGAGTCGATGGCCGTGAGGGCGATGTTGGGCGCCAGGCGCGCGGCCTCGAAGGCCTGGCTGATCTTGTGGCGGGCGAAGGTGCCGATGATGAGCGGGTAGGCCGCCAGGTCGGCCAGCGTGACCAGCTGGCGCGCGAGCAGCGGATGGCCGTGCGGCACGACCACGGCATGGTGCCAGCGCTCCAGCACGAAGGCGGCGAGGTCGTCGTGGCCTTCGAGCGTTTCCAGCCCGCCCACGGCCACGTCGGCGGTGCCGGCGCGCAGGCGCTCGACGATGTCGGTCGGGCTGGTGGGAAACAGGTCGATCTGCACCTGCGGGAACAGCGCGTTGAAACGGCCGGTGGTGTCCGACAGCCGGTAGCGCGCCAGCGTGTGGGTGGTGGCGATGCAGATCGCGCCGCTGTCGCGGCCGGTGAAGTCGCGCGCGAGCTGCTTGACGTTGTCGAGGTCGCGCAGGATGCGCTCGACGATGCGCAGCATCTCGCGGCCCGGCTCGGTCAGCCCCAGCAGCCGCTTGCCGTGGCGCACGAAGAGCTGGATGCCCAGCTCGTCCTCCAGGTCGCGGATGTGCTTGCTCACGCCCGAGGGCGACGTGTGCAGCGCCTCCGACACCTCGGTGAGGTTGAACGACCACCGGGTGGTCTCGCGGAGGATGCGCAGCTGCTGGAAGTTCATTGGCGGGACGGGGGCTGTGGGGCCCGCACACCTCGGGCCAGCCTGCGAGGCTATGCCGGCCCCGGGCGGCCGGCAACGACGCATTTCGTCGAAACTAATGCGCCAGCCGTTCGCGCAGCGTCGCCGCGGCGTATTCGCGCGGGTAGATCCCGCGCTCCTGCAGCCGCGGCACGACCAGCTCGACCACGTCGGCCAGCCCGCCGGGCAGGATGTCGCACATGACGACGAAGCCGTCGGCCGCGCCGCCCTCGAACCACTGCTGCAGCGCATCGGCCACCGCGTCGGCGCTGCCGACCAGCGAGCGCTGGCCGATGGCGCCCTGCTCCAGGTGGTCGCGCACGGTGCGCCCGCGGTCGGCCAGCTGGGCGGCGAGCGCGTCGGCGAATCCCTGGCGCGGGTTGGCGGCGACGGCCGGGGCGATCAGGTCCTCGGGGAAGGGCCGCTCCAGCGCGAGCCGTTGCACCGGCACGCCGAGCGCGCGGGCGAAGCGCGCGAGCAGCGCCGGCTCGCCGCCGAGCAGCGCGTCGAGCCGGGCGCGCTTGCCCCGGGCCTCGGCCTCGGTACGGCCGGTGACGACGATGACGCCGGGGAAGACGCGCGGCCCGCCGTCGGTGCGGCCCAGCGCCGCGGCGCGCGACTGCAGGTCGGCCCGGTAGGCGCGCGACGCCTCGCGGTCGGCCTGGGCGGTGAAGACCGCATCGGCATGGCGGGCCGCGAGGTCGCGGCCGCCTTCGGAGCCGCCGGCTTGGAAGATCGCCGGGCGGCCCTGCGGCGTGCGCGGCAGCTGCAGCGGCCCGCGCACCGTGTGGAACGCGCCCGCATGGTCGATCGCATGGATGCGCGCCGGGTCGGCGAACAGGCCGCAGGCGGCATCGGCCACCAGTGCGCCGGGCTCCCAGCTGTCCCACAGGCGCCGCACCACGCCGACGAACTCGGCGGCGCGGCGGTAGCGGTCTTCGCGCGGGGGCAGGGCCTGGATGTCGAAGTTGCGCGCGGCGCGCTCGTCCCACGAGGTGACCACGTTCCAGCCGGCGCGGCCCGCGCTCGCATGGTCGAGCGAGGCGATCGCGCGGGCCACCGGGTAGGGCTGCGAGAAGGTGGTGGAGATGCTGGCCACCAGCCCGATGCGCGTGGTGTGCGCCGCGAGCCCGGCCAGCGTGACCAGCGGGTCGAGCGCCCAGCCCGGGCCGGCCGCCGGGTTCTGCCAGAGCGTGGAATGGTCGGCCAGGAAGACGGCGTCGAACAGCCCGCGCTCGGCCAGCGCGCCGATCTCGCGGTAGTAGGCCGGGTCGAGGAAGCCGTGCGGCCGGCCTTCGGGCATGCGCCAGGCGGCCGGATGGATGCCGGCGCTCTGGACGTTGAGCAGCAGGTGGAGCTGGCGCTGCGTCATGGGAAGTCGCGGAAGGGCAGCGTGTCGTCGGCCGCGATCTGCTGCGGCAGCGTGTGCTCCCATGCCATGAGCGCGAGGAAGCGCTCGCGCCAGTCCGGCGCGTCCCATTTCTCGGCCACGGCATCGCGCACCGGGCCGAAGGCGCCGAGCGTGCCGCGCTCCTGCAGCCGGCCCGCGGCCGCCCAGCCGGCGTTGCCGCCGGCCAGCACGGCCAGCGGCGGCGCGCCGGCGGTCGCGCCGAAGTCGAGCACCGCCTCCTCGGCCTGCCGCTGCGTCGGCGCGGTGAGCACGAGGCGCCGGCCCGGGAAGGCCGCCGCCAGCTCGGGCAGGCGGGCCTGCGTCACCAGCCGCGCGCCCGGCACATGGCCGCGCGCGTACTGGGCGCTGGGGGATACATCAGCCAGTACATCGTCAGAGCGCAGGTCTTCATTGCGCACTACGACGGTGGTCCCTGGAGTATACGCAGCCTCTGCCGGTGCCGCCCGCACCGACGCCGCCGGCGCCGGGCCGCGCAGGTGGACGAACACCTCGTCCCAGCCCTGGCGGCGCAGCCAGGCCGCGATGGAGGCGGCGCGCAGGCCCGGCGCGCTGTCGCCGAGCACGATGCGCGCGCGCAGCACGCCGACGTGGCGCGGCGTCCAGGGCCAGATGCCCTCGTGCGGCACGCTGCGGAAGCCCGCGAGCGGCGCGATGGCGGCCTCCTCCGCCGAGCGGATGTCGAGGAAGAAGGTGCTGCGCTGCGGCGCCTCGGCGTCCAGGCGGGCGAGCGCTTCGGTGTCGACGGCCTCCACGCCGAAGCGCGCGCGCAGCGCCCGGGCCGCGGCGGCCTCCTGCGCGTCGGCCTGCGGCAGGCGCGGATGCGCGGCGGGCAGCGGCTCGTGGCCGCCCTGCACGAACGGCAGGCCGGCGAGCTGCCAGGCCTTGGTGCCGTCGCGCAGGAGGTGGACCGGGTTGGGCAGGCCGGCGTCGCGCAGGCCCTGCGCCGCGGTGATGCTGCGGGTGTAGCCGGCGCAGTGCACGACGATGGCGCGCTGCGGGTCGGCCACATGGGCCAGGGCCAGCCGCACCGTGTCGGCGCCGGTGGCCTGCACCGCGCCGGGCAGGCTGCGCACCGCGGCCTCGGACGGCGCGCGGGTGTCGAGGACGAGCGGCGCATCGGCGCGCTTCAGCCAGGCGTCGAGTTCCGGCGCGTTCACGTGGGGCGTGGGGCGGACCCGCTCCAGGAACGTGGCGAACGCGAGGCCGAAGATGTAGGAGCTGGCATAGGTGGCATGGCCCGCGGCCTGCCAGGCGCGCACGCCGCCCTGCACGACCCGCACGTCGCCGTAGCCCAGCCGCACGAGGATGCGGCGCCCGCGCTCGGCCAGCGCGCCGCCGTCGCGGTCGAGCACGGCCACCGGCGTGCCGCGGCGCGGCACCAGCAGCGGCGCCTGGCGCGGCAGCTCGGACAGCGGCACGTGGATGGCCAGCAGCAGCGCGCCCTCGTCCACCAGGTCGGTGGTGTCGCGCACGTCGAGCAGGGCGAACTCGCCGCAGCCGGTGAGCCGCGCGTGCAGTTCTGAGGAAGTGACAAACGAAGAGGAGGTCATATCGGTTCTCTCATGGCGTTGCGCATTGCCGACGGCGTGCGAGTCAGCATGGCCCAGCCCAGCGGACGCCGCGCAAGGGCCGCCCCGCAGCGTCGGCGTCGCCCCCCTGCCCGCAGCGCGAAGAGAGAAGGGGGGAGCGGCAATGCCGCTCGGGGGGTTGTCAGAAAAAGTTCCGCGGGGGTTCCGCGCCGGTGAGCAGGTTCGCACCCAGCACCTGGGCCTTGTAGTCCATCGGGTTGTGGCTCGCGAGCGTGCGGGCGTTGCGCCAGTGGCGGTCCAGGTTGAACTGGCGCTGGGTGGCGCTGGCGCCGGCCACGTCGAACAGGATCTGGCCGGCGCGCAGCGCGGCGTCGGTGGTGAAGAACTGGGTGCGGGCGATGGCCAGCGTGCCCTCGGTCACGAGGTCCTGGCGGCCGTCGTCCTCGGCCTGCAGCGCGCGGTCCACCGCGTCGGCGGTGGCGAGCACCGTCTGCTCGCTCACCCAGGCCAGCGACGAGAGCTCGCCCACGGTGCGCTGGATGAACGGGTCGTCCACCGACTGCTGCGCCAGCGCATGCTTGATGGGGCGCGCGCGGGTCTTCGCATAGTCGACCGCATCGGCCAGCGCATTGCGCACGATGCCGGCTTGCGTGGCCGCGAGGATCAGCTGCAGCAGCCCCGGCGCCCTGCGGGGTGCCTTGAGGTCCACCCAGGACAGTTCGTGCGGATGGACCAGCACGTTGTCGAAGATCGCGGTGCCGCTGGCGGTGAGCCGCTGGCCGGCGCCGTCCCAGTCGTCGAGCACCTGCACGCCTTCACGGTCGGTGGGAATGAAGGCGGAATATTCCTCGTCGCGCGCGTCGCGCACCGACACCGTGACCCACTGCGCGAACAGCGTGCCGGTGGTGTAGAACTTGCGGCCGTTGATGCGCCAGTTCTCGCCATCGCGCGTGAGCCGGGTGCGGTGCACGCCGTTGGGCGCGCCGAGCTCGCCGCGGGCAAGACCGGCGATCTCGCCCGCGAGGATCCGCGGGAACCAGCGTGCGCGGTAGGCCGGATCGCGGCTGGCGACCACGCCTTCGACGAAGCCGAAGTGCGAGCGCAGCGCCTGCGCGATGTTGGAGTCGGCCGCGGCCGTGTCGATCACGAGCTGGTAGGCCTCGCGCAGCGAGAAGCCCGGCCCACCGTGCTCGCGCGGCACGCGCACCGCCATGAGGCCGGCCTCGGCCAGGCGGCGGATCTCGGCGTAGGGCATGGTGCGCTCGGCCTCGCGCCGGGCGGCGCCGGCGGCGATCCCGGCCAGCAGCGGGCGGGCGCGGGCGAAGACCTCGGCCGGCGTCTCGGGAGTGGTCTTGTCGGTCATCGCGGGCTCACCACTGGACGTCCAGGCGGGCGAAGTAGTAGCCGCCGTTGACGCCATAGGGCGTGTAGACGCTGTAGTACGGCCCGCCGCCGCTGCTGTTGGTGGCATAGGTGAGCGCGTCGCCGGTCAGGCTGTCCGGCTTCTTGTCGAACAGATTCTGGGCGCCGACGGTGAAGCGCGCCTTGGGCGTGAGGGCATAGGTCACCGCCAGGTCGAAGATGACCGCGGGCTTGACGTACTGGTCGCGCGCGGCCGACTGGGCGTTGCGGCCGACGACCGACGAATAGCGCGTGGCCTTGGCATTGACCTCCCAGGCGCCGCGGGTCCACTGCGCGGCCAGCGAGGTCACATTCTTCGGATAGGCGTCGGTCAGGTCGCCGATCACGTCGCGGCCGATGAGCGCCACGCCCGCGTCCGCCAGCACCTTGGGCGCCGCGTAGAGCTGCTTGATCCTGTCCAGGCGCTGGTTGCTGGCCAGGCGCCAGCGCACGTTGCCGTATTCTCCGTAGTTGCTGCGGTGCTCGGCCACCAGGTCGAGGCCGGTGGTCTGGGTCCGGCCGGCGTTGGTGTAGTAGTTGACTGTCTGGTTGGAGTCCAGCCCGGCGGCCGCGAGGATGCGGGACACCGCCGCGCCCTGCAGCGTGGTGGACTGCAGGATGCGGTCGCGGATGTCGATGCGGTAGGCGTCCACCGTCAGCGTGGTGTCGCGCGCAGGCGTGAACACGATGCCGGCGCTGACGTTGCGGGACTTCTCGGGCCGCAGCGCCGTGGCGCCGAGCGCGATGGCCGCCGGATCGTTGGCGGGGGCGCTCACCTGCACGGACGAGCCGGTGACACCCGTGAGCGGATTGACGCCGTAGGCGCGGGTGATGAGCTTGTAATGCTGCTGCGAGAGCGCCGGCGCGGCGAAGCCGTTGTTGACCGCGCCGCGCAGCGCCAGCGTGGACGACAGCTCGTAGCGGCCGGCGAGCTTGCCGCTCCAGACGCTGCTGACATCGTCGTAATGCTCGTAGCGCGCGGCGGCGCTGAGTTCGAGCCGGTCGGTGACCAGCTGGCCAAGCTCGCCATAGAGCGCCTGGCTGCGGCGCGAGTAGCTGCCGGTCACGTCGGGCGAATACCCGTAGGTGCCCTGGGCGCCGGGCGTGGCGGGCGATCCGTTGAGGATGTAGCCGCCGTCGGCATAGGCCGCCGGATCGCCCGGCGTCTGCTTCCAGGTGCTGCTGCGCAGCTCGGCGCCGGCGGCGATGCGCAGCGGCGTAGAAAACCAGCCCGTCTGCACTTCGCGCGTCAGGTCGAGGTTGACCGCGGCCTCGTCGTAGACCTGGTGGCCGATCACGAAGTCGCGCGGCGTCGTCGGGCCCAGCGACAGGTTCAGCGAATTGCGGTTCTGGATCTCGGCGGTGTTGCGGCCCCAGCTCGCGCTCGCGTCCCACTTCCAGCCCGCCAGGTCCTCGCCGCGCGCGCCGCCGACGAGCTGCCAGTCGTCCTCCTTGACGACGTAGCCGATCGAATAGCCGTCCGGATAGACCGCCGGGTTGTTGGCCGACGAGATCGCCGAGCGGAAGCCGCCCCAGCCCTGCGAGAAGCGGTTGCTGACCGTGCCGTGCGAATACAGCACGGTGCCGCCACCCAGCGGCAGCTCGGCGTTGTAGCCGAGGTTGTAGGTGGTCGACTCGGGCAGGCCGGTGGACTTGTAGCGGTAGCGGCTAAGGCTGGTCTCGCGCGCATCGGGCTGGCCGTTGAACAGCGGATACAGGCGCGTGGACAGCGGGATCGCGCCGGTCACCGCCGTCCAGCCGCGGTCCGAGAGGTCGGCGCTGAGGTTGAGGAAGCCGCCGTCCTCGCCGAGCTTCAGGCCCTTGTTGAAGAAGCCCTGCCAGGTGCGGCGGTAGTTGCCGATATCGCCCACGCGCGAGCCCTGCTGGCCGTAGACCAGGCTGGCGCTGCCGCCGTCGCCGGCGTCCTTGAGGATGATGTTAATGACGCCGGCGATGGCATCGGAGCCGTACTGCGCGGCCGCGCCGTCGCGCAGCACTTCGATGCGCTTGACCGCGCTCGTGGGGATCAGGTCGAGGTCGGCGCCGACCGGGCCGGTGCGCGAGTTGATCAGCGCCGAGGCATGGCGCCTGCGGCCGTTGACCAGCACCAGCACCTTGGTGCCGCTGAGCCCGCGCAGGCCCGCGGTCTTGACCGCTAGGCCGTGCTGGTTCTGGAAGCCTGCATAGTCGGTGTACGAAGGCATCAGCGCCGACAGCGCCTCGCGCAGGTTTTGCTGGCCGGTGCGCGCGATCTCGTCGGCACCGATGACCTCGACCGGCGCCAGCGTCTCGGTGGCCGAGCGCGCGGTGCCGCGCACGCCGGTGACCACCAGCCGGTCGAGCGTCACCGCCGGGTCGCCGGCGGCGGTGGGCGGCTGCTGCGCGGCGGCGTGGGCTGCGAGCAGGGCAAGGGTGAGCGGTGCCAGCGCGTGGCACGGCCGAAAGCGGCGGGTCATGGACAGGGTTCCTCGCGGGGACGGTGTTCTGATGGGGGCAGAAGCAGCGAAAGTCAGCCGGCGGCCGCAAAACCCGCGCTGGCGAGGTTGGCCGGCAGGCTTTCGGGGCCGGGCGCCGCGTCGCGCAGGCTGCGGGCGTGCACCACCGGCATGCGCGGCGCGACCAGCGGGATGCGCGGCAGGTCGGTCATGGCCAGCACCTGGAAGCGCGCGTAGAGCGCGCGGCGCTTCGCCGTGTCGGCTTCGGCCTGGGCCTGCTCCAGCAGCGCGTCGGCCTCGGGGCTCGCGTAGTGGGTGGCGTTGGAAAAGGCCACGCCGGGCTGGAAGTTCTTCGACCAGTAGAGCCGCTGCAGCCCGATGGCCGGGTCGGGCCCGACGCTGGTCATGATGGTGGCGGTGTCGAAGTCGCGGCGCGTGTAGAGCTGGTGGATGTAGGCGCCCCATTCGGGCGAGCGCAGCTTCAGCCGCACGCCGATGCGCGCGAGCACGCCGCGCAGGTACTCCGACGCTTGCACGAACTCCCGCGCCGGGTGCACCACATGGACGAGCGACAGCCGCACGCCCCGGGCATCGCGCTGGAGGCCGGCCGCCTCCAGCAGCGCCTCGGCGCGTTGGAGATCGAAGGCATAGCGCGGCACTGCGTCGGCCTGGAAGGCGGCGAGCGCCGGCGGCACCGGCGCCTCGGCCAGGTCGGCCCAGCCCTGCCAGACGTGCCTGTGCAGGAAGCTCCGGTCGATCGCATGCGCGAACGCCTGGCGCACCCGCAGGTCGCGCAGCGCCGGCCGGTCGAGGTTGAACTCGAACGCGACCACGGTGTTGAACAGGTCGGCCGTCTTCTCGACCTCCAGCGCCGGCACCTGCTGGAGCCGCGTCACGTCGGTGGGCGAGAGGCTCGCGTAGCTCAGCTGCACGCCGCGGGTCTCCAGCGCGGCGGCCGCCGCGGCCGGGTCGGGGAAGAAGCGGAAGAACAGCTTGTCGAGCCGGGGCCGGCCGGCGGCCCAGTAGGCCGGGTTGCGCTCCAGCAGCACGTGGCTGCCGCGGTCCCAGCGCACAAAGCGCCACGGGCCCGATCCGACGGGCTGGCTGTTGGCCGGGTTGGCAAGCGGGTCGCCGGCCTTTTCGTAGCGATGGCGCGGCAGCACCTCGGCATCGGCCAGCGCGGCCAGCAGGTAGGGCACGGGCCGCGCAAAGCGCAGCCGCACGGTCTGCGCGTCGGGCGTGTCGGCGGCGGCCAGGTCCGCGAAGACCACGCGGCCGCGGGCGTGGTACTTGCGCCAGATCTCCAGCGCCGAGAAGGCCACGTCCTGCGCCTGCACCGGCCGGCCGTCGTGCCAGCGCGCGGCCGGCTGGAGCCAGAAGGTGACCGCGAGGCCGTCACGGCTGGCCTGCCAGCGCTGTGCCA
Organism: Xylophilus sp.; assembly: GCA_009914555.1. Taxonomy (GTDB): domain Bacteria; phylum Pseudomonadota; class Gammaproteobacteria; order Burkholderiales; family Burkholderiaceae_C; genus WNDY01. The sequence goes on from WNDY01000001.1 coordinate 50,291, forward strand.
GCCGCGGCACGGGGCGCAGCTCGGCGTCGTAGCCGACCAGGGTGTCGAAGATCTTCGACGAGATCGAGGCTGTGGCGCCTGAGACGATCAGCGCGCCGGCCAGGCCCGTGGGCTCGCGCTCCTGCGCGATGACCAGTTGCCGCGCCCCGGCGGCGGCCTGCGCGTGCGGCACGCCCGGCCAGGCCAGCGCGAGCGCCGCGCCGCCGCCCGCGGCAGCCACGAAGGCGCGGCGGCGCGGCCCGGGCCGTGCGGGAGCATCGTCGTCATGCGGTGGTCGTGGCGCCATCGTCGTCGTCCAGTGCCTGTTGGGAGAAAACAGGCGCGGATCGTATCGACGGGTTACGCGGGCGCGAAGCGAGAATTCTTCGCTTGGAAGGGAGCAAAAGTGCAGAGGCGCGCGGGCCTTTTTCTCTTTTCTTTTCTATACCGCCTCGGGGAAGGTGGCCGGTGGCTCCGGCGACGCGCCGGCGGGTTGCGCGCCCGGCGGATCGGCCAGCGGCTGCAGCGCATGGGTGGCATCGATGTGCCAGAGCGCGTCGAACTGCGCGGGCAGCCGCGCGTGGTAGTAGTGGCTCCAGCGTTCGGTCTGCGGTGCGTAGACTACGCCGATGGCGCGCTGGAGCCGGGCTTCGGCCAGCGCCTCGGCCAGCGCGGGCGCGTCGCGCAGCGGCAGCCACAGCGCGGGCGCGCCGCCCTGGCGGCGCAGGGCCTCGTGCAGCAGCGCCTCCCAGCTGTCGGGCAGGCCGGGGCGCACGCGCTCGGTGGCGCCCGGCGCGTCCCAGGCGGACGCGGCGGTCACGTGGCCGGTGTAGGTCGAGAAGCCCAGTGCGAACGCCTCGCCGTCGTGGCGCTCGCGCACCAACTGGCCGAGGTTGAGCTCGCCCTGGCCCGTGCCCATCTCGGTGGCGCGCGCGTCGCCGAGGTGCGAGTTGTGGGCCCAGACGGCGAAGCGCGGCGGGCGGCCCAGGCGCTGGCGCAGGTGGCCGTCGAGCGCCTCGAGCGTTTCGGCCATGTGTCCGTCGCGCAGGTTCCATGACGAGACGCGGCCGCGGAACATGGAACGGTAGTAGCGCTCGGCGTTGCGCACCAGGCGCGCGTTCTGCGCGGCCTGGAAATGGGCGTCGGGGTCGTCCTCGCCGGCCGCGGGCGCGCCTTCGCCCTGGCGCTGCAGCTCCACGAGCTGGGCCACGACGGCGTCCTCGCAGTGCGGGTCGAGCCAGCCGTAGGCCGCGGCCTGGCCGTAGGCGTGGCTGTCGTCGCGGAAGCGGTCGAAGCAGGCATAGCGATCGCGCGCGCGGGCGGCCGCCTGCGGGTCGCTGCGGTCGAGGTAGCGCAGCACCGCGGCGATGAAGCCGAACAGGCTGTAGAGGTCGAGCCCGTAGAAGCCGACGCGCGTGCCCGGCGGCCGCGCGGCGTTGAACGCACGCAGCCATTCGACGAATTCGAGCACCACGGTGTTGCGCCACATCCAGGTCGGAAAGCGCTCGAAGCCGCCGAGCGCGGCGGTGGCGCTGGTGTCGCCGCCGAGGCCGCGCACGTAGCGGTTGACGCGCCAGGCGTCGGGCCAGTCGCCCTCGATGGCGACGGCATCCAGGGCGCCGTCCTCGATCAGGCGGCGCGTGAGGTCGGCGCGCAGCGCGTAGAACTCGTGCGTGCCGTGCGAGGCTTCGCCGAGCAGCGCGAAGCGGGTGCCGGCGCCGCCGATCCGCGCGGCCAGCGCGTCGAGCGCGTCCTCGGGCGCGGCCAGCGGCCGGCCATGGCGGGCGATGGCGGCCAGCGCCTCGGCGTCGTCCGTGGCGGATCCGGCGCCGGGCACGCCGGGCAGCGTGAGGGTCATGGCAGGGTCTCCTGCTGCACAGGGCGCGGGGCCTCGGCCAGCAGGCGCCGGACCTCGTCGTCGTCGAGCTGGGGGAAGTCGTCGTACCAGGCGCCGACGGCGATGAGCTGGCGCGGCGCGATGGTGCAGACCACCTCGTCGGCCTCGCGCTCCAGCGCCGCGCAGGTGGCCGGGTCGCCGACCGGCACGGCCGCGACGATGCGCGCCGCGCCGCGCCGCCGGATGGCAGCCACCGCGGCGCGCAGCGTGGCGCCGGTGGCCAGGCCGTCGTCCACCACGATCACCGTGCGCCCGGCCAGGTCCAGCGGCGGCAGGCCGCCGCGGTAGGCGGCCTCGCGGCGCGCGAGTTCGGCCTCCTCGCGCCGCGCCACGGCCTCGACGGCGGCGGGCGGCACGCCGGCGGCGGCGATCTCGTCGTCCAGCAGCAGGCTCACGCCGCCGCTGGCGATGGCACCCATGGCCACCTCTTCCTGCTGCGGAAAGCCGAGCTTGCGCACGACGAGCACGTCGAGCGGCAGCCCGAGCGCGCGCGCCACCTCGGCGGCCACCGGCACGCCGCCGCGCGGCAGCGCGAGCACGAGGGCGCCGGGCGCGCCGCGCCAGGCACGCAGCAGCCGGGCAAGGCGCTGGCCGGCCTCGGTGCGGTGGGCGAAGGTGCTGCTGGCGGCGGGGGAGAAAGCAGCCACCTTATCGCCGCCGCCGCGGGCGGTGCGCGAACGAAGGCTTCGATTACATCGGCAACGTTTTGGAGCCGGCGGCGCCCGGGCGGCTGGCGCGCGATGCCAGCCATGCACAGGCTGCGGCCGACGGCGCATGCGCATACCCCGGCAGACAGGCTCGTTAGACGCTTCACTTTCGGTCGTTTGGGGCATGTACCCCTGGGCAAACACCACGCCTGCACATCGTCACCGCGCATGGCGATAATGCGCGCCATGCCAAACCGCTGGCAACCCAACGTCACCGTGGTGGCCATCATCGAGCGCGACGGGCGCTTCCTGCTGGTCGAGGAGGCCACGTCCGACGGCCTGCGCCTGAACAACCCGGCCGGCCATCTCGACCCGGGCGAGTCGCTGGAGCAGGCCTGCGTGCGCGAGGTGCTGGAGGAAACAGCCCACGACTTCGCGCCGCAGTCGCTGGTGGGCGTGTACATGACGCGCTTCACCCAGACCCGCACCGGCCACGACACGACGTATGTGCGCTTCAGCTTCGCGGGCAGCGTGGGCCGGTTCCATGGCGCGCGCGTGCTCGACGAGGGCATCGTGCGCACGCTCTGGATGAGCTACGACGAGATCCGCGCCAGCGTGGAGCGCCACCGCAGCCCGCTGCTGCTGCGCGGCATCGACGACTACCGCGCCGACCGCCGCTTCCCGCTGGACCTGCTGCGCACCGATGACTCGGTGTTCGCGCCGGCCGCGCTGGCGGCCTGAGCGTCTTCCTCCTGCGCCGTTGCCGCCAGGTACCTGCGCAGGTAGCGCCCGGTGTGGCTCGCCGGGTTGGCGGCCAGCTGCTCGGGCGTGCCCGCCCCCACCACGGTGCCGCCGCCGGCGCCGCCCTCGGGGCCCATGTCGATGAGCCAGTCGGCGGTCTTGATGACGTCGAGGTTGTGCTCGATCACGACGATGGTGTTGCCGGCCTCGCGCAGCTGCGCCAGCACGTCGAGCAGCAGCGCGATGTCGGCGAAGTGCAGGCCGGTCGTCGGTTCGTCGAGGATGTAGAGCGTGCGGCCGGTGTCGCGCTTGCTCAACTCCAGCGCGAGCTTGACGCGCTGCGCCTCGCCGCCCGACAGCGTGGTCGCGGCCTGGCCGAGGCGGATGTAGGACAGCCCCACGTCCAGCAGCGTCTGCAGCTTGCGCGCGATCGCCGGCACCGGCGCGAAGAAGGCGGCGGCGTCCTCGACCGTCATGTCGAGGATCTCGGCGATGTTGCGGCCCTTCCACTGCACTTCGAGCGTCTCGCGGTTGTAGCGCTGGCCGCGGCAGACGTCGCAGGGCACGTAGACGTCGGGCAGGAAGTGCATCTCGACCTTGACCACGCCATCGCCCTGGCAGGCCTCGCAGCGCCCGCCGGCCACGTTGAACGAGAAGCGGCCGGGGCCATAGCCGCGCTCGCGCGCCATCGGCACCTCGGCCATCAGCTCGCGGATCGGCGTGAACAGGCCCGTGTAGGTCGCCGGATTGCTGCGCGGCGTGCGGCCGATCGGCGACTGGTCGACGTTGATGACCTTGTCGAACTGCTCCAGCCCCTCGATCGCGTCGAACGGCGCGGGCTCGGCATGGGCGCGGTGGATCTGGCGGGCCGCGGCGGCATGCAGCGTGTCGTTGACCAGCGTGCTCTTGCCCGAGCCGGAGACGCCGGTCACGCAGGTCAGCAGGCCGACCGGGATCTCGACCGTGACGTTCTTCAGGTTGTTGCCGCGCGCACCGACGATGCGGAGTATGTTCTCCGAACGCGCATGGCGCATGCGCGGCACGGTGATACTCTCCACCCCGCTGAGGTAGCGGCCGGTCGGTGAGCCGGGCGTGGCGGCCACCTCGTCGCAGGTACCCTGGGCCATCACCTGCCCGCCGTGCACGCCGGCGCCCGGGCCCATGTCGATCACGTGGTCGGCCGCGCGGATCATGTCCTCGTCGTGCTCCACGACGAGCACGCTGTTGCCGAGGTCGCGCAGGTGCTGCAGGGTGCCGATGAGGCGGTCGTTGTCGCGCTGGTGCAGGCCGATGCTGGGCTCGTCGAGCACGTACATCACGCCCGTCAGCCCCGAGCCGATCTGGCTCGCGAGCCGGATGCGCTGGGCCTCGCCGCCCGAGAGCGTCTCGGCGCTGCGGTCGAGGCTCAGGTTGTCGAGCCCCACGTCGTTGAGGAACTTCAGCCGCAGCCCGATCTCGCGCACGATCTTGCTGGCAATCTCGGCCTTGGCGCCGCGCAGCTGCAGGCCGTCGAAGTACGCGCGGCTCTCGCGCAGCGTGGCATGACTGACCGCATGGATGGAGCGGGCCTGCGCGCCCTCGCCCACCAGCACCGCGCGCGCCTCGGCCCGCAGCCGGGCGCCGCCGCAATCGGGGCAGACATGGGTGGCGCGCAGCCGCGACAGTTCCTCGCGCACCGCGGGCGAGTCGGTGTCGCGCCAGCGGCGCTCCAGGTTCGGCAGGATGCCCTCGAACGGATGCTGCTTGACGACCGGCTTGCGGCCCTTGCCGTCGAGCGCGTAGCGGAAGGCGATCTCCTCGTCGCCCGAGCCGCGCAGCAGCACGTCGCGCACCTTGGCTGGCAGCGATTCGAACGGCGTGTCGGCGTCGAAGCCATAGTGCTTCGCCAGGCTCTCGACCAGCGCGAAGGCGGTCGCGTTGCGCCGGTCCCAGCCGGGAATGGCGCCGGCCGCGAGGCTCAGCGTGGGGAAGGCGACGACGCGCTCGGGGTCGAACACCTCCTGCACGCCGAGGCCGTCGCAGGTCGGGCAGGCGCCTACGGGCGAGTTGAACGAAAAGAGGCGCGGCTCCAGCTCGCTGATCGACCAGCCGCAGACCGGGCAGGCGAAGCGGGCGTTGAACGCATGCTCGACGCCGGTGTCCATCTCCAGCGCGATCACGCGGCCGCCAGACTCGTCGCCGCCCAGGCGCAGCGCCGCCTCGAAGCTCTCGGCCAAGCGCTGCTGCAGGTCGGGCCGCACCTTCACACGGTCGATCACCACGTCGATGTCGTGCTTCTCGTTCTTCTTCAGCGCGGGCAGTTCGTCGAACGCATAGGTCTGGCCGTCGACGCGGAAGCGCACGTAGCCGCGCGCCTGCATGTCGGCGAAGGTGTCGACGAACTCGCCCTTGCGCTCGCGCGCCAGCGGGCACAGCACCATGAGGCGCGTGTCCTCGGGCAGCGCGAGCACGGCGTCCACCATCTGGCTGACGGTCTGCGCCGCCAGCGGCACGCCGTGCTCGGGGCAGTGCGGCGTGCCGGCGCGGGCGTAGAGCAGGCGCAGGTAGTCGTGGATCTCGGTGACCGTGCCGACGGTGGAGCGCGGGTTGTGGCTGGTGGCCTTCTGCTCGATGCTGATCGCCGGCGACAGGCCCTCGATCACGTCGACGTCGGGCTTGTCCATCAACTGGAGGAACTGCCGCGCATAGGCCGACAGGCTCTCGACGTAGCGGCGCTGGCCCTCGGCATAGAGCGTGTCGAACGCGAGGCTGGACTTGCCCGAGCCCGACAGCCCGGTGATGACCACCAGCCGGTTGCGCGGGATGTCGAGGTCGATGTTCTTGAGGTTGTGGGTGCGCGCGCCGCGGATGCTGATGCGCTGCTCGCGCAGCACCTGCGCGAGGGGGCGGCCGTCTTCGTCTTTGTCGGAGCGGGGTGGGTTCACGGTGCTGCGGCCGCGGGCGGAAGGAAGAAGGTAAACGGGCCATCTTAGCGCTGGCAGTTGCGCCAAGCATCCCAGCGCAATGGTCGGCCTGCCGTTTGGCGGACAATCCGCCATTTCCCCCAGAACAGAGGCCGGCGCGCAGGGTGCAGCCGGCCCCGCTCCGCGACGTGTCCGACCCATCCGCAGCCCTCTCCTCGCCTCCAGACTCCACCGTCATGACCGCGCCGGAGCGCCGCGCCAGCGGCGCGCTGGCGCTGATCTTCGCGCTGCGCATGCTGGGCCTGTTCCTGGTGCTGCCGGTGTTCGCGCTGGAGGCGCGGCGCTACCCCGGCGGCGGCGATCCGGCCCTGGTCGGGCTGGCCATGGGCATCTACGGGCTGACCCAGGCGGTGCTGCAGCTGCCGTTCGGCCTGGCGTCGGACCGGCTGGGCAGGAAGCGCGTGATCGTGGCCGGGCTGGCGGTGTTCGCCCTCGGCAGCTTCGCTGCGGCGGCGGCCGGCAGCGTCTGGGGCCTGCTGATCGGCCGCGCGCTGCAGGGCGCAGGCGCCGTCTCGGCCGCCGTCACCGCGCTGCTGGCCGACCAGACGCGCGACGCGGTGCGCACCAAGGCGATGGCGCTGGTGGGCGCGAGCATCGGGCTGATGTTCGCGCTGGCGCTGGTCATCGCGCCGCCGCTGGCGGCCGCCGGCGGACTGCCGCTGCTGTTCGGGCTGACCGGCACGCTGGCGCTGGCTGGCATCGCCGTCGTGCTCTGGGTGGCGCCGCCCGAGCCGGCGCACCATGCCGACCGGCCGCGCGGGCGCTTCGCCGACGTGTTCCGCCATGCCGACCTGCTGCGGCTCAACGCCGGCGTGTTCATCCTGCACACGGTGCAGATCGCCATGTGGGTCGCGGTGCCGACGCTGCTGGTGCGCGCCGGGCTCGACAAGGCGCACCACTGGCAGGTCTACCTGCCCGCGGTGCTGGCCTCGTTCGTGCTCATGGGCGGCCTGTTCGCGCTGGAGCGGCGCGGCCGGCTGCGCGCGGCGCTGCGCGGCGCGGTCGCGCTGGTGCTGCTGTCGCAGGCCGGGCTGGGGCTGGCCGCCGCCGGCGGGTGGGCGACGGTGGCGCCGCTGGGCGTGCTGCTGTTCGTGTTCTTCTGCGGCTTCAACGCGCTGGAGGCCAGCCAGCCCAGCCTGGTCTCGCGGCTGGCGCCGGCCGCGCTGCGCGGCGCGGCGCTGGGGGTCTACAACACGCTGCAGTCGCTCGGCCTCTTCGCCGGCGGTGCGCTCGGCGGTGCGCTGGTCAAGTGGAGCGGCGCCCCGGGGCTGTTCGCGGCGACCTCGGCGCTGGCGCTGGCGTGGCTGGCCGTGACCTGGGGGCTGCGGCCGGTGGGCCGCTGATACTCCCCTGGCCAGGCCGTTACAGTCGTTGATTACTGTGCGGTGCAAGAGGATACCCCCGTACCCCATGGTGCGGCGGATCGGGCACAATGCCGTGTTCCGGCGTGTGTTCAGCTGCGCCGGCGCAGGCCGTAGTGCCTTTCCTCCTCCATTCTCTACAGGCCCCTTCAGAGCACATCACCATGGCATCCGTCAACAAAGTCATCATCGTCGGCAATCTCGGCCGCGATCCCGAGATGCGCACCTTCCCGAGCGGGGACCAGGTCGCCAACGTCACCATCGCCACCACCGACCGCTGGCGCGACAAGCAGAGCGGTGAGAACAAGGAAGCCACCGAGTGGCACCGCGTGGTGTTCAACGGCCGGCTGGCCGAGATCGTCGGCCAGTACCTGCGCAAGGGCTCGCAGGTCTACGTGGAAGGCAGCCTGCGCACCCGCAAGTGGACCGACCAGTCGGGCCAGGAGAAATTCACGACCGAGATCCGCGCCGACACCATGCAGATGCTCGGCAGCCGCCAGGGTGCCGGCGGCCCGCAGGGCGGCGACGGCGGCTACGACGGCGGCTATGGCAATGGCGGGGGCGGCTACGACAGCGCGCCGCAGCGCCGCGCCCCGGCACCGGCCGCAGCCCGTCCCGCAGCCCCGGCGGCCCGCCCGGCGGCCCCGGCGCCGGCCCAGAACCGCGCGGCTTCGGGCTTCGACGATCTGGACGACGACATTCCGTTCTGAGCGCCGGGCGCCGCCGCCCATCCTCAGCCGCCGGCCGGCGGCGCGAGCGCCTGCAGCAGCACGTCGCGCAGCGTGTCGGACACTTCGCGGCGGTCGTGCGGGCGCCATGCCAGGTGCAGTTCCACCTCCAGGGCCGGCTCGCAGTCCAGCGGCCGGTAGGCCACGCCGCGGTAGCGCAGACCCATGGCCGAGCGCGGCACCAGCGCGATGCCCATGCCGGCGGAGACCAGCGCCAGGATCGAATGGGTGTGGCTCAGCGTGTGCACCGTGTTCGGCCGCACGCCTTCGGCCCGCAGCCGCCCGGCGACCACCTCGTAGAGGTAGCGCGACTCCGAAGGGCAGTACTCGACGAACGGCTCGTTCTCCAGCGCGGCCGGCGGCAGCGTGCGCCGACGCGCCAGCGCATGGCCGGCCGGCAGGGCGACGACGAAGGGTTCACGCACCAGGCAGCGGGCGGCCGCGACGCCGCGCTGCGCGAACGGCCGCACGATGCCCAGCTCGACGGTGCCGGCGCCGATCGCCTCGATCTGGTCGGCCGTCTGCATTTCACGCAGCAGCAGGCGCACCTCGGGCAGCTGTCGGCGCGCCACGTCCATGAGCCGCGGCAGCAGCGCATAGCTGGTGGCCGGGATGAAGCCGACCGTGACGGTGCCCGCATCGGCCCGCAGGGCGCGGCGCGCGGCCAGCACGGCCGCCTCGCTGCGGCGCAGGATGTCTTCGGCCTCGCGCAGAAAGGTGCGCCCGGCCAGCGTCAGCCGCACGCTGCCGCCCGCGCGGTCGAGCAGGCGCACGCCGAGTTCGTGCTCCAGCAGCTGGATCTGGCGCGTGAGCGGCGGCTGCGTCATGTGCAGCAGCGCGGCCGCGCGGCCGAAGTGGAGTTCCGTGGTCACGGCGACGAAGCAGCGGAGTTGGGACAGCTGGAACACGATTCAGAAATTGGATGGCGGCATCGCCTGTTTGGATTGGACGCAGCTGGCGGGCCTGCCTAGAGTTTCCATCCTTCTGCATCCTCCTGCGACGGAGACTTCGTGAGCATTTTCAAAGACGCGGCGCTGCGGCAGGCGCTCGATGGTATTTTCGGCATCCTGGTCACCCCGTTCGACCGGAACGGCGCGTTCGACGCCGGACCGCTCAAGCCGGTGGTGGACGAGGCCATCGCGGCCGGCGTGCATGTGCTGGTGAGCAACGGCAACACCGGCGAGTTCTACGGCCTGGAGGCGCACGAGGCCGAGGCCGCCGTGCATGCGGCGGCCGAGCAGATCGCCGGGCGTGTGCCGCTGCTGGGCGGCGTGGGCCGCAGCGTGCAGGAGGCCCGGGCCCTGGCCCGGGCGTCGCGCCGGGCCGGCGCGTCGGCGCTGATGGTGCACCAGCCGCCGGACCCGTTCGTCGCGCCGCGCGGCGTGGTGCGTTACGTGCGCGAGGTGGCCGAGGCCGGCGGCAGCCTGCCGCTGGTGCTGTACCTGCGCAACGACAACATCGGCCTGGCCGCCGTCGAGGAGCTCTGCCGCATCCCCGAGGTGGTCGGCGTGAAATGGGCATCGCCCACGCCGCTGGTGCTGGCCGAGGCGATCCGCCGCACGGCCGACCGCAACCTCGCCTGGGTCGGCGGGCTGGCCGAGGTCTGGGCGCCGCCGTTCTACGCGGTCGGCGCGCGGGGTTTCACCTCGGGGCTGATCAACGTGCTGCCCGGGCGCTCGGTGGCGATCCACGCGGCGCTGAAGGCGGCGGACTATCCGCTGGCCATGCGGCTGATCGGCGAGATGCTGCCGTTCGAGAAGCTGCGCGCGCAGGAGAACAACGGCGCCAACGTCACCGTGGTCAAGGCCGCGCTGCAGCTGCTGGGCCGCGACTGCGGCGCCACGCGTGCGCCGTCGGCCTGGCCGCTCGGCGACGCGGCCTACCAGCGGCTGCGCAGCCTGCTCGCCGGCTGGGGCCTGCTCTGACGGCGGCGCGCGTCCGTCGCCGCCCCGTTGCCCCCTGATTCCTCCTCCTGCCGCCGCGCCCAGCGCGCGCCGGCCGGCATCGCCACGCCACGACACATTGGAGATAACGCATGATCGTCCGCCGCCGCCTGATCGCCCTCGCCGCTCTGGCACCCTTCGCCGCCCCGGCAGGGGCGCAACCGCCGGCCTTTCCCGCCAGGCCCGTCACCATCATCATCGGCTCCAGCCCCGGCAGCGCCACCGACGGGCTGGCCCGCGCGATCGGGCTGGAGGTGACGAAGGAAACGGGCCAGTCCGTGATCGTGGACAACCGCCCCGGCGCGTTCGGCGGCATCGCCGCGCAGGCCGTGGCCCGCGCGCAGCCCGACGGCTACACGCTGTTTATGACCACCAACACCACGCAGGCCGCCAACCCGCATCTCTACCGCAGGCTGGCCTACGACCCGGTGAAGGACTTCGCGCCCGTGGCGCTGCTGACCAAGGGCTGGCTGGTGCTCGTGACCCATCCGCAGGTCCAGGCCCGGAACGTGGCCGAGCTCGTCGCGCTGGCCAAGGAGAAGCCGGGCAAGCTCAACTACGGCTCGGGCAGCTCGTCGGCCCAGGTGGCCACCGAACTGTTCCAGCAGCTCACGCAGACCAGGCTGAACTACGTGCCCTACAAAGCCAACCCGCCGGCCGTCGTGGACCTGATGGCCGGCCAGACCGATCTGATGATCGTGGACTTCGCGGTCACGCTGCCGCAGATCAAGGCAGGCAAGCTGCGCGCGCTCGGCGTGAGCAGCCCGAAGCGCTCGCCGCTGCTGCCCGACGTGCCGGCGATCGCCGAGACGCTGCCGGGCTACGAGCTCGGCTACTGGAACGCGCTCTATGCGCCTGCCGGCACGCCGGCGCCGGTGGTGCAGCGCCTCAACGACCTGATGCGCCGCGCCCTGGCCTCCGCGGGTGTGCGCCATTCGATCGAGCAGACGGGCATGGAGGTCACGCCCTCGTCGCCCGAGGAGCTGGGCCGCTTCCAGCGCGAGGAGTACGAACGCTGGGGCCGCATCATCCGCACGGCCGGCATCCAGCCGGAGTGAGGATCGCCGCCGCGGCGCAGGGGCGGGGCGGGCGCCGAGGCATCCGGATGGCACGAACGGTCGCGTTCGCCGCGGCACGGGCTAGGATACGGCGCCGCGCCATCGGCGCCTCCTGTCCCTCCATGCCCCTGCCTGCTCCTATGACATCGCTCGATCGCCGCCGCGCCATGGCTTTTCTGGCGGCGGCCGGCAGCTGCTGCCGGCCTTCTTCCGCCGCCGCTGCGGGACCTTCGCCCTCGGCGAACGGGATGTATGCCGTCGTGGTCGGCGATTCGATTGCGGAAGGGGAGCCCGCAGGGAAAGGGCGGCTGAACATGATGGGCCGCTTCGTTCCCGACCTCCTCTCCCGTCCGGGCCAGCTGTCCTACGAATTGGCGCAGCGTTCCGGCGTGTTCCACTACAACCACGGCATGGGCGGCCAGGGCTGCGCCCTCGTGCGCGCACGATGGCGCCGCGATGTGCTGGCGGAGGAATCCGATCCGCTCGACGGCCGCGGCCCGCGCACGCTGCCGGCCGGCACCCGGCCGGTGCTGGCCTATCTGCATGTGGGCATCAACGACGTGGCCTACAGCGTGCCGCTCCAGCAGATGCAGGACGCCTTCCTGTATTTCGCGGCTTCCACCGCCCGGCACGGCATCACGCTGGTCGTCGACAACATCGGCGCCTTCCAGGGCATGCACGGCGCCATGCTGGAGCAGGCCCTGGCTTTCAACGCCTGGCTGCGCGACACCCTGGTGCCGCGGCATCCTCACATGGCCTGGGTCGATTACGCCGACTGGTCCACCGGCGGCTCGGGCGACCTGGGCCGGCCGGCCGAAGGCCGGCTGGTCGACGGACTGCATCCTTCGGCCCGCGGCTATGCCGATTTCGCGCGCTACGCGTGCCAGCGCCTGTCGCTGCCGGCAACCGCCGCGCTGCGCTATCGCTAGCGGGTCAGACCGTCGCCAGCGCCTCCCACTGCTGCGCCTCGTCCTGGACCGGCCGCTGGAGCGTTCGCTCGGGAATCTCCCAGATGATCAGGCGCGGCGGCGTCTGGCGCCACGCAGGCCCGGCGAAATAGGCGGCAGCGCCGCCGGAGAAGTTGCCGCCGTCACGGCCGAAGTTCGCCACGGGCGTGCGCAGCGCATGGGCGAGAAAGCCGGCGAAGCCGGCATTGCGCGAAAACGAGGTGCCGAGCAGCGCCGTGCGCGGCAGGCCGGCGTCGCCGAACAGATCGTCCTCGGTCGCCGTGCCGCCGGTGCCGGCGCCGACAGCGTCGAAGCGCACGGCCCGCGCCGTTTCGGCCTGCGGCTGCCAGCGCAGCGGCAGCCTGTCGATGCCGGCCAGGCGCACCAGATCGCCGGGGCGCACGGCAGCCGGCTCGCGCACGATCTCGTACGACTGCGGCGGCGCGGGCTGCCAGCCCTGGGCGCGCACCGCCCGGGCGACGGCTTCGGCCGCGCGCTGGGCGCCGTCCTCGTTCCAGTGGGTGTCGGTGCGGAAGAAGGCGTCGGTGCCTTGCTGCTGCAATGCCGCGAGCGCGGGCGCGAGGTCGACCGCCGGCACGCCGGCGGCGCGCAACGTTTCCATCCAGCGCTGCACGCGGCCGTCGAACGCTGCCGCACGCCGAAGGCCGCAGAGCCGGTCGTGCGCGATGCGGCTCTTGTCGGGAACCACCGCAACCAGGAGGTGGATGCCGCGGTGCTGCAGTGCCTGGTGCAGCCGGGCGACCACCTCGGCGCGCCGGCGTGCATGGGTTTCGCCGTCCGGATGCGGCATCAGCTCCTCGGCCAGGAACAGCCAGCCCGGGCAGCCCTGCCGCACCTGGGGCCCGAGGTCGCGCAGCAGCAGCCAGCCGGCCGCCCGTTCGGCGTCGGCCGCGATGCGCGCCGGCGGCGCCTGGCCCAGCGCATCGGCGACGCCGCGCGTGGTCCGGCCGTCGAGGAATGCTTCCCGCGTGACGGGCGCAGGCAACAGGTCGAGCTGCCCGGTCGCCACGGCCCAGGCGGTGCCGGCGAGCCCGGCGGCCAGCGTCAGCAGCAGCACGACGCCTGCCGCCGCCGTGGCGGCGCGCGGCGCCGCAGGCGGCGGCGGGGCAAACGCGTCGGAGGAAGAGGCCATGGTCAGAACACGTTTTCAGAACTGGAAGTACAGGAACGGCACGGCGCCGCGGCTGGCGATCAGCGCGAAGGAGGCGAGGAAGGCCGGCAGCGGCCACAGCACCGCGACCGCGGCGAGCCGCCGGCCGGCACGGGCGGCCAGCCGTGCGCCCACGGTGGGCCAGAGCACGCAGAACACGCCGAGCGCCGCGGCCACGCCGTGGGCCGGCCGCAGAGTGGCATGCAGCACGTCGCCGAGGGCCAGGCCCTGCAGCCCGAACTGGCCCGCGTACATGCGCAGCGCCACCTGCAGGTCGGGTGCGCGGAACAGGGTCCATGCCAGCATGACGAACACCAGCGTCGCGGCGCGGGCCAGCCAGGGCGGCACCGGTGCGCGGTCGCTCGGCCAGGCGCGTGCCAGGCAGAGGGCTGCGCCATGGGCCGTGCCCCAGAGCACAAAGTTCCAGCTGTCGCTGCCGTGCCAGAGCCCGGCGATGGCCATGGTCAGCAGCAGATTGCGGTAGGTGGCCCGCCGGCCGCCCCGGTTGCCGCCGAGCGGAATGTAGAGGTAATCGCGGATCCAGCTCGACAGCGACAAGTGCCAGCGCCGCCAGAAGTCCTGGATGCTGCGCGCCAGGTAGGGATGGTGGAAGTTCTCGGGGAAGTGGAACCCCAGCATCTGGCCGATGCCGATGGCCATCGCGCTGTAGCCGGCGAAATCGAAGAAGAGCTGCAGCGTGTAGGCCCCGCAGCCGATCCAGGCATCGGCCAGCGAGGGGGCGGCCTGCGCGAACACCGCGTCGGCCACCGGCGCCAGCGTGTCGGCGATCAGCACTTTCATGCTCATGCCGATCATGAAGCGGCGCGCGCCGGCGGCGATGCCGTCCCAGCCGAAGCGCCGCGCCGCGATGTCGTGCTGGACCCAGGCGTAGCGGATGCTCGGGCCGGCGATAAGCTGGCCGAACATGGCCTTGTAGGCCGCGAAATCGACGAAGCTGCGCTGCGCCGCCACCGTGCCGCGGTAGACGTCCACCAGGTAGGAGATCGCCTGCAGCACGATGAACGACAGCCCGATCGGCAGCGCCACGCGCTGCCAGGGCAGCGGTGCGGCGCCGGCCCAGCCGAGCGCGGCGTTCAGCGTATCCGCCAGCAGGTTCGCGTACTTGTACCAGCACAGCGTGCCGGCCAGCACCACGATCAGCGCGGCCAGCAGCGACCGTGCGGCACGGCGGTTCGCCGCCGCGGCAGCGAGCCCCAGCCCGCCGAGCCAGGTCAGCACCGTCAGGCCGATGAACAGCAGCAGGAAGACCGGGCTCCACCAGCCGTAGAACACCCAGCTCGCGCCGAGCAGCACGGCGTTGCGGCCGCCGCGCGGGCTCAGCGCATAGACGGCCAGGAACAGCGGGAAGAAGAGGAGCAGGAACTCGAGGGAGGCGAAGACCATGGCGAGGGGCGCGGCGCGCGGCCACCGGCAGCGCCGCAGGCGCTGCGGGCCGGTGCCGCAGGTTCATCGTGCGATGCTGTCGACGGTGAAAATCAGGCGCGACGGCCTTGCCCCCGCAGGCACGAGCAGCAGGCTGTAGCGCTCGCCCGCCTTCAATGCCCCGAGGTCCACCGGGGCGCCGCGCGGTTTGCCTTCGCAGGTGGCCTGCACGGCCAGGGACAGGGGGTTCACCATGCGCCGCTGCACCGTCCTGTCAGCCACGCCCTTGAAAAGCGCCACGGCCCGGGCCGCGGTCTCCAGCCCCGCACCCTTGCAGGCGGCGTCGAAGTTGTAGAAGGCGATGCTCGACTTGAGCGCATTGAAATCGTCCGGAGATTCGCTGACCACGGAGGTCGCGATGCTCTTGCCGTCGGCGCCCGGCAGGGCCAGCACGGTGGCAAAGGCGCTGGGCGCGGTCTGGACGCTGACCTTGCCGACCTTGCCGCCACCCTCGAAGCTTCCTGCGATGGTGGTGCCGGGCTTGACCGGGAGGTATTCGGACACCGGCTTGTCGGCCGGCAGCGCCAGGCGGGCCTTGCCCGACACCACGTCCAGCCGCTGCGGCGTGGCGTTGACGAAGCGCACGAAGGCGGCGTCCTGCGCGGGGCCGGTGTCGTACAGGGCGGTACCGGCGGCCTGGGCCGCCGCGCAGCCGGCAGCCGTGATGGCCATCAGGGCGAGGTGCTTCATTTCTTCTTCGCCACGGCGGGGGATTCGGCGATGGCCTTGACGAGCGCCGCGCCCCATTGCTTGTAGCCCGAGTCGGTGAAATGCTGGCCGTCGACGGTGCGCCACTGCCCCGGCTTGGACATGGTCGTCGAATCGATGTAGCTGCAGGGCGCGACGTTGGAGGCCAGGAAGGTCGCGACCGTCTTCACGCCCTCGTAGGTCTTGCCGAACTTTCCGCCTTCGGTGCCCCAGGCCGGCCCGACCCAGACGCAGGCGGCGCCGGAAGCGGCGATGTCCTTGGTCAGGGCCGACACCTGCTGGTAGGCCCAGGCGCGCGGATAGGTGGGCGCCTTATAGCCGCCGATGGTGTCGCCCTGCACGACCACGATCAGGTCGATCTTCTCCTTGGCGATCACGTCCTTCACCGGCTGGGTGGCGGCGGCCGAGCCGATGTACTTGATCGGGCCGTCGTTGACGCGGTCGGCGCCGCCACAGTGGCTTTGCTTGACGGTGGTCCAGTCGCCCGGGACCGAACCGCAGACGCCGATGCTGTGGACCTTGGCGCCCGCCTGCACCAGCGGCAGGTGCAGCGAGTCGATCAGATAGCCGGCATTGGACATGTGGCTGTCGCCGATGATGAGGATGCTGAGTCCAGCGAGGGTGGCAAGCATGAAGGTCCTTGGATCGTCTTGGCTAGCGCGTCAGGCGCTCGGGAGTGGAGCCGGAACCCGCGGACTCCGGGGTGGCGAGGGAGCGCGGCGAGCGCGCCGGGGCGGCGAACGGGTTGTCCGCCGGGAAGGAATCGGCCGGCAGGCCATGCCCGGAGGCGTCCGGCGAGGCGGACAGTGCCGGGTCGCGGGCCTTCACCGCTTCGGCGGCGCGGCTCAGGTAGGCCACGGCTTGGCCGGGCTTGCCCTGCGCGCGCAACAGGCGTCCGCGGGATGCGAGGACGTCCGGGTGGCGCGGCGCAAGCGTCTCGGCGCGGGCGATGTACTGCTCTGCACCGCGGAAATCGCGCTGCTGGATGGCGAGGCCTGCAGCGGCCGTCAGGCTGCCCACGTCGTCGGGAGCGCGCGCCAGGACATCGCGGTAGATGGCGCGGGCCTTCTGCGGCTGGCCTGCGTCGTTGTACATGCGCGCCAGCAGGCCTAGCGGCACCGGATCCTGCGGCGTCTCGACCAGCAGCGGATGCAGCAGTTCGTAGCCTTCGGCCAGCCGGCCCAGTTTGCGCAGGGCCTCGGCCTGGCGCACCACATAGGCCCGGCGCAGGGTTTCCAGGCTTTCCCGGTCGTCGCTGTCGAGCTGGCCGGCCTGCGACCGCGCCTGCAGCTGGCGCAGCACGTCGGCCAGGTTGCGGTCGTCCCCGGCAGCCAGCAGCACCTCGGCATAGCGCAGCTGCAGGCCGATGGTGGCGGCGGCACGGGCCGGGACGCGGGCCGAGCGCTCGATGGCGCTGCGCAGCAGCGTGCGCGCCCGTTCCGGTTCGCCCAGGTCCACGTAGCCCTGCGCAATGATGCCCAGCAGGTCGGGGTCGTCGCCCACCCGGGTGCCGAGCTGCGACAGCAGCGCAGGGGCATCGGCGCGGCGGCGGGCGTCACCTGCCAGAGCCAGGGCCTGGTCGGTCTGCACGTGGACCACGGCGCTGCGCTGCAGGCTCGCCATGGCCGCGGTGCGCTGGCCCGGCGGCACCCGCTCCAGCAGCTGCACCACGCCGGGCCAGTCGCGCAGGTTGCCGCGCAACAGGGCGGTGGTGTAGATCACGTCCGGCTCGCCCGGATGGCGCTCGAGCAGCGATTCCATGCGCTGCCGGGCGTCGGCGCGCGCACCGGTGCGCAGGTCCAGGCGGGCCAGTTCGAGGCGCATCCAGGGGTTGTCGGGCTGCAGCGCGACGGCTTTGCGGAACTGCTCGCGGGCGGCGGCGTCCTGGCCGCGCTTCATCGCCAGGCGGCCTGCGCCGATGGCCTGCTCGGCGCGCAGCCGGTCGACGTCGAGGCTCGCGCGTTGTTCTTCCGTCAGGTTCTCGATCAGCGCGAGCGCTTCGTCGCCACGGTCCGTGGCCGACAGCACGGCCACCAGGCCGTTCATGGCGAGCTGGTCGTCGGGCACGCGGGCCAGCACCGAGCGATAGATGCGCTCGGCCTCGGAAAACTGCTTCTGGTCGGCGTAGACGCCGGCCAGCCGGTTCTCGGCATTGGTGTCTTCCTCTTCCAACGTGATGGCGCGGGCCTGCTGCAGGATGCGCTCGGCTTCGCCGTAGCGCCGGGCCTCGCGGGCCGCAGCAGCCTGCTCCAGCAGTTCCCAGTAGGTCACCGTGTCCTGCAGGATCTTCCAGCCTTCCTGGCCGTCGAGGCGGAAGGCTTCCTCGGCATGGCGGCGCGATTCGGCGAAACGCTTCTGCCGAAATCGCAGCAAGGCCATGCCGCCCACCGCATCGGCGAAACGGGGGTTGATCGCGAGGGCCGCGGAAAACTCGGCGTCGGCCTTGTCGTAGTTCCCGTTCTGGATCTCCGCATTGCCGTCGGCCGTGTGCAGCGCCTCGGGCGCGAGCCTCTTCGGCGCGTCAGCCGCCGGCGCGTCGCCGGCCCTGGCATTCCTGGCCGCAATGGCACCCCGTCCCGGCAGCTTGCGGCCGCGCCCGGCGAACTGTTCGCGGATGTCGGTGTCGTCGGGGTTGGCCGCCAGGTATTCGCGGAACAGGCCGGCATACGCGGCAGGCGGCGGGGAGCCCAGCCAGCCGAGGGCTCCGCGCCATTGTTCGGTGGCCTCGCCGCCGATGTCCTGGCGCTTGGACAGCGCGGCCAGCGCCCGCATGGCATCGAGCCGGCTGCCGGGCGACTGCAGGCGCAGGCTGGCGATGGTCAGCGCGATCTGGCTGTCGCCCGGATAGAGCCTCTGCATGCGCCGCAGCTCCGCCAGCGCCTCGTCGCGGCCCGCTGGCGTGTAGCCCAGCACCGAGTAGTACTCTACCGCCATGCGGCCGCGCGGCTCACGGCCCTTGAACAGGGCGCGGTATTTCTGCACCGCCTCTTCCAGGCGCTTCTCACGCACCAGGATGCGGGCCTGGTCCAGTTCGGCCTGGCTGGCGGGCGTGGCCACGTCGACGTCCTGCTGCAGCTCCAGCAGCTCGGGACTGCCGGGGTGTGCGGCACGCAGCAGGTCGAGATAACGGCGGGCCTCGTCGGGCTTCCTGGCGTCCAGCGACAGCCGGCCCAGGCGCAACAGGGCTTCGGCGTTGCCGGGATCGACGGCCAGCAGTTTCTTCCAGGCCTCGGCGGCACGGTCGGGCTGACGGTCCTGCCAGTAGCGGCCCTGCTGCCGCAGCGTGGCGGCGGCCGCGGGCGACGGGGGCGCTGCAGCAGGTGCGGCCTGCGCCAGCGCGACGCCGTGCCCGCACGCCAGCAGCCAGGCTGCGGCGATCAGCGAACGGATAGGGCTGCTTCGCATGGCGTTTTCGAGGCCGGCACGAGGGCGCCGGCCCGGGAGAACCGGTAGCGCCCGTCCAGCCATCCCAGGCCGAACAGTGAGAGCACGATGTCGTAGTAGGGGGGCTGGCGCTGCTGCACGTTCTGCGGCAGAAGCGCCTGCTGAAGTCCGTCGACGGCGCGCTGGCGTTGGCGCGCCAGCACCTCTGCGGCGCCGGCGGCGCGCAGCATCGGCAGCATGGCGGCCGAAAAGCCGAACGGCCCCCTGCCCTGCGTGACGCCGGTCGAGACGGTGACGGATTCGGGCGGAAAGCCGTCGGCCACGGTCGTCCGCAACTGGCCGCGCAGCGCCGCGCGCATCGGCTTCGCCAGCGCATCGGAGCCCGGTGTGACGCCGGCCCACAGGTAGGTGCGGATGGCGTCGTAGCTGCCGACGTCGCCTTTCTCGGGGTGTTTGCCGAAGCTGCCCTGGCCCGCCGCATCGAGCGTGAAGGAGGCCCAGTCCGGCGCGAAGCCCGAGGGCCGGGTCACGGCGTCGTAGAGCGTGGCGGTGTTGCGCGCCACCGCGCCCCAGGGGCCGGCCGGCGACGCGGCCTCCAGGCGGCGCAGCACCGGCGGCGGCTGGTAGCTGGGATTGAAGATCCAGCGATCGGGACCGGTGTGGACGAAGCCGGCTTCGCCGGGCAGAAGCATCGGGCCCAGCCCGGGCACGTCGGCAACCTCGCGCTTCTCGATCTCGGCCAGCAGCAGGCGGGCGTCGCATTCGTAGGCGGGCGCCTTCCACAGCCGCGCCGCTTCCAGCAGGGCATAGGCCATCCACAGGTCGGCGTCGGAGGCGGAGTTGCCGTCCAGCACCCGCCACGTGCCGTCGGGCGCCAGGCCCCACCGCCAGGCCGGGAGCCGCCCTTGCACCTGCCCGCCCATGAGGTTGTTCACCGTCCAGCGCCAGAGACTGTCGAAGCGCTCCCGGTCGTTGGCCACCAGTGCGAAAAACATGCCGTACGACTGTCCCTCGGACGAACTGTGCTTCTGCGGCGTGCTGGCATCCAGCACCCGGCCGTCGGCCTGCACGAAATGGCGGAGGAAGACATGCCACAGCGGCCACGGCGCCGCGCAGCCCGGCGCCGCCCAAGCTGCCGGACAGGCGGCGGCAGACAGCATGGCGAGGCAGTCGCGCCGCATCATCGCCTGTCAGTTCCCATAGGGCGAACGCACAGAATCGACCGGCATCGCCTGCGGGCCTTCGTGGGCACGGAAGGCGTAGCGCAGATACACGCTGCCGGCGTACTGGCGGTAGTTGCGCGAGTTGTCGACGCCCAGGCGGCTGCCCAGGAACCACTGGGGCGCCAGCTGGTACTCCAGTGCGGCGGACAGGCCGTAGCTGACGCCCGTTTTGCGCTGCGCCTCGTACACCGATGCGGCGGCGGCCTGCTGCGTCGCGTCGGTCGGGAAGTAATCGGACGCGTCCTGCCGCAGGTGCTGGACGCCCAGCGAACCCTTCAGCTGGTAGGAGAGCCGTCCGCTGCGCTGCTGCCAGTCGAACGGGATGCCGAGCGAGGTGAAACGCTGGGGACTGAAATAGCCGCCCTGGCCATAGGTGTAGTAGCCGAGGTTCCTGTCGAAGGCCATGCCGCTCAGGGCCAATCCGGCGGTCAGGCTGGCGTCGGGCTGCTTGACGAGGCGCCAGTAGACGCCGGTGCCGTATTCCAGCCGGGTATTGGCCGCCACGTTGTGGCCCAGGAGCCGCGCCACGCTGCCATAGCCATAGACGCCGTAGCTGCCGCGGTCGTAGGTGGCGTCCAGGCGGGCGCCGTTGGCCGACACGCCGCCCCATTCCTGGCCGGTGCGGACATCGCGGGCGCCGGCAAACGACAGCACGCTGTCGTTGACTGCGCGGCGCGACAGGTTCATGGTGAAGCTGAATTCCTCGTTCACCGGCACGCGGTACCGCACGCCGCCGTTGACGTCGGTATAGCGGAAGCCGATGGGCGTCGTGCCGATGTCGACGGCGAGGTTGCCCTGCTCGTATCCCACGCCCATGCCCACGCCGGCCGTGTTCTGCGTGCCGGCCGAAACGCCCTCCTGGGCAGTGGCGACCTCCGGACCGCCGCCGAAGCGGCTGATGGTGGAGTACGAGGTGTCGATGCCGCCGGTGTGCAGCGAGACCGGCGTGAGGTGGGCGGTGAGGGTGCCGTCGCCGAAGTCCATGCGAAGCTGGATCGGCAACTCGGTGTCGGTCAGCGCGCTGGTGCCTTTCTCGCCGCTGCGCGAGCGCACCACCAGACCGGCCGTGAGCTCGGGTGTGCCCCGCTCGCGCTGGATGTCCGCGATTTCGGTCTGCAGATTGCGCAGCTGGGCCCGCGACGGGCTTTCGTCGATGCGCCCGGCGGCAGCGCCAGCCACGGGCGCCGGCACGGCCGGCACGTCGGCGCGGGGCGCCGACACCGGCACCGGCACCGGCACCGGCAGATAGGCCGAGCCTGTCAGCACGGCCGGCGCCGGCGACGCCGGCGGCCCCGGCTGATGCTGCGGCGCGGCGGCGGCCGCATTCCCGGCGCCCGTCCATTGCGTGCGCACCTCGCGGTCGTTGGGACGCAGCCGGAGGTAGGCCTCGAACAGCGGCGCGGAAGGGCCGTCGGCCTCGGTCCACAGCAGCGCCTGGCGCCAGCTGTCCAGCGCCGCGGGGCCGACATGCCGGTCGTGCGCGAGCTGGGACAGCTGCACGATGCCGTCGCGCCGCGTCGCGCCGCAGTACGTCAGGTACTGCGCCAGCGCGAGCCGGGCATGGACGTCGGTGGGCGCCTCCAGCGCGCGCTGCTCCAGGCTGTGGCGCACGTCCTGCCATGACGGCCCGCCGGCCGGCGCGGTGCCGGTGCAGTCCGCCTGGGCCCAGGCGGCGGAGCCGGCCGCGGCGCACAGCGTGCCGAGGAGGAGGGGGTGGCGGCGGAAGGTCATGGATAGGGTGACAACGGTTTCGTCGCTGGTCGTGCGATGGCGGTCGCGCAGGTTCATTCCCCGGGGCGCAGCCGGCGCTGCGCCCGTCCGCGCAGCGACAGGTACAGCAGGATGGCCACGAGCACGGCCGCCGCCACGCCCAGCAGCGTCAGCAGGAAAGGGCTGCGCGAGAGCTGCCACTGCAGCCAGGTCAGCGGCCCGAGGCGTCCGACATGGTAGGTCTGCTCGGCCACGAGGCTGTCGACGCGCTTGCCGCGGATGGCGGCCGTGCTGCCCTGGATCTCCTTGACGCGCTCGGCGTCCAGCAGCGCGTCGACCGCCTGCGCCAGCCCTTCGGAGCGGCTGGCGACCACCGCGACCACGCTGCGTCCGCTGCTGAGCGGCGACTCGAAGCCGGCGATGACGGCGTCGGCGCTGTCGCTGCGGAAAGCCACCTGGTTGCGTCCGGGCTGGGCGCCGTCGCGCTGACTGGTGTCCCACCAGTGGAAGACGCGGTAGGCGAAGTCGGACAGCCGCAAGCGCTTGGCCTCGCCCGAGAGGCTGGCCGGCAGGGCGTTGGCCCAGGTCTTCAGCAGGGGCTGGTCGTCGCCCGAGCCGATCACGAGCAGGTCGCGCCCCTTGAGCTGGTCGGTCTGCTGCGGCGCGGCCACCCGCACGGCCGTGGCCGGGTAGCCCGACGCGCGACCGAGGTGGCCCAGCAGCCCCAGGTAGGCCGACAGGTCGGCGGCGGCGGGCCGCTCGGGCAGCACCACGGTGGTTTCGGAGAGGTCGGCCAGCCGCGTGAACGGAAAGCCGCTGTTGGCGAAGGCGGCCAGGTCGGGCATGGCCAGGTAGTGCGGAAAGCCCGAGATGTCGATCGTCGAATCGGGTTCGACCGTGCCGCGCACATTGTCGAGCAGCACGTCCTTGCAGGCGCCTTCCTTGACGATCTCGTAGTAGTAGTGGAACTGCAGCTGCGCCTGGGCCGGCAGCTTGAACAGCGGGATGTGGAACTGCTCGCGCGCGGGCACGAGCTCGCCGGCCGGCACGGCCTTGGCCGCCAGGCGGTCGAGCGTGCCGGGCGCCGCGTGCGACTGCGACAGCAGCGGCAGCGACCGCAGGAACTGCTCGTTGGCACTGATGTTGAGCGTGGACTTGTCGGGCTGCGGGCGCGGCGAGTACCGGTACTTCAGGTCAACCGGAATGCCCTTGCTGCGCCAGGCGAACAGGTCGGGCGGCAGGTGGAAATTCACGCGAATGCGGTCGGGGTAGTAGCCCGCGACGTCGAGCGCGTCCTGCTCCACGAGTTCGCCGAACTTCACCGGCCGGTCGCTCGCGAGCCAGTTGGGCGCATCGTACGGCTTGCGGGCCTTGAGCTCCTGCAGGCCGGTGATGGTGGCCAGCGGGCCCGACAGCGCCGGCGCGCCGAGCGCGAGGGCGGCCGCTGCGGTCTTCAGTTCCTTGGCGTCGCGGCCGAGGACCAGCAGCAGCCGGCCGTGGGCATCGTTGGGATGGGGTACCACGGCCACGGTCGGGCCCTGCAGCGCGGGCAGCGCGAGGCCGGGCAGGGCCTCGCCCGCGAGTGCGACCCCCACGGCGTTGCCCTGCGCCGGGATCTCGCCCACCGCCGCCGGAAAGCGCGCGCCGCGGTAGCCGGCGAGCGCGCCGAACCAGGAGGAGATCGTGCCCGCCGCCTCCAGCGTGCCGGCGGCGGGCGCCCCGGCGAAGACGATCGGCAGCACGAGCGGGCGCACGTCGCGGCGGTCGAAGAACGGCTGCGGCAGCAGCGCCAGGTCGGCGGCCTGCGCGACCGGCGCGACGGTGAGTTCCAGCACGCTGTCGTTGCCGGCATTGGCCCAGAGGCTCGAATGCGCCGGGTCCTCGCAGTCGAGCGTGTAGTGCCCGATGAGCTGCAGGTTGAGCCGGTTGAACTCGGTGATCAGCCGTGGCGGGAGGGCGATCTCCCGCTGCAGGTTTTGGCCGGCCTGCTCGGCGGGCACGGGGATGGCTGCGGCCACCTCGTCGTTGACCAATACCTTGATGTGCGAGAGCTGCGGGATCAGCGCCGGCGAGTAGGCGTAGTGGAGCTTGAGCCGCGCGGCGGTGACCACTTCGTCGCTGCGGATGCTGAACTGCACGCCCGCAGTGCCCTGCACGCCGCGCAGCTGCAGCGGGTACACCGCGCCGAGCTGCCGCAGCGTGAGCGTGTAGGTGCGTGAGCCGGCGGCCGCCTCCGCGGGCGCCGCCACGGGCAGCGGCTCGGCCGGCGCGGCAGCGTCGCGCGCCCGGGGGGCGGCCGCGGCGTCCTGCGCCGCCGGCGCCATGGCGCCGAGCAGCGCCACCGCGAGTGCAACGGACAACAGGCGTGCGCGGCGGGTGCGCGGCAGCGAGGCAGGCGCGGGAAAGGAAGGATGCATGGTCGTTCGATGGTGGTTGGCTGCTGCGCGGCGGTGGTCGGAAGAGGCCGCCGCTATTCGGCCGGCGTGGCCGGCCGGGCACGGCGCGGCCGCAGCGAGCGTGCGGCATTGACCGCCAGCGTGCCCAGCCCGCGCACGCCGATGCGCATCACGCCGGCGAGCGAGGACAGCGGCTTGTCGCGCTGCTTCTGCCCCCAGGACGAGGTCCAGGCGTCGGCCCGCGCGAAGGTGAGGCCGGCCAGTTCGGCCTGCTGGGCCAGGCTCAGGCGGTCGAAGCGCACGCCGAGCCGGCTGCCCGCGCGGAAGGTGGCGACGGCCGGGAACACGCCTTCCACTTCGGAGCGGAACAGCGACACCTGCAGCGGCGTGCCGACCGGGATCTCCACGTCAGGCGGCACCGACAGGCCCAGGCCGTTCTGCGAGAAGTCGTCGGTGCGGCAGACCACCGTGCGCCCGCTGGGCAGGCGCACCGCCGCGGGCAGCACGGCGGCCACGCGCGGGCTCTGGCGGACCTGCCGCGTCTCGCTGGCCACGGCCACGCTGGCCGACAGCAGGATGATGTTGTAGGCCGTCCAGACCATGTTGATGACCAGCGTGGTGAACTCCGCGTCGCGGTGGAACGCCGCCTGCCAGAGGCCGATCGCGAAACCCAGCAGGTTCACCAGGAGCAGCACCAGATAGGGCCGGGCGATCTGCCAGTCGAAGTACGCCTGCCGGACCACGCCGCCCTTGGCCGTCACGTTGAACTGGCCGAGCCGGGGATCGATGAAGAAGGCCGCGAGCACCGGCCGCATGATGTACCAGGCCAGCACCGTCTCGTAGACCTCGTTCCAGAACGAATGGCGGAAGCGCCCCTGGATGCGCGAATTGGTGATGCTCGCATGCGCGAGGTGGGGCAGCGCATAGGCGGCGATCATCAGCGCCGAGGCCTGGAAGATGTGGGCGCCGAAGAACAGGTAGGCCAGCGGCGCGGTCAGGAAGATCAGGCGCGGCAGGCCGTAGAAGAAGTGCAGCATCGCGTTGAGGTAGCACAGCCGCTGCCCGAGGGAGAGGCCCTTGCCGAGCAGCGGGTTGTCCACGCGCGCGATCTGCGCCATGCCGCGCGCCCAGCGCACGCGCTGGCCGACGTGGCTCGACAGGCTCTCGGTGGCCAGGCCCGCGGCCTGCGGCACTTCGAGGTAGGCCGTGTTGTAGCCGCGGCGGTTGAGCTTGAGCGCGGTGTGCGCGTCCTCGGTCACCGTCTCGACGGCCATGCCGCCGACTTCCATGAGCGGCGCGCGCTTGATCACGGCGCATGAGCCGCAGAAGAACGCCGCATTCCACAGGTCGTTGCCGTCCTGCACGATGCCGTAGAACAGCTCGCCCTCGTTGGGCATGGCGCGGAAGGTGTCGAGGTTTTTCTCGAACGGGTCGGGCGAGAAGAACACATGCGGCGTCTGCAGCATCGCGAGCTTGTCGTCGCGCAGGAACCAGCCCATGCAGACCTGCAGGAACGACCGCGTGGGCACGTGGTCGCAGTCGAAGATGGCCACGTAGTCCGAACCGGTCGCGGCCAGGGCCGCGTTGACGTTGCCGGCCTTGGCATGGCGGTTGTCGGGCCGTGTGAGGTAGCCGACCTGCAGTTCCTCGCAGAACGCGCGAAATGCGTCGCGACGGCCGTCGTCGAGCACATGGATGTGCAGCCGGTCGGCCGGCCAGTCCAGGCTCATGGCCGAGAACACCGTCTGCTTGACCACCTCCAGCGGCTCGTTTTAGGTGGGGATGAACACGTCCACGCTGGGCTAGGCGGCGGTGTCGCGCGGCATCGGCACCGGCTTTCTCTGCAGCGGCCAGGCGGTCTGGAAGAAGCCGATCAGCAGCACCGTGAAGGCATAGAGCTCGGCCGCGACGAGGCCGAAGCCGAACAGCGCATCGATCCGGTGCTCGAAGCCGACGGTGTCGGTCAGGCGCCAGTACATGTAGCGCGAGGAGGCGCTGATGGACAGCACGATCATCGCCAGCGTGGACAGCCGCCCCGGCGTGCGGCTGAGCAGCAGCGCGGCGGCCAGCACCGCCGTGACGACGCGCGCCGCCGGATGGCTCCACAGCGGCAGGGCGAGCAGCCGGTGCACCGCGGCGCGCCAGCGGGCCTGCACGCTCCCCGGATCGGCCATCGCGCGCTCATCGGCCTCGGTGAGGTGGCTGTGCGTGCGGTCGCGGACGAACACCGGCTCGGCGCTGGCGGGCTGCCAGGCCGGCGGATCGCCGGCGGCCGGCCCGGACGGTGGGGTCATGGGGTCTGTCCTCCTGCGCGGCCCGGGGCCGCCGCCGCCGTCATGCGGCCCGCCTGCGCTGGAGGCCCAGGACGGCCGCCACACGCTCGGCGAAAGCGACGAAGTCCTGGGTGGCCTGGCTGTGGCGGTCGTAGTCGAGCACCGTGGTGTCGCTGGCCAGCGCCTCGCTCACCGCCGGGTCCTGGTGGATCGCGCCGGCCAAGCGCTCGCCGAAATTGCTGCGCATCACGTTGGTCACGTCGCGCGAAAGCTGCCGGCTGTTGTCGGCCTGGTTGACCAGGTAGAGCGCACCGATGAAATCGGCGCGCGGCGTGCAGTAGGCCTGCACCAGCCGCTGCGCCAGCGGCAGCGCGGCATAGGAGGCCGCGTCGGGCAGCGCCACCACGACCGCGAGGTGCGCGGTGCCGAGCGCCTGGCGCAGGTAGGCCGAGGGGCCGGGCGGCGTGTCGAGCACCACGAGGGCATCGTCGGGCAGGTCGAGCCGGCGCAGATGGCGGGACAGCCAGTCGGGCTGCCGGTCGAGCCGGGCCTCGAAGGCGAGGCGGTCGTTCTCGTTGACCACGCCGTAGGGCAGGGCGTAGACGCCGCGCGGGCTCTGCAGCACGACGCCGCGCCAGTCCTCGCCGGCGAGGGTGGCGCGCGAGATGCCGCGCAGCTCGCGCGGGTCGAGCCCGAAGTGCAGCCCGAGCGCGTTCTGCGGGTCCAGGTCGACCGCCAGCACCGTGCGGCCCTGGCGTGCCAGCGCGCTCGCGAGGTTGGCCGACACGGTGGTCTTGCCCACGCCTCCCTTGGCCGACACCACCGCGACGACTCTCACGCACCCCCTCCGAGACGGCGCCAGAGTGCGGCGATGGGCGACGGTGCGGGAGCCGGCGGCTCGCGGCCGGCGAGGCGGGCGAACACGGCCTGGAGGTCGCCCGCCGGAGGACCGGGCGGGGAGACGGGAGCCGGCCCGCCACCCAGGCGCGACAGCGGCGAGCCGCCGGCCCCGGCGGCAGCGGGCGCGGGCCTCGCCTTCGGCGCAAAGGAGGGCTCCTGCCGTGCCCGGGGGGAGGGGCTGGAATCGGCCGCAACCTGAGGCGTCGCGGGGTATAGAGGGGGGATATGCTGTCTTGGATGCTTGGCGGCACCCGCAGGACGGGGGCTGCCGACGGGGGAAGCGGGCCTTCGGCGGCGACCGGGATTCCCAGCGGCGGCACCACGCCGGGCGGCTCGGCCACGGGCGGCAGGTCGGCCAGCGGCTCGACCGGCTGCACCGGCGCCGGCCGGAAGGCCACGGGCGGCGGCACGCCGGCGCTCTCGGCCGGCTGCACCGCGGGCACGGCGGCCGCGCCGGCGGGGTCGAGCGCCGACAGCAGCGGCCAGCGCCCGCGCGACTGGCGCGACGCGTTGCCGCGGGCGATCTCCTGGTAGTCGTCGGTCCGGCCGCCGAACTGGCGGAAGAGGTTGACGATGTCGTCGGACTGCGGCATGCGGATGTCGTGGCGGCTTGTGGCTTGTGGTGGGCTGGCCGGGCGTCAGCGCCCGAGGCGGAATGCGAAGCCGCCCCAGCGGTCGGGCGCGCCGGCCTGGCGCACCTGCAGGCCCGGCGCGCCCTGCCGGTCGAACCAGTGCTGGTAGGCGCCTTCGAGGAAGCCCCCGGCCCAGGCCTCGCTGCCCGGGCCGAACGCGGCCACGAGCGGCGTGGCCTCGTGGCGGATCGCCACGTGGTCGGCCTGCTGGGCGAGCGCGACCCAGCCCCAGTCCTGCGCGAGCCAGACGCGCGAGAACGCGTCCTGCAGTTCGTCGAGCGTCTGCAGCGCCGGCAGCGGCGCCTCGACGGCGAAGCGGGCGCCGACGCGGCGCAGCAGCGCGCGCAGGTCGGCGGCCGGCAGGGCCTCGGCGAACTCGGCCGCCAGGGCGCGCAGGAAGCCGCGCCACTGCCGCGCGCACTGCCGCTCGGCCAGGTAGTCGGTGACGGCGGTATCGGGATGCGCGGCGGATTCGGACATCGTGGTGCGGGATGGGTGGCGGAAACGCGGCCGTGCCGCCACACGGGCGGCGGCATCGGCGCAACGCGCAGATTCTAGGTTTCCGGAGGCAGTGTTGAAACCAGTCGTAACAATAGTCAAAGATTCGGACCCACGGCCCGAAGCCGGCGGCGGCTTAGCGCGCCGCGCCGATCACGCCGCCGCCGAGGCAGACTTCGCTGTCGTAGAGCACGGCCGACTGGCCCGGCGTGACGGCCCACTGCGGCTCGGCGAACCCCAGCGCGAAGGCGCTGCCGCTGGCGCGCTCCAGCCGGCAGGCCGCGTCGGCCTGCCGGTAGCGGGTCTTGGCCGCATAGGCGCCGGGCGCGGGCGGGCGGCCGGCGGTCCAGCTCGCGTCGGCGGCCTCCAGCGTGTGCGACAGCAGCCACGGGTGGTCGTGGCCCTGTACCGCAAACAGGGTATTCGCCGCCACGTCCTTGCGGGCGACGAACCAGGGCGCGTGCTCGCCGCCGCCGCGCTGGGCGCCCTTGTCCTTGATGCCGCCGATGCCCAGCCCCTGGCGCTGGCCCAGCGTGTAGAACGACAGGCCCACGTGGCGGCCGACGACGCGGCCGCGGTCGTCCCTGATCGGGCCCGGCTCCTTGCGGATGTAGCGGTTGAGGAACTCGCGGAACGGCCGCTCGCCGATGAAGCAGATGCCGGTCGAGTCCTTCTTCCTCGCGTTGGGCAGGCCGATCTCCTCGGCGATGCGGCGCACCTCGGTCTTGTGCAGCTCGCCGACCGGGAACAGCGTCCTCGCCAGCTGCGCCTGGTTGAGCCGGTGCAGGAAGTAGCTCTGGTCCTTGGCCGGGTCGAGCCCCTTGAGCAGCTGATACTCCTGGGAGGAGGGTGACTCCAGCCCTTCTATGGCGGGCGTTCCAGAAGTATCACCCCGGGTGTATGAAAAAGGTATCGCGCGCACGCGGGCATAGTGCCCGGTCGCGATCTTCTTGGCGCCCAGCCGCATCGCATGGTCGAGGAAGGCCTTGAACTTGATCTCGGCGTTGCAGAGCACGTCGGGGTTCGGCGTGCGGCCGGCCTGGTACTCGCGCAGGAACTCGGCGAACACGCGGTCCTTGTACTCGGCGGCGAAGTTGACGTGCTCGATCTCGATGCCGACCACGTCGGCCACGGCCGCGGCGTCGACGAAATCCTCGTTGGACGAGCAGTATTCGCCGTCGTCGTCGTCCTCCCAGTTCTTCATGAAGATGCCGACGACCTCGTGCCCGGCGCGCTTGAGCAGCCAGGCGGTCACGGCCGAATCCACCCCGCCCGAGAGACCGACGACGACCCGGTGCTTGCTGTGTGCATTCATAAGCACGCGATTGTATTTTTCGCCCCTCGCGCGCCGGCCGGCGCGCGCGCCATGCCCCTGCGCGCTGACGGAGCGCTCCTACTGCCATTCAGGCGCGCCGCCCACCGCTGCGGTGTCCGGCCCGTCGCACCGTCATGCCATCGATGTGCGCATGCCAAAGGAGGCCCCATGCCCTCGCAGAAGAAGTCCCGTCCCGATCCCGACCTCGAAAGCACCGACCTCGACTTCTCCGACGACGACGCCGGCGTGAATCCGCTGGCTCGCCCGGCGGTGGAGATCGGCCGCGAGGACGACGACGGCATCAACGACCGGCTGAGCGCCGAGCAGGACGTGTCGTCCGACTTCGACGACGTGTCGGCCCATCCGTTCGACGACATACCGAACGACGGCGCCCTCAACTTCGACGACGGCACCGACATGGGCCACCCGCGCGGCGACACCCGCCGCGAAGGCGGCACCTGGGAGGCCGACGGCGCCGACAGCGGCGGCCTGGGCCCGCCGGCGGAGATCCTGTCGGACCACAACGGCCCGAGCGATCCGCGGGTCAGGCGCGGCGGCTGACTGCCGGCCGCGAACAGCTTCGCCACCGTGGTCGCGATGCGCGGCGCGTCGGTCAGCCCGGCACGCCTGTGCCGGCGTGATGTCCTGGGCCGCGTCCGGGCTGCGCACGTTGGCCGCATGGATGCGGCCTCTCTCAGACGGCGCCGTGCGCCTCGACGTACAGGGCGTAGAGCGAATGGCTGCTGGCCATGTAGAGCCGGTTGTTCTTCGGGCCGCCGAAGGTCAGGTTGGCGCAGCGCTCGGGCAGCTGGATGAAGCCGATGAGCTTGCCCTGCGGGTTGAAGATCTTCACGCCGTCCAGGTCCTCGGGACGGGCCAGCGGCAGATAGGCTTTCATGCCGCCGCCGATGTCGGTCGGCTCACTGGCCAGGGTGCCGCTCCAGCCCCAGC
This sequence comes from Xylophilus sp., assembly GCA_009914555.1. Taxonomy (GTDB): domain Bacteria; phylum Pseudomonadota; class Gammaproteobacteria; order Burkholderiales; family Burkholderiaceae_C; genus WNDY01. Next base: position 81,159 of record WNDY01000001.1, read on the forward strand.
CCACCCACAGGTTGCCGTCGCGGTCCACCTTGAAGCCGTCGAGCGAGGCCGGGCCCTGCGGGTCGATCACCTTGACCTTGTTGGACAGCGTGCCGTCCGGCGCCACGTCGTAGCTCCACAGCGAGCGGTTGGGCGAGCCCTTCCATTCGACGACGTAGAGCTTGGATTCGTCGGGCGAGAAGGCCAGGCCGTTGGGATTGACCAGGTCGGTGATCATGACTTGGAGCGTGCCGTCCGGCGACAGGCGGAAGACGTTGGTGTTCGCCTGTTCCTGCCGTGCGCGGAACCCCTCCCATTCGCCGCTGATGCCGAACAGCGGATCGGTGAACCAGATGCTGTCGTCGGACTTGACGACGACGTCGTTCGGCGAATTGAGGCGCTTGCCTTCGTACGCATCGGCCAGCACGGTGAGGCGGCCGTTCTTCTCGGTGCGCACCAGCCGGCGCGTGACCGAATGTTCGCAGCTGACCAGCCGGCCCTGGCGGTCGCGCGCATTGCCGTTGGTGAAGTTGACGTTGGTCTTGTACACCGTGAACCGGCCGGTCTTCTCCTCGTACTTCATGAGCCGGTTGTTCGGGATGTCGCTGCACAGCAGGTAGCCGCCCTCGGGGAAGTAGACCGGCCCCTCGGCCCAGCGCATGCCCGTGCCGACCTGCTCGACGGTGCTGCTGTAGAGGCGGTACCTGGCGAAGTCCGGGTCGAGGATGAAGACCCGCGGGTCCGGGTAGCGCTGGTTGGGCTTGAACTCGAATGACTGCGCACCCGCCGCGCCGGCGATGGCCGCGAGGCCGGGGGCAGCCATGCTCTTGAGAAAACGGCGGCGCGGCTGAGAGGAAGAAGGGGTCATGACGTTGCCTCGGATGGTGGGTCTGGTCTTGGGAGCGGGATGATTGTTAACGTGAACAAACGACCCATCAAGAACCGGCGACACCGCACATTCCCTCTTGCCATACCGTGCAAAAAGGCACAGCGCCCACACGCGGCGCGCAAGGTGCGGCCCCATCCGCCACAGCGGGCGCTCAACGACAATCGCACCCCATGGAACTGCGGCAACTGCGCTACTTCGTCAAGGTCTGCGAACTCGGCAGCATGGGCCGCGCGGCGCTGGAGCTGGGCGTGGTCACCTCGGCGCTGAGCCAGCAGATCAGCCGGCTCGAAGGCGAGCTTTCCACGCGGCTGCTGCAGCGCAGCACCTCCGGCGCGGTGCCGACCGATGCGGGTCTGGCCTTCCTGCAGCAGGCCCAGCTCACGCTGCGCCATGCCGAGGGCGCCGTGCAGGCGGCCCAGCAGGCGCGCCTGTCGGGCCAGGTGAGCGTGGGCCTGGCGCCCACCACGGCCACGGTGCTGGGCGTGCCGCTGATGCGCGCGATGCAGGCGCGCTACCCCGACGTGCGGCTGCACATGGTCGAGGCGCTGTCGGGCCACCTGGCCACGATGCTCAACGCGCGCCAGATCGACCTGGCCGTCATCTTCCAGACCGACGTGCCGCGCCGCTGGAGCGTGACGCCGCTGCTCGACGAGAAACTGTTCTTCATCGCCGCGGCCGACCTGGCCGAGCGTCCGCGCGGCGCGCGGGTGCGCCTGGCCCAGCTGGCCGGCGTGCCGCTGATCCTGCCGACCAACAGCCACGGCCTGCGGGCCACGCTGGTCGGATCGTTCGCGCGCACCGGCATCCAGCCGCGCATCGTGGCCGAGGTGGACGGCCTCGCATTGCTCATGGATGCGGTGCGGGCCGGCTACGGCGCCACGGTGCAGCCGGGCGCGGCCACCGGACGGCGCGAAGAAGGGCTGGTGGTCGCGCAGATCGCCGACCGCCACGTCGGCCGGCGCAACCTGCTGGCCAGCCTGTCGGACGACGAGCTTTCTCCGGCGGCGCTGGCCGCGCGCGTGGTACTGGCCGACACGGCCCGCGCGCTGGTGCGCGCAGGAGCCTGGGCCGGCGCCACCCTTCTCGAAAACTGAACACCTGTTGCCGCAGCGTGCCTTTCGCGTGAAGGCCGGTCTTTCTACAGTCGCCCGACTGACAGGAGACCCCACGAGTGATCGATGTACTGGTTGTCGGCGGCGGCAATGCCGCGCTGTGCGCCGCGCTGATGGCGCGCGAGGCCGGCGCGCGCGTGCTGCTGCTGGAGGCCGCGCCCAGGGCCTGGCGCGGCGGCAATTCGCAGCACACCCGCAACCTGCGCTGCATGCACGATGCGCCGCAGGACGTGCTGGTCGAGGCCTACCCCGAAGAGGAATATTGGCAGGATTTGCTGAAGGTGACCGGCGGCCTGACCGACGAGCACCTCGCACGGCTGGTGATCCGGGCGTCGTCCAACTGCCGCGGCTGGATGCGCAGCCACGGCGTGCATTTTCAGCCGCCGCTGTCGGGCGCGCTGCACGTAGCCCGCACCAACGCCTTCTTCATGGGCGGCGGCAAGGCGCTGGTCAATGCGTATTTCCGCAGCGCCGAGCGCCTGGGCGTGCAGGTGCGCTACGAGACGCCGGTGGCCGAGGTGGAGCTGGACGGCGGCCGCTTCGTCGCCGTGCGCACCGAAAGCGGCGAGCGCATCGAAGCCAGGGCCTGCGTGCTCGCGGCCGGCGGCTTCGAGTCCAACCGCGAATGGCTGCGCGAGGCCTGGGGACAGAACGCGCGCGGCGAATGGCCGGCCGACAACTTCTTGATCCGCGGCACGCGCTTCAACCAGGGCGTGCTGCTGCACCACATGATCGAGCGGCACGGCGCCGACAGCATCGGCGACCCGTCGCAGGGGCACATGGTGGCGATCGACGCGCGCGCGCCGCTCTACGACGGCGGCATCTGCACCCGCATCGACTGCGTATCGCTCGGCATCGTGGTCAACCGCGAAGCGAAGCGCTTCTACGACGAGGGCGAGGACTTCTGGCCCAAGCGCTATGCGATCTGGGGCCGCCTCGTGGCCCAGCAGCCGGGGCAGATCGGCTACTCCATCATCGACCAGAAGGCCATCGGCCGCTTCATGCCGCCGGTGTTCGACGGCACCATCGCGCAGACGCTGCCCGAGCTGGCCCGCAAGCTGGGGCTCGACGAAGCCACCTTCGCGCAGACCGTGGCCGACTACAACGCGGCCTGCCGCGTCGGCACCTTCGACCACACCGCGCTCGACGACTGCCATACCGAGGGCCTCGCGCCGGCCAAGACCCACTGGGCCCGGCCGATCGACACGCCGCCCTACTACGGCTACCCGCTGCGCCCCGGCATCACCTTCACCTATCTCGGCCTCAAGGTGGACGACACCGCCGCGGTGCGCTTCGGCGGCCGGCCGAGCCCCAACCTGTTCGTCGCCGGCGAGATGATGGCCGGCAACGTGCTCGGCAAGGGCTACACCGCCGGCGTGGGCATGAGCATCGGCACGGCCTTCGGCCGCATCGCCGGCACCGGGGCCGCGCGCGCTGCGGGCTTCGCCGCCGCACCGCAAGGACAAGAAGAACGGGAGACCGCCGATGCAGCAAGTCATTGACCTCGTGGAACGCGCCAAGGCCGAGGCCAAAGGCCGCGCCCCGAGCCGCGTGATTCCGATCGCGCCGGCCCGCACGGTCATCGCGCCCGGCGCCGAGGAGGCCGAGGTCGCCCGCATCCTCCAGATCTGCAACGCCTGCCGCTACTGCAAAGGCTTCTGCGCGGTGTTCCCGGCGATGACGCGGCGCCTGGAGTTCGGCGCGGCCGATGCCCACTACCTCGCCAACCTCTGCCACAACTGCGGCGCCTGCCTGCATGCCTGCCAGTACGCGCCGCCGCACGAGTTCGCGGTCAACGTGCCCCGGGCCATGGCCGAGGTGCGCATGAAGACGTACCACGACTACGCCTGGCCGCAGCCGCTGGGCCGGCTCTACGAGCGCGCCGGCCTCACCGTGGCGCTGGCGCTGGCGGCGGGGCTGGCGCTGTTCCTCGTGCTGGCGGTCGCGCTGGCCGGGCCGCTGGTGCACGCGCCGCTGGCCGGGAATTTCTACGCCATCTTCCCGCACAACCTGCTGGCCGGCCTGTTCGGCGCCGTGTTCGGCTTCGTGGTCATCGCGCTCGGTCTGGGCGTGCGCCGGTTCTGGCGCGAGGTCTCGCCGGCGCGCGACAACGGCGCCGCCGCGGTGTCGGCGGTGCGCGGCAGCGCGGCGGCCGAGGCGGCGCACGACGTGGCGCGGCTGAAGTACCTCGACGGCGGCCATGGCGAGGGCTGCAACAACGAGGACGACCGCTTCACGCTCTGGCGCCGGCGCTTCCACCACTTCACTTTCTACGGCTTCCTGCTGTGCTTTGCCGCCACCAGCGTGGCCACGCTCTACCACTACCTGCTCGATCTGCACGCCCCCTATGCACTCACGAGCCTGCCGGTGCTGCTGGGCACGGCCGGCGGGATCGGCCTGCTGATCGGGCCGGCCGGGCTGCTGTGGCTCAACCTGCGGCGCGACCCGCGCCACGGCGACCAGCGCCAGCGGCCGATGGACCGCGGCTTCATCGCGCTGCTGCTGCTGGTGAGCGCCACCGGCCTGGCGCTGCTGGCCTGGCGCGACACGCGCTTCATGGCGCTGTGGCTGGCGATCCACCTCGGCACGGTGATGGCGCTGTTCCTCACGCTGCCCTACGGCAAGTTCGCCCACGGCATCTTCCGCTCGGCCGCGCTGCTGAAGTACGCGATCGAGAAGCGGCTGCCGAGCAAGCTGCAGCTCGGCGCCGACTGACCCCTTCTCCACGGACAAACGAGACAACCCCATGAACACTCCACGGCGCACCGCCCTCCTCCTGGCCGCCGGCACCCTGGTGCTGGCCGCCGCCCTGCCGGCCGCGGCGCAGGACTTTCCGCCGAACAGGCCGGTCACCCTGGTCGTCGGCTTCGCGCCCGGCGGCGCGGCCGATGCGGCCGCGCGGCTCATCGCCAGGAAGCTCGGCGGCAACATCGGCCAGTCGGTCGTGGTGGACAACAGGGGCGGCGCCGGCGGCAACATCGCCCACCAGCAGGTGGCCAACGCGCCGGCCGACGGCAGCGTGCTGCTGTTCGGCTCCATCGGTCCGCTGACCATCGCGCCGCACCTCATGAAGGTGGGCTACGACCCGTTCAAGGACCTGGCGCCGGTCTCGGGCGGCGTGAACTTTCCGAACGTGCTCGTGGTGCACAAGGGCCTGGGCGTGAAGAACCTGGCCGAGTTCGTCGCGCTGGCCAAGAAGGGCGAGAGGGTCGAGTTCGCCTCCACCGGCGCCGGCTCGGCCTCGCACCTTGCGGGCGAACTCTTCAACCAGCGCGCCGGCATCGAGATGGTCCACGTGCCCTACAAGGGCGGCGCGCCGGCGCTGCAGGACCTGCTCGGCGAGCGCGTGGCCTCCTACTTCTCGGCGCCGCCGACCGCGATGCCGTACGTGGAGGCCGGCAGGCTGATCCCGCTGGCCACCACCGGCCTCAAGCGCCCGAGCTATCTGCCCAACATCCCGACCGTGGCCGAGGCCGGCTACCCCGGCTTCGAGGCGCTCAACTGGTACGCCTTCGTCGCGCCCGGCAAGACGCCCGCGCCGCTGCTCGACCGCTGGAACCGCGAGATCGTGAAGGTATTGAACGACCCGGAGGTCAAGGCCGCACTCGACAAGCACGGCCTCACGCCGCAGCCCACCACGCGCGAAGGCCTGGCCGACTTCATGCGCAAGGAGTCGGACAAGTGGGGCAAAGTGGTGCGGCAACGAAAGATCACCGCTAGCTGATTTCGTCACACGTCAAGGAGACTCCGATGACCGCAACTTCCCACCCGACCGGCGTGCTCGCAATCCCCTCGATGCGCGCGCAGTGCAGCGACGCCGAATGGCAGGCCCGCGTGGACCTGGCCGCCTGCTACCGGCTCGTCGCCCACTACGGCATGGCCGACATGATGGCCAACCACATCTCCTCGCGCGTGCCGGACCAGGACGGCGCCTTCCTCATCAACGCCTACGGGATGATGTACGAGGAGATCACCGCGTCGAGCCTCGTCAAGGTGGACCACGACGGCACCATCCTCGCCAAACCGGACTTCGGCGCACTGAACTACGGCATCAACAAGGCCGGCTACGTGATCCACAGCGCGGTGCACCATGCGCGGCCCGAGGTCGCCTGCGTGATCCACACGCACAGCTGGGCGTCGATGGCGGTGTCGGCGCTCGAATGCGGGCTGCTGCCGATCACGCAGACGGCGATGCGCTTCCTCAAGATCGGCTACCACGACTACCAGGGCGTGGTGCTCGACACGGCCGAGCAGGCATCGCTGATCGCGGACCTGGGCCAGGGCGAGGCGCTGATCCTGCGCAACCACGGCGCGCTGACCGTGGGCCGCACCGTGGGCGAGGTCTTCAACTGGATGCACCGGCTGGAGCTGTCGTGCCGCGCGCAGCTCGCGGCCCAGGCCACCGGCAGCCCGCTCGCGAAGGTGCCGCAGCCGGTGCTGGAGGAGACCTGGAACAACTACCAGCCCGGCACCCGCCGCCCCTACGGCGTGATGGAGTGGCCGGCGCTGCTGCGCATGCTCGACCGCCTGGATCCGAGCTACCGCGACTGACGCGCCCCCGCACCCACAACAACGGAGACACCCACGATGACCACCACCAGCCGCAGGCAACTGCTGGGCTGGGCTGCCGCCTGCACGGCCGCCGGCCCGTTCTCCCTTCCCCGCGCGTTCGCCGCCGACGGCTTCCCGCGCAAGCCGGTCACGCTGGTCGTGCCGTTCGCCCCGGGCGGCAACCTCGACCTCGTGGCCCGCGCGATCGCGCCGGCGCTGCAGGACGCGCTCGGCCAGAGCATCGTCGTGGACAACCGCGCCGGCGCCGGCGGCGCCATCGGCGCGGCCGCCGTCGCGCGGGCCGAGGCCGATGGGCACACGCTGCTGGTCACCACACCGAATGCGCTGGTCGTGCTGCCGCGCATGGTCAAGACCACCTACGCGCTCGCGAGCTTCGAGCCGGTCGGCCTGGTGTCCAGCACGGCGCTGGTGCTCGCGACCAGTGCCAACAACAAAAAGCTGCCGGATGCCGCCACGCTGCTGCGCGAGACCCGTGCCAACCCCGGCCGCCTCACCGCCGGCCACGCCGGGCCGGGGACCACCAACCACGTCGCGCTGATGCTGATCGAGGACGCCGCCGGCGTGCGCTTCAACCTCGTGGCCTACAAGGGCTCGGCGCCGGCGCTCGTCGATGCGATCGGCGGGCAGATCGACCTGATCTGCGACCAGCTCTCCAGCTCGCTGCAGCACATCCAGTCGGGCGCGCTGCGGCCGCTGGCCGTGCTCTCGCGCGAGCGCGATCCGCAACTGCCGCAGGTGCCCACGCTGCACGAAGCGGGCGTCACCAACTTCGACGCAACCACCGCCACCGGCCTGCTCGCGCCGCGCGGCACGCCGGCTGCGGCCACCGCCACGCTCAACGCCGCACTGGCCAAGGCGCTGGCCGATCCGACGGTGCGCCAGCGCCTGCAGACCATCGGCAGCACGCCACGCCCGCTGGCGCCCGATGCGTTCGGCCGGCTGCTGCGGCAGGAAGACCAGCGCGCGCAGAAGCTCGCCCAGTCTGGCCGCTTGGTCGGGGGTAATACCTGACAGCCCTTTCTGCATGACCACCACAGACGCTTTCTCCGAGGAGTATGCACAATGACCCGCCCCTGCCTGCCACCGCACTCCGCGCACGCGCCTGTCGGCTTCGCGCTGCCGCCCGGCGCCTGCGACAGCCATGCACACGTGTTCGGCCCCTATGCCCGCTTTCCACTGGCCCGCGACCGCAGCTACACGCCCGACGAAGCGCCCGTCGACGCCTTCCTGCGCCATCTGGACCGCTTCGGCATCGCGCGCGGCGTGCTGGTGACGGCCAGCGCCAGCGGCACCGACAACGGCGTGGTGCTCGACGCCTTGCAGCGCCACCCCGACCGCCTGCGCGGCGTGGCCGTGCCCTCGCCCGCCACCACCGATGACGAACTCGACCGCTGGCACGACGCCGGCGTGCGCGGCGTGCGGGTCAACCTGTTCCAGCGCGAAGGCCATGCGGTCTACCGCAACGGCGTGGGCATCGAGGTGCTGGAGGCGCTGGCCCCGCGCCTGGCGCGGCGCGGCTGGCATGCGCAGATCTGGATCCACGCGCCCGACCTGCCGGCGCTGTCGGACCGGCTGCTGCGGCTGGAGCTGCCGCTCGTCGTCGACCACATGGGCCGCATGGCGACCGCGCGCGGCGTGGACGACCCGGGCTTCCGGCACCTGTGCCGCCTGCTCGAACGCGGTGAAGCCTGGACCAAGATCTCCGGCGCCGACCGCAACACCGCCGGCGGCCAGGACTATGCCGACGTCGACCCGTTCGCCCGCGCCCTCCTGCGGGCCAACCCGGCCCGCGTGGTCTGGGGCAGCGACTGGCCGCACATCAACTACTACGACGCCGCCCAGGTGCCCGACGACGGCGCGCTGCTCACCCTGCTGGCGCGCTGGCTGCCCGAGCCGGCCGACCGGCAGCGCGTGCTGGTGGACAACCCGGCGGCGCTCTACGGCTTCGCCTGATTCCGCAACGACAACGAGAGGAGACGCCACCATGACCCACCCCACCCGTTCCACCCCGCGCCGCTGCCTGCTGCTGGCCGCGGGCCTGGCCTGCGCCGCGCCGCTGGGCCTCGCCCATGCCCAGGACCGCTGGCCCGCCAGGCCGGTGCGTGTCGTCGTCGCCTTCACCGCCGGCGGCACCACCGACATCCTCGCGCGCGCCGTGGCCCACAAGCTCGGCGAGAAGCTGGGCCAGCCCTTCGTCATCGACAACAAGCCCGGCGGCGGCGGCAACATCGGCACGGCCGAGGTGGTGCGCGCCGCGCCCAACGGCTACACGCTGATCGTCAACTCGGTCGGCCCGATCTCGATCAACCAGACGCTCTACAAGAACCTCGGCTACGACCCGCTGGTCGACCTGGTGCCCATCGTGCAGATCGCCGACGTGCCCAACGTGCTGGTCGTCCACCCCTCGGTGCCGGCCCGCACCTTCGAGGAGTTCGTCGCCTACCTCAAGGCCCACCCCGGCAAGCTCAGCTACGGCTCCACCGGCGTCGGCACCTCGTCGCACCTGTCGAGCTACATGCTGGGCCAGCGCGTGGGCGCCGAGCCGCTGCACGTGCCCTACAAGGGCGCCAATGCGCTCAACGACCTGCTGGCCGGGCGGCTGCAGTTCATGTTCGCCACGATCCCGTCGGTGATCCAGCACATCAAGGCCGGCAAGCTGCGTGCGCTGGCCGTCTCCAGCGCCCGGCCCTCGCGCTCGCTGCCCGGCGTGCCGGCGGTGGCCGAGAAGGGCTTCCCGGGCTTCGAGGCCGGCTCGTGGTTCGGCTTCTTCGGGCCGAAGGGAACGCCGGACAATGTGGTCACGACCCTCAACCGGGCCGTCAACGAGGCCCTGCCGCAGCTGCAGGACCAGCTCATCCGCGAAGGGGCCGACCCGGCCGGCGGCACGCCGCAGCAGTTCGGGGCCTTCGCCCGCAAGGAATACGAGAAATGGAAAGTGATCGTGCAGCAGTCGGGGGCGGTGGCCGAGTGACCGGACCGGCGGTGCGCCTGCTGCTGTCGGACGCCGCCCGCGAGCGCTTGGCCGCGCGGCTGGGCCCGGAGGTGCTGGCCGTGCCGCCCGAGGCGGCGTCGGCCGGCGCGGCCTTCGACATCGCCTTCGTCTCGCGCGACGTGACCGGGCTGTCGACCAAGCACGACATCCTGCCCGACACCCGCCGCTTCTACGATGCGATGCTGGCCATGCCCGCGCTGCGCTGGGTGCATGTGCATTCGGCCGGCGCCGACCGGCAGGTGTTCGTGGACCTGCGCGCCCGCGGCGTGCAGGTGAGCACCTCGGCCGGCAGCAACGCGGCCGTCGTCGCGCAGACCGCGCTGGCCGGGCTGCTGGCGCTGGCGCGGCAGTTCCCGCGGCTGCTGGCCGCGCAGCGCGAGGCCCGCTGGGCGCCGCTGATCGGCAGCGGCCTGCCGCGCGATCTGGCCGGGCAGACGGCGGTCGTCGTGGGCTGGGGCGCGATCGGCCGGCAGCTCGGCGGCTGGCTCGCGGTGCTGGGGCTGAAGGTGGTAGCGGTGCGGCGCGAACGCGGCAGCGCCGATGGCGCAGTGGAGACGGCCGCCTACGACGACCTGCCTTCGGTCCTGCCGCGCGCCGACTGGCTGGTGCTGGCCTGCCCGCTGACCGCGCGCACCCGCGGCCTGGTCGATGCCGCCGCGCTGGCCCGGCTGCCGGCCGGCGCGCACCTGGTCAACGTGGCCCGCGGCGAGGTGGTGGACGAGCCGGCGCTGGTCGCGGCGCTGCAGCAGGGGCGCCTGGCCGGCGCGTACCTCGACGTGTTCGCCCACGAACCGCTGCCGGCGGCGTCGCCGCTGTGGCGCCTGCCCAACGTGATCGCCACGCCGCACAGCGCCGGTTTCTCCGACGGCCATGCGGCGCGGGTGGATGCGATGTTTCTGGACAACCTGGCCCGCTGGCAGGCAGGGCAACCGCTGGCGAACGTGGCTGCCTAGGACGGGTCCTTGCTGCGCGTGCGGCCGACGGCGCTGAAGATGCCGATGCCCAGCAGGATCAGCGCGCCGATGCCGATGTAGAGATGGGGCACGCCGGCGACGGCCGCGCCCCAGGCAATGCCGCCGAGGAAGATGAGGAAACCGAGCATGTACAGGGCGAACGACATGGAGCCCTCCTGGGCCGTTGCGGCCGGTTGTTGTGGAGGCGCAGTTATCGGCGACCCTGCCGCGGCCCGGCCGTAGCACGGCGCAGGCGACGGACGTCGTCCGTTTCCTACCGCCGGCGTCGGCGGCCAGGCTGATCCGCGTCAATAATCGTGCTCCCCTCCCTCCACGATGCGAGCCGACCGCGCCATGCCTTCGATCACCCTGCGTTTCCTGGCCGAACCCAGCACCGTCAACTACGGCGGCAAGGTCCACGGCGGCACCGTCATGAAGTGGATCGACGAGGCCGGCTACGCCTGCGCCACGGCCTGGGCCAAGCGCTACTGCGTCACCGTCTTCCTCGGCAGCATCCGCTTCCACCGGCCGATTATGATCGGCGACCTGGTCGAGGTCGAGGCGCGCCTGGCCTATACCGGCAAGACCAGCATGAACATCTCGGTGGAGGTGCGCAGCGGCGACATCAAGAGCGGCACGCTCGAGACGACGACGGAATGCCTGATCGTGTTCGTCTCGGTCGATTCGCACGGCCGCCCGATCCCGGTGGACACCTGGCATCCCGAGACGCCCGGCGACATCGCCCTGGCGCAGCGGGCCAAGGCGCACCTGGATGGCGCGCGGGCTGCGGCCGGCAAGGCTTGACCCCGGGGTATGAGATGGCACTGCGTATGAGTCGCCCGCCCTGGGGTTGTACAGGTGAGGGTATCAGCCGCCGGATGCGGCAGCGCGCAGCGCGTCGCGCGTGCGCCCGGCCTCACGGCGGGCTGCGGCGGCGAAGTCCTCGCCCGACGAGGCGTAGAGGATGGCGCGCGAGGAGTTGACCGCGATCGGCGCGTCGGCGCGCCAGCCGGCGCGCACCGTGGCCGCCGCGTCGCCGCCCTGGGCGCCGACGCCGGGGATTAGCAGCGGCAGCGTGGGCGCGAGCTGGCGCACCTGCTCGATCTCGGCCGGGTAGGTCGCGCCAACCACCAGGCCGAGCTGGCCGTTGGTGTTCCACGGTCCCTGCGCCAGCCGCGCCACGTGCTCGTAGACGCGCGGCTGGCCGTCGACCGATGCCAGACGCTGCGCCTGCAGGTCGCCGCCGCCGGGGTTGGACGTGCGGCACAGCAGGAAGGCGCCCTTGCCGTGGTAGCGGAGGTAGGGTTCGACCGAATCGAAGCCCATGAACGGGGAGAGGGTGACCGCGTCGGCGCCGTAGCGCTCGAAAGCCTCGATCGCGTACTGCCCGGCGGTGGAGCCGATGTCGCCGCGCTTGGCGTCGAGGATCACCGGCACCTGCGGCGCGGCGCGGCGGACGTGGGCGACGAGGCGTTCGAGCTGATCCTCCGCGCGGTGCGCCGCGAAATACGCGATCTGCGGCTTGAAGGCGATGGCGAGGTCCGCCGTGGCATCGACGATGGCCGCGCAGAAGTCGTAGATGCGCGACGCGTCGCCCTTCAGGCCGGCCGGAAAGCGCGCCGGGTCCGGGTCCAGCCCCACGCAGAGCAGCGAGCGATTGGCGCGCTCGGCGCCGCGCAGCAGGTCGAGGAAGGTCGGGGAAGTGGGGCTGGCAGCGGTGGTCATGCGCCGGGGATTTTATCGGTGGGCTCTTGGCTTACCCGGGCTCGCCGGCGCGGTGCTTGCGCGGCCGGCCGGCGGCCAACCGGTCGAACAGGCCCGCCGGCAGCACGCGCATGATCGCCGCGGCCACGCCCATCTGCCAGGGGATCACGCGCCAGCGGTCGCCGCGGCCGATGGCGTGGAAGGCCCGGTCGGCGAAGGCATCGGCGGGCATCAGGAACGGCATGGCGTAGCGGTTGCCGCGCGTCAGCGGCGTGTCGATGTAGCCCGGCGCGATGGTCACCACCTTGACGCCGGTGCCGCGCAGCTCGCCGCGCAGGCTTTCGCAATAGGCGATCACGCCGGCCTTGCTGGCGCAGTAGCCGCCGTGGCCCGGCAGGCCGCGGATGCCGGCCACGCTGGCGATGCCGACGAGCCGGCCGCTGCCGCGCCGCGCCATCGCGGCGACGAAAGGATGGAAGGTGGCCGCGAGGCCCACGTTGTTGACGGCGAGCAGGCGCGCCAGCACGTCGATGTCCGCGCGCTCGGCCGTGTCGATGCCGATGCTGATGCCGGCGTTGGCGATCACCACGTCGGGCAGGCCCTGCTGCGCGATGCAGGCCCGTCCGGCGGCGACGATGGCGTCGGCATCGGCCACGTCGGCGCCGTAGATGCCGATGCGGCCCGGCGCCTGCGGATCCAGCGCGCCGGCCCAGGCATGCAGTGCCTCGCTGCGGCGCGCGCTGAGCGCGAGCCGCCAGCCCGCCCCGTGGTAGCGCGCGGCCAGCGCCTGGCCGAGGCCGCTGGAGGCGCCGGTGATGAAGACGAGCGGGGCGGTGGGGGCGGGCTGGGTCATCGCGCCATGATGCCAGCCGCGCGCGGCCCGGGCCCGTGCTTCAGGCCGCGCGGCGGGCCTGGTAGCGCAGCGGCCGCAGGGCGCTCGGCGGCTGGCCGACGATGCGCTTGAAGGCGCGGCTGAACGCGACCTCGGAGTCGTAGCCGAGCCGGTCGGCCGCCACGGCCACGCGCATACCCTCCTCGGTAATCCACTGTCGCGCGCGGAACATCTTTACCTTGGCCACATACTTTCCAGGAGTATCCCCCACCGTACGGGTGAAGGCCTCGGCGAAGCGGGAGCGCGACGCGCCCATGATCCCGGCCAGGGCGGGCACGGTCCAGTCGCGCTGCGGGTCGGCATGGATGGCGGCGATGACCTTGCCGATCTTCGGGCAGCGCACCGCGGCGATCCAGCCCGTGGGGTCGCTGCAGTCGCATTCGACCCAGCCGCGGATGATGCTGGCCGCCAGCACGTCGGCCAGCCGCGCGAGGATGCCGCAGGCGCCGATGCGGTCGAGCGCCACCTCGCGCTCCATGGCCTCCAGCAGCGCCGGCACGGCCGGGTCGCGCCGTGCCAGTTCGCCCGCGTGGATCACGGCCGGCATCATGGCCATCAACGGGTGCAGCGGGTCGAGGTTGAAGCGCATCGCGCCGCAAAACATGACGTCGGCCGCGTCCTGCCCGCCACCGGCCGCGTCGCGCATCAGGTAGAGGTTGTCGGCCACCGGCACGCGGCTGAACGCGGCGACGTCCACCGGCGGCACCGACGGGTCGCTGGCCAGCACGTGCGCGCCGCCGTGCGGCAGCAGCACGGCATCGCCCTGGTCGAGCCGCATCCAGTCGCCGGCATCGCTCATGCGCAGCCAGGCGCCGCCGCGTGCGGCGAAGTGGAAGCTCGCGGCGGCCCGCGGGGCGAACGCGGCGGCCCAGGGCGCGTGCAGCACGCAGCGGCCGTACTCCACGCCGTCGAGGCGCAGCCCCAGCAGCAGGGCGGTGAGGGTGTCGCGGCCGGTGGCCGTGTCGGCCGCAGGTTCGACCTGGGGCCTGGACGAAAGGTCAAGCATTTCGGCTCTTCCAGCATGGAAACGCCCGAATCTTAGTCCTAAGCTGCGCATCCCTGTCGTTTCAGCTTCTGGATAACCCGAATATGCATCCCGCTTCCCCTCCTGCTCCCCTCGACGGCGCCGCGCCCGGCGCGGCCGGCGCCGACGCCCGCTGGCCGGCCATCGGCGCGCTCGCGCTCGGCGTGTTCGGCCTGGTGACCGCCGAATTCCTGCCGGCCAGCCTGCTGACCGCGATGGCCCGGGACCTGCACGTGAGCGACGGCGCGGCCGGCCAGGCGGTCACCGCCACCGCGCTGGTCGGCGCCGTGGCCGCGCCGACGATCCCGCTGCTGACCCGCAACCTCGACCGCCGCGCGGTCATGCTGGCGCTGACCGTGCTGCTGCTGGCGTCCAACGCGCTGTCGGCCACGGCCGCGAGCCTGCCGGCGCTGCTGGCCGCGCGCGTGGTGCTGGGCGTGGCGCTGGGCGGCTTCTGGTCGATGGCCGGGGCGCTGGCGATGCGACTGGTGCCGGCGCACCGGCTGGCGCGGGCGATGGCGCTGATCTTCACCGGCGTGTCGGTGGCCACCGTCTGTGCCGCGCCGATCGGCGCCGGCATGGGTGCGCTGTGGGGCTGGCGCAGCGCCTTCGCCGCCGCCGGCGCGGTCAGCGTGGCGACGCTGGCGGTGCAGCTGCTGACGCTGCCGGCCCTGCCGCCGCGCGACCGGCCCGACCTGCGGGTGCTGGGACAGCTGCTGCGCCGCCCCGCCGTGCGCGCGGCGCTGCTGGCGGTGCTGCTGGTCATCTCGGGCCACTTTGCCGGCTTCACCTATGTCCGGCCGCTGATGGAGCAGGTGACGCACCTGCCGGTGGGCGCGGTCTCGGCGGTGCTGCTGGCCTACGGCATCGGCGGCTTCTTCGGCAACCTGGCGGGCGGCGCGATCGCCGGGCGCAGCGAGCGCAACGCCATCGTGGCCGGCGCCGCGGCCATCGCCGTGCTGGCCGCCGTGCTGCTGGCCGCCGGCACCTCGGCCTGGGCGGCGGCCGTGGCGATCACGCTCTGGGGCTTCGCCTTCGGCGGGCTGCCGGTCGCCTTCCAGACCTGGATCGTGCGTGCGGCGCCGGACCAGGCCGAGGGCGCGGGCGGCCTGCTGGTGGCGGCCTTCCAAGTCGCCATCGCCAGCGGCGCCGTCGGCGGCGGCCTGCTGGTGGACCGCATCGGCGCGCTCGGCGGCCCGGCCTTCGCGGTGGTGGCGCTCACCGCCGGCGCGCTGCTGGCGCTGCGCCACGGGCCGAGGCCGGACGCCGGTTCAGCGCGGCGCTGAGGAGGGCTCCCACACATCGGGCGTGGTGGCGACCAGCGACTTCAGGTCGGTCCACCGTGCTGCACCGGGCACCTCGCGGCCGCCGGTGACGGCCACCTTCGCGAACGCCAGCATGCGCTCGCGCAGCCGGGCTTTTTCCGACTCCGGCCAGGTCTCGATCGAATGCGGGCCGCGCGCGACCACGATCTCGCGCGCGCCGCGGATGCGGTCGTAGGCGGCCACGGTGCCTTCGAGCGTCTCGGCCCGGTCCCACAGGCCCTTGCCGAAGAAGGCCGCGGGCCAGCGCTGCATGCCGGCCAGCGGCGCGGAGTTGGGATAGAACAGGATGTGGTGGTCGGCCGCCATGCCGCCGAGGAACAGGTTGCGGTCGGCCAGGTCGGGCGCATCGGGCAGGTAGCCCGCACCGCTGGCGAACGACGACAGCAGGATCGCGCCGCGGATGTTGGTCAGCCCCTTGGCCGGCGTGCAGACGGGCTGCGGCATGTCGTAGCTGCACGACGCCACGAAGTTCTTCGTCATCGCCCAGGCGGTGGACATCGAGCCGCGCGAATAGCCGGCCAGCAGCAGCGGCACCTGCGTGGCCCGCTCGCCGCCCAGCAGTTGGCCCGCGGCCTGCGCGCCCGCGAGCAGCCGGCCCTGCGGTGTGAGGATGCGCAGGCCGTTTCCGCCGTCGAGCTGCGCGAGTACGCGGAACACGTCCTCGCCCTGCTCCAGCGTGTTGGTGTCGCTGAAGCCGCCGGAGATGCCCTCGCCGCGCCGGTCGTAGGCCAGCACGTCGAAGCCCGCGGCGTTCAGTGCATGCAGGTTCTCGCGGTACCAGCGCTGGCCCATGGTCTCGGTCGTGGCGTTGGGAAACCTGTTGTCCACCGCGCGGCCGGTGGCCGGGTCGATGCGGTAGGGTTTCTCGTCCGGATGCTGGATGGCGGTGAGCTGGCCGCCGCCGCCCGGCGCGAAGATCACCAGCGCGCGCATGCGGCCGCCGCGCCCGTCGTCCACGCCGGCGCCCTGGAGGTACCAGCCGCGCAACCTGATGTCGCCGGTCATCTTCAGGTCCAGCCGTTCGAAGGCGTCGTGCGGCACGGTGAATTCGACGATGGAGGTACGGGCATCGGCGTCGGCGATGCCCTCGGCGTACGGCGCACGCGAAAAGAAGCCGGGGCGGCGGATCCGCGCCAGGTCGGCGTGCGGGCTGTCGGCGTCGATGCGGCCGGTGGGATCGACCGTGCCGGTGGTGCGCGGCGAGCGCGCCTTGTTCGGGGGCAGCCAGCGCTGCATCTGCGCATCGACGCGGGCCAAACAGGCCGCATCCACCTTGCATTCGGCCCAGCGCCGCCTGAGCTTTGCATCGCTGAATTCATCGACGAAGTAGTCGCCGCGGTAGCCGGCCGGGCGCCGGTTGGCATTGACCAGCAGCGGCACGCAGGCCGTGCCGCCGCCGGCCTGCGGCAGGCGGTAGCCGGGCAGTTCGCGGTTGCGGTCGGAGCCGACAAGCGCAGTGCAGTCGGTCGGCGGCGCGGCCATGCGCTGCGCCTGTGCTTCGTCGGGCCGCGGTATGGCGCAGGCCGCCAGCAGCAGCGCGGCGGCCAGGGTGGTGGGCAGCCGCATGCCCATCATTCCACGGTGATGTGGTTGGCCTTGACGAGCGCGCCCCAGCGGTCGATCTGCCCGGCCAGGAAGTCCCGGAACTCGCGCGGCGTGTTGCCCACCGGCTCGATGCCAAGGCCGGCGAGGCGCTTGCGCACGTCGGCGTTCCTGGTCGCGTCGCGCACGGCGGCCGAGAGCCTGTCCACGGCGGCCTGCGGCGTGCCGCGCGGCACGAAGAAGCCGTTCCACTCGATGACCTCGAAGTCCTTGAAGCCGGACTCCTTTACCGTCGGCACGTCGGGCAGCGCGGCCATGCGCTGCGAACCGGTGGTGGCCAGCGCCCGTAGGCGGCCGGCCTGCACATAGCCCAGGCCCGAGACCGGATTGGCGAAATAGGCCGACACCTGGCCCGCGAGCAGGTCGGTGATGGCTGGCGCGCCGCCCTTGTAGGGCACGTGCACCCAGTCGATGCCGGCCTCGCGGCGCAGCAGCTCGGCGGCGAGGTGGGCCGCGCCGCCCGCGCCGTAGGAGGCGTAGTTGAGCTTGCCCGGATGGGCGCGCGCATAGTCCAGCAACCCTTGCAGTGTGGTGTACGGCGCCTGCGCCGGCACGACCAGGATGTTGGGCATGTTGATCGCCTGCGAGACCGGTACCAGGTCCTTGACCGGATCGAACGGCAGCTTGCGCAGCACGGCGTTGACGGCGTACGGAAAGGTGTCGAACAGCAGCGTGTAGCCATCGGCCGGCGCCGCCAGCACGGCCTGCGCGGCCAGCACGCCGCTGGCGCCCGGCTTGTTCTCGATGACGACCGGCTGGCCCAGCGCGGCGGACATGGCCGGCGCCAGCAGCCGGGCGTTGGCGTCGGCGCCGCCGCCGGCCGCATAGGGCACGATCACGCGGACCGGCCGCGCGGGAAAGACCTGCGCGCGCGCCAGGCCCGGCAGGGTGGCCGCGGCGGCCGTGGCCATGCCGGCCGCGACCAGCTGCCGGCGGGAGGGATGGGATGGTTGGCTGTGCATGGTTGTCTCCTTCTCGTGGGTGGATGCAATGATGCGCCCGGCGCCTGCCGGACAATGCCGGCTCATCTCTGGATGGGTGGCCGCCGCCCGGCCGCCATGGATGCCGCATGAAGCTTCAGTTCCTGCAAACCCTGGCGGCCGTGCTGCAGCACGGATCGTTCGCCGCCGCCGCCAAGGACGTGAACCTCACGGCCAGCGCCGTCGGTCTGCAGATGCGGCAGCTCGAAGATTTCTTCGGCCAGCCGCTGTTCGACCGCTCGGCCCGCCAGGTGCGGCCCACGCCGTTCGCGCACGAGATCGCCGGCACGCTGGCCCAGGCGGTCGATGCGCTCGAAGCGCTGCGCAGCCGCCGCGACGGCCCGGCGCTCACCGGCCGGCTGCGGCTGGGGACGGTGGAGTCGGCCCAGGTCACGCTGCTGCCGGCGGCCCTGCAGGTTTTGCGCGAGCAGGGGCCTGCTTTGCAGTTCGCCATCTCGCGTGGCACGTCGTCCGCGCTGCTCGACGAGGTCAAGGCCGGCCGCATCGACGCGGCCGTGCTGGTGCGGCCGCAGTCCGGTGGCTCGCGCCGGCTGGCCTGGACGCCGCTGGCGCGCGAGACCATGGTGCTGATCGCACCGCCCGACGCGCGGCCTGCGCCGCCGGTGGAGATGCTGCGCCGCTACGACTGGATCCGCATGGATCTGGAGACGACCGGCGGGCGCATCGCCGCGCAGTACGTGCACCGCATCGCCCCGCGGATGCGCTGCGCCTTCGACCTGCCGGGCAGCGAATCCATCGCCGCGATGGTGTCGGCCGGGCTCGGCGTCTCGGTCGTGCCGGCGCTGCGGCAGGAGCTGCTCCAGGCCTATCCGGTGCTGCAGGTGCCGCTGGGCAAGGGCGCGCCGATACGCCATCTGGCGCTGGTCTGCCGGCACGCCGACGCCGACGGCCGGCTGATGCGCGCCGTGGTCGAAGCGTTCCGCGCAGCCGCGCACCGCCGCTTCGGCGCAGATGCGGTCGCAGCGGCAGACCCCCGCCATCGCGTCCGGCAGCGTCAGAACCCGTAGAGCCGCGCCGGGTTGTCCACCAGGATGCGGCGGCGCACCTCGGCGTGCGGCACCCGGGCGGCCCAGCGGTCGAGCAGCGCCGCGTCGTCGGGCACGCGGCCGCGCTCGGTGGGATGCGGCCAGTCGCTGCCCCAGACCAGGCGGTCGGGCGCCTCGCGCAGCCAGGCCGCGGCCACGGCCGCCCGGCTGTCGGGCTCGCCGGCCGGGGCCGGGTCGAGGTAGGCGCCGGACATCTTGATCCAGGCGCGGCCTTCGGCCAGCAGCTCGGCCACGATGCCGAAAGCAGGGTGATCCGGGCCTTGTGGATGCGGCAGCCGCGCCAGGTGGTCGAACACCATCGGGCACGGCAGGCGGCGCAGCAGCGCGGCATGCTCGACGATCTGGTCGCCGCGCCAGTGCAGCTGCACATGCCAGCCCAGCGGCGCGATGCGCGCGGCCAGCGGCTCGACCATGCCGAAGCGCGTGACCGCGCTGGCCGGATCGAACAGCGTGAAGCGGATGCCGCGCACGCCGCCGTCGTCGAGGCGGCGCAGCGTCGCCTCGTCCACGTCCGGGTGCAGCACCGCCACACCGCGCGTGCGCTCGCGGCCCAGCCGGACGATGGCGTCGAGCGTGACCGTGTTGTCGGTGCCGTAGACCGTGGGCGTGACGACCACGGCGCGCTGCGTGCCAAGCCGGGCCTGCAGCAGCCGGTAATCGCCGGCCGTCGCGTCGTCGAGCACACGGGCCGGGTCGCCGATGCTGGCGAAGCGCCGGTCGTAGATATGGATGTGCGCGTCGCAGGCCAGCGGCGGCACCGCGCACTGCGGTGCGGCGCTGCCTGCGCTGTGGGGCACGGTGAAGGTCATGCAGCCTCCCGCTGCGCATCGGCCAGCGCGCGGACCTCCGCATCGTGCTGGCCCAGCGCCGGCGCGGCGAAGGGCTGCGGCCCCGGCGTGCGGCCGAAGGTCATGGCGCGCGAGAAGCCGCGGTAGCTGCCAGCCACGGGGTGGTCGAAGCGGGCCACCATGTCCTCGGCCTGCACCTGCGGACAGTCGAACATGTCCTCCACCGTGCGGGCGGCGGCGCAGGGCACCTCGTCGCCGCAGATGTCCTCCCACTCCAGCGCGCTGCGCGCGGCCAGTGCCGCATGCAGCCGCGGCACGATCTCGGCATGGTGCCGGGCGCGCTTGCGCACCGTGTCGTAGCGGTCGCCGTCGAGCAGCTCGGCGAGCCCGGTCTTCTCGCACAGCGCCTGCCAGAAGTGCGGGGTGTTGGCCGAGATGTAGATCCAGCCCGCGCGCGTCGGGTGGATGCCGGTGATGCCGCCCGAACGCATGTCGCGCCCCACCTCGCGCCGCTCGCTGTCGGCCCAGACCAGCCGCGCCGATTGCATCGCCAGCGCCGAGCGCAGCAGCGACACGCCGACTTGCTGGCCCGCGCCGCTCTTCTCGCGCTCGTAGAGCGCCGAGGACACGGCAGCAGCGATCAGCGAGGCGGCGTAGTAGTCCACCACCGAGCCGTAGAGGATCTGCGGCGCCGCGCCCGCCGGCGCCTGCATGGCGCACATGCCGGTCATCGTCTGCAGCACCTGGTCGTAGCCGGCACGCTGGCGCAGCGGCCCTTTGTCGCCATAACCGGTCACCGCGCAGTAGACGAGCCGCGGATTGATGGCCGCGAGCGCTTCGTAGCCGATGCCCAGGCGCTCCGGCACGCCGGGGCGGAAGTTGTGGACCAGCACGTCGGACTGCTGCACCAGGCGGTGCAGCACGGCCAGGTCTTCGGGCTGCTTCAAGTCCAGCACGGCGCCGCGCTTGCTGCGGTTGACGCCCAGGAAGGCGCGGCTTTCCTCGGCCAGCGTGGACGGGTACCTGCGCAGGTTGTCGCCGGCGGGCGGCTCGATCTTGAGCACCTCGGCGCCTTGGTCGGCCAGCAGCGCGCAGCCGTAGGGGCCGGCGATGTAGGCGCTCAGATCGAGCACGCGCACGCCGGCCAGCGGGCCGGCAGCGGAAGAGGAAGGGGTCGTGGTCATAGGAAAACGGAGTCAGACAAGACCCAGGCGCTGGGCTGCGGCAACGATGGCGCGGGCGCGCAGCAGGAAGGGCGCATCGACCATGCGGCCGTCGACCGTCCAGGCACCGCGGCCGTCCTGCGCCGCTTCCTCGACCGAGGCCACGACGCGCAGGGCGTGCGCGACCTCCTCGTCGGTCGGGCGGAACACCGCATTGGCCAGCGCGACCTGGCTCGGGTGGATGCAGCTTTTGCCGATGAAGCCCAGGTCGCGCGCCATCGCGGCCTCGGCGCGGCAGCCGTCGGCATCGCGGATGTCGGCGAACGCGCCGTCGCAGGCGAACACGCCGGCCTCGGCCGCGGCCATGCGCACGGCGAACAGCACGCGGTGCACGTTGGCCGCGTCGCGCCGGCGGATGCCGAAGGGCTCGAACAGGTCGCCCAGGCCGACCTGCAAGCCGGCAACGCGCGGATGCGCCGCGGCCAGCGCGGCGGCCTCGCGCAGGGCGCGCGGCGTCTCGATGTTGAGCAGCAGGCCCACGGGCTGTGCGACGCCGTGGCGGCGCTCGGCCGCTTCCAACGCCTCGGCCGCGGCAACGACATCCGCCGGCGTCTCGGGCTTGGGCAGGTTCAGCAGCGTGAGGCCCGGGCGCACCACGGCGTCGATGTCGGCCGCGAAGTGGGGACCATCGAGCGGATTGACGCGCACCACGATGGTCCTGGCCGACGCACCGGTGCGCTCCAGCCAGCCGCCCAGCACGGCGCGCGCCTCGGCCTTGCGGTCCGCGACGACGGAATCCTCCAGGTCGAACGACAGCGCATCGGCCTCGCCGGCCAGGGCCTTGGGGAACAGCTCCGGCCGCGAGCCGGGCACAAAGAGCTTGCTGCGCATGGCGATCATCGGCAGCCCCTCCTCACAGCGGCACGGCACGGGCACGGCCGTCGTGCCGCGCCGGGCGTGCGCGCCGGTGCCCGGTTTCGGCCCGGGCCGGCGGGACTGGCGCGGCCGAGCCCGGCAGGCCGCGGCGCATCAGCACGTACTTGCGCAGGCGCACGCCCGGCTGCTGCCCGTAGCGCAGCAGCGGCAGGTGTGCGTCGAAGAGGTCGCGGGCCTTCCTGCACTGTGCCGCCTGTGCCAGCCGCACCAGGTTGTCGATGCGGCCGTCGTCGAGGAACGGCGTGGGAGCGACCGGGTAGACGCCGCGGGCGTCGCGGATCGATGGGGCGGGCATGGCTGGCTGTCTCCTCGGCAAGGCGCGATGCGTTCGCTGCCATTGTGGCGGCCGGCCGCCGGGCGATTGCCAAGAAAAGCTTGGGGCTCGATCGACGAAACATCGTCGAAGCCACGCGCTCGTCTGCATAGGATCGCCAGCGACAGCCACGGAGACAACCTATCTATGCACAAGCTTTCCTTGCGGCCCCGCGCGGCCGGCCGCATCGCGCTGGCCGCCGCCAGCCTGGCCCTGACGGTCTGCACCGCCGTGGCCCAGCAGCCCGCGGCCTACCCCTCGCGCGCCGTGACGCTCGTCGTCGGCAGCGCGCCCGGCGGCTCCAACGACGTGTTCGCGCGCGCCATCGGCAGGCGTCTGCAGGATGCACTAGGCCAGCCCTTCGTGGTGGACAACAAGCCCTCGGGCGGCGGCGTGACGGCCAACGCGGCCGTGGCGCGCGTCGCAGCCGACGGCTACACGCTGGCCGTCGTGTCGTCCACCTTCACCACGGGCGCGGCCATCCGCACCAACCTGCCCTACGACGCGCTCAAGGACTTCAAGCCCGTGGCCCTGCTCGCGCGCGGGCCGCTGCTGGTCACGGTGAACAAGGACACGCCGTACAAGACCGTGTAGGACCTCGTCGCCGCAGCCAAGGCCCAGCCCGGCCGCATCGGCTACGGCACCTCGGGTGCCGGCAGCATCAACCACTTCGCGACCGAACTGTTCGCCGACGCGGCCGACCTGAAGCTGCTGCACGTGCCCTACAAGGGCATGGGCCCGGCCACCAGCGACCTGCTCGGCGGGCAGATCCAGGTGCTGGTGGCGAGTGCGCCGTCGATCCTGTCGCAGGTGCGCGCCGGCCGCGTGCACGCGCTGGCGGTGACGACCGGAAAGCGCTCGCCGGTCGCGCCCGACCTGCCGTCGCTGGAGGAGTCGGGCTACAAGGGCAGCGCCGTGGACCTGTGGTGGGGCGTGCTCGCGCCGGCCAACACGCCGCAGCCGGTGGTGGATCGCCTCAACGCCGAGATCGCGCGCCAGCTGCAGTCCGAGGAGATGCGCGGCTTCTTCCTGCGCGAAGGCGCCGAGCCCGCGACGCTGAAGCCGGCCGAGTTCTCGCGCTACATCGCCGACGAGATCGGGCGTTGGAAGGCGGTGGCGAAGAAGTCGGGTATTCAGCCGGAGTGATTCGGCCGTGGTGCGGCGGCTATTCCGTCGCCCGCTGCTCGAAGCCGCCGAACGGCGGCACCGGCTCGGCGGCGTCCGCGACTTCGACCCGATCCACCCGGGCCTGCGGCGGCCCGCGCCGGGCCCAGGCGATCAGCTGCTCCACCCTCGCTCGCGGACCGGCAGCCACGGCCTCGACGCTGCCGTCGGCGCGGTTGCGCACCCAGCCATGCAGGCCGAGGGCGCGGGCCTGCCGAACGGCCGAGGCGCGGTAGCAGACGCCCTGCACCCGGCCGTGGATGCGCAGCTGGCGGCAGATGCGGTCGTCGTCGATATCAGCGGCTGAGGCCATGGCCGCCACTGTAAGCCGGCCGGCCTTTTCAGGGCAGGGCAGTGGCTTCCTCGCGCGGCAGCAATGCGTCGAGGCGCACGCGCACCGATTGCGCACGGTCGCTGTCGGCCGCCTCCTCGATGCGCTGCAGCAGCTCGTCGGCCACACGCAGCATCTCGGCCCGGTCGCGTGCATTGCGCAGGCGGTCGCGCAGTGCCGCGGCCAGGGCCGGGTCGCGCCGGGCGAAGAAGCGCTCGCAGAGGTCGAACAGGAACATGCGCGCCGCAGCCAGCGAGCGCCTGCCGCCGAAGGCATCGGCGGCGGTCGCCACGGGGATCGCCGGCGGGGGCGGGGGCGGCGACGCGGCGGGCATGGCCTGAGGCTCGGCTTGAAGATAGCCGCGCTCGACCAGACTGGCCAGCATGGCGGCACAGTCGCCCTTGCTCCAGGCGGCCGCGATGTCGTCGGCCGTGCGGCTGCCGTCGGCCAGGAACAGCACGCTGCGCTCCGCCAGCGTCAGCGTGCGGACGTTGGAGCGGATCTCGAGCGTGGCTTTGTCGGTGCGGAGCAGACGCATGGCCGCCCGATTGGACCCTGCGAAGGTGACAGGCGCATGGCATCTGCGCCGACTGCGTCGGCCTGCGCTGACAGGCGGCCCCTGCGTTGGCCGGCACCGGGGGCCTTGCGGCGGCGTTGGGATGGCCGCAGCCCAACACCTCAATTCCACGGAGTCGATACCATGGTTTCGCCCGCAGCCCCTCCTGCCTTTTCTCCTTCCGAGCCCGCCGGCCTGGCCGTGACACGGCGTCCGCTCGCGGTCGTGACCGGAGCCTCCTCCGGCATCGGCCGCGAGCTGGCCCTGCTGGCCGCCGACCACGGCTACGACCTGGTGGTCGCGGCCGACACCCCGCTTTTCGACACCACGGCCGAGCTCTCGGCCCGCGGCGCGCAGGTGGAGGCGGTGCAGACCGACCTGGCCAGCCCCGGCGGTGTGGACCGGCTGCTGGAAGCGCTCGACGGCCGCCCGGTCGATGCGCTGCTGGCCAACGCCGGCCACGGCCTGGGCCACGCCTTCCTCGACCAGGACTTCGAGGAGGTGCTGCACGTGATCAACACCAACATCACCGGCACCGTCTACTTGGTCCAGAAGGTGGGACTGCAGATGCGCGCGCGGCGCAGCGGGCGCATCCTCGTCACCGGCTCGATCGCGGGCTTCCAGCCCGGCAGCTTCCAGGCGGTCTACAACGGCACCAAGGCATTCATCGATTCGTTCGTGGCCGCGATCCGCAACGAGAACAAGGACGCCGGCTTCACCATCACCTGCCTGATGCCCGGCGTGACCGACACCGCATTCTTCGCGCGCGCCGGCATGCTCGACACCAAGATCGGCACGACCGACAAGCAGATGGACCCGGCCGAGGTCGCGCGCATCGGTTTCCAGGCCATGCAGGATGGCGAGGCCGACGTGGTGGCCGGCCTGAAGAACAAGGCGATGGTGGCGATGAGCAAGGTGCTGCCGTCGCAGGTCGTGGCCGAGCAGCACCGCCGCATGGCCGAACCGGGGACCGCGAAGACGTGAGCCCGCAGCAGCGCAGCAGCGCAGCGCAGGCCCGCACGGCCCTGCTGATCATCGACATGATCAGCTGCTGGGACTTCGAGGATGCCGACCGGCTCCTGCCCGGCGCGCTGCGGGTGACGCCGCACATCGCCGCGCTCAAGGCCCGCTGCCGCCGCGCCGGCGTGCCGGTGGTCTATGCCAACGACAACCGCGGCCGCTGGCGCTCGCACTTCACCGCGCTGGTGGAAGAATCGATCGCCGCCAGCACTCCGGCCGCGCGCATCACCCAGGCGCTGATGCCGCAGGAGGACGACTACTTCGTGCTCAAGCCGCAGCTCTCGGCCTTCTTCGGCACGCCGCTGGAGCTGCTGCTGGCGCACCTCGGCGTGCACCGCCTGATCGTGACCGGCGTGGCCAGCGACCAGTGTGTGCTGCATACCGTGGCCGATGCGCGCATGCGCGATTTCGACTGCGTGGTGCCGCGCGACTGCGTGGCGTCGCAGACCGCGCGGCGCAACGACGCGGTGCTCATGCAGGTCGAGGAAACGCACAAGCTCAAGACCACGCCGGGCAGCCGCATCGTGCTCGCCGCGCCTTCCCGACGGCGGCGCGCGGCCGCGAGCACCGTTGGGATGCCGGGCGACTGAAACAAGGCCCTGGCGCGTCCGGCGGTAGCATCGCGTATGCCGCGCAACGAGAGAAAAGCATACCCCTGGCAGGATGGTCGGTACAGCGCCCGCGGATCGCCCGCGTTCAGCCTCTACACTCCCCAGTATTTCATCAGTTTGGAGGCCAGCGCATGACGCGCTGGGCCGTCATCGACTTCGAGACCACCGGACTGTCCCCCCTGAACGGCGACCGCGCCACCGAGGTGGCGATCGTCATCGTCGACGAGGACGCGGTGGTCGGCCGCTTCCAGAGCCTGATGAATGCCGGCGTGGCCATCCCGCCGTTCATCGAATCGCTGACCGGCATCAGCAACGCGATGGTGGCCGCCGCGCCGCCGGCGGCCGAAGTGATGGCCGAGGCCGCGCGCTTCGTCGGCACGGTGCCGCTGGTGGCCCACAACGCCGCGTTCGACCGCCGCTTTTGGAATGCCGAGCTGGCGCTGGGCGGGCAGCGCGCCACGCCGGTACCGTTCGCCTGCACGCTGCTGCTGTCGCGCCGCATCTACCCGCAGGCGCCGAGCCACAAGCTCGGCGCGCTGGCCGACTACCATCGGCTGCCGGCCACCGGCCGGGCCCACCGGGCGCTGGCCGATGCCGAGATGGCCGCCGCGCTGCTGGTGCGCATCCGGCGCGACCTGCAGTCGCGCTACGGCATCGAGCCGCCCTGCCACGACCTGCTGGTCAGCCTGCAGGAGGCCCAGAGGCGCGGGCTGGAGACGGCGCTGCACCGGCACCTGCAGGCCCGTGCGCGGGCTGCCGCCTAGAGGAACATTCCGCCGGAGGCCTCGACGCGCTGGCCGTTGATCCAGCCGGCATCGCCCGACAGCAGCGCGACCACCGCGCCGCCGATGTCGTCGGGCAAGCCGACGCGGCCCAGCGCCGTCTGGGCCGCGATGGCCCGGTTGACGGCCGGGTTGTCGCGCACCTCGCCGCCGCGGAAATCGGTCTCGATGGCGCCGGGCGCCAGCGTGTTGACGCGGATGCCGCGCGCGCCCAGCTCCCTGGCCTGGTAGCGGCTCAGCACCTCGACTGCGCCCTTGACCGCCGCATAGGCCGCGTAGCCCGGCAGCGCGAAGCGGGTGAGCCCGCTCGACACGTTGAGGATGCGCGCGCCGTCGGCCAGCAGCGGCAGCAGCGCCTGCGTCAAAAAGAACGGGCCCTTGAGGTGCACGGCGACCAGGGCATCGAAGTCCTGCTCGGTGGTTTCGGCGAACGGCGCCGTCAGGCCGAAGCCGCCGTTGTTGAGCAGCGCGTCCAGCGGCCGGCCCCCGCAGCCGGCGCAGTTCGGCCGCGAAGGCCGGGAACGTGGAGGTCTGGCCGGCGTCGAGCCGCAGCGCGTGGCCCTGGCGGCCGAGCCGGGTGATCTCGTCGACCACGGCGCCGGCTTCGCCGGCACGGCTGCGGAAGGTCACGACCACGTCCCAGCCGACGCGGGCCAGGTGCAGCGCGGCATGGCGGCCGAGGCCGCGGCTGCCGCCGGTGACGAGGGCGATGCAGGGGGAGGAAACGGTGCTGGCAGTCATGGTGAACTCCTTGTGGACAACTTTGGGGACAACAAGGGCGACTGTATTGCGTGGCGCCATGTGCATAAACCACCCACAATCGGAATAACTGTTCAACCATCCCGACCAATATGCTGTTCCCACCGGCCGAGCCGCCCGCCACCGCCACGCCGGCGCCGCAAGACCTGCGCATCTTTCTGCGCGTGGCCGACCTGGCCAGCTTCACCGCGGCGGCCCAGCAGCTGGGCCTGCCGCGCGCGACCGTCTCGACCGCCGTGCAGCGGCTGGAGAACCGCGTCGGGGCGCGCCTTCTGCAGCGCACCACGCGGCGCGTGGTGCTGACGCCGGACGGCGAGGCCTTCGCCCAGCGCAGCCGCGAAGTGCTGGCCGACCTGGACGAACTGGGCGCACTGTTCCAGGCCCAGCCGGCGCAGATCGCCGGCCGGCTGCGGGTGGACATGCCGCTGGCCACGGCGCGCGAGCTGGTGCTGCCCCGGCTGCCGGCCTTCCTCGACCGCTATCCGGGCCTGACGGTCGAGCTCGGCAGCACCGACCGCCGCGTGGACCCGGTGCGCGAGGGCTACGACGCCGTCGTGCGCGTGGGCCCGCTGGCCACCGAGCACCTGGTGGCCCGGCGCATCGCGCGCTACGAGATGGTCAATCTGGTCAGCGCCGGCTACGTGCGGCGCCATGGCATGCCGCGGACGCTGGACGACCTGGCCGGCCACCGGCTGGTGCACTACCAGCCCAACCTCGGCGAGCGCGCCGTCGGCGTCGAGTACCGCGACCCGGCGACCGGCGAGACGCGCTTCGCCGAGATGGCCGGCAGCGTCACCGTCAACAACAGCGACGCCTACATGGCCGCCTGCCATGCCGGGCTCGGCATCGTGCAGGTGCCGCTGTCCGCCCCCGCGCGCGCGGCGCTGGCGTCCGGCGAACTGGTCGCGCTGCTCGACGCGCTGCGGCCGGCGCCGATGCCGGTGACCGTGCTGTACCCGCACCACCGCCACCTGCCGCGGCGGGTGCGCGTCTTCATCGACTGGATCGCCGAAATCTTTCGATGACTTCCCCCCCAAGCCGCTTCGCGGCTCCCCCCTTCTCTCGCTGCGCGGGAAGGGGGGCAACGCCAGCGCGGCGGGGCGGCCCTTGCGCGGCGTCCGCGCGCTTCGGCCGTCGTGGCATGGCGTGCCGCGCCCCCAGCCCGCCTTTGGCCTTTGAAACACCCGCAGACGGCGGGCCCGCCAGGCGCTGCCGATAATCGACGCAACCCGCCACAGGATGCCCCGCCGTGACCGACCTGACCGCCCTCCCGTTCTCCAACCCCTACCGCCACGGCTTCGCGCGCCTGGCCGTAGCCGTGCCGCGCAACCGCGTGGCCGACCCGGCGTTCAACGCGGCCGAGACGATCCGCCTCTACCACGAGGCGGCGGGGCAGGGCGCGGTCGTGGTCGCGTTCCCCGAGCTGGGCCTGTCGGCCTACAGCTGCGAGGACCTGTTCCACCAGGCCGCGCTGCTCGACGCGAGCGAGGCCGCGCTGCTCCAGGTGGCCGAGGCCACGCGCGGCGTGCCGGCGGCCGCCATCGTCGGCCTGCCGCTGCGGGTGGACCACCGCCTGTTCAACTGCGCGGCCGTCGTGGCCGGCGGCAGGGTGCTCGGCGTGCAGCCCAAGACCTACCTGCCGAATTACGGCGAGTTCTACGAAGGCCGGCAGTTCAACGGCGCGGGGAGCGCATTGGCGACCGAGGTCGCGATCGGCGGCGCGTCCGTGCCCTTCGGCACCGACCTGCTGTTCCAGGCGCGCGACCTGCCGCTGCTGACGATCCATGCCGAGATCTGCGAGGACGTCTGGGTGCCGATCCCGCCGAGCAGCTACGCGGCGCTCGCGGGCGCGACGGTGCTGGTCAACCTGTCGGCCTCCAACATCACCGTGGGCAAGTCGGCCTACCGCCACCAGCTCGTGGCGCTGCAGTCGGCGCGCTGCCTGGCGGCCTATCTCTACACCTCCGCCGGCATCGGCGAATCGACGACCGACCTGGCCTGGGACGGCCAGGCGCTGATCTACGAATCCGGCGAGCTGCTGGCCGAGACGGCGCGCTTCTCCAACGTGTCGCACGTCGCCATCGCCGATGCCGACCTGGAGCGCCTCTCGCGCGAGCGCATGCGGCAGAACTCCTACGGCGTCTCGGTCGAGAAGCACAAGGCCGCGCTCTCGGGCTGGCGCACGGTGCCGTTCGACCTGGCCGTGCCGCAGCGCGTGCCGGGTGGCCTGCAGCGCCGGGTCGAGCGCTTTCCGTATGTGCCGGCCGACGCGGCCACGCGCGACGAGCGCTGCCGCGAGGTGTTTAACATCCAGGTGCAGTCGCTGGTGCAGCGGCTGGAATCGACCGGCATCGACAAGGTGGTGATCGGCGTCTCGGGCGGGCTTGACTCCACCCACGCGCTGCTGGTGCTGGCCCAGGCGATGGACCGGCTCGGCAAGCCGCGCAGCCACATCCTCGGCTTCACCATGCCGGGCTTCGCAACCAGCGGGCGCACCTTGCAGCAAGCGCACCGGCTGATGGAGGCCATCGGCTGCACCGCGCGCGAGATCGACATCCGCCCGAGCTGCCTGCAGATGCTGCAGGACATCGGCCACCCGTTCCACGACGGCAAGCCGGTCTACGACATCACCTTCGAGAACGTGCAGGCCGGCGAGCGCACCAGCCACCTGTTCCGGCTGGCCAACTTCCACTCGGGAATAGTCGCCGGCACCGGCGACCTGAGCGAACTCGCGCTCGGCTGGTGCACCTACGGTGTGGGCGACCACATGTCGCACTACAACGTCAATGCCAGCGTGCCCAAGACGCTCATCAAGCACCTGGTCGGCTGGGTGGCGCAGCAGGACATCCTGGGCGCGGCCGGCAGCGCCGTGCTGCGCGACATCGTCGCCACCGAGGTGAGCCCCGAGCTGGTGCCGCAGGATGCCAAGGTGCAGGGCGCCGAGCCGGCGCAGAAGACGGAAGACGCGATCGGCCCCTACGAGCTGCAGGACTTCCACCTCTACTACATCCTGCGCTACGGCTTCCGGCCCAGCAAGGTGGCCTACTTGGCGCTCGCGGCCTGGGGCGACCGCGGCAGCGGCGTGTGGCCCGGCGACCTGCCGGCGCACAACGAATACACGCTGGGCCAGATTAAGAAACACCTGGGCACCTTCCTCTGGCGCTTCTTCAAGACCAGCCAGTTCAAGCGCAGCTGCGTGCCCAACGCGCCCAAGGTCGGCTCGGGCGGATCGCTCTCGCCGCGCGGCGACTGGCGGGCGCCGAGCGATTCGGAGGCGGCGGTGTGGATCGCGGAGCTGGGACAGGTGCCGGACTGAAGTCGGCGGATCGAATGCCGCGCGTTCTGTCGCAATTCGTGGTTTCGCGACACTTCATGTGTTGCGAGAGCCTCCTGCGACATGTACCGCAACCGCCGATCAGGTCGAACGCCAGAAACAGGAAAATCGTTCGACGCCAGGGTACAGCTCTCCCCGCGAAGTGACCGCAAAACCGCAACTCCGGTAGAACGGCACGGCGCCCGAATGCGTTTGCGCATCCAACTCCTCGAGCCCCTTGATATCGCGGACCCGCTCGATCAGGCGCCGCCCGATGCCGGCTCGCTCCAACGATGGCGAAACCGCGATGTGCAGGATCCGGCAGCGTGCCGGGGATCGAAATTCGATACCGATGACGCCGACCGGCAGTTCCGCGTCGAAGATCGCAAAGGCGCGGTATGCAGGATCCGACGAATACCTGCTCGCGATACTCCCGAGCTTTTCGGTCGTCGGATAGCCGACGGCGCGGGAAAGTATTTCCTGCATGGCTTGTTCATGCAATCGGTTGGAGACGTCCTTGATCGTCATAGTCATAGTGATGGCAACAAGAGGCGGAGCCTGGCAATGATCGCCGGGAACACGATATTCCATGAATATAGGCACAGGCCCCTCGGTGACATTCGGCTACTCTCAGAAACCGGCTGGGGTTTCTCCTGCCACGCGGCGGAACGGCTGCTGCCCCGTGCGGTGACTTCCCGATTGAAAGAATGACCGTTCGGTTATAAAAAAGTCGGTCCAGTCCCATAACCATTCCAACAATGATCGCCACGACCCCACCGCCGGCCCGCGAAGGCAGCTTCAAGGCCCGCATGCACCAGCAGCGCGAGGAGGCGCTGGTCCATGCCGCCAGCCGCCTGCTCGGCGAGAAGGGCTTCGACGCTATGACCGTGGACGACGTGGCCTATGCCGTCGGCATCGCCAAGGCCAGCCTGTACAAGCACTTTCCCGGCAAGGACGAGCTGTGCGCCGCGGCCATGGCCCACATCGCGCGGCGCATGGACGCCTTTGTGCGCAGCCTCGACGACGGCCGCCCGGCCATCGAGCGGCTGTGGGCGCTGGTGCGCCGTTCGCTGGAACTGCAGCTCGACGACGCGATGCCGCTGCTGCCCAGCCGCAACTCCAGCCTGCGCGAGCCGCTCGCGGCCTGCGAGGACTACCAGAGCGCCCTGGCCGCGGTGAACCAGCGCGTGCTCGGCTGGATCGCCGAGGCCCAGGCCAGCGGTCACCTCGCCGCCGGCTGGCCGGCCGAGGTGGTGCTTTGCGCCATCCATGCGCGCTCGGCCGACCCGATGCTGGAGCTGCTGCAGTCCACCGGCCGCTACGCGCGCGAAGAGATCGTCGAGCGCGTGCTGGTCACCTGCTTCGACGGCCTGAAGGCGCGGTGACCTCGGCGCCGCATGCCCGGCCCGCCCAGGGCGCCGCCTGCGTGCCGCGAGGGCACGCAGCGCAGCGCAAGAGAGGGGGAGCGGAGAAGCCGCTCGGGAGGTTTGTCTCTTACCTCACCAGCAGCACCGGCACCTTGCTGCGCGCAAGCACCTGGTTGGTCACCGAGCCCAGCACCAGCGTGCCGAGCGCGCCGTGGCCGTGCGAGCCCATGACCAGCAGGTCGTACCTGCAGCCGTCGGCCGTCTTGGCGATCGTCTCGCCGGCGTTGCCGACCTTGGTGATGACCTTGGCCTCGATGCCGTGGCGGGCCAGGAACTTCACCACCGGGTTGACCACTTTGGCGGCCTCGTCGGCATAGTAGCTCTCGACCACCTCCTTGCCGAGGGCGCCGCGGGCGCGGTTGGGCAGCGCGGACTGCACGTTCAGCACGGTATAGGTGTTGTTGTCGGCTGCGAGCAGGGCGTCGTGGGCTGCCAGGTACGCCAGCATCTTCTTGGTGTATGCGCTGCCGTCGATGGCGAGGAGGATGTTGCTCATGGAAGGATGCTCCTGGGTTTTCGGGGGAACGCCTTCAGCGTAAGGCCGAAGGCCGGGCGGCGGCTTGATGCAGGTCAAGACCGGTGCCGCGGGGTGCGCCGGCCGGCGGTGTGGGGCTGCGCGGCACCTCGACCAGGCGATGCATGTCGAAGCCGGACCGCTCGCCCTTGGCGGCATAGCCCAGCGGGTTGGCGACCACCCGGCAGGACCGGCCGCCTACGGTGTCGACCGTGTAGTCGATGTGGCAGTGCAGGTGGCCGTGCAGCCAGAGGTCGGCCAAAGGCAGCAGCCCGTCGAGCGCATTGCAGAAGCCAGCCGTGCCTGGCACCAGGCCGTAGCGCGGATCGGCGCTGCGCAGGCTGGGCGCGAAGTGGGTGACGGCCACCGTCGGGCCGCCGAAGGGCCGCGCCAGGGCGTCGCGCAGCCAAGCCTGGCAGGCCAGCGACTCGGCGCGCACCGCTTCGGACAGCATCGGCGCGCCGCCGCGCGTGGTGCCCGTCTTCTCCAGGTAGTAGTCGGCCGCGCGGAAGGCCTTGCCACGGGCGCGCAACTGGCGCGCGGGCGGCTCGCGCACGGCCAGGGCGTCGAAGTCGCTCCAAAGCGTGGTGCCGATGAAGCGCACGCCATCGGTCTCCAGGGATGCACGGTCCAGCCAGACCATGCCGAGCCGGTCGCAGGTGCGGCGCAGGCGGGCGGCGGCTTCGTCGAAATCCTGGCCGTCGTATTCGTGGTTGCCCGGCAGGTAGAGCACCGGCACCGGCCAGCCGGCGTACTGCGGCAGCGGCGAGAAGCGCGCCAGCCCGAAATCCCCGTCCGTCAGCAGCGAACCCGACTGGTAGGAGCCGATGTCGCCGGCCAGCACC
This sequence comes from Xylophilus sp., assembly GCA_009914555.1. GTDB lineage: Bacteria > Pseudomonadota > Gammaproteobacteria > Burkholderiales > Burkholderiaceae_C > WNDY01. The sequence goes on from WNDY01000001.1 coordinate 114,772, forward strand.
AGCAGGTCGGCGCCAGCGGCCGGCTCGGCAGTGAAGTCGGGCTGGGTTTCGAGATGGAGGTCGGACAGGAGTTGCAGGCGCATGGATCGGCCACGCAAACGCAATGCGCCGCGACGGGCGTCAGCATTTGTTAGATGGAGGGGTATAAGCCTTGTGCACCGATAATAGGCTTATATTGGAAACTTATCCCCAGGAGTATGAGGGAAGGCCGCGCTGGATTGCGGCGCGCTCCATACCCCGGGCCCGCAGCGCCCATGCACAAGCGGCATGTCATCCCCCTTGCATGGATTAGGGAAAACCCTAAACTTCGATCCATCGTCATGACCGGGAGGCGCCTGTCCGGCGCGATCGTATGTCTGCCCTTTTTGCCCGTCTCTTCCAGCAGTTCCAGGCCGTCCGCTCAGGCACCGCGGCGAACGCCGGAGGCATTCCCAACGGTCTGTTCGAGCGCGCCGAGGCGCGGGCCGGCCACGACATCTACGCCGCGCGCGAGCTGCGCGAAGCCGCGCAAGCCTACCTGCGCGTGGTCCGTTAACTAGGAATCGGCGGATTCCGCCCGGGCGATTTCCGGCCCGGCGGACCGCGCGATCGCCTGCCGCAGCCACTGGTGGGCGCGGTTGTGGTGGGAGCGGCGATGCCAGATCGCATCCACATGGACCGCCGGCAGGTCCAGCGGCAGTTCGCGCCAGACGAGCTGCTGGCCCAGCCCGATCACGTCGAAGAAGTGCCGCGGCAGCACGGTCAGCAAGTCGGAGCTGGACACCACCCGCCCGGCGGTGAAGAACTGGTTGACCGTCAGCACGATGTGACGCTCCCGGCCGATGGACGTCAGCGCCTCGTCGATGAAGCCGTAGGGCCGGCCTGAATAGCTCACCAGCAAGTGGCGCGCCGCGCAGAAGCGGTCCACGGTCAGCGGCTCGCTGGCGCAAGGGTGGCCGCGCCGCATCACGCACACGTAGTGCCCGCTGTAGAGCCGCTGGTGGGCAAAGGCCACCGCCTCGCCGGCTTGGCTGTGGGCCGTGAGGTCCGACACCACGGCCGGGAAGTAGCCGATGGCCATGTCGGCCGCCTCGCCGTCGAGCAGACTGCGCGGGTCGCGCGTGCCGAGCGGCAGGGTGCGGATGGTCACGCCCGGCGCCTCGGTCTCGATGATGCGCACGAGCCCGGGGATCAGCGAGGAGGCGGTGGCGTCGGCCATGGCCAGCACGAAGCTGGTCTCGGCCTCGGCCGGGACGAATTCGCCGGGTGCCAGCGACTCCTGCAAATCCTGCAAGGCGTGCCGCACCACCGGCCACAGGGCCAGCGCCCGTGGCGTGGGCTCCAGCCCCCGGCCGCTGCGGCGCACCAGTTCGTCGCCCAGGGACTCGCGCAGGCGGCGCAGCGCGTTGCTCGCTGCCGGCTGCGTCAGCGACAGGTTGCGTGCCGCGCGGGTCAGGCTGCGCTCGGCCATGACCTCGTCGAACACGCGCAGCAAGTTCAGGTCCAGGGTGCGGAAGTTGAGCGGCGCGACCATGGGCTCGACGGTAATTCATTCGGCTGGTGAATGCACACCATCCAAAAGATAAAGTAGAGGAAACCTGGGGTAAACCCTAATATTCCACCATCCCCGGCGCAGATCGCCCCGGTATCGCAAGGAGTCACCGCCATGTCCAGCTTCGTCCATACCTCCTATCCCCTGCAACATCCCGGCGTCGTCCGCTTCGAACAGGCGGGCGCCACGCTGCGTGCCGGCCTGCGCGGTGGGCGTGGTTCCGCCGCCCTGCTGCTGGCTGCCGTCGTCGCGGCGCTGCTGGTCGTCGCCACGCAAGTGGTGCAGTCCTGGACTGACGGCCACCTGCTGGCCGCCTGGATCGCCCTGTGGGCCGTGGCATTCGCCGGCCTGGCCCTGCTGGCCGCACCGACCCGCCGCGCGGCCGCCGGCGTGCGCAGCCGCGTCGCCGCCTGGAAGGAAGCCCGCCGCCAGGCCGAAGCCGACCGCCAGATCTGGGCGCTGGCCCAGACCGACGCCCGCGTGATGGCCGACATCAGCCGCGCGATGAGCGCCGCCGCCCGCGACCTGGGCCGCATGTACTGATCGGTCGGTTGCGCAGCAGCAGCCCCGCTGGCCGCGCAACCCACGGAGGAACACACGCTTCGAAGCCGTGGCCGATGCCGCGGCTTTTTTGTCGCCGGCCCGCCCCGCATTCCATGCTCGCCATGCAAAAAGCCACCGGCCTTGCGGCGCGGTGGCTTCGTTGCCTTCGGCGCTGCCCGATCAGGCGGCCAGGCGCTGCTCCAGGTTGGCGCGCGTGGCTTCCAGCTCGGCCGGCAGGCCGTGCCTGAGCTGCTCGAACAGCTCGGTGTGCAGCTTGAGCTCGGCCTGCCAGGCGGCGCGGTCGATGCTGGTCACGGTGTCGAACTGGGCGGCGCTGAAGTCCAGGCCGGTCCAGTTGATTTCCTGGTAGGCCGGGGTCACGCCGAACAGGTTCTCGCTGCCCTTCGCATCGCCCTCGATGCGGTCGATGATCCACTTGAGCACGCGCATGTTCTCGCCGTAGCCCGGCCAGACGAACCTGCCGGCCTCGTCCTTGCGGAACCAGTTGGTCGTGTAGATCTTCGGCAGCGCGGCGTCGCCGGCGGCCGAGAGCTTCTTGCCCAGGTCCAGCCAGTGCTGGAAGTACTCGGCCATGTTGTAGCCGGCAAAGGGCAGCATGGCGAACGGATCCCGGCGCACCACGCCCTGCTGGCCGAAGGCGGCAGCGGTGGTTTCCGAGCCCATGGTGGCGGCCATGTAGACGCCTTCGGTCCAGGTGCGGGCCTCGGTCACGAGCGGCACGGTGGTGGAGCGGCGGCCGCCGAAGATGAAGGCGTCGATCTTCACGCCCTTCGGGTCGTCCCAGGCGTCGTCGAGGGCCGGGTTGTTGGTGGCGGCCACGGTGAAGCGGGCGTTCGGGTGGGCGGCCTTGGCGCCGGTTTCCTTGGCGATCTGGGGCGTCCAGTCCAAGCCCCGCCAGTCGATCAGGTGGTCCGGCAGCGCGCCGGTGTCCTTCTCGATGCCTTCCCACCAGACGTCGCCGTCGTCGGTCAGCGCGACGTTCGTGAAGATCACGTCGCGGTCGAGGCTGGCCATGCAGTTCGGGTTGGTGTGGTAGTTCGTGCCGGGGGCCACGCCGAAGTAGCCGGCCTCGGGGTTGATCGCACGCAGCGAGCCGTCGGCCTGGGGCTTGATCCAGGCGATGTCGTCACCGATGGTGGTGACCTTCCAGCCGTCGAAGCCGGCGGGCGGCACCAGCATCGAGAAGTTGGTCTTGCCGCAGGCGCTCGGGAAGGCGGCGGCCACATGGTACTTCCTGCCTTCGGGGTTGGTCACGCCGAGGATGAGCATGTGCTCGGCCAGCCAGCCTTCGGCGCGGCCCATGGTCGAGGCGATGCGCAGCGCGAAGCACTTCTTGCCCAGCAGCGCGTTGCCGCCGTAGCCCGAGCCGTAGCTCCAGATCTCGCGCGTCTCAGGGTAGTGGACGATGTACTTGGTCTTGCTGCAGGGCCAGGCCACGTCCTTCTGGCCCGGTTCGAGCGGCGCGCCCACGGTGTGCACGCAGGGCACGAATTCGCCGTCGACGCCGAGCACGTCGTAGACCGCCTTGCCCATGCGGGTCATGAGCTTCATGTTGACGACCACGTAGGGGCTGTCGGACAGCTCGATGCCGATGTGGGCGATGGGCGAGCCCAGCGGGCCCATCGAGAACGGCACGACGTAGAGCGTGCGGCCGCGCATGCTGCCGGCGAACAGCGGCTGCAGCGTCTCGCGCATTTCGGCCGGGGCCTTCCAATTGTTGGTCGGGCCGGCGTCTTCCTGGCGCTCGGAGCAGATGAAGGTGCGGTCTTCCACGCGGGCGACGTCGCTCGGGTCGGTGCGGGCGAGGAAGCTGTTGGCGCGCTTGGCAGGGTTCAGGCGCTGGAAGGTGCCGGCGACGACCAGTTCCTCGCAGAGGCGGTCGTATTCCTCGTCGCTGCCGTCGCACCAGTGAATGTCGTCCGGCTGCGTCAGCGCGACGATGTCGGCGACCCAGGCGATGAGCCTGGGATTCTTGACGTACGAGGGGGTCTTCAGGTTGAGACCCTGGAGGGTGGGGGCGTTCATCGGTCGAGGCTCCATCAAGTTGCTGAATCGTCGCCCCGTCGCCTCCTTCCTGAAGGGGCGCCGGGCACTGACCGGGGGGCCTGCGGAAGCGTGGCGCATGCGCCACGCCGCTTCCTGCCGTCTCGGAACGGCCGTCCGCGGGCGCAAGGCGGCGGACGATCAGGCCAAGATGACAATTTTATGAAGGGGGCTTTCCGATGTCTCTCCGTTACACCCCTATTTCATGCAAAAAAAGCATGGGGTTATGCGTCCTCGGCAACTGGGTGCAGCAGGCGCCAACGAAAAAGCCAGCCCGCGCCGCGGGGGCGCCGGCTGGCTCGGTCTGCCGGGGAGCCCGACGACGGGCTCAGGCCATGTAAATCGCGATGAAGGCGAGCAGGAACATCAGCACGCCGCCGGCGAGCGGCAGCACGATAGGCATCAGCGGCACGACCGACTCGACGGTGTCGGCCGCCTGTTCCTGCGCGATCTGGGCGCGGACTTCGTCGTTGCTCGGGGGGACGGGATGGACCATGGGTTCCTCATGAGGCCAGCGCGGCCGGGAATGCACGGATTCTAGGTGCAGCCGGGGCGGCGCCGCGCATGGGGCAATGCCCACTTGCCATACAAGGTGCGGGGCCCTCACAGCAAAGCCGCCTCCAGCCCGGCGGCGCGCAGGCGCGCCAGCACCTCGGCCACATGGGCATGGTCGCGGGCCTGGAGCACCAGCTCGATTTCCACGCTCTGCGCGGCCAGCGCGGTGAAGGCGCGCTGGTGGTGCACCTCCTCGATGTTGGCGCCCGCGTCGGCTACCGTGGCCGTGATGCGCGCCAGCACGCCCGGCACGTCGCGCGCGCCTACGCGGATGCGCGCCAGCCGGCCCGAGCGCGCCATGCCGCGCTCGATCAGCGCCGCCAGCAGCAGCGGATCGATGTTGCCGCCCGACAGCACCACGCCCACGCGCTTGCCGCGCAGGCGCTCCGGGTGGCGCAGCAGCGCGGCCAGGCCGACCGCACCGGCGCCTTCGGCCAGCGTCTTCTCGATCTCCAGCAGCATCAGCACCGCCTGCTCGATGTCGCCCTCGTCCACCAGCAGCCAGTCGTCCACCAGGCGCGTGGCGACCTCCTGCGCGATCGCGCCGGGCGAGCCCACGGCGATGCCTTCGGCGATCGTGCTGGCGCCCAACGGATGCGCCGTGCCGCGCACTGCATCGACCATCGCGGCGAAGCGCACGGTCTGCACGCCGATGACCTCGACGCCGGGCCGCAACGCCTTGGCCGCCGTGGCGATGCCCGCGATCAGACCGCCGCCGCCGACCGGCACGAGCAGGGCGTCCAGACCCGGGACGGCCGAGAGCATTTCCAGCGCGACCGTGCCCTGGCCGGCCGCGATGGCCTCGTCGTCATAGGGATGGACGAAGACGAGGTCCTGCTGCGCCGCCAGTTCGTAGGCATGGGTCCGCGCCGCGTCGAGCGTGTCGCCGTGCAGCACCACCTCGGCGCCGAAGCCACGCGTGCGCTCCACCTTCACGCCGGGCGTGAAGCGCGGCATGACGATTACCGCACGGATGCCCAGGCGCTGCGCGTGGTAGGCCACGCCCTGCGCATGGTTGCCCGCGCTCATCGCAACCACGCCGCGCGCGCGTTCGGCCGGCGAAAGCTGCACGAGCTTGTTGCAGGCCCCGCGCTCCTTGAACGAGGCAGTGAACTGGAGGTTTTCGAACTTGAGGAAGACCTGCGCGCCGGTCACCTGCGACAGCGTGCGCGACTCGACGCAGGGCGTGTCGAGCACCTGGCCGCGCAGGCGGACGGCGGCGGCTTCGATGTCAGGGAGGGCGAGCATGGTCCCATTGTGGATCGACGACACCGCCCCTGGTCCGGTCCGGCGGCGCAGCGCAGCCAGGATTTCCTCTAGGGCGATGGCGGCCTGCTCTCGTGATCGTGCCGTCGATACGTCGGCCCTGACCGCCGTCCTGCCGGGCGAGGCGTCCCTGGCACGGGCCGCGCCACGGCTAGGGCAAGCGCCGGTATCCTGCCTCGCGCTGGCCGCGCCTTCCAGCCGTTGGCCAGGGCGTGGTCGATGGAGGCGAAGGCTTCGTTGACATAGGTGCCGCTGGCGTCGTGCACCGCTTCGAGGTGGGTGCCTGCCAGCAGCGCGGCCAGTGCCTGTGCCGCGGTCAGGCTGCCGCGCGCGCCAGATGTCTGCACGCCCGCAACGAGTTCGGGGACGAAGGTGATCAGCGTATCCGATTCCTGTCCCAGCCGGTTGAGCGCCGCGCCGAGCGGGCCGGCGGGGGTGGCGTAGCTGCGCGCGGCAGGGTCGGAATGACAGTCATCGGGCGGCGGCGCCACGGGCTCGGGCAAGGCGGACGGACCGAGCAAATGAGAATTCATCGGACTCTCTGCGGCCATGCCCGGGCGGCGCTGCCCGGCGGCGGCCGGATTTCGTAACACGCCGCCCGTCTGCAGCTGCGGGCATGCACGGTACACTTCGCGGATTTTTCGTTCGCTGCAGACCTGCCGCACATCCTTCATGGCCGTTGCAACCACCGGGCAGTCCCGCGCCAGCTTCGATCTCAAGAGCGCCACGCTGCCGCTGATCGCGGTGGTGCTGCGGACCGCCGACCTCTCGGACATCGCCGCGTCGCTGGAGCGGCGCCTGGGCGAGACGCCCGACTTCTTCGACTTCGATCCGGTCGTGGTCGACCTCTCCCAGCTCCCGCCCGAGGAGGCCCATGCGGTCGACTTCGTCGCGCTCGCCGCGCTGCTGCGCAGCCACGGCACGCTGCCGGTGGCCGTGCGCGGCGCGACCGAGGCCCAGCGCGCGGCCGCCCGCGCCGCCGGCCTCGCCGATGGCAGCGAGGCGGCCGAAACCGCCCCGCGCCCGGCCGAGGTGGTGCGCGAGGTGGAGGTCGTGCGCGAAGTGGTGCGTGAAATCGAAGTCGAGGTGCCCGTGGCCGGCCCGGGCACGGTCGTGGTCGACAAGCCGCTGCGCTCGGGCCAGCAGGTCTATGCGCGCGGCGCCGACCTGGTGGTGCTGGCGGCGGTGAACTTCGGCGCCGAGGTGATCGCCGACGGCCACATCCACGTGTATGCGCCGCTGCGCGGCCGCGCCCTGGCCGGCGCGCGCGGCAACACCGCAGCGCGCATCTTCACCACCTGCCTGGAGCCGCAGCTCGTCTCCATCGCCGGCATCTACCGCACCAGCGAGACGCCGCTGCCGCCCGAGGTGGCCGGCAAGCCCGCCCAGATCCGACTGGACGGCGAGAAGATCCTCTTCGAAACCCTGTAGAGCAACACACACACGAAGGACTCGCAACAACATGGTCAAGATCGTCGTGGTGACTTCCGGCAAGGGCGGCGTGGGCAAGACCACGACCAGCGCCAGCTTTGCCTCCGGCCTCGCCCTGCGCGGGCACAAGACGGCGGTGATCGACTTCGACGTCGGCCTGCGCAACCTCGACCTGATCATGGGCTGCGAGCGCCGCGTGGTCTACGACCTGATCAACGTGATCCAGGGCGAGGCCAACCTCGGCCAGGCGCTGATCAAGGACAAGCAGGTCGACAACCTGTTCGTGCTCGCGGCCTCGCAGACGCGCGACAAGGACGCGCTGACCAAGGAAGGCGTCGAGAAGGTGCTCAAGGACCTGGACGCGCAGGGCTTCGACTACATCGTCTGCGACTCCCCCGCGGGCATCGAGACCGGCGCGCTGCTGGCCATGCACTTCGCCGACGAGGCGCTCGTGGTGACCAACCCCGAGGTGTCGTCGGTGCGTGACTCGGACCGCATCCTCGGCATGCTCAGCAGCAGGACCAAGCGCGCGATCGAGGGCAAGGAGCCGATCAAGGAGCACCTGCTCATCACGCGCTACAACCCGCACCGCGTGGAGGACGGCCAGATGCTGTCGCTGGAGGACATCCAGGACATCCTGCGCATTCCGCTGATCGGCGTGGTCCCCGAGTCGGAGGCGGTGCTGCAGGCGTCGAACCAGGGCGTGCCGGCGATCCACTCCACCGGCTCCGACGTGTCGGAAGCCTACAAGGACGTGATCGCCCGATTCCTCGGCGAAGACCGGCCGCTGCGCTTCGTCGAGGCGGCCAAGCCCGGCTTCTTCAAGCGCATCTTCGGCGGCGGGAGGTGAGCGCCATGTCGCTGCTGTCGTTCCTGCTCGGGGAGAAGAAGACCGCCAGCGTCGCCAAGGAGCGGCTGCAGATCATCCTGGCCCACGAGCGCAGCGGGCGCGGCGGAAGCCGGCCGGACTACCTGCCGGAGCTGCAGCGCGAGCTGGTCGCGGTGATCTCGAAGTACGTGGCCATCAGCGCCGACGACATCAAGGTCAACCTGGAGCGCCAGGACGACCTCGAGGTGCTCGAAGTGAAGATCGAGCTGCCGGACGTGGTCAAGTAGACGCCTCATATACCCCCCTGTCTATAGGTCCACAGCGCGCATCATTCGCAGGTTGCGGGCCAATACGCCCAGGGGGTATTGCATTTTTTTGGAATACCCCGTGCGGGATATTTCATTCGATCTGCGGCGGTCCTCCCTCGATACTTGCGCCGCCGTCCGGCAGAGGCGGCGCAGAACCACCATCGAGGAGCAGCAACATGCCCATGCGCGGCACATCCGGACGGCCCGTCCACCGATTCATTCTGGGCACGTCGTTCATGCTGCATGCCCTGTATGCGGCAGCGGCGATGCCTTTCGAGGTGCACGAGAAATCGATCGACGAGCTCCAGGCGGCGCAGGCCGCCGGCCAGGTCACCTCACAGGCGCTGGTCCAGGCCTACCTGGACCGCATCCGCGCCTACGACCGGGCCGGACCTGCGCTGAACGCCGTGCTGACGCTCAACCCCCACGCCCTCGACGATGCCCGGGCGCTCGACCGCGAACGCGCAGAGCGCGGCCCCCGCGGCCCGCTGCATGGCATCCCCGTGCTGGTCAAGGACAACTTCGACACCGCCGACATGCCGATCAGCGGCGGCAAGCTCGGCCTGGCCACCCTGCAGCCGGCACGCGATGCCACGGTGGTCGAGCGGCTGCGCCAGTCGGGCGCGGTGATCCTCGGCAAGACGGCACTGCACGAACTCGCGGCCGGCATCACCACCGTCTCGTCCCTCAGCGGCGCCACGCGCAACCCCTATGACCTGGGCCGCGTGCCGGGCGGCAGCAGCGGCGGCAGCGCCGCGGCGGTGGCCGCCAGCTTCGCGGCGGCTGGCGTAGGCACCGACACCTGCGGCTCGGTCCGCATCCCCGCGGCCAACCAGAACCTGGTCGGCGTGCGGCCCACCATGGGCCTGGTCAGCCGCGCGGGCGTGGTTCCGCTGTCGTCGTCGCAGGACATCCCCGGGCCGCTTGCGCGGTCGGCGGCCGATGCCGCGCTGCTGCTCGATGCGATGGCAGGCGTCGATCCTGCGGACGGCGCGACCCGTGCTGCTGCGGGGCAGGCGCAGCCGGGCTACCGCGCCCGGCTGCGGCCCGACGCCCTGCGCGGCGCCCGCATCGGCATGCTCAAGCAGCTGTTCGGCACCGATCCGGAGGACGCCGACGTCAACGCCGCGGTGCGCGCCGCCCTCGACGCGATGAAGGCGCTGGGCGCCGAGGTCACCGAGGTCGATCTGCCGCAGCTCGACGAGTTGCTGCGCGACACCAGCAGCATCGCCCATGAGTTCAAGTTCCAGCTCGCGGACTACCTCCAGGCCCAGCCGACGGCGCCCCTGCATTCGCTGACCGAGATCCTCGACAGCGGCTTGGTCCACCAGCAGCTGGAGGCGGTGCTGCGCCTGCGCGACCAGCCGCAGCAGCGCGACACGCCCGAGTACCGGCAGACGCTGGAGCGGCGCGAGGCCGCGCGCCGGGAGATCCTGGCGACGCTGGCCCGGCTGAAGCTGGACGCGCTGGCCTACCCGCCGCTGCAGCGGCGGCCTGCGCCGCTGGGCGAGCCCCAGCGCGGCGCGACCTGCCAGCTCAGCGCCACGACCGGCCTGCCGGCGGTCGTGCTGCCCGCCGGCTTCGTGCCCGGCGGCACTCCGGCCGGCCTGGAGCTGCTGAGCGCACCGTTCACCGAGCCGCAGCTGCTCGGCTATGCCTACGCCTGGGAACAGCAGCGCCATCCGCGCCAGGCGCCCTTCAGCACGCCGCCGCTGGAGCGGGGCCGCGCGCCAGCGCCGCAGCAGGCTGTGCTGACCGCCCGCGCCGGCGATAAAGCCCGAGCCGTTGTGCAACTGCGCTATGACGCGCCGACGGCCACGCTGGTCTATGGCGCGCGCATTGAGGGGCCCGCGGCCGCGGATGTGGTGGCGCTGGTGCTCCAGCGCGGCCGGCAGGGACAGCCGACCGCCGTGTCGGCCGTGCTGCTGCGTGGCGGCGCCGACCGCGCCGCGGACCGGCTGCCGCTGACCGCGGCCGACCGCGAGGCGCTGGAACGCGGCGACCTGTTCGTGCAGCTCGTCACCCGCGCCCGTCCGCTGGGCGGCGGTGCGGTTGCAGTGCGGTTCGACAACGCCCGGTAAGCGGCCGGCACTGGCGGCAGGGCGCTATTCCTCCGCGACTACCTCGGCCGCCTTTTTTCTCTGGCACGCGGCATGCATGCCGGGAATACTGCAACGCACCGACGAACCTCCCTTCCCGCGATCCAGGACCTGTGATGACATCCACTTCCCGCCGCCTGCTGCTGGCCTGCCTGTTCGCCTTCACGCTGCCCGCCGCGCATGCCGCCTGGCCCGACCGCCCCATCCGCTTCATCGTGCCGGCCGCCGCGGGCGGCGCGCCCGACATCGCCGCGCGCCTCTTCGGCGACCGGCTGGCCGCCAAGCTGGGACAGCCCGTCGTCATCGACAACCGGCCGGGCGCGGCCGGCAACATCGGCATGCAGGCCGTGGCGACAGCCACGCCCGACGGCTACACCATCGCCTACGGCAACAACGCCACGCTGGCCACCAACGAGTTCCTCTTCTCCAAGCTGCCATACGACCCGGCCCGCCTGGTTCCGGTGGCGCAGCTCACCCGCGCTGCCAGCCTGCTGGTGGTCAACAACGATTCCCCGGCGAAAACGGTACAGGATCTGGTCCAGCTGGCCAGGCAGAGGCCGGGCGCCATGTCCTTCGGCTCCGGCGGCACCGGCACCTCGGGCCACGTGGGCGCGGAACTTTTCAAACACATGGCCGGCATCGATGCCCAGCACATCCCCTACAAGGGCGCACCGCAGGCCATCAACGACCTGATGGCCGGACGGGTGGAGTTCCTGTTCGACAACGTGTCGTCGGTGGGACCGCACGTGGCAGGCGGCAAGCTGCGCGCGCTGGCCGTCACCACCCGGGAGCGCAGCCCACTCTTCCCCGATGTGCCGACCATGAACGAGGCAGGCGTCAAGGGCTTCGAGATGTCGGCCTGGGGCGCCATCGTGGCGCCGCCGGGCACGCCGGCCGGGATCGTGCAGCGCATCAATCGGATCGTGAACGAGGCCGTGCAGGACCCGGCTTTCGCCGCACAGGTGCAGAAGATGGGCACCAACGCCGTCGGCGGCAGCCCTGCCGACCTGCAGCGCCTGATCGCCAGCGAGCGGATCAAGTGGGGCGAGGTGGTGCGGCGCAGCGGCGCCAAGGTGGACTGAAAGCGTCCCTGGCCATGCACAGCCGGCGGCGGGAGGAGACTGCCGCACCGCGGGCACCAGCGGCCTGCCTGCCGCCGCGCATCGCGCGCCGGTGCACGCCACAGGACATCGCTAGAAAGGAAGCGGAACATGCGCGTTTTCTGCGCCGGCATCGGCACCGAGACTAACACCTTTTCACCCCTGCCCACCGGGCTGGACTCATTCCGCTCCGCCGGCTACCACCCTGGCGGCCAGCACCCGGCGGCCATGTCGCGCTACGCAGGTCCCCTGTTCGTCGCCCGGGAACGGGCGCCCAAGGAAGGCTGGACGGTGCTGGAAGGCCTGTTCGCCAACGCCCAGCCCTCCGGACTGGTGACCCGCGCTGCCTACGAGTCGCTGCGCGACGAGCTGCTGTCGGACCTGCGCAAGTCGCTGCCGGTGGACGTGGTCCTGCTCGGCCTGCACGGCGCCATGGTGGCCGACGGCTATGACGACTGCGAGGGCGACCTCATCACCCGCGTGCGCGCGATCGCGGGGTCCCGCGCCGTCATCGGCTGCGAGCTAAACCCGCACGCCCACCTGAGCGAGGCCATGGTGGCGCAGGCCACCGTGCTGGTGGCCTACAAGGAGTATCCGCACACCGACATCCTGGCCCGCGCGGCGGACCTGGTGGAGCTGTGCGCCCGCGCGTACCGGGGCGAGATCCGCCCGGTGGCCGCCGTGGCCGACACCGGCATGGTGGTACCGATCCACACGTCGCGCGATCCCGGCCGCTCGTTCGCCGACAGGCTCCTGGCCATGGAAAACCACGACGGCGTGCTCTCGCTGTCCGCCATCCAGGGTTTCGCCACCGGCGACGTCCCCGACATGGGCACCAAGATGCTGGTCTACACCGATGGCGACGCCCCCGCTGCCCAGGCCCTCGCCCGGCGACTGGCCGAGGAACTGATAGCTGCGCGCGAGCAGCTGAGGGTGCGCTATCTGGATATCGACGAGGCGCTGGACGCCGCGCTGCTGCCGGGCGCCACACCCGCCATCCTGGCTGACCGCTCCGACAACCCCGGCAGCGGCGCGTCGGGCGACTCCACCTTCATCCTGCGGCGCATGGTGGAGCGCGGCATCGACGGCGTCGCCGTGGGCCCGCTGTGGGATCCGGTCGCGGCGCAGATCGCTTTCGAGGCCGGAGAGGGCGCCCGCCTGGCCCTGCGCATCGGCGGCAAGATCAGCCCGATGTCGGGCGACCCTCTGGACGTGGACTGCCGGGTGCTGGCCCTCCGACGCGCCCATGTGATGACCGGGCCGTCCGGCGAGCCGGTACCGGCAGGCGACGCCGCACTGGTGCAGTTCGGCGGCATCTCCTGCGTGCTGGTCTCCCATCGGGTGCAGGCCTTCAACGTGGACGTGTTCACCGGGCTGGGCTGCGACCTCGCCGGCCAGCGTGTGGTGGTCGTCAAGTCGGCCCAGCACTTCGTCGCCTCGTTCTCGCAGATATCCACCCGCGTGCTCTACGTGGGCGCGCCGGGCTCGGCCACGCCGCGCTACGACCGGCTGCCGTACCGCAAGGCCCGCATGCCCAAGTGGCCCATCACCGGCGGCTGAGCCGGCCACGCCGCTTCCCCCGCGGAAAGTCCGAGGACGGAGCCCGGGCCACATTCCACCGGAGCGCACAACCACGCTTGACACGACGGAGGGCCTCGCTGTCCCCCGGCAATCCCGGGTGCACGCCCGTCGCGATTGCGGAAAGAATGGCTGCGACCGGGCACGCCGCATGCATGCTCTGCCCGGATGCCGATCTGTTCTCTTGAGCCTGTCATGCGTCTGCGCCACCTCGAAATCTTCCATGCCGTGATGCGGTCCGGCTCGGTCAGCGGCGCAGCCGATCTGCTGAACCTCTCGCAGTCCGCGGCCAGCAAGGCGCTGGCCCAGGCCGAGCACAGCCTGGGGCTCACGTTGTTCAAGCGGGTGCAGGGCCGGCTGGTGCGCACGCGCGAGGCCGAACAGCTGTTCGCGCAGACCACCCTGCTGTTCGCCCAGGCCGAGAACGTCCAGCGGCTGGCGCGCAACCTCAAGCGCAACCCCGAGGACCATCTGCGCATCGGCTGCCTGCCCAGCCTGGGCCTGAGTTTGCTGCCGGGCGCGGTGGACGCCTTCCGCCGGCGCTGCCCCGGCGTGTCGGTCGAAATCCTCACCAACAACGGCGATGCGCTGGCCGAGCAGGTCTTCGCCCGCGAAGTGGACCTGGGCATCTGCTTCGACATGCCGCTCAAGCAGGGGCTCGATCGCATCGGGCTGGGGCAGGTCCGCGGGGTGCATCTTGGGCCGCCGAGCTGCCCTCCGCAGTCCGGCGCGGTGCGGCTCGCCGAACTGGACATGAACGCCTGGATCGGCATCGGCGGCAGCGACCCGCTGGCCCAGCGGATCCGCGATGTCTGCGAGCAGCTCCAGGTGCCGATGCCACCGCCGGCGATCGAGACACGGACCTACTATGTTGCCGCTGCGCTGGCTCGCCAGGGCCTCGGCTTCGCGCTGGTCGACGAGCTGACGGCCCGCGCGGTGGCACAGGACCTGCCGGCACGGCCGCTGGAGCCGGTCGTGGCGGTAGACGCCGTGGCAATCCATGCGTCCTCCTCGGTGCGCAGCCAGGCTTTCGACGCGTTCGTCGCCACGTTGCGAAAGCGCTTCGGCGCGGCCAGCTGACGCCGCCAGGCGCAAGGCAGACGCGCTATTCCTTCACGACTACCGCAGCGGTTTTTTTTCGCTGGTGCGGCATGCAGAGGCTGCGGATACTGCGCCGGACCGAGGACCTTCCTCTCCCAGCGATCCAGGACCCGTGATGACGCCCACCTCTCGCCGCCTGCTGTTGGCCTCCCTGCTCGCCTGCGTGCTGCCCGCCGCGCATGCCGCGTGGCCGGACCGCCCCATCCGCGTCGTGGTGCCGTCCGCCGCCGGCGGAAGCCCCGACATTCTCATGCGCCTGTTCGGCAACGAGCTGGCCAAGCGGCTGGACCAGAGCGTCGTCATCGACAACCGACCGGGCGCGGCCGGCAACATCGGCATGCAGGCGGTCAGTATCGCGGCGCCGGACGGCTACACAATCGGCTACGGCAACAACGCCACCCTGGCCACCAACGAGCACCTGTTCTCCAGGCTGCCGTACGAACCGGCCAAACTCGTGCCGGTGGTCGCCCTGGCCAGTTCGGCCAGCCTGCTCGTGGTGAACAAGGACCTGCCGATCCAGACCACGGGCGACCTGATCCACTATGCCAAAGCACACCCCGACTCCACCTCCTTCGGCTCGGGCGGCACCGGCACCTCGGGACACCTGGGCGCCGAGCTGTTCAAGTCGATGACGGGCATCGCCAGCCAGCACGTACCCTACAAAGGGGCGCCTCAGGCCATCAACGACCTGATGGGCGGCAACGTGCAGTTCCTGTTCGACAACGTCGCCTCGGTCGGACCGTCCGTGGCTGGCGGCAAGGTCCGTGCGATCGCCATCACCTCCAGGGAGCGCTCGCTCCAGTTCCCGAACGTGCCGACGCTCGACGAGTCGGGTGTCAAGGGTTTCGAGATGCAGGCCTGGGGCGGCCTGGTCGCTCCGCCGCAGACGCCGGCCGACATCGTGTCGCGCCTGAACCGCGAGATCAATGCGATCCTCCAGGATCAGAAGGTGCGCGCGCAGCTGGGCCAGCTTTCGTTTATGCCCATGGGCGGCAGCAGCGAGGACTTTCGCCGCCTGATCCAGTCCGAGCGCTTGAAGTGGGGCGAGATCGTGCGCAAGAGCGGCGCCAAGGTCGATTGATGGACCGCGCCATGGCCGCACTCTCCCCAACCGGGGCGGCGCCATCGGCCAAGCGCTACTGGACGGCCGGCCCGCAGCACCCCCCGGGCCGGTTCGGCCACGTCACCGTCATCGGCGCCGGCATCGTCGGGCTGACCACCGCCGCTGCGCTGCGGCGCTCGGGCCGCTCCGTCACGGTGCTCGACGCCGCGTCCGACGTCGGCCGGGGCACCAGCTTCGGCAACGGCTGCCAGCTGTCCTATGGCTATGTGGCTCCGCTGGCCCAGCCCGGGTTGCTGGCCGAGCTGCCGCAGCTGCTGTTCGCCCGCAGCGCGCCGCTGAAGATCGTGCCGCGCGCCTCCATCGCCCAGTGGCGCTGGATGCTGCAGTTCCTGCTGGCCTGCCGGGCATCGCGTGCGCATGCCGGTTCGCTGGCGCTGCTGGCGCTGGGCGCGCTGAGCCGCCAGGAGACAGACCTCTGGCTGGCGGATGCGGACACCGAAGCGCTGAGCTTCAGCCGCCACGGCAAGCTGGTGCTGCTGCCAACCGATGCCGCACTGCACAAGGCCCGGGCACAGCTCGCGCTGCAGGCGCCCTGCGGCCCGCTGCAGACGGCCGTGAGCGAGGTCGAATGCCTGCGCATCGAACCGGCGCTGGCGCGCCTGCGCGGACAGATCGCGGGCGCCATCCATACGCCCAGCGAATGCGCGATCGACAGCCATGCGCTGTGCCGGGACCTGGAACATCATCTGAAGGCGCAGGGCGTGGACATCGTGCTCGGCACCGCGGTGCGGGAGTTCCGGCGCACCGGCGACCAGGTGACCCACCTGGTCACCGACGCCGGCGTGCGCGAAGTCGACGGCCTGGTGATCGCCGCCGGGCCGGCCAGCGCCGCGATGGCGCGCCAGCTCGGCTTTCCGGTGCCGGTCTATCCGCTCAAGGGCTACAGCATCACCGTGCCGGTCCGGGAGCCCTGCGGCGCGCCACACGTGAGCGTGACCGACGCCGGCAGGAAGGTGGTGTACGCGCGCATCGGCGCGCGGCTGCGCGTGGCCGGCGTGGCCGAGATCGGTGGGTACGACGCCCGCGTCGATGCGCGCCGCATCCGGGAACTCTCGGACCATACGCGGCAGGCTTTCGGCAGCGCGGTAGACCTCGACGCCGTGGAACCCTGGGCCGGCCTGCGGCCTGCGACGCCGACCTCGGTGCCGATCGTCGGCCCCTCGCCGCGCCGCAACGTCTTCCTCAACATCGGGCACGGCGCACTCGGCCTGACCCTGGCTTTCGGATCGGCCCGCCGCCTGGTGGACCTGCTCGACGCCGCCTGACCCCTCATCGGACAGGAAAGCAATGACCGGGACGAACCACTACGACCTCCTGATCCGCGGCGGCACCGTCATCGACGGTACGCGCCGTCCGCGCTTTGCGGCCGATGTCGCGGTCCGCGGCGGGCGCATCGCCGCGGTCGGCGACCTGCGCGGCTGCACCGCCGCGCAGACGATCGACGCCACCGGCCGGATCGTCGCGCCCGGCTTCATCGATTCGCACACGCACGACGACCAGGCGCTGATCTCCGAACCGGACGTGCCCTTCAAGATATCGCAGGGCGTCACCACCGTGGTCACCGGCAACTGCGGCATCAGCGCAGCGCCGCTGCGTCCAGGCGCCGAGCTGCCGATGCCGCTGAAGCTGCTCGATGCCGGCGGCGGTGGGCGCTTCACCACCTTCCGCGCCTATCTGGACGCGCTGGAGGCGCTCCCGCCGGCGGTCAACGTGGTGCCGATGGTGGGCCACACCAACCTGCGGACCATCGTGATGGACGACCTGGACCGGCCCGCCACGCCGGACGAGGCGGCCGCCATGCGCGCGCTGCTGGAAGAGGCGCTGGCCGCCGGCGCGGTCGGCATGTCCACCGGTACCTACTACCCGCCGGCCGCCGCGGCGACCACGGACGAGGTGATCGCCGTCTCGCGCCCGCTGGCCGCCCGGCGCGCGCTCTACGTGGCCCACATCCGCAACGAGGCCGACCGGTGCATGGAGGCGGTGGAAGAAACCTTCCAGATTGGCCGCGAGGTCGGCACACCGGTGCTGCTGTCGCACCACAAGCACATGCGGCAGGCCAACTTCGGCAAATCGGTGGCCACGCTGCGGCGCATTGAGGAAGAGATGCGCTGCCAGTGCGTGAGCCTCGACTGCTACCCCTACACCGCCAGTTCGACCATGCTGCACCTTGACGAGGAACGCCTGCAGGGCCGCATCACCATCGCGTCGAGCGAAGCACACCCCGAGCTTCAGGGGAAGGATCTGCAGGACATCGCCGACGCATGGGGCGTCTCGCGGGTCGAGGCCTCGCGGCGCCTGCAGCCGGCCAGCGCCATCTACTACAGCATGGACGAGGCCGACGTTCAGCGCATCCTGGCCTTCGAGCCCACGATGGTCGGCTCCGACGGCATCCCCACCGGCGAGCGGCCCCATCCGCGGCTGTGGGGCACGTTCCCGCGCGTGCTGGGCCGCTACAGCCGCGACATCGGCCTGTTTCCCCTGGAGACGGCCGTGTGGAAGATGACCGGGCTGACCGCACAGGTCTTTGGCCTGGAAGGCCGCGGCGCGATTACCGAAGGGCATCGTGCGGACATCACCGTCTTCGATGCCCAGACGGTGCGCGACGTGGCCGACTATGACAACCCGGTCGCACCCGCCGAGGGCATCGACGCAGTGGTGGTCAACGGCGTCGTCGCCTACCTGCACGGCACGCACACCCGGGCGCGCAGCGGCCAGGTGCTGCGCCGCACGCCGGTCCTCTGATCCCATTTCTGACTTTGCATCGACCATGGCTTCCATCATTCGCTACCCCAGCGCCAAGCCGCTGCCGCTGTCGCGCGCCGTGAAGGCGGGCGGCTTTGTGTTCCTGTCCGGCGTGCTGCCGGCGGATGCCGAGGGGCGACCCGTCACAGGCGAAATCCGCGTCGAAACCCGGGCGGTGTTGCAGCAGATCGATACGGCGCTCGCCGAGCTCGGAGCCGGTCGCACCGATGTCGTGCGGACCACCGTCTGGCTGGCCGACCTCGGCGACTTCGCCGCGTTCAACGAAAAATATGCCCGCTATTTCGGCGAGCACCTGCCGGCCCGGTCTACGGTGCAGGCCGTGCTGAACCGCGCGGCCAGGGTGGAGGTGGAAGTCCAGGCCTGGGTCGGCTGAGGACACCCGCCTCCGCGGCGGTCAGACCGCGCCGAACGCGGCGCGCAGCCGCTCGCCGGCGAACGCCTGTGCCTGGCGCGCCTTCTCCACCACCGGCGCGGCGCCGAAGAACTCGTGCGTCGCGCCGTCGTAGTCGCGCCGCTCCACCGGCACGCCGGCGCGGCGCAGTGCGTCCTCCAGCTTGGCGCCGTCGCTGCGCAGCGGGTCGATGTGGGCGTTGATGATGGTCACCGGCGGCAGGCCGGCCAAGTCGGCCTCGATGAGCTGGAGGCGCGGGTCCTTCAGGTCGTCCTCCGAGCGGATCAGGTGCTCGACGAACCACTTCACCATCGGCCGGTTCAGCGGCTTGACCACGGCGTTGGCCAGCTCCGATTCGGTGTACAGGCTGGTCTGCGCCACGGGATAGACGGTGAGCACGTGGGCCGGCGTGGGCAGGCCGGCGTCGCGCGCGGCGATCGCCGTGGCCACCGCCAGGTTGCCGCCGGCGCTCTCGCCGGCCAGCGCCACGCGCGCCGGGTCGCCGCCGAGTTCAGCCGCATGGGCCGCGGTCCAGGCGTAGGCGTCGGCCGCGTCGTCCCAGGCGGCGGGGAACTTGTGCTCCGGCGCCTGCCGGTAGTCGACCGAGACGACGATGGCCTGGGCCTCCTTGGCGATGCCGCGGGCGCCGCCGTCGTAGACGTCCTTGTCCGCGATCACCCAGCCGCCGCCGTGGAAGAACACCACGACCGGGAAGGGCCCGTGGCCCGAGGGCGTGTAGATGCGCACCGGCAGCACCGTGCCGCGCGAGGCGGTGATGGTGGTGTCGCGGCTGGTCACGCCGGGCACCAGGGCTTCGGGGTCGGTCGGACGGTGCTGCCGCTGGAGCAGCGCCTTCACCGCGTCGGCGATGGTCGGCTGCCGGCGGGCGTTGGCCGGATCGAGCTTCTCGATGGCCTGGGGCTCCAAGCTGTCGAACACCTTCAGCAGCTCGGCCATGTCGTCGTCGGCACGCAGGCCGGTGACGGTGTTGGCGATGGCGTTGACCACCGGGTTCGGGTCGCCGCCAGGGGCGCGGGCGTGGTTGCGGGCATCGTCGGCAGTGCTGGTGGTCAAGGCCATGGGATGTTCCTTTGGAGCGGATGGGAAAGGCGATGGCGCACTCTGGCCGGCATCCCGCGCGGCGTGTGTCGGCCACTGCCGACATCGGCGTAGTCCGGCAACTCCGGCCCGGCTGTGGATCGTACGAATGCTTCTCATCATTTGCAGCACACACCGCGCGGAATCCCATGTCCTCCCCGTCCGCCCCTCCGCTCCCGTCGCAGTCGTCCGGGGCTGCTGCGGCTGCGGCCCCGAGGCCGCAGCGGCGTTGCGGATGCGCCGCTACTTTTTCGCCAGCCGCTCCGCCGTCGTCTCGGCCACCTTGTCGCGCAGGTAGAGCGGCAGCGCGTCCTGCGCGCGCACCGCGCCGCCGGCGGCGAGCAGTGCCGGGGCCAGGCGCAGCATCGCGTCGGCCGTGGGCAGGGCCGGCACGCCCGGCGCACCGGGCGCCAGGCGGTCGCCATAGGCGGCGCGCGCCGTGCCGGCCAGCGTATAGCCGGCCGGCGCCGCCACGGCCTCGGGCGCCAGCAGGGCGAACGGGCCTTCGGTGCGCCAGGCGGCGTCGTCCCAGGCGTAGCGGGCGGTGTAGACCTCGTCCATGCGGGCGTCGAGCGCGGCCACCACCCGGGTCGTACCGTGGCGCAGCCGTGCATCCTCGGCCACCGCCAGCAGCGTGTCGATGGGCAGCACCAGCCGCCCGGCGCCCCAGGCCAGGCCCTGGGCCACGGCACAGGCGGTGCGCAGGCCGGTGAACGAGCCGGGCCCGCGGCCGAAGGCGATGGCGTCCAACTCGTGCAGCGCAAGCCCCGCCTGCGCCAGCACGGCGCGGATGGCCGGCAGCAGCTGGGCCGAGGCCTGGGCGCCGCCGGCGCCTGCATGGCCGTGGACCACGCCGTCGGGGCCGACGGCGGCGATCGACAGCCGCTCCGTGCTGGTGTCGAAGGCGAGCAGGCGCAGGCGGGGCGGCGGGGGAACGTCGGACATCGGCCGATTATCGGCCGCGGCCCGGCCCCTACACTCGCGCGCATGCCATCGCCCACCCTCGCGCGGCGCCTGCGGGCTGCCTGCCTCCACGCTCTTTTTCTCCTGCCTCTGTGGACTGCCGGCTGGCAGCCGGCGCAGGCCCAGACGGCGGCGCTGCCGCCCGAGGTCGAAGCCGCGCTCGCCCGCGCCCGGCTGCCGCGCGAGGCGCTCTCCGTCTGGGTCGCCGATGCGCAGGCCGGCCCGCGCGCCGCGCCGCGCCTGGCCTGGCGCGCCCAGGTGCCGGCCAACCCGGCCTCGGTGATGAAGCTGGTCACCACCTATGCCGGGCTGGACCTGCTCGGGCCGGCCTACGTGTGGAACACCCCGGTGTACGTCGACGGCCCGGTGTCCGGCGGCGTGCTGCAGGGCAACGTCTACATCCAGGGCCGCGGCGATCCCAAGCTGGTGCTGGAGCGGCTGTGGCTGCTGCTGCGCCGCCTTCAGGCGCAGGGCATCCGCACGATCGCGGGCGACATCGTGCTCGACCGCAGCGCCTTCAGCCTGCCGCCGCACGACCCCGCCGGCTTCGACGGCGAGCCGTTCAAGCCCTACAACGCCGCGCCCGATGCGCTGCTGGTCAACTACCGCTCGCTGGTCCTCGACTTCATCCCCGACCGCGCGGCCGGCGTGGCCCGGGTGTCGGTCGAGCCGCCGCTGGCCGGCCTGGCCGCGCCCGCGGCCGTGCCGCTGTCGGCCGAGGCCTGCGGCGACTGGCGCGGCCAGCTGCAGGCCAGCCTGGCCGACCCGGCGCGCATCGGCTTCGCCGGCAGCTACCCGGCCGCCTGCGGCGAGCGCGCCTGGCCGATCGCGCCGCCCGCGCCCGACACCTTCGCCGCCCGCGCCATTGAAGGCCTGTGGCGCCAGACCGGCGGCGAGCTGCGCGGCCGCGTGCGCGACGGCCGCGTGCCGGCCGGGCTGCAGCCGGTCTTCACGGCCGCGTCGCCGCCGCTGGCCGAGGTGATCCGCGACATCAACAAGTTCAGCAACAACGTGATGGCGCAGCAGCTGTTCCTCACGCTGAGCCTGCAGGCGCGCGGCACCGGCAGCTTCGACGCCTCGCGCGAGGTGCTGGCCCAGTGGTGGCGCAGCCGCATCGCGGCCGACCTGCCGGTGCCGTTGATCGACAACGGCGCCGGCCTGAGCCGGGACGCGCAGGTGGCGCCGGCCGCGCTGGGCCGCATGCTGCAGGTGGCTTGGGCAACGCCCGCCATGCCGGAGCTGATCGCCTCGCTGCCGATCGCCGGCGTGGACGGCACCCTCAAGCGCAGCCAGGCCCGCTGGAGCGGCGCGGCCCACCTCAAGACCGGCAGCCTGCGCGACGCCGCGGCGATTGCCGGCTACGTGCACGCGGCCAGCGGCCGGCGCTACGTGGTGGTCGCGATCGTGAACCATCCGAACGCCAACGGACTGCGGCCGGTGTTCGACGCGCTGGTCGATTGGGTCGGCAGCGACACTGCGAATTAATGCATCCACAATCATTCGCGATGCCTCGGGCCGTGTCGATTTCCTGCGCACTCGGCTTTCTCGCCGTGCTGACGGTGGCGCATGCCGGGCGCGGCGGTGCAGCGCGCGTGATCGGCTTCCGGCACGCAAGCAGACAGGAAAAGGAACTCTGCGATGCCTGGCTCGAAAACGAATTCGATGGCAGGTAAACAGGTGCTGGAAGCCGTTCGGGCCCTGCCGCCGGAGCGGGACCCCGTCTGGCACGGCGTCGACGAGGACGACCGCCCTGCGATGCAGGAGGAGCTGCGCGCCGGCATCGCGGCCTGCCGCGCCAAGCGCGGCCGCCCGGCCGGCTCCGGCACCAAGACGCAGGTGGCGATCCGGCTCGACAGCGAACTCGTGGATGCCCTGCGCAACAGCGGCCCGGGCTGGCAGACGCGGGTCCACGAGGCATTGAAGGCGGACCTGGCTGCGGGTCGGCTCCAGCAGCGCCGGGCGGGGCGAGGCCTACGATCGCGCGACACTCCGCGGAGACCGCCCGCCATGCCCGTCCGCTCCGCCCTGCGATGATCGCGCTCCTCGCCGCCGCCTGCCTCGCCGCCGCCTGTGGTGGGGGTGGCGGATCGCCGTCCCTGCCGCCGGTCTCCTCGGTCAAGGTGATCGGCGACAGCCTGGCCGACAGCGGCACCTTCGGCTACAAGTTCACGGTGCAGGGCACGGCGGCCACCGGCAGCGGCTCCACCGCCATCTGGCCCGAGCGGGTGGCCGCCGGCTATGGACTGCTGCTGTGTCCGTACTACCGCTTTGCCGGTACCGCGTTCGACACGGAGGCGGCCTGTACCAGCCATGCGGTCGGCGGCGGGCGCATCAACAACCCTTCGGCGCCGGCCGCGCCGACCGCGATCCTCCAGCAGATCGACGCGGCCCGCGCGCGCGGCTTCGGCAGCGGCGACCTGGTGCTCATCGACGGCGGAGGCAACGATGCGGCCGACCTGCTCGGCGCCTACCTGCGCGTGTCGGGCGATGCGGGCGCGAGCTATGGCAGCCTGCTCGGCTCCCTGCTCGACCCGGCCGCCGTGGACGCCGGGCTCGCTGGCGGCCCGCAGGCCGCGGGCGCGCTGGGCACGGCCTACATGAAGGCGCTGGCGGCCCGGTTCGCCGCGGCGATCCAGACAGGCGTGGCCGGCGCCGGGGCGCAGCGCGTGGTGGTGCTGAACATGCCGGCCATCACTCGCACGCCGCGCGTGCGCCAGCTGCTGGCGGCCGTCGCCGCCAGCGCCGGCGGCGCGGCGAGCGCCCGGGTCCAAGCCCTGGCCGATGCCTGGGTCGATGCGTTCAACGCCGAGCTCGCGGCGCGCTTTGCCGGCAGCGCCCGGGTGCGGATCGCCGACTTCCATGCCGCGCTCGATGCCCAGGCCGCCAGCCCCGCGGCCTACGGGCTGACCAACGCGACCGATGCCGCCTGCCCGGCCACCGGCACCGGCGGCGACGGGCTGCCGGTCTACAGCCTTCCGGCCTGCACCGCTGCGGCGCTCTCGGCCCGGACGCCGCCGGCCGGCGCGGGCGGCGGCGCGGACTGGTGGAAGAGCTTTGCTTTTTCCGACAGCTTCCATCCGACGCCGTATGGTCATCAGCTGCTCGGCGAGCTGGTGGAGCGGACGCTGCAGCAGGCCGGCTGGAAATGATACCCCTATGGGGATAGCTTCATGGCGCCTGATATGAAAGGACTATAGAGCTATACCCCCTACTTTTCGAGATGCCCGAGCGGCAGCGCCGTGGCGCCCTTGACCTCGCCGAGCGAGAAGCTCGTGTGGATGTCGCCGACGTTCGGCAGGTTCATGAGCTGCCCGAGCGCGAAGCGCGAGAAGCTGTCCAGGTCCGGCGCCACGACCTGCAGCTCGAAGGTGCCGGCGCCGCTGATGTAGTGGCAGCCGATCACCTCGGGCAGCGCGCGGAGGGCCTCCTCCAGCGCGCGGGTGGCGTCGCCGGTGTTGCGCTCGGCGTCGATGCGCACGAAGGCCAGCACGCCCAGGCCGATGCGGCGGCGGTCGATCTCGGCCCGGTAGCCGGTGATGAAGCCCGACGTCTCCAGCGCCCGCACGCGGCGCCAGCAAGGCGCGGCCGACAGGCCCACGCGCTGGGCCAGCTCGGCGTTGCTGAGGCGGCCGTCGGCCTGCAGCGCGCGCAGGATCGCGATGTCGTAGCGGTCGAGTTCGTCCATTTGCATCTCCGTTTTGGCAAGATTCTTTCCCAGAATGCCCTTCGGCAGGCAAAGAAAGCAAGGACCGTTCGGCGCTTCCTGCCTAAACTGATCTCCACAACGGGCGCCGCCGCCGGCAGGCGCCCTCCACGACCGGAGACAAGCACGATGAACGCCCCGCTGCCCGACCCCATCCGCCGCGCGCTCGAAACCGCGAACCTCGATGACCGCTATGCGCTCGACCACGGCCGCGCCTTCATGTCCGGCGTGCAGGCGCTCGTGCGCCTGCCGATGCTGCAGCGCCAGCGCGATGCGGCCGCCGGCCACCGCACGGCCGGCTTCGTCAGCGGCTACCGCGGCTCGCCGCTCGGCGGCTACGACCAGGCGCTGTGGAAGGCGCAGAAGTTCCTCCAGGCCAACGACATCGTGTTCCAGCCCGGCGTGAACGAGGAGCTGGCGGCCACCGCGCTCTGGGGCACGCAGCAGCTCGGCTTCGCGCCGCCCGGCAGCAACAAGTACGACGGCGTGTTCGGCATCTGGTACGGCAAGGGCCCGGGCGTGGACCGCTGCTCCGACGTGTTCAAGCACGCGAATATGGCCGGCACCACGCCGCTGGGCGGCGTGA
This sequence comes from Xylophilus sp., assembly GCA_009914555.1. Classification (GTDB taxonomy): domain Bacteria; phylum Pseudomonadota; class Gammaproteobacteria; order Burkholderiales; family Burkholderiaceae_C; genus WNDY01. The sequence goes on from WNDY01000001.1 coordinate 139,804, forward strand.
TCGCGGTCGCGGGCGACGACCACATCTCCAAGAGCAGCACGGCCGCGCACCAGAGCGACCACATTTTCAAGGCCTGCGGGCTGCCGGTGTTCTTCCCGGCGACGGTGCAGGAGATCCTGGACCTGGGCCTGCATGCGTTCGCGCTGAGCCGCTTCGCCGGCGTGTGGTCGGGGCTCAAGACGATCCAGGAGATCGTCGAATCGAGCGCTACGGTGGAGATCGATCCGCACCGCGTGAACATCGTGCTGCCCGACGATTTCGAGATGCCCGAGGGCGGCCTGCACATCCGCTGGCCCGACCCGCCGCTGGAGCAGGAGGCGCGCCTCATGCACTACAAGTGGTACGCCGCGCTGGCCTACATCCGCACCAACGGGTTGAACCGCACGGTGGTCGAGGGCACGCGCGACCGGCTCGGCCTGATCGCCAGCGGCAAGGCCTGGAACGACATGCGCCAGGCGCTGGCCGACCTGGGACTCGACGATGCGGCCTGCCGCGCCGTGGGCATCCGCCAGCACAAGGTGGCCGTGGTCTGGCCGCTGGAGGCGCAGCTCACGCGCGCATTCGCCACCGGGCTGCAGGAGATCCTGGTGGTCGAGGAGAAACGCCAGGTCATCGAATACCAGCTCAAGGAAGAGCTCTACAACTGGCGGCCCGACGTGCGGCCCAACGTGCTCGGCAAGTTCGGCGAGGCCGAGGGCGACTTCACCGGCGGCGAATGGAGCATGCCCAACCCGACGGCGCACACGCTGCTGCGCGCTAATGCCGATCTGTCGCCCGCGCTGATCGCCCGCGCCGTCGCGCAGCGGCTGGAGCGCCTGGGCCTGCTGGCCGGTCACCCGGCGCTGGCCGCGCGGGTGCAGGCCCGCATCGCCGTGCTCGATGCGCAGGAACGCGCCCTGGCCACCGCGACCGCGACGCGCCCGGCCGGCGCCGACCGGGTGCCGTGGTTCTGCGCCGGCTGCCCGCACAACACCAGCACCGTCGTGCCCGAGGGCTCGCGCGCGCTCGGCGGCATCGGCTGCCACTACATGGCGACCTGGATGCCCGACCGCGCCACCATCGGCTTCACCCAGATGGGCGGCGAGGGCGTGCCCTGGGTCGGCCAGCAGGCGTTCAGCAACGAGAAGCATGTGTTCGCCAACCTCGGCGACGGCACCTACTTCCACAGCGGGCTGCTGGCGATCCGCCAGGCCATCGCGGCGGGCGTGAACATCACCTACAAGATCCTCTACAACGACGCGGTCGCGATGACCGGCGGCCAGCAGGTCGGCGAGCGGCCCGAGGGGCACTCGGTGCTGCAGATCATTAACAGCCTGGTGTCCGAAGGCGTGAAGAAGCTGGTGATCGTGAGCGACGACCCGCACAAGTACGACGGCGCGCCGCTGGCCGCCGGCGTGGCGGTGCACCACCGCGACGCGCTGGACGGCATCCAGCGTGCGTTCCGAGAGATCGAGGGCACCACGGTCATCATCTACGACCAGACCTGCGCCACCGAGAAGCGCCGCCGCAGGAAGCGCGGCACCGCGGTGGACCCGGCGCTGCGCGTGGTCATCAACGACCTGGTCTGCGAAGGCTGCGGCGACTGCGGTGTACAGAGCAACTGCCTCGCGGTCGAGCCGCTGGAGACCGAGTTCGGCCGCAAGCGCACGATCAACCAGAGCAGCTGCAACAAGGACACGTCCTGCCTCAAGGGCTTCTGCCCGAGCTTCGTCACCATCGAGGGCGGGCAGCTGCGCAGGCAGGCCGCAGCGAAGGCGCCGCAGCCGGACGACCTCGGCGCGCTGCCCGACCCGGTGCTGCCGGACCTCGCCGGTCACGGCGGCGCCTGGGGCATCGTCGTCGCGGGCGTCGGCGGCACCGGCGTGATCACCATCGGCCAGCTGCTCGGCATGGCCGCGCACCTCGAAGGCCGCGGCATCGTCACGCAGGACGCGGCCGGCCTCGCGCAGAAGGGCGGCGCGACCTGGAGCCATGTGCTTGTCGCCGATACCCAGGAGAGGATCCTCACCACGCGCGTGGGCACCGCCGACGCTGACCTCATACTGGCCTGCGACCCGCTCGTGGGCGCGGGTGCCGAAACACTCGCGCGCATGCGCGCCGGCCGCACCCGCGTGGCGCTGAATGCCCACGGCGCGCCGACCGCGGGCTTCGTGCGCGACGCCGGCTGGAAGAACCCGGCCGAGGGCTGCACCGCGGCCATCGCCGGCGCGGTGGGGGCAGACGCCATCGGCAGCCTCGACGCCGAGGCGCTGGCGACCCGGCTCATGGGCGACAGCATCTACGTCAACCCGATGATGCTGGGCTACGCCTGGCAGAAGGGCTGGGTTCCGCTCACGCGCGACGCGCTGCTGCGCGCGATCGAGCTCAACGGCGTCGCGGTCGAGGCCAACAAGACAGCCTTCGCCTGGGGCCGCCACGCGGCGCACGACCTGGCGGCGGTGGAGCGCACCGCCCGGCCCGCGCAGGTCGTGCAGTTGCGGCCGCGCGAGACGCTGGAGCGGATGGTCGCGCGCCGCGCCGACTTCCTCGCCGCCTACCAGAACGCCGCCTATGCCGACACCTACCGCGCCTTCGTCGAGCGCGTGCGCGCGGCCGAGGCGCCGCTGGGCCGCCACGCGCTGGCCGAGGCGGTGGCGCGCAACCTGTTCAAGCTCATGGCCTACAAGGACGAGTACGAGGTCGCGCGGCTGCAGGCCGACCCGGCCTTCCGCGCGCGCATCGCCGCGCAGTTCGAGGGCGACTACACCGTGGCCTACCACCTCGCACCGCCGCTGCTGGCGAAGCGGAACGCGCGCGGCGAGCTGCAGAAGCGCCGTTTCGGCGCCTGGATGGGCACGGCCTTCACCGTGCTGGCCAAGCTGCGCGGCCTGCGCGGCACGCCGTTCGACCCGTTCGGCTACACCGAGGAGCGCCGCACCGAGCGCGCCCTGGTCGGCGAATACCGCGCCGCCATCGAGGAGCTGCTGCCGTCGCTGGCGGCGGACAACCATGCGCTGGCGGTCGAGATCGCCAGCCTGCCCGACCAGATCAAGGGCTACGGCCATGTGAAGGCGCGCAACCTCGCGGCGGCCCGCACGCGCTGGGCGGCGCTGAAGCAGCGCTGGCGCCATCCGGCAACCGCGCAGGCAGCGGCCTAGCTTCCGGAAAGCCAGCGCTCGAAGTCCGCGGCCGGCAGCGGCTGCGAGAACAGGTAGCCCTGGGCCACCGGATAGCCCTGGGCGCGCAGGATGGCGTTCTGGGCCTGCGTCTCCACGCCCTCGGCCACGACGGTCAGGGCCAGGCTGCGGCCGATGCCGAGGATGGCGCTGCTGAGCGCCTGGGCGGCCGGGTCGGTCTCCAGGTCGGCCACGAAGCTGCGGTCGAGCTTGAGCTCGCTCACCGGCAGGCGGCGCAGGTAGCTCAGGCTCGAATAGCCGGTGCCGAAGTCGTCCATCGACAGCCGCACGCCCTGCGCATGGACGGCGTTGATCGTCTCCAGCGTGCACGGATGCGTGTCGAGCAGCACGCTCTCTGTGATCTCCAGGATCAGGTCGCGCGGCGCCAGGCCGTGCCGGGCCAGCGTGGCGGCGATGCGCCGCGGCAGGTCGGGCTGGTGGAAGCTGGTGGCCGACAGGTTGACCGCCACGGTCGGCACCACGACGCCGCGGCTGCGCCAGCCGCCGAGCTGGCGGCAGGCCTCGTCCAGCGCCCAGTGGCCCAGTTCGGTGACGAGGCCGCATTCCTCTGCCAGCGGGACGAAGCGCATCGGCGGTATCTCGCCGAACTGCGGGTGCCGCCAGCGCGCCAGCGCCTCCACGCCATACAGCCGGCGGTTGTGCAGGCGCACCTGGGGCTGGTAGTGCAGCTGCAGACCACCGCTGTGCAGGGCCTCGCGCAGCGCGGATTCGAGCGTGAGCCGGTCCAGCACCTGGCGGTTCATGTCGGCGCTGAAGAAGCGCACCCCGCCGCGCCCGCCGGCCTTGGCCTGGTGCAGGGCCAGGTCGGCACGGTGCAGCAGCGTCTGGATGTCGCGCCCGTCGTTCGGAAAGACGGCCACGCCCACACTGGCCGAGCAGGACAGGACCGTGCCCGCGACGTCGCAGGGCGCCAGCAGCGCCGCCTGCAGACGCTCCGCCGCATGGGCGGCATGCGATTTGTCGCAGGGCGACAGCAGCACCACGAACTCGTCGCCCGAGAGCCGGCCGGCCAGGTCCGACGGCCGCAGTTGCGCCTGGATGCGCCTGGACACGATGCGCAGCAGCGTGTCGCCGGCCGGATGGCCGAGCGAGTCGTTGACCTGCTTGAAGCGGTCGATGTCGATGAACAGCAGCGCGCGGCCCTCGCCGTCGTGGTCGCCGGCCGCCAGCGTCTGGTCGGCCTGGGCCAGCAGCAGGCTGCGGTTGGGCAGGCCGGTCAGGCCGTCGTAGAAGGCCAGCTGGCGGATGCGACGGCGGGTGTGCTCGCGCTCCATGACCAGCGCGCAGAGGTGGATGCAGGCATCCACCAGCTGCTGGAGGAACGGGTCGGGCTGCATGCCGACGCGGTCGCGGTAGTAGAACGCGAAGGTGCCGACCACCTGCCCCTGGCTGGACAGGATGGGCGTGGACCAGCAGGCCCGCAAGCCCAGCGGCAGGACCCGGTGGCGGTAGTCCTCCCAGAGCGGGTCGGTGGCGATGTCGCACGCGAGCACCGGTTGGCGCCGCCAGGCGGCCGTGCCGCAGGAGCCGACCTTGGGGCCGATGGCCACGCCGTCGAGCGCGGCCGAGTATGCGGCCGGCAGGCTCGGGCCGGCCAGCGGGTGCGGCAGGCCCTGCGCATCCACCTCCAGGATCGACGCGATCACCTCGGGCACGATGCGCTCGACCTCGCGGCAGAGCAGGTCCAGCACCTCGGCCGGCGGGCAGTCGCGGGCCATGGCCTCCAGCGCGCGCCGCTGCAGCGCCTCGAACATCTTCACGCGGGTGATGTCCACCAGCACGGACACCGCGGCCTGCAGCGTGCCGTCGGGTCCGGCGATCGGGTTGACATGGATGCGCGCCCAGCAGCGCCGGCCGTCGCGGCCGGACACCACCCGCTCGCGCAGCAGGGCCCGGCCGGCGAGCAGCGCGCTGCGGTGGCCGTCGTTCGCGCCTTCCGAGGGTCCGTAACCCATCAGGCAGGTCGCCTGCCGGCCCAGCACTTCGTCGGCCGTCCAGCCCAGCATGCGGGTGAAGCCGGGATTGACACAGGTGATGGCCCAGGAGGCATCGACGACCATCACCGCCGCATCGGTGGCGCCGACCGCCGCCGACGCCCATCCGCCGCCGGCCGAGGGGTCGGCGGAACAGGGGGCGTCGGCATCCTCCACGGGGGCTCCTGGTGGTCTGGGCGGGTCTGCGCGACCATCATAGCGACGCCCTCCGCGGCACTCCACCTGTGGTTTGCGCGCCCCCGGCGGCCGGCCTTCAGTCCACCGGCAGGATCAGCCGCTCGCCGAGCAGCCCGAAGCGCTTGAGCTGGGCGCGCAGGATGTTGCGCGAGATGCCCAGCTCGCGCGCGGTGCGGCCCTGGTTCTCGCCGCAGTGCTCGAAGGCGGTCCTGACGACCAGGGCCTCCAGCGCCTCGTAGAGCTCGGGCTGCTTGCGGTCGAGCAGCTGGCGCAGCGCATGCTGGATGGCGCCGAACGGGTCGCCGGCGGGCGGCCGGGCCTCGCCGCCCGCGGCGGCTGCGCTGGCGCCGTGGGGCAGGCGCAGGTCCTCGCGCTCGACCGTGTCGCGCCGGCACACGATCATCGCGTAGTGGATGACGTTCTCCAGCTCGCGGATGTTGCCGGGCCAGCCGTAGGCCAGCAGCGCCTGCTCGGCTGCGGCGCTGAAGCCCGAGCCGCCGGCCGCCGCGTTGAGGCCAAGCTTCCTGCGGTAGATGTCGGCGAAGTGGCGCGCCAGCGGCAGGATGTCGCCCGGCCGCTCGCGCAGCGGCGGCAGGTGCAGCACGGCCACGTGCAGGCGGTAGAACAGGTCGGCGCGGAAGCGGCCGGCCTGCACCGCCTCGGTCAGGTCGACGTTGGTGGCGGCGATCAGCCGCACGTCCACGGGAATCGGCTGGCGCGCGCCCAGGCGCACCACCTGGCGCTCCTGCAGCACGCGCAGCAGCTTGACCTGCAGCGCCAGCGGCATGTCGCCGATCTCGTCGAGGAACAGCGTGCCGCCGTGGGCCGTCTCGAACCAGCCGGCGCGCGCATGGCTCGCGCCGGTGAAGGCGCCGCTCTCGTGGCCGAACAGCTCGGCGTCGATCAGGCTCTCGCTGAACGCGCCGCAGTTGACCGCGACGAACGGGCCGCCGCGCTGGCTGCAGGCATGGATGTGGCGCGCCACCAGTTCCTTGCCGGTGCCGGTCTCGCCAATCAGCAGCGCCGTCGCATGGCTGGCGCCCACCTGCTCCACCTGGCGCAGCAGCTGCTCGGACTGCGGGTCGTTGAACACCAACGCCTTGGCCCGGATCGACAGCGCCAGCGATTCGGAATGCGGCAGCGTGAGGATCTTCTGCGGTGCGGAGGGCAGGGAGGTCGTCGTGGTGGTGACCATGGGCGGAGAGGGCGGCGGCGCTCCGCGGCCGGCATGGCCGAAATGCCATGCTGCTGCTGTTGGGGCAGCAGAAGAATTATAGGAACGGCTGCTCGGAAAGCAGCAGCGAATGCCGAATTTGGAGCGGCGAAATCTGCATAAGCTGCCGCCGGGGCCACCGCTAATGGACGGTGCCGGCCGGCCGCCGCGGCAGCTCGTCGATCAGGCCGAAGCGGCGCAGCAGCGTGCGCATGGTGTTGCGCGTGATGCCCAGAAGGCGCGCAGCCTGGACCTGGTTGCCCTTGCATTTCTCGTAGGCGGTGCGCACCAGCAGCTCCTCGATGCCGTAGAACAGCCGGGGCCGCCGCGCGTCGATCAGCGAGGCGATGGACTGGGCGAGATGGTCGTAGGCGCCGTCCGCGCCATCGCCGCCGGGGACCGCGGCGGCGGCCGGCGCCGGTTCGGCGTCGCCCGCAGCGGCCGGCGCCGGCGCGTCGCCGCCGGCGATCAGCGTGCCGGCATCGTGGATCAGCCGCAGGTCGTCCGTGCGGATCTCGCCGCCCTGGCAGACGATAAGGGCGAACTGCACCACGTTCTCCAGCTCGCGGATGTTGCCAGGCCAGCAGTAGGCTTCCAGCGCGGCTGCGGCTCCCTCCGACAGGCGCACCGGCGCTGCGCCGGGCCGCTCGGCCGCATGGCGCTCCACAAAGCGGCGGGCCAGCGGCAGGATCTCGTCCACCCGCTCGCGCAGCGGCGCCAGCACGATGGGCGCGACATTGAGCCGGTAATACAGGTCGGCGCGGAAGCGCTGGGCCTCGACCGCGCGGGCCAGGTCCACGTTGGTGGCGGCGATCAGCCGCACGTCCACCGGCAGCGGCCGGCGTGCGCCGATGCGCACGACCTGGTTCTCCTGCAGCACGCGCAGCAGCTTGACCTGCAGGTGCAGCGGCAGGTCGCCGATCTCGTCGAGGAAGAGGGTGCCGCCCTGCGCGGCCTCGAACCAGCCGGCGCGGGCGCACTCGGCGCCGGTGAAGGCGCCGGCCTCGTGGCCGAAGAGTTCGGCGTCGACCAGGTTTTCACTGAAGGCGCCGCAGTTGACCGCGATGAACGGCCCGCGCCGGCCGCTGGCCGCGTGGATGCGGCGCGCGGTGACTTCCTTGCCGGTGCCGGTCTCGCCGGTGATGAGCACCGGCGCGCCGCTGCGGGCGATGCCGTCGAACGGGTCGCGCGCGCCGCGCGCCGCCGCCGCCCGCCCGGGGGACGTGGCCGGCGGCGGCGCGGAAGGCTGGACGTGGTCGGGCATGGCGCAAAAGTCCTGCGGCGGCAATGTACGGGCTGCGATCGCGGTCTTGAAGAAACGATTGCGGCTTTGCTTATGCGATCCGCGGCAGCACGTGCTCGCCCACCCGGTTCAACGCTTCCAGGTTGGGATAGCCCGACAGCACGAAGGTGCCGAAGCCGATGTTGGCGTACTCGGCGATGCGCTCGGCCACCTGGGCGTAGGAGCCGACGAAGCTCGCCATGCCGCCGACCAGCGCCGAGCCGAGCCAGAGGTTGAAGTGCAGCTCCAGCTCGCGCAGGCCGCGGATGCGGCCGTGGCCGTGCAGCGCCTGCATGCGCGCCATGGCGGTGGACTGCCAGCGCGCCAGCTCGCGCTGGGCCTGGTCGATCACGCCGGCGGGCAGCGCGTCGAGCAGGCGCTGCGCCTCGGCCCAGGCCTCGGCCTCGGTCTCGCGGGCGATCACGCTCAGGCGCAGGCCCAGATCGATGCTGCGGCCGGCTTCGGCGGCGAGCGCACGGGTGCGGGCCACGCGCTCGCGGATCAGCGCGGGCGGCCAGCCCCAGAGCATGTGCACGTCGGCGTGGCGCGCGACCAGGGCGTCGGCGCCGGCCGAGATGCCGAAGGCATGGATGCGCGGCGTGGGACCGACCGCTGCCGGCAGCCCGCCGGCGGTGCGGCAGTCCACCAGGTAGTGGCGGCTGGCATGCTGCACCGGCTCGCCGCGCCAGAGCGCGCGGGCGATGGCGATGAACTCGCCGGCGCGCTCGTAGGCCACGTCGTGGTCGGTGAAGTCGCCGTAGGAGCGCTGCTCCTCCTCCGAGCCGTTGAACAGGCAGACCTGGATGCGCTCGCCGGAGAGCTGCTGGAGCGTGGCGATGCGCTGGGCGAAGTGGGTCGGCAGCTCGGGTCCGGCGCGGAACGACACCATGAACCGCAGCCGGCGCGTGTCGTTCACCAGCGCCGCGGCCAGCAGGCCGCCGTCCTCGGTGGCGACGCCGGTGGGCAGCATGATGCCTTCGAGGCCCGCCGCCTCGGCCACGCCGGCGAGCTGGCGCACGTAGTCGATGCCGGCCTGCCGCAGCAGGCCGGGCCGGCGGCCGCGGCCGCTCTCGATGAGCAGGCGGCTGTCGCCGCGCGTGGGCGTGTACCAGTAGAAGCGCGGGCGCGCGCGGGGGGTGGCTGCGGTCATGGAGCGGTCGGTGCGGTGGCGGCGGGGCGCGCGGCGCGCACCAGCGGAAGAACTTCCTCGGCGATGCGCAGCGGGTCGTCCAGCGCATCGTCGGCCGACAGGATGAAGCTGTCGGCGCCCAGGCCGTGCAGCGTCTCCAGCCGTGCAGCCACCTGGGCATGGCTGCCGACCAGGATGGCGCGGCCGCTGCCGGCCGCCGTCCACAGGCCCGGCGATACCTCGTAGTATATCTCCGCAGCACTCGCCACACGGGGACTCTGGAAGGATACCCTGTCCAGTTCACGGCGCGCCAGCGCCTCGGTCTCGCGCGCGACCAGGTGCGCGCGCACGCCGAAGCGCAGGTTGCGGCCTTCGGCGGCGGCCAGGTCGGCCACGCGGCGCAGCCGGGCGGCGAAGATCGCGGGCGCGGCCGCCCAGTGGTAGTAGACCTGGGCATGGACGGCGGCCACGCGCTCGGCCGCAGGCGTGCCGCCGCCGATGTAGAGCGGCGGCAGCGGCTCGGCCGGCGGCCGGTAGAGGCCGCCGCCGTCGATGCGGTAGTGCGCGCCTTCGTGCGCGAAGCCGCCGCCGGCGCCGCGGCCCTTCCAGGCCTGGGCCAGCACCTGGAGGAATTCGCCGGCCCGTGCGAAGCGGTCGTCGTGGTTGACCACGTCGCCGTAGGTGCGGTGCTCGGCCGTGTCGGTGCCGGCGAGCACGCCGAACGCGAGCCGGGGACCGGCGATCTGCAGCAGCGTGGCCGCGCGCTGCGCCGCCACGGCCGGCAGGACGAAGCCCGGCCGCAGGCCGACGAGGAAGCGGATGCGCCGCACCTGCGCGGCCAGCGTCGCCGCGAGCAGCCAGGCGTCGGGCCGGCGCGGCCCGCTGGGCAGCAGCAGGCCGTCGAAGCCGGCGAGCTCGGCCGCACGCGCGGCGTTGGTTCAGTGCCGCAGTGCGCCGGCGCCGGCCGGCTGGGCCTGCTCGGTCGGCAGGTTCCAGAAGAACTCCAGACTCATCGGTCGCTCGGCATGCGCCCGCCCCTCAGGCCGCGAGCGTGGGCGCCGTGTAGCCCGCGCCGTTGCGCGGCTGGCGGCCGTGTGCCGGATGGCTCGGGTCGTTGTAGCCCGGCGTGGACGAATGGCCGGTGACCACGAGGCTGTCGACGAAGGCCTCGTCCTCGGCGGTGAAGGCGTACTGCAGCGCCGGGATGTAATCGTCCCACTGCTCCAGCGTGCGCGGGCCGGCGATGGCCGAGGTGACGAGGCGGTTGTTGAGCACCCAGGCCAGCGCGAACTGGCCGGCCGAGATGCCGCGTTCCGCGGCGTGCTCCTTCACGCGCTGGGCGAGGTCGAGCGACTCGGGGCGCCATTCGGTCTGCTGGATGCGCTTGTCGTTGCGGCCGGCGCGGGTGTCGGCGCCGGGCGTCTCGCCGGGCGCGTACTTGGCCGTGAGCACGCCGCGCGCGAGCGGGCTGTAGGGCACGACGCCGATGCCGTAGTAGTCGGCCGCAGGCAGGTGCTCGGTCTCGATCTGGCGGTTGGCGAGGTTGTAGAGCGGCTGGCTGGCGGCCGGGCGGTCCACGCCGAGCGCGTCGGCCGTGCGGCTGAACTCGGCGAGCTTCCAGGCCCGGTGGTTGGACAGGCCGTAGCTGCGGATCTTGCCGGCGCGGATCAGGTCGCCGAGCGCGCGCACGGTCTCGGCGATCGGCGTGTGGTGGTCCTCGCGGTGCAGGTAGAGCAGGTCGATGTAGTCGGTGCCCAGGCGCTTCAGGCTCGCCTCGGCCGACTGGATCACGTTGTGGCGCGAGGCGCCCCTGTCGTTCGGGCCGGTGGCGCCGGGGTTCGGGTTGACGAACTTGGTCGACAGGATCCACTGGCTGCGGCGCGGCGCGATCAGCCGGCCGACGACAACCTCGGACTGGCCCTTGTTGTAGCCGTTGGCGGTATCGATGAAGTTCACGCCCTGCTCGAAGGCCCGGTCGGCGATGCGCTGGGCGGTGGCATCGTCGGTCTGGCCGCCGAACATCATGGTGCCGAGGGTCAGCGGGGAGACCTTGATGCCGTTGCGGCCGAGGCTGCGGTAGTCGAAGGATGCGCTCATGGAAGGGATCGCTGGGTGGGTTGAGGGAATTCAGTCTGCCCGGAGTTCGACCTGCGCGGCCAGCGCGCGCGCCGAGGCCAGCGGGGCGGGGTCGATCCAGGCGCCGAGGTCGAAGTCGGCCGGGATGAAACCCTCGGCCAGCAGCCAGTCCTTCTGCGCGCGCAGGCCCTGCACGTAGACGTCGGAGAGCTGCGGCTCGAAGGCTTCGTGCAGCCGCGGGCCGAACGCCTGGCGCACGGCGGCTTCGGTGGCGCCGGTCTCGGCCGCGATGGTGGCGACCACGTCGTCCGGGTGGGTGCGCGCCCATTCGGCGGTCTTCAGCAGCACGGCGAGGTAGCGGGCGACGAGGTCCGGGTGGTCGCGCAGCGTCGCGCGGTCCACCGTGACCGGGCGCGGCGAGCCGGCGCTCAGGCGCAGCAGCGGGTCGGCCTCGCGGTTGATGTTGAAGACCGGGCGCAGGCCGCGCTCCAGCGCGGCGGCGCTGCGCGCGCCCTTGATGAAGATCGCATCGACCGCGCCGGCGAGCAGCGCCTCGGTGGCGACGTCGCGGCGGCTGGCATCGGCGCCTTCGCGCAGCTCCCATTCGGCTGCAGGCAGGTCCACCCACCGCACGTCGTCGCGGGCGATGCCATGGATCTTCAGCGCCGTGGTCAGGCCGCGCAGGCCCTCGGCGCGGCCCACGTCCACGAGGTCGCTGGCTTCCTTCTTCACGATGCCGAGCTTGCGGCCGCGCAGGTCGGGCGCGTTGTGGATATCGCTGTCGGGCCTTACGAGCACGAGCTGTTCCTCGTCGACCCAGGTGATGGCGACGACGGCCGTGTCCTGGCCGCGCGCGCGGGTCCAGATCGGCGGCACGTTGCCGCCTTCGCGGAAGCTGCCGGTCAGGCTGTGGCGGAAGTGCGATTCGCGCACCGCGCGGTCCTGCGAGGCGCGAATGGATGCGAGCCGGATGCCCTGCCGCGCGAACTCGCCGTGCAGCCAGCGCTTGTGCTGGGCGATGCCGGAGGCGGTGGGCACCGGGCAGCGGGTGTACCAGAGTTCGGTGGCAGGCGAAGGTGCGAGGACGGCGGACATCGGAAGGCTCCTTGGGCGAAAACGGTGGATCAATGGGGGGCCGCCGGCGCGCGGGCCTTGCGTACCAGGCTGAGTTCGACCACGGTGTCGAGCAGCGCAAGCCGCTCCTTGGCCGGCTCGATCGTGATGCCGTCGTGCAGCGGCACGGTGCAGGCGGTCTGCACCTCGCCGTCGATGCGCATCGCGCAGACCTTGCACAAACCGCGCCGGCACGACAGCACGTAGCCGATGCGCGGGTCCAGCGTGCGCTGGAGCACCTGCAAGGCGGTGCTGACGCTGGCGCCTTCCCACTCCGTGAGGCCCAGGCCGGCCTCGCGCGCGGGCGGCAGATCCACGTCGATGCGGCGCGGCGCGCCGTCGCGGTAGAGGGTCAGGTGGATGCGCATGTCAGGCGGGCTGCAGCAGATCGTGCCGCACGGCTTCGTGGGTCAGGGAAAGATCGCCATCGCTGCTGCGGCGCACGATGCTGTGCCGCAACGTGCCTTGCGATGCCACGCCGCGCAGGTCGTGCCGCTGGTGCGCACCGATCGACGCGGGGCGGCCGAGCGCGCCGCGCAACGCCGATTCGAGCACCGGCACGGCGGCGCGCACTTCGAGCGCATCGCTCCAGTCGCGGTTCCAGACGCGGGCGGTGTCGCGCGGCGCGAGGCGCGGCAGCTCGTCGCGGGCCAGCGCTTGCAGCCGGGCCAGCGCGGCTTCGAGCGCCGGGCCGCTGCGCGCGGCGCCGAGCGTGGATTCGGCCAGTTGCGTGAGCCGGTCCTTCAGTTCGTACGGAACGACGCCGTCGCGGCCCGCGTTGCGCCACGGCGCATGGATCGCATCGAAGGCCTGCTCCAGGTTGTCGGCGCGGCCATCCGCGCGGCGCTCCCGCGCATCGCGTGCCGCAGCCACACCGGCCCGCTTGCCCTGCACCAGCACCTGTGCGCCGGCGTTGCCCGACAGGCGGTTGGCCCCGTGGACTGCGCCGGTGGCCTCGCCGGCGGCGAACAGGCCCGGCACGCCGGTGCCGCCGTGCCCATCCACGCGGATGCCGCCGAGCGAGAAGTGGGCCGCGGGCATGACCTCGACCGCATGGTCGGCGCGGATGCGCTCGATCAGCGGCTTCATGTCGAAGCCCTGCCAGTGCCAGTCGGGCGTGACCGACTTCGACCAGGTGGGGTAGTGGTCGAGGATGTCGTCGGGCAGGTGCTTCCACGACAGGTAGACCGCGCCGCTGGGGCTGCCGCGGCCTTCGACCACCTCGGCCGCGCAGGCGGCGCTGACCACGTCGCGCGTGGCCAGCTCCATGCGCTCCGGGTCCCAGCGGGCCATGAAGCGCTCGCCGTAGCGGTTGAGCAGCCAGGCCCGCAGGCCGCCCTGCGGCCCGAGGATCCACGGAAACTGCAGGCCGCGCCAGATGGGCGGCGCCGCCAGGCAGCAGGGCAGGAACTGGAGCAGCTCCATCTCGATCAGCGAGGCGCCGGCATCCAGCGCCATCGCATGGCCTTCGCCCGAGAGTTCCTCGGGCGCGGTGCGCAGGTGCCAGTTCGACGTGGTGCCGCCGGTGGCGATCACGACCGCATGGCCGTGCAGGGCCTCGGCCTCGCCGGTGCGGCGGTCCAGCCCGGCCACGCCGACGACCGCGCCGTCGCGCGTGAGCAGCGCGGTGGACTGGAAGTCCTCGCGGAACTGCACGCCTGCGGCCAGCGCGTCGTCGGTCACGGCCTTCTGCATGTCGGGGCCGCTGATGTGGATGCCGCGGCCGCTGCTGTGGCCCGGCGCCTTCTTGTTGACGCGGAACTTCACGCCCGCGGCGATGTAGCGGCGCAGCTCGTCGCCGACGCCGGTGACCATGGCCTCGACCAGGCGCTGGTCGTTGAGGAAGGAGCCGGCGCGCACCGTGTCGTGGAAGAAGGTTTCCTCGGTGTCCGTGGCATCGACGTCGAGCCCCAGCGCCCGCAGCGTGCTGCCCGCCGCCGAGATGCCGCCGCCCGAGGTGATAGTGGCGCCGCTGCGGCCGACCAGCCCCTTGTTGACCACGAGCACCGACGCGCCCTGTTGGCGCGCATGCCAGGCGGCGACCAGGCCGGCCGCGCCGGCGCCGACGACGATGACGTCCCAGGGCGTGCTCATATGGCGAACTGCCAGAGGTACACGGGCGGCAGCGGCTCGTGGAACCAGGCCGGTGCCGTCTCTTCCACCAGCGGCGGCGGCGCGAAGCGCGGGCTCGGCACGGCGCGGATCAGCGTCTGCGTATACGGGTGCTGCGCCTCGGCCCAGAGGCGGTCGTGGTCGCCGCGTTCCACGATCCGGCCGGCATGCATGACCAGCACGCGGTCGGCCATGTACTTGACGACCGACAGGTCGTGCGAGATGAACAGGTAGGACAGGTCGAACGCTTCCTTGAGCTCCACCAGCAGGTTGAGGATCTGCGCGCGCACCGACACGTCGAGCGAGGACACCGGCTCGTCGCAGATCACCAGCGAGGGCCGCAGCACCAGCGTGCGGGCCAGGCCGATGCGCTGGCGCTGGCCGCCCGAGAACTCGTGCGGCCAGCGGTCCACCGCCGCGGCCGGCAGGCCCACGCGGTCGAGGATGTCGGCGATGCGCTGGCGCCGTTCGGTGCGGTCGGCCACGCCGTTGACGCGCAGCGCGGCGTCGAGGATGTCGCCGATGCGGTGGCGCGGGTTGAGCGAGCCGTACGGGTCCTGGAACACCATTTGCACCCGGCCCCGCCAGGGCCGCAGCGCGCGCTCGTCGAGCGGCGCGAGGTCCGTGCCTTCGAGCACGATCTTCCCGCTCTCGGGTTGGAGCAGCCGCAGCAGCGTCTTGCTCAGCGTCGATTTGCCGCAGCCCGATTCGCCGACCAGTCCGACCGTCTCGCCGGGGCGGATGTCGAAGCTCACGCCGTCCACCGCCGCGACCGGACCGTGGGCCGTGTCGTACACCGTGCGCAGATCCTGCACCGAGAGCAGCGGCGCGGCCTGCGGGTCCGGCGCCCGGGTCGGGGGCACGCCGTGGGTTTCGAGCGTGAAGGCGCGGTGGTCCGCGTCGCCGCGCACCCGCACCTCGGGCAGCGCGACCTGCCGGTAGTGCAGGTCGGCGTCGAGCCGCAGCGAGGCGCCGAGCAGGCCGCGCGTGTACGGGTGCGACGGGGCCGAGAAGATGCGCTCGGCCGATGCGGATTCGAGCACCTCGCCGCCGTACATCACGGCCACGCGGTCGGCCCATTGGCCGACGACGCCGAGATCGTGGGTGATGAGCAAGAGGCCCATGCCCGACTCCTCGCTCAACTCGCGCAGCAGCTCCAGGATCTGGGCCTGGATGGTCACGTCGAGCGCAGTCGTGGGCTCGTCGGCGATCAGCAGCTTCGGCTGGCAGGCCACGGCGATGGCGATCATCACGCGCTGGCGCTGGCCGCCCGAGAGGTGGTGGGCGTAGTCGTCGATGCGGCGCTGCGGGTTCGGTATCTTCACCCGGTCGAGCAGCGCGATGGCGCGCTCGCGCGCCTGCCAGCGGTTCAGGCCCTGGTGCGTGCGCAGCACCTCGGTGATCTGCTCGCCGATCGTGAGCACCGGGTTCAGCGAGGTCATCGGCTCCTGGAAGATCATCGAGATCTCGTTGCCGCGCACGCCGCGCAGCGCCTTCTCGTCCAGGGCCAGCAGGTCGCGCCCGCCGAAGGCGATGCGGCCACTGGCGTGCGCATTGCGCGGCAGCAGCCGCAGGATCGCGAGCGAGGTGGTCGACTTGCCGCAGCCGGATTCGCCGACCAGCGCGAGCGTCTCGCCCGGCGCGACCTCGAAGTTCACGCCGCGCACGGCCTGGTGCGTGCCGAACGAGACTTTCAGGTCCTCGACCGCGATCAGCGGCGCGCTGGCCGGCTTGAGGACCGCGTTCATACCGTGACCCTCCCGCGCAGCCGCGGGTTCATCGCCTCGATCAGCGCGTCGCCCACGAGGTTGAGGCTGAACACGGTGACCACGAGCGCGAGGCCCGGAATGGCGGTCAGGTACCACGCGGTGCGCAGCATGTCGCGCCCGCCGCCGATCATGCTGCCCCAGCTGACCTTGTTCGGGTCGCCCACGCCGAGGAAGGCGAGCGACGATTCCATGAGGATGGCGCCGGCCACCATGACCGAGGCGGTCACGACGATCGGCGGCAGCGCGTTCGGCAGGATCTCCTTGAAGATGATCCAGCGGTGGCCGAAGCCGATGCTGCGCGCGGCCAGCACGAAGTCGCTGCCCAGCAGCGCGCGGAACTGCGCACGGATCAGCCGCGCCACCGTCTCCCAGGTCGTCAGGCCGATGACGACAGCGATGACTTCGAGCGACGACTGCGTGATCGACACGATCACCACGACCAGCAGGAACGACGGCGTGGTCTGAAAGATCTCGATCAGCCAGTTGAGCACCGCATCGACCCTGCCGCCGAAGTAGCCGGCCACCGCGCCGATCAGCGTGCCGACGGTGACGCCGACGACCGCCGCCGTGATGCCCACCAGCAGCGACACGCGCGCGCCGTGGGCCAGGCCCGCGGCGATGTCGCGGCCGAGGAAGTCGGTGCCGAGGAAGAACGCCCGGTCCTCGCCCGGGCGCAGCAGCGGCTGGGCCACGATGTCGAGCGGGTCGCCGGGGAAGAACCAGTCGGCCGACAGCCCGGCGAAGACGATCAGCGCCAGCAGCACCAGGCCGACGATGGCCGCCGGGTTGCGCAGCAGCGCGGCCAATACTGGCCACTGGTCCCGCCATGAGCGCCTGCCCGTCGGGCAGTGTGGGCTGGTACTGGCGCGGGTATGTTTTCGCAGCACGCCGCCGAGCAGGGCGCCGGCGAGCTGGCTGCGCCACGACGCGGGCCGCGCCGCGGCGTCGTCGCCGTAGAGGGGAGTGGACATGGAGGGGGCGTTCCTAGTTCTGGATGCGGGGGTCGAGCCGCGCATGCAGCAGGTCGATCAGGATGTTGGCCGCGATCACGAGGAAGGACGACAGCAGCAGCACGCCGAGCAGCACGCGGTATTCGCGCGCCTGCACCGCTTCGAGCGTGAGGCGGCCGATGCCGGGCCAGCTGAAGACCGTCTCGGCCACCGCCGCGCCGCCGAGCAGGCCCGCCAGGTGGGTGCCGGCCACGGTGGTCACCGGCAGCAGCGCGTTGCGCAGCACGTGGCGGAAGGTGACGCGCGCCGGGTGCAGGCCCTTGGCCCGCGCGGTGCGTACGTAGTCCTGCGTCTGTGCTTCGAGCATCGCGGCGCGCGTGAGCCGCGCATAGACGGCGACGTAGAAGGTCGAGAGCGTGGCCGCGGGCAGGATGGCGTGGCGCAGCGTGTCCGCCAGCTTCGCCCAGCCGGTCAGGTCCACGCCCACGGTGCCGTCGCCGCCGCTGGGCAGCCAGCCCAGGTGCACCGCGAACAGCACGATGGCCATGAGCCCGATCCAGAAGCCCGGCGTGGAATAGAGCAGGAACGAGATGGAGGACAGCAGCCGGTCGGGCCAGCGGTTGGCCCAGGTGGCCATGAGCGCGCCGAACAGGATGCCGAAGGCCAGCGAGATCGCCAGCGACAGCGACATCAGCAGCAGCGTGTTGGGCAGGCGCGCGAGGATCAGGTCGATCACCGGCAGGTCGTAGCGCGGCGAATAGCCGAGCGAGAAGTGCGCGAGGTGGCCGAGGTAGTCGCCGAGCTGCGAGACGGCTGGCTTGTCCAGCCCGTAGCGCTCGCGCAGCAGCGCCGTCGTCTCGGCCGTGGCCGAGCCGGATTCGGCCACGAGCGCATCGACCGCGTCGCCCGGCACCGCCTGCAGCAGCGCGAAGTTGAGGATGACCACGCCGAGCGCCGTGGGCAGCGCGCGCCACAGCGGGCGGCGCAGGGCGCGCAGCCAGCCGAGCACGCGGTGCAGCAGCGGGAGCGAATCGGTGGACGAGGGCGGCAGGACGGCGGACATGGCGACCCCCTTTTTCAGAACGTCATGCGGGCGAGCCGCCGTCGCGGGCGATCCAGGCGCCGGCGAAGTTGCCCAGCGTGCCGTCGGCCGGGTCGAGGAAGTCGCGCAGGCCCTTGCGCGCGACCACCACCGCCTCGGGCGCGACCAGCGGGATCTTGGGCAGGTCGGTCTGCACCAGCTGCTGGAACTGGGTGTAGATCGCGCGGCGGCGTTCCACATTCGTTTCGTACTGGGCGATCTCCAGCAGGCGGTCGGCCTCGGCGCTGCGGTAGGCCGCGCCGTTGCTGAAGGCCACGCCGGGCTGGATGTTCTTCGACCAGTAGAAACGCTGGGTGCCGATGGCCGGGTCCGGGCCCGCGTTGGCCATGTAGACCGAGGCGTCGAAGTCGCGCCGGGTGTAGACGCGGTTGATGAACTCGCCGAAGTCCTGGATGCGCACGTCCACCCGCACGCCGATGCGCGCGAGGTTGGCGCGCAGGACCTGGGCGGCCTGCACCAGCGTCTGCGAGCTGCCCGCGTTGGGGTCGAGCGTGAACGCGAGGCGCGTGCCGCGGCCGTCGCGCTTCAAGCCCGCCGCGTCGAGCAGCGCCTCGGCGCGCTGAAGGTCGAACGGGTAGTGCGGCACGTCGGTGGTGTGGAAGGCCGGAAAGGCCGAGGGGATCGGCGCATCCGTGGCCTCGGCATAGCCGTGCCAGATGTTCTTCACCAGGAAGTTGCGGTCCACCGCATGGGCGATGGCTTGGCGCACGCGCACGTCGCGCCACAGCGGGCGCTCCAGGTTGAACTCGATGGCGGCGATGCCGGTGGTCGAAGGCTGGGTGCGGCGGTGCACCGCCAGCTGCGGGTTGCGCGCGAGGTTGGCCACGTCCGACAGCGGTACCTCGCCCGCGATATGGATCGCGCCGGTCTCCAGCGCGGCCACGGCCGCGGCCGGGTCGGTGATCTGGCGGAACACGATCTGGTCGAGCCAGGGTCGGTCCCTGTCCCAGTAGTCGGCATTGCGCTCCAGCACGAGCTGGCGGCCGCGGTCCCAGCGCACGAAGCGGAACGGGCCGGTGCCGACCGGCGCGTTGTTGCGCGGATTGGCGAGCACGTCGGCGCCCGCGTAGAGGTGGCGCGGGATCACCTGCGATTCGATGGCCGACAGCGCGCCGAGGATGTAGGGCGCGGGCCTGGACAGGCGCAGCACGGCCACGGTGGGCGACGGCGTGTCGACCTTCTCCACGTTGAGGAAGATGCTGCGCCCGCGCGCGTTGAACTTCTTCCACACCTCCAGCAGCGAGAACGCCACGTCGGCCGAGGTGAACGGCTGGCCGTCGTGCCACTTCACGCCGGGGCGCAGGTGGAAGGTGATCGCGAGGCCGTCGGCGCTGGTCTCCCACTTGGTGGCCAGGCGCGGCAGCGGGCGCAGCTGCGCGTCGTAGCTCAGCAGGCCGTCGAACACCTTGCCCGAAACGAGCTGGGTGGGCCCGGCGGTGGTGAGCGCGCTGGTCAGGCCCGGCGGCTCGCGGCCGGTGCCGATGACCAGCGTGCCGCCGCGCTGCGGCGTGGCGGCTTCGGCGGCGTGGGCGGACGCGCCCCAGGCCAGGGCAGCCGGCGCGGCGATGAAATGGCGGCGCGAGAGAAGGCTCATGGCGGTGATGCGCGGTCAGAGACGGAGGCCGGCGCTTTTCAGCAGCGGCAGGATGCTTTCGCCGAAGTGGGCCAGGTCCTTCTCAAAGTCGAAGAAGCCGAGCTGCACGCCGTCGATGCCGGCTTGCTTGAGCGCGATGAGCTGCTCGACCACCTGCTCGGGCGTGCCGACGATCTCGATGTTGCCGCCCAGGCCGCGGCCGGTGTCGCGCGTGCCTTCCTTGCGGCCGCGCCAGGCGTGGGCGTCGCTGTCGTACTGGTGGTTGCCGAACAGGTGGCCGGTGCGCCCGCCGACGATGGCATTGACGTAGGCTTCGGTCTCGGCCTCGGTGTCGCGGCTCACGATGACCGGGTTGATCAGCGTGCGCACGGTGCGGCCCTGCGCCGTGGCGGCCGCTCGGATCTGCGCCGTGTGGGCCGGCAGCATGGCCAGCGCCGCCTTGATGCCCGAGCCGCCCGGGCTGGTGATGAAGACGATGTCGGAATACCTGGCGGCGAAGTCGATGCCGGCGTCCGAGCCGGTCGCGTTGACCAGCACTGGGCGGCCGTAGAGCGGCTTGGGCGTGATGAAGCCGTTGTGCACCGTCCAGCCCTGGCGGCCCTTGAAGGAGAAGTTCTCGTCGCTGCTCCAGAGCGTCTCGACCACGTCGAACAGCTCGGCCGCGAGCTCGTAGCGGTGATCGTGCGCGATGCGCTGCCAGCCGAACATTTCGTGCTCGATGGCGCGGTGGCCGGTCACGATGTTGATGCCCCAGCGGCCGCGGGCGATGTGGTCGAGCGTGGCGCCGTACTTGGCGATGTGCAGCGGATGCAGCGGGCCGTAGAGCACGTGGATGGTCGAGATCAGCAGGATCGACTTCGTCACCGCCGCCATGGCGCCCAGCGCGATGAACGAGTCGAGCGACGCCTCGCCGTCGTAGCCGCCCTTGGGCAGCCACTGCGTGCGGCTGAACGCGAGGTCGAAGCCCAGCGCCTCGCCCTGCTGGACGATGCGGCTGTTGTAGTCGAAGGTCCAGGTGTTGGAGGTGGGGAAGGTGGTGCGCTGGATGTCCTGGAGGTTCAGGAACAGGCCGAGCAGCAGCGGCTGCCGCAAGGCCCGGGACAGCGGGCTGTCGGGGAACTCGCTGGGCGCGCGGGCGCGCTGGATCGCGCCCTGGGGGGCGCTGCCGGGCAGGATGGTTTCAGGCGGGATAGCGATGGCGGCGTCGCTCATGGGCGGGCTCCGGGGCGGATGGCGGTCGATGGAGGAAAAGACGGCGCGGATCGGATACTCCGGCCAGGAAGGTACTGCATGCGCTTGCAACGCGCCGACAATCCGATGGTACAAAGGGGTGTATCCATCATGCCGGCGAGCCGTTCGGCGCGAGCCAGACGCCGGCGAGGTTGCTGGTGGCCGCGTCGATGGGCGGCAGGCCGCGTACGCGGCGCTGGTGGACGATCAGCCCGTGCGGCGCCAGGATGGGGATACGCGGCAGGTCGGTCTGCACCCGGCGCTGGAACCGGGCGAACACCTCGCGGCGGCGGGCCGGGTCGTTCTCGGTCTGCGCGGCCTGGAGCAGGCGGTCGGCCTCGGCGCTGTCGTAATGCGAGCCGTTGGAGAACGCCACGCCGGGCTGGAAGTTCCTCGACCAGTAGAAGCGCTGGATGCCGATGCTCGGGTCCGGCCCGACGTTGGCGCCTTCGAGCACGGTGTCGAAGTCGCGCCGCGTGTAGACGCGGTTGACGTACTCGCCGAAGTCCTGCGTGCGCACGCGCAGGTCCACGCCGATCCTGGCGAGGTTGCTGCGCAGCTGCTGGCCGACCACGTCGAGCGGGCCGGTGGGGGCCGGATCGTTGAACACGCTCAACCGCACGCCGCGGCCCTTGCGCGGCAGGCCGGCTTCCTCCAGCAGCGCCTCGGCGCGCTTCAGGTCGAACGGGTAGTGCGGGATGTCGGCGCTGTAGAAGTCCCTGAACGCCGGCGGGATCGGCGAATCGGTGGCCGTGGCCTCGCCGAACCAGATGTTGCGCACGATGGCGTCGCGGTCGATCGCATGGGCGAAAGCCTGGCGCACGCGCACGTCCTTGAACACCGGACGGTCGAGGTTGAAGCCGAGGACGTTGACGCCGGTGGTGTAGCTCAGCGGCTCGCGCCTGACAGCCAGCGCCGGATTGGCTTCGAGCCGGCGCACGTCCGACAGCGGCACGGCGGCGAAGCCGATCAGGTGGACCGAGCCGGTCTCCAGCGCCGCGGCGTTGGCCGCCACGTCGGACGAGAAGCGCAGCACCAGGCGGTCGAGATACGGGCGCGGTGCATCCCAGTAGCCGGGGTTGCGCTCCAGCACGATCTGGCTGCCGCGCTCCCAGCGCACGAAGCGGAACGGGCCGTTGCCGACGGGCGCATTCAGGGCCGGGTTGGTCAGCAGGCTGCCGCCGCCATAGACGTGGCGCGGGATCACCTGCGCCTCCACACCCGAACTCAGTGCAATCAGCAAAAAGGGCGCGGGCCGCGACAGGCGCAGCACGGCGGTGTGGCGGTCGGGCGTGTCCACCGCCTCGACGGCCTCGAAGGTGGAGCGGCCGCGCGCGTGGTACTTCTTCCACACTTCGAGCAGCGAGAAGGCCACGTCGGCCGAGGTGAACGGCTGGCCGTCATGCCACTTCACGCCCTCGCGCAGGCGCAGCGTGAGCGTGCGGCCGTCGCCCGACTGCTGCCACGACGTGGCCAGCTGCGGCTGCGGGCGCAGCTGCGCGTCGTAGGTCAGCAGGCCGTCGAAAATCTTGCCGGAGACCAGCTGCGCGAGCCCCGCGGTGGTCACCGCGCTGGTCAGCGGCGTGGTCAGTTCCGGCCCCGGGCCCAGCACCAGCGTGCCGCCGCGCACCGGCGCCTCGGCAGCGGCCCGCGCTGCCGGCGGCAACCCCAGGCCGGCGGCCGCGCCGAGGCCGCCGAGCGCGAAGCGGCGGCGGTCCAACGTCGTGGGATGGAAAGGCTGGGGCATGGTGTGCACTGCAGAAGCAGGCGACGTGCCCGCGCACCGCGCACCCTGTCGCGGCCGGCGGGTCCGGCGCGGCGTGCCGCTGCCTGTGCAGCAACGGCGCTCGAAATCAACCAGATCCGGTGCTGCGGCAGCAGCGCCCGTCGGCCGTGGTGGACGGCAAGCTCAGATGCCGTATATGCAAGCGCGCCGCCTGCATGACCGCGCCGCAGACGCCGCCGGCTTGGATGCGGCACGACAGGCAAGCCGCATGGTTGATTTTCAGCAGCCCTGCGCCTGCGAGCGCATGGAGCAGGCCGGCGCCACGCTGCTGCGAACGGGGCAGGCGGGCTCTGGACGGGTGTCCGGCAGACGGCGAATGGATCAGCGATGAAATCCGACCGTCGAAAACTCCGAGCAAGCTGTCTCAAAATCTTCAGCCACGGCGGCGTCGACAGGCGCAAACTTCTCTTCACGCCACGGCTGGACAGCATCGGCCAACCAGCGAGACAGCGGTGAATCCTATCGAATGCAGGAAAGGAAGAAGAGCATGATCGAACTCCGCCGGGCCCACGACCGCGGCATCGCCGACCACGGCTGGCTGCAATCGCGCCACACCTTCTCCTTCGGTGGCTACCGCGACCCGCGCCAGCAGGGCTTCTCGGACCTGCTGGTCATCAACGACGACCGCGTGGCGCCGAGCCAGGGCTTCGGCGCGCATCCGCACCGCGACATGGAAATCTTCTCGTACGTGCTGGAAGGCGCGCTGGAGCACAAGGACTCCATGGGCACCGGCTCGGTGATTCGCCCGGGCGACGTGCAGATGATGAGCGCCGGCACCGGCGTGCGCCACAGCGAGTTCAACCACTCGGCGACCGAGGCGGTCCATTTCCTCCAGATCTGGATCGTGCCGGCCCGCCAGAGCGTGCAGCCGCGCTACCAGCAGGTGCACTTCAGCGAGGCCGAGAAGCGCGGCAGGCTGCGCCTGATCATCTCGCCCGAAGGCGACGAAGGATCGCTGCGGGTGCACCAGGACGCCCGCGTTTACGCCGGCCGGTTCGACGGCGATGACGAGCGCGCCGAACTGCGGCTGGCGCCGGGCCGGTACGCCTATGTCCACGTGGCGCGCGGCAGCGTCGCGGTCAACGGCCAGGCGTTCGGCGAAGGCGACGGCGCCCGCATCCGCGGCGAGGAGGTGCTGCGCTTCGCCGGCGGCCGGCAGGCCGAGGTGCTGGTGTTCGACCTGCGGCCGAATGAGCTGCCGATGCTGTGACCGGCTGCGGGGACAAGGGTATTTCTCTATAGCGCTCTTGTAAAGCGCGGTACAGGGACCTTCTCCCCCAGGTATGGAGGGCCGCCCTACAGGTCGGCCGCCGGCAGCCGCCGGCCCTCGGCGGCCGAGGCGTAGATGCGCTCGATCAGCACCTGGTCGCGCAGCCCTTCCTCGCCGGGCGTGCGCGGCGGCTTGCCGTTGCGCACGCAGTCGGCGAAGTGGTCGATCTCGCAGGAGAACTGGTTGGCATGCGGCAGCACCACTTCGTCGCGCACCGCGGCGCCGTTGCGCAGCCGGCCGATGAAGAGGCGCTGGCCTTCGTAGGCGAAGGCGTCGGGCATGTCGACTGCGGCCTCGGCGAAGTTCAGGCGCTGGGCCTTGTCCTCGCGCGCGCCGTAGCTGGTGAAGCAGTTGGCGATCAGTCCCGAGGGAAAGCGCAGCATGAAGGACACGGTCTGCTCCACCTCGGCGAAGCGGTCGTCGCCCTGGGGCGTATGGATCTGCGCATAGACCTCGCGCGGCTCCTCGCCGCTGACGAAGCGCGCGGTGTTCAGGCAGTAGAGGCCGATGTCCGGCAGCGCGCCGCCGCCCGCGAGCGCCTGCTTGTGGCGCCACTGCTGCGCCGCGTTGGCATGCACGGTCTGCACATTGACCGACTGGATGCCCACGAGCCGGCCGAAGGTCTGGTCGCGCACCCAGCCGCGGGCGCGGACGTGGTGCGGCTGGTACTGGATGCGGTAGGCGACCATGAGCCTGACCCCGGCACGGCTGCAGGCGTCGACCATGGCCCGCGCGTCGGCCGCGCTGGTGGCCAGGGGCTTCTCGCAGAGCACGTGCAGGCCGATGGCCGCGGCGCGTTCGGTGAATTCGCGGTGCAGCGCATTGGGCAGCACGAGGTAGATGGCCTGCACCGCCGGGTTGTCGCGCAGCCGCTCGAAGCCGTCGTAGCCGTGGCAGTCGCCGGCGGCGATGCCGTACTGCTGCGCGACCACCTTGAGCTTCTCGGGCGAGCCGGAGACCAGCGCCACCGGCCGCGCCAGCCGGCTGGCGCCGAAGGCCGGCAGGATCTGTTCGAGCGACAGCCGGCCGAGCCCCACGACGGCGAAGCCGACCCGCTTGTCCGGCGCCAGCGGCGCGACCGGGTCGCCGGCCGGCCGGTCGGCTTCGCCGCGCCAGGGGGGAAAGCGCACGCGGCCCTGCTCGACGGCACCGCTGTCGACCGGACTCGGGCCCGGCAGATCCCGGCGCTGCGGAGATGCGCCGGCGGGTACGGGAGACGTGGAGGTCATGGCCGGGCCGCTTTTTTTCTCGTGGAGAGGCAACGGTGTCGCTCAAAAGAAGGGCAGCCACCGGGGACTGCCCTGCCGCAGAAGAAGCCCGCTGCGCTACTTGCTCGCCTTGCCCGCTGACGTGGAGGAGGCGCCGGTCGAACCGCCGCCGGACGACGACGATGACGAACCGCTTCCCGCCGCGTGCTGGGCATCGTGGCTGCCACCGGACGCACCGGACGCGCTCTGGCTGCCGGTGTTCTGGCCGCTGGTGCCGGAGCCGCTGCGGCTGGAGCGCCAGCTGTTGAATTCGTCGGAGAACTTCGCATAGCGCTCCTTGCGCCAGGCTTCGTAGTCGTCGTCGAGGTTGCGCAGCTGCTCGTTGCGCCACTGCGAATAGTCCGGGTCGTGGTGCTGGCCGCGCTGGGGTGCGCCGCCCTGGTAGCCGCCATAGCCCTGGTCGGCGTCGTAGCCGTAGCTGCTGCGGCCGGGTTCGTTGCGCTCGCGACCGCCGTAGCCGCCTTCCTGGCCGCCGCCGTAGCCACCCCAGCCGCCCCCCCGGGAGGATCCGCCGAAGTCGCCGCCGCCACGGCCGGTGCGCCAGCTGTCACGGCCGCCGCCTTCGTAGCCGCCGCCGTAGCCACCACCCTGGCCGTAGCCGCCTCGGTCGCCGTGCTGGCCGGAGAAACGACTTTCGTCGCCACCTCCGCCTTCGAACCGGCGCTGGCCGCCGCCCCGGCCGCTTTCGCCGCCGCCGTAGCCGCCATAGCCACCCCGGCCGCCGCCGCGCTCGTCGTCGCCCCAGCCGCGGCCCGACTCGCCGCCATAGCGGCCGCCGCCACCGTAGTCACCGCCGCCCTGCTGGCGATGGCGGCTGCCGGCCTCATAGCCGGACTGCTGGCCGCCGTTATCGCCGCGCCAGCTGCCGCGCTGGTCGTCGTTCTGCTCGGCATAGCCGCCCTGCTGGCGGGAACCACGTTCGTAATCACGAGAGCTCATGCTGGCATCCTTTCAGAAAGAAATTGAATGTCGCCATTCACGGTGTGAGTGGCGGCTCAGGGAGGGCACGACGCTCAAGCTACCCGCGTGTCGGCAAGGGGGATGTAGGCGATCGGATGCCCGCGCGTAGGACAAAGCCCCGCCGGCCGCCTGCATGGCGCGGCGGCCGGCGGGGCTTGCACGATGGCCGCCCGGATCAGGACTTCTTGTTCTTCTTGATCTGATCTTCCAGACCCTTGGCCTGGTCTTCGTGGGCGCGCAGCGTCGGCGCGGTCTTGGCCGCCCAGGCTTTCAGGTCCGGGTCCTTGGCGTTCTTGGCGGCCTTCTCGAAGTCCTTGATGGTGTCCTTGTGGTCCTTCACGCCGGTCTGCTTGATGAATTCACGGTCGAACTCGGGGCCCGACAGCTTGTTGAGCTTGTCGATCTCCGAACGCTGGTGGTGCGTGAGTTCGGTCGGCAGGGTGACCGACTTGGAAGCGGCGAACTGCTTGAGTTCGTCATTGGCGGCGGTGTGGTCCTTGACCAGGGTCTCGCCGAAGGCCTTGACGGCCGGGTCGCTGGCCTTGGAGGCGGCGATCTGGCCGGCCTGCACTTCGTACTGGCCGGCCTTGGCCGCGTTTTCGACGAACTTGGTGTCGCCCTTGTCGAGCGCACCGGCCGCCCAGGCGGCGCCCGACAGGGCGGCGACGGCGAGCACGGCGAGCTGGTGTTTGCGAAGGATGGCCATTTGCAACTTCCTCTGGACGTTGGTTGGTTGTTGGAAGACAGAAGAGACAGGGAGCATGCCGGCGCCACGCAGGTGGAAACCGGCTGCGGGCCACTATGGAGGGACCCGCGCCGGCACCATGCCGGCGCGGGCCGCGCCTGTCCGTAGGACATGCGAGCGCGCAGTGGTCGGCCTGGGTGGCTGCCGGCCGGGTTTCCCTCTTGTCTTTTATTTCAAGATAGTAGTGGTAGTAGAAGCCGCCATCTTCTGTGGATAACTCCGTTTTTCATTGTCGAGACGCGGGCTTGGGACATCCCCAACGCTGTGGACGGAGGCCATCTGCCGGCGTTCTCCGAACCGGAACAACTCGGCGGCAATGCCGAAGTCTGTGGATAAGCCGGCTGTTGTGCGAAAGCTATCCACAGGTTTGTGCGTCACCGCGTCCGCACGGGGTCCGGAAGGCGGCGTCCAGCCGACCTTGATGCCTCCGGACGTGCCGGTTCCGTGCTGCAAGGTCCGCAACGCGGACGAGCGGAGCAGGTCTGGGGCCTCGTTGACTTCTTCTCTATCTCTGTTATTTCAAAATAGTAGTAGTAGTAGAAGCGGCACCGATCTGTGGACAATTCGACTTTTTCCAATGAAGACAAGCACTTGCATTCCGCACACCTCTGTGGAGCCGTACAGGCTGCCGCTGGACCGCGAATGGGGAAAAATCCGGCGCGGCCTCCCGGCCTGTGGATAACAGAATACTTGCGCGGCAGTTATCCACAGACTTTTCCTGTAAGGCCGGAATCGGTCGCAGGCAAGAAAAAACCCCGCAGGGCTTGCGCCCGGCGGGGTGGTTGGGGCAGGCGGTGGATAAGGCCTGCAGTCCCTTCGGCGCAAGGCCGCGTCAGGAACCGAAGTGGTAGGCGTAGCGGACCTGGACGAAGTTCTCGCCCGGGTTGGGCTTCTTGATCGAGGCGTTGGACAGATGGTTCAGGCGCAGCTGGATCTCGTGCTCGCGCGCGGCGCCGAAGCTGTAGCCCACGCCGAGGTGGTCGGAGAAGTTGAAGGCGGTGCTGAACTTCTTGTTCTGGGTGTGGTAGAGGTGGTCGGTCGCGGTGATGCCGATGCCCGCATCCAGGAACCAGGGCGAGCGGCCTTCGTCGAAGCGCACGCGGAAGGCGGGGGTGAGGCCGATCAGCCAGGTGTGGTCGCGGTCCAGGCGCTGGTCGATCTGCCAGCGGCTGCCGTACAGGTCCCAGTAGCCGGTAACCTGGGTGCCCCAGAGGCCGGTCTGCCAGTCCCAGGGCTTGGTCACGCCGATGGTGTACGAATCGGTGCCGTGCTCGGCCGAGCCGTACTGCACATGCAGGCCGTAGCCCGGGGCGGTGGGGGATTGCTGGGCATGGGCGCTGCCGGCCAGCGTGGCCAGGGCCAGCAGGGCCGCGACCACGTAGTTTTTGTTGTGCATGGTTTCTCCAGTTGAAGTAGGCCGGACAGGGGGCGGTGCCGGCTGCTGCGCGAAGGAGCGGGGTGAGCAGCGCATGGTGGTCCCGAACCGGTGGCGGCCAGTGTAGAGATGTTGCGCGAGCTGGCGCAGGCGCCACGGCGATGCCCTACCTTGTGCACAGGGGAAAGCGGAGTCCTCTGCGCAAACGCAAAAAAAGCCGCCGGCCCTGGAAAGGGCCGGCGGCCGGGGCCGCCAGGATGCGCGCGGGGGCGGATGCCGTCAGCGCTGGGCCGGGGCGGGCGGCGTGCCATCGGCCGGATGCGGGCCGTGCTCTCCGCCGTGGCCGAAGGGGCCGCCCTGGTCGAACGGGCCGGGGCCGCCGTGGTGGAAGTCCGGGTGGTGGTGGTGCGGCAGCGATTCGAGGTCGAAGACCTTCTTCTGCGCCGGGTTCAGGGCGGCGTAGAAGGTGCGCACGGCCTGCTCGTGCTGTTCGGCGCGGGCGCTGTGCTCCTGGCGCAGCGCGCGCAGGCGGCCCAGGCGCTCGGGCGTGGTCAGCTTCTCGAATTCACGGGGGTCGAAGCGGCGGGCACCGTCGGCCGGCGGTGCGGCGGGTCGGATGGCGGCGGTGTACTGCGCCCAGGCGCCTTCCTGCTGGGGCGTGAGCTGCAGGCGGGTCTTGAGCACATCGAGCTTGCGGGCGAAGTGTTCCTCGGCGCGCTGGCGCGGATCGATCTGCACGCCGCGGCCAGGCTGGACCACGCGGTACTGCTGCTGCTGGGCCGGCGGCGGCGGGGGTGCAGCCTGCTCGGCGGCAGGCTGGGCGAAGGCGCTGGCGCCGATGCCGGCGAACAGGGCGGCGACGGCAAGACGGTGATGGATCGGCTTCATGAGAGTGTCCTTTCGGGATGACCCCCGGCCTGGGAACCCCAATGGGTGAAAGCTGCCGGGTTGGGGCAAGTGTCGGCGGCGGATGTATCCCGCCCATGAGCCTGTCGTGTGGCTATGTAAAGAAAAGCATCCCCACGGGTACGGCGGCGTACGGCGGCGGACGGCGGCCGCCAGGGGACAATGGCAGGCTGGGTTCGTTTGTCAGTCAGTCCGTCCGTCGGAGGTTTTCCCGCTGTGTTCAAGAATGTGATCGTCTACCGCATCCAGCCCGGCTGGACCGCTACGCTGGAGCAGATGGAGGAGGCCGCCGGCAAGGCGCGCTTTGCCGAATGCACGGCCACGCAGGAGAAGTCCACCGGCTGGACCGAGCCGCGCGGCGAGCCGCACGGGCCGCTGGTCGAGTCGGTCGGTGGGCAGTGGATCCTGAAGTACACCGTGGAAACCAAGACGCTGCCGTCGTCGGTGCTCAAGAAGCGCGCCGAGGAGCGCGCCGCACGCATCGAGCGCGACACCGGCCGCAAGCCCGGGCGCAAGGAGATGAAGGAAATCAGGGAGGAGGCCAAGCTCGACCTGCTGCCGATGGCCTTCACCAAGCAGGGCTCGGTGCTGGTGTGGATCGACCTGGAGGCGCGCTGGCTGATCGTCGGCGCCTCGGGCCAGTCGCGCGCCGACGAGATCGTGAGCACGCTGGTCGAGCATGCGCCGCCGGGGCTCGCGCTCTCGCTGCTCGACACCCAGGTCTCGGCTCAGGCGGCGATGTCCGAATGGCTCACGACGCAGGAGCCGCCCGCGGGCTTCAGCGTGGACCGCGAATGCGAGCTCAAAGCCGCCGACGAGTCCAAGGCCGTGGTGCGCTATTCGAAGCACCCGCTCGACATCGACGAGGTTCGCGTGCACATCGAGCAGGGCAAGTTGCCCACGAAGCTCGCGCTGACCTGGGACGACCGGCTGTCGTTCATCCTGACCGAGGGACTGCAGCTCAAGAAGCTGGCCTTCCAGGACGTGGTGTTCGAAGACAGGAAGGCGGACGACGGCGGCTTCGACGCCGATGTGGCCATCGCCACCGGCGAGCTGACCGGCTTGCTGCCGGATTTGATCGCTGCGCTCGGCGGCGAGACCGATCGCACAGAGGTCTGACGGGGTATGTCTCGGAAGCGGGCATGATTCGCCAGCATTGGAAAGATATCCTGGACAGTATTCTGCGGAAAAGTGGTACGCCTTGCGCTGCCGGCGTTTGAGCCCGATCACGGTTCGTCGCTCGGACATGCGAGCAAATGTTTCCCAGTCTGGCACACTGGCCGGTGGGCGCAGCCGCGTCCCCCGGCGTGCGGTGCGCCCTTTCTTTTTCCTATCCGAGACAGAGACGAAACATGAGGCTGATTCCGTTGAGGCGTTCCTTCACGATCCGCTTTCGCATGCTGGGCGCCATCGCCGTGGTGCTGCTGCTGCTCGCGCTGCTGGGAGGTGTCGGCATGCTCAGCATGTTCCGCATCCATGGGCTCAGCGAGGAGTTCGTCGGCAAGTCGTATGCACACACCGAACAGCTCAACACGCTGCGCAGCCAGCTCGCGCAGGTGCGGCTGCTTGAGAAGGACATGGTCATCCAGTACGAGAAGACCGAGGCGGTGCGCAAGCTGCACGGCGACTGGAACGCCGCGCTGCAGCAGGCCGACAAGACCGGCAGCGGCATCGCCGGGACGGCCTCCGCAGCCGATGCCGGGCTGGTGCGCAGCCTGCAAGCCAAACTGCGCGCCTACCAGGAGCAGTTCGACTCGATCGCCAACCAGCTGGAATCCAGCGGCTATGAATCGGCCACCACCGCCAACCGCATGAGCGCGCGGGCCGTGGCCCAGTTCGACGAGGCCGACAAGCTGCTCGGCGCGCTCGAAGCCAGCCTGCGCGGCCAGGTCGATGAAGCCGTCCGGCAGGAGGGCGCCATCGCCCGCCAGACGCAGTGGCTGTTCGTCGCTGCGGTGCTGCTGACCATTCTCGTCGTGGTGCCGCTCACGCTGCTCAACATGGTCTCGATCTGCCGGCCGCTGGAGGCCGCGCGCCGCACCGCGCTGGCCATCGCCCAAGGCAACCTGGCCCGCAGTGCCGAAGCCGACGCCGAGGGCCGCGACGAAGTGGCCGACCTGCAGCGCGCGCAGGAGAGCATGCGCGCCGGCCTTGCGGGCCTGGTGGCCCAGGTGCGCGGCGCCAGCGAGAACATCGCCACCGCCAGCCAGGAGATCGCCTCGGGCAACCACGACCTGTCCTCGCGCACCGAGCAGACCGCGGCCAACGTGCAGGAGACGGTCGCCTCGATCGGCCAGGTCACCACCAACGTGCAGCAGACCGCGCAGTCGGCCCAGCTGGCCAACCAGCTCGCCGCCACCGCCTCGCAGGCGGCCATGCGCGGCGGCACCGTGGTGGGCCAGGCGGTCAGCAGCATGCACGAGATCTCGGCGTCGAGCCGCAAGATCAACGACATCATCGGCGTGATCGACGGCATCGCCTTCCAGACCAACATCCTCGCGCTCAACGCCGCCGTGGAGGCCGCGCGCGCCGGCGAGCAGGGCCGCGGCTTCGCCGTCGTGACCGGAGAGGTGCGCAGCCTGGCGCAGAGGAGCGCCGAGGCGGCCAAGGAGATCAAGGGCCTGATCGGCACCAGCACCCAGGCCGTGGACGGCGGCGTGCGCCAGGTCGAGGACGCCGGCCGCGCGATGCAGGAGATCGTCTCGGGCGTGCAGCGCGTGACCGACATCATCGGCGAGATCACTGCGGCGGCGGCCGAGCAGAGCGGCGGCATCGCCCAGGTCAACCAGTCGGTCGGCGAGATCGACCGCATGACGCAGCAGAACGCCGCGCTGGTCGAGGAGTCGGCCGCCGCCGCCGAGTCGCTGCGCGAACAGGCCGCGCGGCTGGCGGAGGTCGTGCGGCAGTTCCGGCTGGACGCGGCGCAGCTGCAGCAGTACGGCGGCGCGTCGCCGGTCGCGCTGCCGGGCGGCGCCGTCCATGACGGCGGCGCGGCGGTGCTGGGCGGGCCGCTGCAGCGGCAGCCGCTGCTGGGCGGGGCGTAGAATCCCTAGGGGGTATGGTCCGGAAGCGGGCGATGGACAGGCGCTGCCGAAAGGCAACGGGGCCAGTATAGATGCCGGGCGGCAGGCGGGCGGCGAACGGTCCTGCCATCGCGCGGCGGGACCGCCGGCGCCTGCCATGGCGACATGGAAACCGTCGAGGAACCAGAATGGGTCCAGGTGGTGCCGCCTGTGCCCACGACCCTGACCTTGAAGCTGGCGGGGCTCTGGTCTTCAGCGCCGCGTTGTAGCTCGTCCAGTTGGTGGTCTTGTAGCGCTGCTCGGCTCGTTTCGCATCACTCACGCGGCGAGCCGACCAGGCTGCGCGGGGTGGTTTGTGCAACAAAGCCCCCGCCCCTTGCCGCGACTGACTACTCCGGCAGCACCGCAGGCGCATGCTGCGGCTGTTGCGGATCCGGCCGTCCCTTGCGCGGCCCGAACCAGGCGACATACAGCGCCGGCAGCACCACCAGCGTGAGCAGCGTCGCCGTGACCAGCCCGCCGATCACCACGACCGCCAGCGGACGCTGCGTCTCCGACCCGATCTCGTGCGACAGCGCCATCGGCAGCAGGCCGAGCATCGCCAGCAGCGCCGTCATCAGCACCGTGCGCAGCCGCTGCATCGAGCCTTCGCGCACCGCCTCGACCACGGAAAGTCCCTGCGCGCGCAGCTGCTGGAAGACCGAGAGCATCACCACGCCGTTCAACACCGCCTGGCCCGACAGCGCGATGAAGCCGATCGCCGCCGACACCGACAGCGCAATGCCGCAGATCCACAGCGCGATGAAGCCGCCGATCAGCGCCAGCGGCACGTTCAGCAGGATTAGCGAGGCGGTCTTGATCGACTTGAAGGCGTCGAACAGCAGCACGAAGATCAAGAGCAGCGAGATCGGCACGACGACCGACAGGCGCTTCATCGCGCGCTCCTGGTTCTCGAACTCGCCGGACCAGTTGACCTGGTAGGTCGGCGGGATCTTCACGTGATCGGCCACGCGCTTCTTCATGTCGGCCACGACCGAACCCATGTCGCGCCCGGCGATGAAGATGCCGATGGCCGTCGTGCGGCGGCCGGCCTCGCGGGCGATGTTCATCGCGCCGGTGGCCTCGCGGATCGTGCTCACGCTGCCCAGCGGCACGTAGCCGCCGTCGGGCGTGGGGATCGGCGTGCGCGGCAGGTTGGCGATGGCGCGCTCGTCGGCCGGCAGGCGCACGGCCACGGCGAACTTGCGCTCGCCCTCCCAGAGGCTGGTGGCGGCCTTGCCGGCGAGCGCGGCCTCGATCACGTCCTGGATGTCGCCGACATTCAGGCCATAGCGCGCCGCGCGGTCGCGGTCGATGTCTATCAGCAGCTGCGGCACCTGGCCGTCGCGGTCGATTTCGGCGCGCGCGACGCCGCGCACCTGCTTGACCTCGCGCGCGATGGCGTCGGTGACGCGCTTCATCTCGGCCAGGTCGTCGCCGGCGAGCTTGATGACGATCTGGCCCTTGATCTGCGAGATCGATTCGAGCACGTTGTCGCGGATCGGCTGCGAGAAGGCCGGGTCCACGCCGGGGATGGCCGAGAGCACGCGGTTCATCTCCTCGGTGATCTTCTCGCGGGTCATGCCCTGTCTCCACTGGTCCTCGGGCTTGATGTCCACGAAGATCTCGACCATCGAGATGGTCTTGGGGTCGGTGCCGTCCTCGGGCTGGCCGGCCTTCGAGACGGTGGTGCGCACCTCGGGGATCGTGAGCAGCGCGCGGCGGGCCATGCGCAGGATGCGCGTGGTCTCGTCGCTCGACACGTTGGGCGAGAGCGTGAAGTTGACCCAGGTCGTGCCTTCGTTGAGCTCGGGCAGGAACTCCGAGCCCAGCCGCGAGGCGACGCCGATCGACACCGCGAAGGCCGCGAGCGCGGCGATGAACACGGTGCGGCGGCGCTCCAGCGCCCAGTCGAGCACCGGCGCGTAGAAGCGCTTGGCGCCGCGCACCACGCGGTTGTCGCCGTGCGGCAGGCCGCGCTTGAGCATCCAGTAGGCCAGCAGCGGCACCAGCGTGAGCGAGAAGACCAGCGAGCCGATCAGCGCCGTGGTGACGGACAGCGCCATCGGCTGGAAGATGCGGCCCTCGTGGCGCTGCAGCGCGAAGATGGGGATGTGCGCCGCGATGATGATGAGCATCGAGAACAGCGTGGGCCGGCCGACCTCGTTGGCCGCGTCGATGATGGTCTCGCGCCGTTCGCGCTCGTCCTCGATCTCTCCCTGCTCGGCCAGGCGGTGCATGATGTTCTCGATCACGATCACCGCGCCGTCGACGATGATGCCGAAGTCCATGGCGCCGAGCGACAGCAGGTTGGCCGGCACGCCCATGATCTTCAAGCCCATGAACGTGGACAGCAGCGCCAGCGGGATGACGACCACCACCGCCAGGCTGGCGCGCAGGTTCGACAGGAAGATGTAGAGCACGATCGACACCAGCACCGCGCCCTCGACGAGGTTGCGGAACACGGTGGTCAGGGTCTTCTCCATGAGCCAGGTGCGGTCGTAGAACGGCACGATCTGCACGCCCGGCGGCAGGCCGCGCGCGTTGAGTTCGGCGATCTTGTCCTTCACGCCCTTCAAGACCACGCTTGGGTTCTCGCCCTTTCGCATGATGACGATGCCGGTGACCACGTCGTCGTCGTTGTCCTGGCCGACCACGCCCAGGCGCGGCACGGCGCCGATCCTGACCTGCGCCACGTCGCGGATGAGCACCGGCGTGCCGTTGCGCGAGGCCAGCACGATGCGGCCGATGTCCTCGGGGCACTGGAGCAGGCCCAGGCCGCGGATGGTGTACTGCTGCGCGCCCTGCGCCACGTAGCTGCCGCCGGCGTTGGCATTGCCGCGGCCGAGCGCGTCGAGCAGGTTCTGGAAGGTGAGCTTGTAGGCGCGCAGGCGGTCGAGGTCGGGCTGGACCTCGTACTGCTTGATGGCGCCGCCCATCGCGACCACGTCGGCCACGCCGGGTACCTGGCGCAGCGCGCGCTCGACGGTCCAGTCCTCGATCGTGCGGATGTCGGTGGTCGAGAGGCCGTCGGCCTTGAGCCGGTAGCGCATGATCTCGCCGACCGGCGTGGCGTTGGGCGCGATCTCGGCCTGTACGCCGGGCGGCAGGTCCACGCTGGACAGGCGCTCGGCCACCTGCTGGCGCACCACGTTGACATTGGCCGCGTCGTCGTAGGTAACGACCGAGAACGACAGGCCGAACTGCGTGTGCGAGAACACGCGGATGGAGTTGGGCAGGCCCGCGAGCGCGACCTCGATCGGCAGCGTGACCTGCTTTTCCACTTCCTCCGGCGCGCGGCCGGGGTAGAGCGTGATGATGGTGACCTGGGTGTCGGTCACGTCGGGGAAGGCCTCGACCGACAGGTTCTTGAATGCGATCACGCCGGCGAGCGCGAACAGCAGCACGCCCAGCACCACGAACAGCGGCTGGTGGAGCGCGGATTGGATCAGGCGCTTCATCGTGCGGCTTCCTTGCCGTTCTCGGCCTTCCTGGCGGCGGCCGCGGCATCGGTGCCGCCGGCCTCTTCCTGCGCGACCTGGAACTGGCGCGCCAGCAGCAGCACGTTCTGCGCGGCCACCTTCTCGCCGGCCTTCAGGCCCTTGGTGACGATGACCTCGCGCGGGCCCTCATGGCCGATCTCGACGGTGCGCGGCTCGAACACGCCGGGCTCGGTCTGCACGAAGACGGCATGGTCGGTGCCGCGCAGCGTGACCGCGTCGGAAGGAATCGCCACGCCGTCGCCGAAGCCCTCCTGCACGCGGGCGGTGGCCAGCATCTCGGCCTTCAGGCGGCGGTCGGCGTTGGCCACCACGCCGCGGATCTTGATGGTGCGGGTGCCGGGGTCGATGAAGTCGGCCGCCGCGGCGACCCGGCCCTGGAAGGTGACGCCCGGATAGGACGGCACGACCAGCGCGAACGGGGCGCCCGGGCGCAGCGCGGCCACGTCGGACTCGCGCGCGTCGATCTGCACCCACAGCGTGCTCGGATCGGTCACGACGAAGACCGGGTCGCCGCCGCCGTCGGTGCGCAGTTCCTGGCCCGGGTTGACGTTGCGGGCCACGACCACACCGCCGATCGTGGCGGCGAGCGCGAGCTGCTGGTTGACCGCCGTGCCGCCGCCGTAGAGGCTGGTGCGGGCCTGGGCGCGCGCGACCTCGGCCTGGGCGCGCGCGGCGTCGGCCTCGGCTGCCTCGAAATCCTTGCGCGCGACGATGCCGGCGTCGAGCAGTTCGCGCTGGCGGCGCAGGTTCTGCTGGGCCAGCGACGCATCGGCGCGGGCCTTGGCGGTGTCGGCCTGGGCCGCGCCGAAGTCGGGCGAGGCCAGCAGCGCCAGCGGCGCGCCGGCCTTCACGGTCTGGCCCACGTCGGCCTTGATCGCGGTGACGCGGCCGGCGAAGGCCGGGTAGATGCGCGCGGTGCGCTCCTCGTTCCAGACCAGGCGAGCGGGCAGCTCGACGGTCAGCTCGCCGGCGGCGCGCGCCTCGGCGGTGCCGAGCAGCGCGAGCTGCGGGTGGCCGGGCGGGAAGCGCAGCTGGTTGTTCTGCACGATCGGCGGCGCGGCCTCGGGCGGTGCGGCGGGAGCTTCGGCCTTGTCGCCGCAGGCGGCGAGCAGGGCGGCAGCGCCCAGCGCGACGGCGGTGGCGAGCAGGGCGGAGGCGGGGAGCAGGGCGAGGGCCATGGCGGGCTTCATCCGGTGAGAGATTCGGGTCATTGGGCGTTGGTGTCGGTCAGGGCCTGGGGCCGCGTGCGCAGCAGCCAGGCGCCGGCGGCCTTGGCCTGGTCGGCGCGGGCGTCGAGCGCTTCGAGCAGCGTGGCGCGCAGCGTGCGGCGCGCGTCGAGCAGGTCGGTCAGCGAGCTGGCGCCGCGCTGGAAGGCCAGCTCGGCGCTCTGGGCCACCTGGCGGGCCTGCGGCAGGATGCCGGTGTCGTAGCGCGCGGCGCGGGCGGCGGCCGTGTCGGCCTCCTGGCGCAGGCGCTGCAGATCCAGCGTGGCGACGCGGCGGGCCTTGTCGAGCGCTTCCTGCGCCTGGGCGTATTCGGCCTGGGCGCGGCCGATCTCGCCTTCGTAGCCGTAGCCCCACTGCAGCGGCATGGACACGCGCACGTCGACCATGCGGTTGGAGGTGCCGGGGTAGTGGTGCACGCTGGTGCCGATGGTCAGGTCGGTCTTCTTCAGCGCCTGGGCGTTGTCGAGCGCGGCCTGGCCGGCCTGCACCCGGGCCAGCGCGGCGCGCACCTCGGGCGTGGATTCGACGAAGGAGACGATGTCCAGGTCCGACGCGCCGCCGCCCTGGGCGGCCAGCAGGCGCTGCCAGGCGTCGGCGTCGGCGCGGGCCGGAACGCTGCCGCCGGTGAACTGCGCCAGGGCCAGCGCGGCGCGCTGGCGGTCGAGCACGGCCGACTGCACGTCGCCGGCGGCGCGCTGCGCCTCGATGGCGGTGCGGGCGGCTTCCTGCACGGCCAGGTCGCCGGCCTGCACGCGGCGGGTGGCGGAGCGGGCGAGTTGGTTGTTGCCCTCGGCGATCGCCGCCACTTCCTGCTCGCGCTCCTGCGCCGCCAGCAGGTCGACATAGGCGGCGAGCGTGGCCTGCAGTTGCTGGAGGCGCATGTCCTCGACGTCGGCCTCGGCCGCCTCGGCGTTGCGCGTGGCCGCCAGCGTGCGCAGGGCGCGCTTGTTGCCGCGCTCCCAGGTCCAGTCGATGCCGAGGGACTTGTCCACCCGCTTGCGGGTCAGCGCATTGCCGGCGCCGACGCCGTTTTGCAGATCGATCGACTCGGCTTGCGCGGTCAGGGTGGGCAGCGGCGCGTGGTTGGCCGCGCGCACATCGGCGCGGGCCGCCTCGGCCGCCCGGCGGGCGATGATGACGTCCGAATTGCCGCGCGCGGCGGCCAGCGCCTGGCCGAGCGTGAGCGCGGCGGGGATCGGGGTGGCGGGTGCCGGCGCAGCGGGCGCGGTCTGCGCCCAGCCGGAGGGCGGCGTCAGAGCCAGGGTCAGCCCGAGGCCGAGGCCCGCGCCGGCGCTTAGAAACAACTGTCGTATGCTCATGGGCGCGTTTATCGCGGTACGGGCCTGACCGGTGCCTGACCGTGGCGCTGCGTAGAACTGCGTATCAACCCCTTCTTTCCGAGCCGCTGCCGCTCCCGCCTGCCCCATGCGCATCCTGGTCGTGGAAGACGATGACGTGCTGCGCCGCGTGATGCTGCGCAGCCTGCGCGATGCCGGCCACCGCGTCGATGCCGCCACCTCCGTGGCCGATGCACACCATTTCTGGAGCGTGCAGCCCTTCGATGCGGTGCTGCTGGACCTGAACCTGCCGGCCGATGGCTCCCCCGGCAGCCCCCTGGCCAGCGGCCTGGCCGTGCTGCGCGCCGCCCGCGCCCGCGGCGACCGCACGCCGGTGCTGGTGCTGACCGCGCGCGACCGCACCGAGGAGCGCATCGTCGGGCTCGACGCCGGCGCCGACGACTACCTCGGCAAGCCCTTCGACCTGGCCGAGGTCGAGGCCCGGCTGCGCGCGCTGGCCCGCCGCAGCCAGGGCGCCGACGACCAGACCAGCGTGGGCGCGCTCGTGCTCGACCGCCGCGCGCGCCGCTTCACGCTGCGCGGCGCGCCGCTGGAGCTGCCGGCGCGCGAGTTCGAGGTGCTCTGGGAACTGGCCTCGCCGCCGGGCCGCGTGGTCAGCAAGCGCCTGCTGTCGGACAAGCTCTCGGGCTTCGACGACCACACGCTGGGCGACAACGCGCTGGAGGCCTTCATCTCGCGCCTGCGCAAGAAGCTGGCCGGGGGCGCCGGCATCCGCACCCTGCGAGGACTGGGGTATATGCTGGAGGCCGTCGCATCCTGCGCGCCAGGCGATGGTACGGGTGCCAGTATTGAATGAGCCCTCCGCGCCGCGGCTGCCGTCGCTGCGTTCGCGCCTGGCCCAGCACGTGCTGGTGCCGCTGACGCTGACCTGGTTCGCCGGCACCATCGTCTCGGTCATGCTGGCGCGCGCGGCCACCGAACGCGCCTTCGACCGTTCGCTGCTCGACGATGCCTATGCCGTGGCGGCCAGCGTGCGGCTGCGGGAGCAGTCGCTCGAATTCGCGCTCACGCCGCGCGAGGTGCGCTCGGTGCTGTTCGACCAGGTCGAGACGGTGTACTTCTCGGTGCTGCGCGCGGACGGCTCGCAGATCGCCGGCAACGCCGCGCTGCCGGCGCCGCCGCCGACCGACGACGACGCCTACCGCTTCTCCGACATCCAGTACCACGGCCGGGCGCTGCGCGCGGTGCGGCTGCGGCTGGAATCGCCCCAGGTCTTCGAGGTCGTCACCGCGCAGACCACGCGCAGCCGAGGCGCGCTGCTGCGCAACGTGCTGCTGTATTCGGTCGTCTCGCAGGCCGCGCTGCTGCTGATGCTGGCCGTATGGCTGCGCCAGGCCATCCAGCGCGACCTGCGGCCCTTCGCCGCCCTGCAGCAGGCGCTGGACCAGCGCGATGCGCGCGACCTGGCGCCCGTCGCCGTCGAGGCGCCCACGCGCGACGTGCGCCGGCTCGAAGCCGCCGTCAACGATCTGCTGACCCGTGTGGGCCAGGGCGTGCAGGCCCGGCGCGAATTCGCCGGCAACGTCGCCCACGAGCTGCGCACGCCGCTGGCCGGCATCCGCGCCCAGGCCAGCTACGGCCTGGCGCATGGCGAGCCGCCGGTCTGGCGCGAGCAGCTCGCCGGCATCGTGCAGAGCGAGGCGCGCGCCAGCCATCTGGTCGACCAGCTGCTCGCGCTGGCCCTGGCCGACGAGGCCCGCGGCGCCATGCCGCAGGAGCTGGTTGCGCTCGACGAACTGGCCCGCGATGCCGTGCTGCGCCTGCTGCCGCGCGCCGACGCTGCCGGCGTGGATATCGACGCGCGCGGCCTGGACCAGCCGGTCGTCGTGCAGGCCCAGCCGCTGCTGGTCGAAGGCGTGCTCGGCAACCTGCTTGACAACGCGCTGCGCTACGGCCGGCCGATGGACGGCGGCATGGCGCCGCACATCACCGTCGCGCTGGAGCGCCCCGGGGACGGCCGCATCGTCCTGTCGGTCACCGACAACGGCCCCGGCATCGCGCCCGAGCAGCAGCGCCAGCTGCTCACCCGCTGGGCCCAGGGTCGCCAGGGCGAGCGGCTCGGCGAGGGCGCGGGGCTGGGGCTCGCGATC
Organism: Xylophilus sp.; assembly: GCA_009914555.1. Classification (GTDB taxonomy): domain Bacteria; phylum Pseudomonadota; class Gammaproteobacteria; order Burkholderiales; family Burkholderiaceae_C; genus WNDY01. The sequence goes on from WNDY01000001.1 coordinate 180,270, forward strand.
GTCGCGCGCTACGCGGAGCTGCTCGGCGCGCGGCTGGCGCTGGCGGATGCGGCGCCGGGGCTGCGGGTGGAGCTGGTGTTCGGGCCTGCTGCGCAGGCGTAGAAGCCGCTTTCAGAAGGCGGCGCTGTCCGAGAGGCGCTGCCTCAGTTCCCACAGAGCCACGCGGTTCGAGTCCCAATTCAGCAAGGCATGAGCTTCGTCGAAGCCCAGCCATCGGAGTCCATCCCGCGATGAACTGCCACAGTTCGCCATCTGCACGCCGGAGCACGCAGAAGGCAGGTCCGGCGGAAGTGATACGGTGGGGGATCACCAGAACATTGAACGGAGCGCGTGCCATGGATAGGACCCTTACCGCTCTGTCAGTTGTCCTGTCACATACTTGTGCAAAACGCTCGCGATCAACGTCTGGTACGGAATCCCTTCCGCAAGTGCCCGGACCTGGATGTCGTTGAGGTCGCTTGAGGACAGGCGGATGTTCACCCGCCGGTCCTTGACGGCGGTTGCGCGCGCGGCGGCCTTGAACTTGGCGCGCTCGCCGGCCGAAGCGACGGAGCGGAATTCTTCCCGCTCGAAGGCTTCGAGGATGCTGCGTTCTTCATGGTCGGTCGGTGCTGTCATGAGGGGTTGCTCCGTGAAGGTAATCGCGGGTGGCTTTGCGGCTCGGGATGATGGTCTTGAGGAAGTAATGGGTGTCTTCTTCGACGAAAGGCACCAGGTAGGCATAGCAGTCCCAGGCAACGACCAGGATGCGCTGCGCTGGGTATCGGTCCACGTTCGGATGGGCCAGGATGTCCAGCAAACCGCCGGCTTCGATGGCCACGACGACGGCTTCGAAGGACACACCGCGCTCCGATCGGAGCAGGGCGTTCTTCTCCGGGTTCCACCGGAAAGGCTTCACGGAGCCGATGGTAGGCGAGTGTGTGCCTTTTGTCTTCAGGTACCTGGGCCTTCAGCCCACGCACCGGCTCCGCGTGACGCTGCGCTGCGGTGGACTCAACGCTCCACGGCGTCGATCATGATGGCCACGCCGGTACTGCCGCGGCGCACCGCCTGCGGCGCGCTGATCGGCTGCCCGGCCTGGCGCTGGGCGCTGCCGCTGCGGCTGATGCGGGCCTCGACGGTGAGTTCGTCGAACCGCGACAGCGGCAGCTCGGGCGACATGGCATGGCTGTCGTCGAGCGCGAACGCCGCCGGCAGCCGGTCGGCCGGCAGGCGCAGCACGGCCACCGGCACCCGCCCGGTCTGCGCGGCGCGGGCCACGATGAAGAGTGTGTCGCCGGGCTGCACGCGTGCCGCCAGCGCGGGCGCGAGCCGCACGGTGCCGGCGATGCCTGCCGCGCTGCGCGCCGCCGGCTTCGGCGGCGCGGCCGGGGCCGCTGCCTGCGCGGGCGCGCCTTTGTCGAGGCGGGCGATGTCGCTCTGCACCCGCAGCGCGATGTCGGAGCCGGGCTCCAGCAGCGCCAGCAGGCGCTGCCAGTGGGTGCGCGCGGCATCGATGTCGGCGCGCCGCACGGCCGCGGCGCCGGCCAGCGCGAGCGCCTTGGCCTGGTGGGCGTCGAGCTTCAGCGCCTCGTCGAGCGCCGCCTGCACCGGGCCGTCGAGCGCGCCGTTGCGGCTCGATGCGAGCGCGTCGGCCAGGTCGGCCAGCAGCCGGGCCTGGAACTCGGCCGGCAGGCTCTGGCGCCTGGCCAGGTCGACGGCGGTGCGGTAGGCCTCGGACGCGGCGGCGTAGTTCTCCTGCGCCTCGCGCGAGCGTGCCAACACCAGCCAGCCTTCGATGTCGTCAGGCGCGCTGCGCAGCCGCGCTTCGAGGCGCGCGACCATGGTGTCGACGTCGGCGCCCGCGGCGGCATGGTCGCCGCCGGCCGTGCCTGCGGCCAGCAGGGCCACGGCCTTCGGATCGCCGACCTCCAGGTAGAGCGCGAGCGCGGCCAGCGGCAGCAGTGCGCTGAGCAGCGCCGCGGCCACGCGGCGGTGCCGTGGGCGATCGAGCGGCGTGGGGGGCGCGGCCGCGAGGCGGTCGGTGTCTTCGAGCAGGCCGCGGTCCAGTTCGTCGAGCGCCTGCTGGCGGTCGCCCGGCGCCACGGTCTGGCGGTCGAACTCGCGTTCGAGTTCCTCGCGCTGCGCCCGGTACAGGGCGAGCAGGCGGGCCCTGGCGTCGGCGTCGGGCGCGGGCGGCTCCTGCGGCTCGGCGAGCAGCGGCCAGATCAGCGCGGCCAGCACCGTCAGCAGCAGGGCGAGGGCGGCGGCCCAGAGCGGCCACAGGGGGCCGATCGGCGTCGTCATGGCAGCGGCTCCCCGTCGCGCAGCGCCTGCGCGCGTGCGCGCTGCGCATCGGTCAGCACGGCGGGCTCGGCCGCGGCGCCGCGCCGGCGAAGTGCACGCAGCAGCGCCCACAGGCCGGCCAGCGCGGCGATGAACGGGCCGCCCCAGAGCAGCCAGGTCGACGGCTGGAACGGCGGCACGTAGTGCACGAAGGCGCCGTAGCGCTGCTCGAAGAAGGCCACGACGTCCCGGTCGCTGCGGCCGGCTGCGAGCTGCGTGCGGATCTCGCGGCGCATGTCGGCGGCCAGCGGCGCGTTGGACTCGGCCACGGTCTGGTTCTGGCAGACGACGCAGCGCAGCTGCTCCGCCAGCGCAAGCTCGCGCGCGTCGAGCGCGGCGTCGGCCCGCGCGGCCCAGGACGCGGCGGCCAGCAGCAGGGCGGCCAGCGCACCGCGCCATATACCCACATGGGTACTGCTCCACAGCGATTTTCCATAGAGCGCTACAGGACCATACTCTCCGTATCGAGACATTACCGAAGACTCCTGATGACGGGCAGGAGCTGCGCCTGCCAGACCTGGGTGTTGACCGGCCCGGTGTGCCGGTAGCGGATGCGGCCGGCCGCATCGATCACGAAGGTCTCGGGTACGCCCTGCACGCCGAAGTCCATGCCGATGCGCCCGTCGGCGTCCACGGCCGAGGCGACGTAGGGGTTGCCGGCGCGCGCCAGCAGCGCGAGCGCGGGCCCGTCCTTGTCCTTGTAGTTCAGGCCGTAGACCGGCACGCCGTCGCGCGCGGCCAGCACCTTGAGGGCGGGCAGCTCCTCCTGGCAGGGGCCGCACCACGAGGCCCAGACGTTGAGCAGCCAGACCTGGCCGCGCATCTGCGCCACGTCGAACCGCTGCTGCGGCGCGTGCAGCAGCGGCCGGTCGATCGTGGGCGCCGGCCGGTCGAGCAGGGCCGACGGCAGTGCGCGCGGGTCGCGCTGCAGGCCCAGCGCGAACACCACGGCCAGCACCAGAAAGGCGCCGAGCGGCAGCAGGAAGCGCATCAGGCGGCCCCCTGTCCGTCGGCGGCCAGCGGCGGCAGCGCGGCCCTCGCCTTGCGCACCGCCGCGGCCACGCGGTAGCGCCGGTCGGCGACCGCGAGCAGGCCGCCGGCGGCCATCAGCAGGCAGCCGAGCCAGATTTACGCCATGAACGGCTTGACCTGGATGCGCACCGTCCAGCTGCGCTCGTCGATGCGCTCGCCGAGCGCGACGAACAGGTCGCGCAGCAGGCCGGTGTCGATCGCGGCCTGCGACAGCGGCATCTCCTGCGCGCGGTAGCGGCGCTTCTCGGGCTGGAGCACGCGCAGCGGCCGGCCGCTGCGGCTGACCTGCACCTGGGCGCGCTGGGCGTCGTAGTTGGGGCCGGCCACGTCGTCGAAGCCGGTGATGCGGAATTCGAAGCCCTGCACGGTGACCGGCTGGCCGAGCGCCAGCGTCAGCTCGCGCTTGCTCTCGAAGCCGGTGGCCAGCGTGGCGCCGAAGATGAACACGCCGATGCCCGCGTGGGCCAGCACCATGCCCCACCAGCTGCGCGGCTGGCGCGCGGCGCGCCGGTGCCACGGCGTGCCGGCCTCGCCGCCGCTGCCCAGCCGCTTGCCGGCGTGCGCGAGCGTGCTGCAGACGCACCAGGCCGCGAGCAGCAGGCCGAACGCGGTGGACGGCTTCCACGCCGCATCGTCGCCGAGCGGCAGCAGCCAGCCCAGCAGCAGCGCGCTCGCGCCGCTGGCGGCCACGGCCCAGCGCAGCTGCGTGCGCAGCTCGGGCAGCGTGCTGCGCTTCCAGCGCGCCATCGGGCCTGCGCCCATCAGCACCAGCGCCGGCACCACGAGCGGGATGAACACCGCCTCGAAGTAGGGCGGGCCGACCGAGATCTTGTCGCCGCCGAGCACGTCGAGCAGCAGCGGATAGAGCGGCCGATCAGCACCGCGAGCGCGGCCGCGCTGAAGAGCACGTTGTTGACCAGCAGCAGCGTCTCGCGCGACAGCAGCGCGAACACGCCGCCGAGGCCCACGGTCGGCGCGCGCCAGGCGAACAGCAGCAGCGACGTGCCGACCACGAAGGCCATGAAGCAGAGGATGTAGAGCCCGCGCCCCGGGTCCACCGCGAACGCGTGGACCGAGGTCAGCACGCCCGAGCGCACGAGGAAGGTGCCCATGAGGCTCAGCGAGAAGGCCGCGATCGCCAGCAGCACCGTCCAGCTGCGGAACGCCCCGCGTTGGCCGGTGACGATCAGCGAATGGATCAGCGCGGTGCCGACGAGCCACGGCATGAACGAGGCGTTCTCCACCGGGTCCCAGAACCACCAGCCGCCCCAGCCCAGCACGTAGTAGGCCCAGGCGCTGCCCAGCAGGATGCCGAGCGTGAGGAAGCCCCAGGCGGCCAGCGTCCACGGGCGCGACCAGCGGGCCCAGACCGCGTTGAGCTCGCCCGACAGCAGCGCGGCGATGCCGAACGCGAAGGCGACCGAGAAGCCGACATAGCCCATGTAGAGCAGCGGCGGATGCAGCACCATGCCCGGGTCCTGCAGCAGCGGATTCAGGTCCGCGCCCTCGGGCGGCGCGGGCAGCATGCGCTCGAACGGGTTGGACAGCAGCAGCAGGAACACGATCAGCCCGACGCTGATCCAGCCCATGACCGCGATCACACGCGCCGCATAGGCCGCAGGCAGCTGGCGGCTGCGCAGCGCGACCGCCATGGTCCAGCCCGCGAGCAGGCATTCCCACAGCAGCATCGAGCCCTCGTGGCCGCCCCAGACGGCCGCGAAGCGGTAGATGGCCGGCAGCTGCGAATGCGAGTTCGACGCGACGTAGCGCACCGAGAAGTCGTCCGCCAGGAACGCGTCGGCCAGGCAGGCGAACGCGAGCCAGGCCAGCGCGCACTGCAGCACGGCCGCGGGCCGCGCGAGCCGCATCCAGCTCGCGATGCCCCAGGTCGCGCCGGCCAGCGGCAGCGTGGCCTGCACGATGGCGACCAGCAGCGCGAGCACGAGGGCGAAGACGCCGATTTCGGGAATCATGGTGCGCTCGCTCCTGCGGGCAGCACGGTGCCGGTCTTGCGGTCGTGCGCCTGCTTCATCGCCGCGGCGGCCTCGGGCGGCATGTAGTTCTCGTCGTGCTTGGCCAGCACCTCGGTGGCGGCGAACAGCGCGCCTTCCTGCTGGAGCCGGCCGGCCGCGACCACGCCCTTGCCTTCGCGGAACAGGGCGGGCAGCAGGCCGCGGTAGTGCACCGGAATGCTGACGGCGCCGTCGGTGACGGTGAAGCGCACCTCCATGCCGTCGGGCATGCGGCGCAGCGATGCGGGCTCGACCAGGCCGCCGAGGCGGAAGGCCGCATGGCGCGGCGCCTCGCCGGCGCGGATCTGGCTCGGGCTGTAGAAGAACATCACGTTGCTGTTGAGCGCGTTGAGCACCAGCGCGGTCGCGGTGCCCACGGCCGCGAGGCCGAGGGCGACGAACAGCAGGCGTTTTTTGCGGGGCGTCATGGCCGTGCGTCCCGGGTGCGCCGGCAGCGGCGCCACAGCAGCAGCACCTCGGCCGCCAGCAGCAGGCCCGAGACGCCGCAGGCGAGCAGGAGGAAGAAAGCGTGGGTCGTCGTCATGGCTGTCGTTCCAGTGCCGCGCGCTCCTCGATCAGGCAGCGGGTGCGCGCAAGGGCCACGGCGATGCTGTAGGCCCAGCAGGCCAGCGCCATGCAGACGAGGCCGGCGAGCATGGTGTGCGTCATCGACGGCGCGGCGTCGAGGCGGATCGACGCGCCCTGGTGCAGCGTGCTCCACCACTGCACCGAGAAATAGATGATCGGCACGTTGACCACGCCGGCCAGCAGCAGGATCGCGCCGGCGCCGTCAGCGCGCTGCGGATTCTCGATGGCCGACACGAGGCCGAGGTAGCCGAGGTAGAGGAACAGCAGGATCAGCTCCGAGGTGAGCCGCGCGTCCCAGACCCACCAGGTGCCCCAGGTGGGCTTGCCCCAGACGGCGCCGGTCCACAGCGCGATCACGGTGAACACCGCGCCCGTCGGTGCGAGCGCGCGCGACAGCAGCGGCGACAGCCGCGTGTGCAGCACCAGGCCGGCGGCCGCATGGAAGGCCGCGACGAGGTAGAGGAACATCGACATCCAGGCCGCCGGCACGTGCAGGAAGAGGATGCGGTAGACCTCGCCCTGCTGGTGGTCGGTCGGCGCCACGACGAAGCCGAGCCAGAGGCCGGCGATGGCCAGCAGCACCGCGGCCGCGGCGAACCACGGGATCCAGCGGCCGGCGAAGGCATGGAAGACGACCGGCGAGGCCAGCCGGCGCCAGCCGCCGCTGTGGCGGTGGGCGGCAGGCCGCAGCGATGAAGTCTGTATGTGAATGCTCATGAGGGTTCGCTTATTCCAGCGCCAGCCGCAGCGCCGCGGCGCAGGCCCAGGGAACGAGGAAGGCCGCCAGCGACAGGCAGGCGCCCAGCAGGCTCAGGTGCGCGCCCGTGGGCAGGCCCTGCTGGCTGGCGGCCACGGCGGCGCAGCCGAACACCAGCGGCGGCACGGCCAGCGGCGGCACGGCCAGCGGCAGCACGATCAGCGCGAGCAGCACGTGGCCCGAGAGGCCCAGCGTGAGCGCGGCGCCGAGCGCGCCGACCAGCGTGAGCGTCGGCGTGCCGAGCAGCAGCGCGAGCACCAGCACGCCGACGGTCTCGGCCGGCAGGCCGTACTGCAGCGCCAGCAGCGGCGCGACCACGATCAGCGGCACGCAGGTGATGCACCAGTGCGCGGCGATCTTTGCGGCCACGAGTCCGGTGAGGCCATGCGGCGAGACCAGCCACTGCTCGAGGTTGCCGTCGGCCAGGTCCGGCTCGAACAGGCGGTTAAACGAGATCAGCACCGCCAGCAGCGCCGCGACCCAGACGACGCCGGGGCCGATCGCGCGCAGCAGCGCGGCGTCCGGCCCGATGACCAGCGGGAACAAGCTGCCGACGAGGATGAAGAAGACCAGCCCGCTGAGCGCGTCGGAAGGGCGGCGCTGCGCGACCAGGAATTCGCGCTGGAAGACGGCGGTCAGCATGCGAAGGCCTCCACGTCCTCGGGCGGCGGCGCGGCCGGCGACGGCTGCGGCAGCGCGTCGAGCTGCAGCGTGCGCAGCATCGTGGCCGGCACGCCGAGCGGGCGGTGGGTGGCGATGACCGCGGCGCCGCCGTGTTCCAGATGGGCGGTCAGCTGCGCGTCCAGCAGGTCTTCGCTCGCGCGGTCCAGCGCGGCATAGGGTTCGTCGAGCAGCCAGAGCGCGCGCTGTCCGAGCGTCACCCGCGCCAGGGCGAGCCGCCGGCGCTGGCCCTGCGACAGGCGGCGCACCGGCTGGCCGGCCAGCGCGGCCAGGCCCCAGGTGGCGAGCGCCGCGGGCACGGCCTCGGCCGGCGCACCGCCCGACAGCCGCAGCCCGAGCCGCAGGTTCTCGGCGGCGCTCAGGTGCGGGCTCAGGCCGTTCAAGTGGCCGAGGTAGGCCATCTGCGCCGCGTAGCCGGCATCGACAGGGCGCAGCCGGCGCCCGTTCCAGTGCAGCTCGCCGGCGGAGGCGGGCGTCAGGCCGGCCAGCAGCCGCAGCAGGCTGGTCTTGCCGCTGCCGTTGGCGCCGCGCAGTTCGAGCACCTGTCCGGCGCGCAGGTCGAAGTCCACCAGCGGCAGCACGTTGCGGCCGCCGCGCCGGCAGCGCACCCCTGCGGCGGCCAACCGCAGGCCGTCGTCATGAGGGCTTGGCATCGCCGACCCGCAGCGGCGCATCGGCCTTGGGCGGGATCTGGCCGGGGGTGTCGGTGGGCGCTTCACCGGGCGGCACGTGGGGCAGCCGGTGGGCGATACCCTTGTGGCAGTCGATGCAGGTCTTCTCCTTGTTGGCCAGGTAGGTCGAATGCATGTTCTGCGCACGCACGCTCTGGCGGGTGAAGTCCATCGAGTCGTAGTTGTGGCAGTTGCGGCATTCGAGCGAGTCGTTGGCCTTGAGCCGCGCCCATTCGTGCTGCGCGAGCTCCAGGCGCTTGTCGAGGAACTTCTCGCGCGTGTTGATCGTGCCGAAGATCTTGCCCCAGACCTCCTTGGACGCCTGCATCTTGCGGGCGATCTTGTCGGTCCAGTTGTGCGGCACGTGGCAGTTCGAGCACACGGCGCGCACGCCCGAACGGTTGGTGTAGTGGATCGTGCTCTTGAGTTCGGCAAACACGTTGTCGCGCATCTCGTGGCAGCCGGTACAGAACTTCTCGGTGTTGGTGAGTTCCATGGCCGTGTTGAAGGCGCCCCAGAAGATGACACCGCCGATGAAGCCGCCGATGGTGAGAAAACCCAGGCTGAAGTGGACGCTCGGGCGGCGGATCACCAGCCAGTAGCGCTTGAGAAGATTCAGCATGCCCGGCTCACTTCGCCTTCGTCCCCGATGACCGCTGGATCACCGTGTCGATGTCCTGGAAGGTGTTCGGCACGATCGGGTTCACCGGCTCCTGCGCCACGTGGCACTGCATGCAGAAGTAGCGTCGCGTGGAGATCTGCCCGAGCACCCGGCCGTCGCGGTCCATGTAGTGGGTGATGCTGACCGGCACGGCCTGCGACACCTCGACCTTGGAGCGCGCATGGCAGTCCATGCACTTGTTGAAGTTCTTGTCGATCTGGTAGCCGTCCACGCGGTGCGGGATGACCGGCGGCTGCATCGCATAGTTGCGGGTACGGCGCACGTCGTCGTTGACCGAGTTGCCGAGCAGCGGAGGCTTGGTCGACTCGGTGATCGGCGTGGGGCCGCGCGCCGCGTCGATGAACGTGCGGCCGGTTTGGGGCTGCTGCTGGGCCACCGCGGCGGTGGCGCACAGGAACAGGAAGAGGGCGAGGCGTCGCAAAAAGGCGGTCATGTCCGATGCTCCTCGCGGCTCAGACCTTCACGATCTTGACTGCGCACTTCTTGAAGTCCGTTTGCAGGGAGATCGGATCGGTGGCGTCGAGCGTGACCTTGTTGATGAGCTGGCTCGCATCGAACCAGGGGATAAAGACCAGGCCGCGCGGCGGCTTGTTGCGCCCGCGCGTTTCCACGCGGGTGCGCATCTTGCCGCGCCGCGAGGCCACTTCGACCTCGCTGCCGCGGCGCACGCCGAGCGCGTCGGCGTCCTCGGGGTGCATGTAGCACAGCGCATGCGGCACGGCGCGGTTGAGCTCGGGCACGCGGCGCGTCATCGAGCCCGAGTGCCAGTGCTCCAGCACGCGGCCGGTGGACAGCCAGAACGGGAACTCCTGGTCCGGCACCTCGGCCGGCGGCTCGTAGGGCAGGGCGTAGATGTTGGCCTTGCCGTCCTTGTTGCCATAGAACTGGTAGCCCGTGCCGGCCTTGACGTAGGGGTCGGAACCTTCGCGGTAGCGCCAGCGCGTCTCCTTGCCGTTGACCACTGGCCAGCGCAGGCCGCGGGCCTGGTGGTAGTCGTCGAACGGCGCGAGGTCGTGGCCGTGGCCGCGGCCGAAGGTGGCGTATTCCTCGAACAGGCCCTTTTGCACATAGAAGCCGAAGGCCTTGGCTTCGGCGTTCGCATAGTCCGGGGAGACGTCCTCGAGCGGGAACTTGTCGACCTGGCGGTTGCGGTAGAGCACGTCGTAGAGCGTCTTGCCGCGCAGCTCGGGCTGCTTGGCGATGAGCGCCTCGGGCCAGACCTCTTCGACCTTGAAGCGCTTGGAGAACTCGATGAGCTGCCAGAGGTCGGAGCGGGCCTCGCCGGGCGCGTTGACCAGCTGGTGCCAGAAGTGGGTGCGGCGTTCGGCGTTGCCGTAGGCGCCTTCCTTCTCGACCCACATCGCGCTCGGCAGGATCAGGTCGGCGGCGACGGCGGTGACCGTCGGGTAGGCGTCGGAGACGACGATGAAGTTGGCCGGGTTGCGGTAGCCGTTGTAGCCCTCCTTCATGAGGTTGGCGCCGGCCTGCAGGTTGTTGTTGACCATCACCCAGTAGGCATTGAGCTTGCCGTCGGTGAGCATGCGGCTTTGCAGCACGGCGTGGTAGCCGGGCTTGGCCGGGATGGTGCCTTCAGGCAGCTTCCAGATGTGCTCGGCGTGGGCGCGGTGCTCGGGGTTGGTCACCACCATGTCGGCCGGCAGGCGGTGCGAGAAGGTGCCGACCTCGCGCGCGGTGCCGCAGGCCGACGGCTGGCCGGTCAGCGAGAACGGGCTGTTGCCGGGGTTGGCGATCTTGCCGGTCAGCAGGTGGATGTTGTAGACGAGGTTGTTGGCCCAAGTGCCGCGCGTGTGCTGGTTGAAGCCCATGGTCCAGAACGAGACGACTTTGGTCTTCGGGTCGGCATAGAGCTCGGCGAGCGCGAGCAGCCGGTTCTTGGGCACGCCGGTGAGGTCGGCGGTGTAGTCCAGCGTGTAGGTCGAGACGAACTTGGCGTATTCGTCGAACGTGATCGGCTTGGAGCCGTTGGGATCGTCGGCGTTCTTGGCCGCCTTCTGCAGCGGATGCTCCGGGCGCAGGCCGTAACCGATGTCGGCGTTGCCGAGCTTGAAGTTGGTGTGCTTGTTGACGAAGTCTTTGTTGACCCGGTTCGTCGAGATGATGTGGTGCGCGATGAAGTTCAGGATCGCGAGGTCGGTCTGCGGCTTTAACGTGAGTTCGATGTCGGCGAGCTCGTAGGAGCGGTGCTCGAAGGTCGAGAGCACGGCGACCTTGACGTTCGGGCCGCTCAGGCGGCGGTCGGTCACGCGGGTCCACAGCACCGGGTGCATCTCGGCCATGTTGGAGCCCCAGAGCACGAAGGCGGTGGCGGCCTCGATGTCGTCGTAGCAGCCCATCGGCTCGTCCATGCCGAAGGTGCGCATGAAGCCGGTCACGGCCGAGGCCATGCAGTGGCGCGCGTTCGGGTCGAGGTTGTTGGAGCGGAAGCCCGCCTTTATGAGCTTCGACGCGGCGTAGCCTTCCCAGACGGTCCACTGGCCCGAGCCGAACATGCCCACGGCCGTCGGGCCCTTTTCCTTGAGCACCTTCTTGAACTGCGCGGCCATCACGTCGAAGGCCTTGTCCCAGGAGACCGGCTGGAACTCGCCGTCCTTGGCGTACTGGCCGTTCTTCATGCGCAGCAGCGGCGTGGTCAGCCGGTCGGCGCCGTACATGATCTTCGAGAGGAAGTAGCCCTTGACGCAGTTGAGGCCGCGGTTCACCTCGGCCTCCGGGTCGCCCTGGGTGGCCACGACGCGGTTGTCCTTGACGGCCACGGTCACGCCGCAGCCGGTACCGCAGAAGCGGCACGGGGCCTTCGACCAGGTCAGCTGCGAGGCGTCGGCATAGCTGTTGCCGGTGCCCTGGGCCTCGGCGATGGGGATGCCGGCCACGGTGCCGGCTGCGGCGGCGGCGGACTGCCGCACGAAATCACGTCGGGTTGTCGACATTGGGGATCTCCGTATTCAGGGATTCGAGCGGTTCGGCGTGCTGGTACACCATCGCTACATTGATGACGCCATGCGCCTGCTGGATCGCCGAGACCAGGTCCACGATGGCTGCGGCCGAAGGCGCTTCGAGCGTGACCACGCGCTTGCCGTTGGCGTCCGATCCATGGATGCGGGCGCCGGGCAGGGCGGTGATGAACGCGTCGACCGCCTGCGCATCGCCCGGCTGGGCATGCACGACGAGGCTCGTGATGTGCAGTTCTTCCTTGTCTGGAGGAATGCCGTGCATCGCTACATGCCCGGGGGGCCGGCGAACATCTGGTAGATCCAGACGGCGAAGCCATAGCTCGCGATCGTCAGTACCGAGAGGATCGGCACCATGACGATGGCGAGGAAGACGAAGCTGCGCAGTTCTTCCTTCCGCGTGGAAGGGGGCGCATTGGGGGGGAGATGTAAGAGGGTACGGAGCATCGTGGTCTCCAGCGCTGTGGCTGTGGGGCAGCCCGGCCGTGTGCTCAGGTTGTACCAGGGGCGGTACGGCGGTCACATGACAAAAGTCAAGAAATGCTCCGTTCGGGTGCACTCGACCGTATTTATTTGACTTGTGTCAATTGTTGTGGGGGCGCGGCAATTGCATTGTGTTGCACGCGTTGCACAGCGCAGCGTGCATGGAGATTTTCCGGCGGCCGGTATGCTGCCTGGACGATAGAGCGCGCCGGAGATTGATCCACATCACGGCACCGCGTCGCCGACCTGGCACGCTGGTCGCTTAGCCCCTCAGAAAGCGCCGTTGGACGCCCGTTTGCCATGCCCCCGACCGACCACCCCAGCCTGCGCGCTATCCGCGAGGAGCACGCCACCCTCGCCGCCGTGCTGCGCGCGCTCCTGCACTTGGCCGACGAGGGGCCGGGCGACCGGCCCGAGGGATACTTCGACACGCTGCGGGCGATGCTGTTCTACATCGACGAATTCCCCGAGCGGCAGCACCATCCGAAGGAGTCGGACCTGCTGTTCCCGCGCATCGCCCGGCTGGCGCCGGACACGATGGAGGTGATCGGCCAGCTGGAGCGCGAGCACATCGACGGCGAGGCGGAGGTGCGGGCGCTCCAGCATCGGCTGCTGGCCTGGGAACTGCTGGGCGAGCCGCGGCGGGCCGATTTCGTCCACGCGGCGCGGCGCTACGTGGAGTTCTACCTGGAGCACATGCGGCTCGAAGAGGTCGTGCTGCTGCCGATCGCCTGCGAGCTGCTGGGGCCCCAGGACTGGGCGGTGCTCGATGCCGCGTTCGCCGCGCAGGTCGATCCGCTGGGCGCGGACCGCGATCCGGCCTACGACCGGCTGTTCACCCGGATCGCGCAGCGCGCGCCGAAGGCGCTGGCGGCCGGCGTGCAGGCCGGCCTGGCGTGGCGCACGCCGGCCGCCGAAGCTGCATCCGCGGGGAGTATGAAGCCATAACGCCTGCTAAATGAGCCTGTTGGCCTCATCCTGCCCGGTGTATAAGCCTGTGGACGTTCAGCCCAGCGCCGGATAGTCGATGTAGCCCTTCTCGCCGCCGCCGTAGAAGGTGGACTGGTCCCACGGGTTGAGCGGCGCGTTCTCCTGGAAGCGGCGCACCAGGTCGGGATTGGAGATGAAGGGCTTGCCGAAGGCGATGGCGTCGGCATGGCCGCTGGCGACGGCCTGCTCGGCGCGTTCCTTGTCGTAGCCGTTGTTGACGATCCAGGCGCCCTGGCCGCCGGCGTCGCGGTAGGCCTTCTTGAAGCGTTCGTAGTCGAAGGGGCGGTCGGGCAGTTCGCGCGGGCCGCCGGTGGCGCCTTCGATCACGTGGATGTAGGCCAGGCCGAGCGGCGCGAGCTGCCGCGCGACGTGCTCGAACAGCGGCTGCGGGTCCGCGTCCACGATGTCGTTGGCCGGGGTGACGGGCGACAGGCGGATGCCGACCTTGCCGGCGCCGATCGCGTCGGCCACGCGGCGCACGACTTCGAGCAGGAAGCGCGCGCGGTTCTCGATGCTGCCGCCGTAGTCGTCGGTGCGGCGGTTGGCGCCGGTCTTGAGGAACTGGTCGATCAGGTAGCCGTTGGCACCGTGGATCTCCACGCCGTCGAAGCCGGCCGTCTCCACCGCGTTGCGCGCGGCGGCGGCGTAGTCGTGGACGATGCCGGGGATCTCCTCGCTGCCCAGCGCACGCGGCTCGGAGGTGGCGGCGAAGTGGCCGGCGCCGGTCTTGCGATCGACCAGGTAGGTCTTGCTCTGGGCCTGCACGGCCGAGGGCGCGACAGGTGCGTCGTTGTCGGGCTGCAGGTCGGTGTGCGAGATGCGGCCCACGTGCCAGAGCTGGGTGACGATCGTGCCGCCCTTCGCATGCACCGCGTCGGTCACCTGCTTCCAGCCGTCGAGCTGCTCGGTGCCGTAGAGGCCCGGCACGTCGGCATAGCCCTGGCCCTGGTGGCTGATGGCGGTCGCCTCGGTGATCAGCAGGCCGGCCGTGGCGCGCTGGGCGTAGTAGGTCGCGGTGATGGGCTGCGGGATGGCGTCGGGCGAGCGGTTGCGCGTGAGCGGCGCGAGCACCACGCGGTTGGCCAGGTGCAGGCTGCCGGCGTTCAGGGGATCGTAGAGAGTGGTCATAGATGGTTCGCTTTCGTTGCGCAAGGGGGGAGAAGGAAGGGGACAGCCCCGAGCGTAATTAAAGCCCGCGTTTTGCGCAGCAGGCGGGGAGGCTGCAAGGGCAAGCGCTCTGTGCTAGCGCACAACAGCAGTGCCCGCTTATGCGCATCGCGGATAAGCAAGCACCCAAGTGTCGCAAGGCGCGGCGGCGGCGCGTTCCTAGAATTTTTCCCTTTTCATCGCTGGAGGGAATCCATGACGCTTCGTATCCGCATCTCCCGCCGCGCGGCGCTCGCCGCCGCCGCAGGCCTGTTCGCCGGCGCCGCCGCGGCGCAGACCAAGGAGGTCGTCATCGGCTACCAGGACATGGTCGTGCCCTGGCGCTACGCGCAGGAGACGCAGGAGGTCGAGAAGCGCACCGGCTACAAGGTGACCTACCGCAAGCTCGGCAGCGGCGCCGAAGTGGTGCGCGCGCTGGCCTCGGGCGCGATCCAGATCGGCGAGGCCGGCTCCTCGCCCTTCGCAGCGGCCCTGTCGCAGGGCGTGCCGATCGAGATCTTCTGGATCCTCGACAACATCAACGACGCCGAGGCGCTGGTCGCGCGCAACGGCTCGGGCGTGAACACGCTGGCCGACCTCAAGGGCAAGAAGATCGGCCTGCCGTACGTCTCGACCACGCACTTCCATGCGCTGGTGGCCCTGCAGGACGCGGGCGTCGATCCGAAGAGCGTGCAGATCCTCAACCTGCGGCCGCCCGAAATCCTCGCGGCCTGGCAGCGCGGCGACATCGACGCCACCTTCGTCTGGGACCCGGTGCTGGCCAAGGCCAAGGAGAGCGGCAAGGTGCTGATCACCTCGGGCCAGATCGCTGCCAAGACCGGCAAGGCGACCTTCGACGCGTTGGCGGTGAACAAGACCTTCGCCAGGGCGAACGACGCTTTCCTCGCGCAGTTCGTGCAGGTGCTGGCCGACGCCAACCGGAGCTACACGGCGAACAAGGCCGCCTGGTCGGCCGGGTCGCCGCAGGTCAAGGCCGTGGCCAAGTGGAGCGGCGCCGAGGCGCCGACCGTGCCGGCGAGCCTGGCCCTCTATGCCTTCGTGCCGCCGGCCGAGCAGGCGTCGCCGAAATGGCTGGGCGGCGGCAGGGATTCCGTCGTCGCCAAATCGCTCGCGGCCACCGCCGCCTTCCTCAAGGAGCAGGGCACGATCCAGACGGTGCTGCCGGACTATTCCGTCGGCGTGAACCCGGCCTGGGCGGCGCGCGCCAAGTGACTGCGCCGCAGCCGCACGTCCTGTCGGTCGAACGCCTGAGCGTGCGCTATGCGGGCGCGGGCAGCGTGCTCGCGCTGAGCGACGTGAGCCTGGACATCCCGGCCGGCGAGTTCGTCGTGGCGCTCGGCGCCTCGGGCTGCGGCAAGACGACGCTGCTCAACTGCATCGCCGGCTTCACGCCCGCCTCGGCCGGGCGCATCACGCTGGGCGGCCAGCCGGTCAGCGGGCCGGGCGCGGAGCGCGGCGTGGTGTTCCAGAAGCATGCGCTGATGCCCTGGCTCGACGTGGTCGACAACGTGGCGCTGGGCCTGCGACTGCGCGGCGTTCCACGTGAAACGCGGCGCGCCGCGGCGCTGGAGCAGCTGGCCGCCGTGGGCCTGGCCGACTTCGCGCAGGCACGGCTGTGGCAGCTCTCGGGCGGGATGCAGCAGCGCGTGGGCATCGCGCGGGCGCTGGCCAGCGACCCGCAGGTGCTGCTGATGGACGAGCCGTTCGGCGCGCTCGACGCCTTCACCCGCGAATCGGTGCAGGAACTGGTGCTGCGGCTGTGGCAGCGCACCGGCAAGACGGTGTTTTTCATCACCCACGACGTGGAGGAGGCGCTGTTCCTCGGCTCCCGCTTGGTGGTGATGACGCCGCGGCCCGGCCGCATCGCGCAGCAGCATGCGCTGCCGTTCGGCCGCGCCTGGCTGGCCGGCGCGGGCGCGCGGGCGATCAAGTCCAGCCCGGACTTCATCGCCTGGCGCGAACGCGTGCTCGACTGGATCGCGCCTGCCCATGCCGAAGCCTGAGGCGCCCGGCGAACTGCCCGAGGTCGCGCCCTACCGGCCACTGGGCGGCGGCTCGGCGCGCGGCATCAGCACCGCCTGCATCGCTGCGCTGGCGCTGCTGTGGTGGCTGGCGACGCACCTCGGCTGGGTGCCGCCGCTGTTCCTGCCGGCGCCCGAGGCGGTCGCGAAGGCGCTGCGCGACGCCTGGCGCGGCGATATCCAGGGCGGCCAGCCGCTGCTGGCGCACCTGCGGTGGAGCGCGATCCGCGTGTTCGGCGCCTTCGCGCTCGCGGCCGTGGTCGGCGTGCCGGTGGGCATCGCGATGGGCGTGAGCCGCGTGGCGCGCGGGCTGTTCGACCCGCCGATCGAGTTCTACCGGCCGCTGCCGCCGCTGGCCTACCTGCCGCTGATCGTGATCTGGTTCGGCATCGACGAGACCAGCAAGATCCTGCTGATCTTCCTGGCCTGCTTTGCCCCGATCGCATTGGCCGCGCGCGCCGGCGTGAAGAGCGCGAGCGTGGAGCAGCTGCATGCCGCGGCCTCGCTCGGCGCAAGCCGGGCACAGGCGGTCTGGCACGTGGTGGTGCCGGCGGCGCTGCCGGAGATCCTCGTGGGCCTGCGCATCGCCATCGGCTTCGGCTGGACCACGCTGGTCGCCGCCGAGATGGTGGCCGCGACCGTCGGCGTCGGGCAGATGGTGCTCAACGCCTCGAACTTCCTGCGCACCGACCTGGTGGTGGCCGGCATCCTGGTGATCGGCGCCGTGGCCTGGAGCTTCGACCTGCTGATGCGCTGGGCCGAGGCGCGGCTCGTGCCGTGGAAGGGGAGGGTATGAGCCGCTGGCGCGCATGGAATACGCGCTGCCAGCTCATCTAGCCGGGAGTATGTCGCTCAGGCCTGCTCGGCCTTGAGCGCTTCCTGCACCGCCGGGCGGGCGGCGACCCGTTCGCGCCAGGCCTGTAGGTGCTGCAGGCCGGCCAGGTCCACGCCCAGGCGCGGCGCCCAGTTGCTCACGGCGAACAGATAGGCATCGGCCACGCCGAAGTGCTCGCCGCCGAGGTAGTCGCGGCCGGCGAGCTGGTCGTCCACCCATTCGAAGCGGCTGCGCAGCCGGGTGCGCAGCGTGGCCGCGTAGTCCGCCGGCGTCGCGGGCGAGAACAGCGGCGAGAAGGTCTTGTGGATCTCGGTGCCGATGAAGGCCAGCCATTCCTGCACGCGGTAGCGCGCCAGCGTGCCGCTGGCCGGCGCGAGGTTCTTCAGCGGCGCCCGGTCGGCGATGTACTGCACGATGGCCGGGCCTTCGCGCAGCCGGGTGCCGTCGTCGAGCTCCAGCACCGGCACGTAGCCGAGCGGGTTGATCTCGTAGTAGTCGCGGCCGTCGGCGTACTGGTGGTCCTTGAGCGAGACCTTCACCGGTTCGAAGGCGATGCCCGACTCGCGCAGGACGATGTGCGGGGACAGCGCGCAGGTGCCGGGGGAGTAGTAGAGCTTCATGGCGTGCAGGGAGGAGGGCTGGACAGGAAAAAGGCTGGCAAGCATGCTAGCCGCATTGCGCCGGCCGCGGCGGCAGATCGGATGCCGTCCTACAGCGGCAGGCGCCGGTGCCCGATGGGCCGCGGCCGGCCGGCTGCCTACGATCCAGTCCATCCGAAAGGCGAGGGCGCCCGACGACACGGCAGCTGGCGGGTTCCACGTGGAACGGCAGGCCGCGCCGCCGCAGACAGCCGCCCCCTGCCTTCCCCAACATCCAGGAGGAAGCGGCCGTGCTCAAGTACGCCATCATCTTTGCCATCATCTCGCTCATCGCCGGTGCGCTCGGCTTCAGCGGCGTGGCCGCCGGTTCGGCCGGCATCGCCAAGATCCTGTTCGGCCTGTTCCTGATCGTGGCCGTGGTCTTCGTCGTGCTCGCCGCCCTGGGCGTGGGCGCCGTCCGGAAGACGCTCAAGTGAGGCTGCCGAAGCACGACGCATCGGCCGGCCTGCGCCACGATACCGCGCCGACACCGCGCGACCACGTCGCCAGGGTGCTGGCCGTGACCTCCGCCGACTGGTGGGCCGAGGGCGCACCGCCGGCCGAGCCCATCCGCCGCATCCGCACCCGGCCTGCGCGCCGGCAGATGCTGCCGACCGGCCCGCTGGCCCCCTATGGCGCCGCGCGCCTGTGGCAGGGCGCGGCCGCCGCCGTCGTGCCCCGCCGTTTTGGCTACGCCTGGTAGCCTGACCGGCCCCGGGGCCGCAGGCCATCCATGGCAGCGCCGGGTCGCCCCCGGTAAAATCGCGGGTTCCCCCGCCCCCTCCCGGATTCCATGTCGATCTTCCAGCGGCGCGCCAGCGATGATGGACGCGTCTGCCGTGCCTGAGGCGGGCGTTTCCCTTTGCCTTGTGCCTTCGACTGAAACGCGGACGCCACGGGCGTTGCCAGGACCACCATGATCTATCCCCAGGAATTCGACGTCATCGTCGTCGGCGGCGGCCATGCCGGCACCGAGGCCGCGCTGGCCGCGGCGCGCATGGGCGCCCAGACCCTGCTGCTGACCCACAACATCGAGACGCTGGGCCAGATGAGCTGCAACCCCTCGATCGGCGGCATCGGCAAGGGCCACCTCGTCAAGGAGGTGGACGCGCTGGGCGGCGCCATGGCGATCGCCACCGACGAATCGGGCATCCAGTTCCGCATCCTCAACAGCAGCAAGGGCCCGGCGGTGCGCGCCACCCGGGCGCAGGCCGACCGCATCCTGTACAAGGCGGCGATCCGCCGGCGGCTGGAGAACCAGCCCAACCTCTGGCTGTTCCAGCAGGCGGTGGACGACCTGATCGTCGAGGGCGACCGCGTGGCCGGCGCCGTCACACAGGTCGGCATCGCGTTCCGCGGCCGCACCGTGGTGCTGACGGCCGGAACCTTCCTGGACGGCAGAATCCATGTGGGCCTGGACAACTACCAGGCCGGCCGCGCGGGCGATCCGCCGGCGGTGTCGCTGTCGGCGCGCCTGAAGGAACTGGCACTGCCACAAGGGCGCCTGAAGACCGGTACGCCGCCGCGCATCGACGGCCGCAGCATCGACTTCAGCCTGTGCGAGGAGCAGCCGGGCGACGGCATGCCGGGCGGCGTGAACGAAGGCCACCTGCCGGTGTTCAGCTTCCTCGGCAGCGCGACGATGCACCCGCGGCAGGTGCCGTGCTGGATCACGCACACCAACGCACGCACGCACGACATCATCCGCAGCGGCCTCGACCGCAGCCCCATGTTCACCGGCAGGATCGAGGGCGTGGGCCCGCGCTACTGCCCGAGCGTGGAGGACAAGATCAACCGCTTCGCCCACAAGGAGAGCCACCAGATCTTCCTGGAACCCGAAGGCCTGACGACAAACGAGTACTACCCCAACGGCATCTCCACGAGCCTGCCGTTCGACATCCAGTACCAGCTGGTGCGCAGCATGAAGGGGCTGGAGAACGTCCACATCCTGCGGCCGGGCTACGCGATCGAATACGACTACTTCGACCCACGCGCGCTCAGGAGCAGCTTCGAGACACGGCAGATCCGGGGCCTGTTCTTCGCCGGCCAGATCAACGGCACGACCGGCTACGAGGAGGCAGCGGCGCAGGGCCTGTTCGCCGGCGCCAACGCGGCGCTGGCCGCCCGCGGAGACGCGCCCTGGGTGCCGGCGCGCGATGAAGCGTATTTGGGTGTGCTGGTGGACGACCTCATCACCAAGGGCGTGACCGAACCCTACCGCATGTTCACCAGCCGGGCCGAGTTCCGCCTGCAGCTGCGCGAGGACAACGCCGACATGCGCCTCACCGAAACCGGCCGCCGCCTGGGCCTGGTGGACGACGCCCGCTGGGACGCCTTCAGCCGCAAGCGCGATGCTGTTTCACGTGAAACCGAACGCCTCAGGTCGATCTGGGTGAACCCGCGCAACCTGCCGGCTGCCGAGTCCGAGCGCGTGCTGGGCAAGGCCATCGAGCACGAATACAACCTCGGCGACCTGCTGCGCCGGCCCGATGTGAACTACGAGAGCCTGGTCTCGCTCGACGGCGGCAGGTATGCGCAGAGCGAGGTCACGCGCGAGACCGACTTCGGCCGTGCCGTGATCGAGCAGGTCGAGATCGCGGCCAAGTACGCGGGCTACATCGACCGCCAGAAGGACGAGGTGCAGCGCGCCGCCCACTACGAGAACCTGCGCCTGCCCGAGGAGCTGGACTACCGGCAGGTCACGGCACTGAGCTTCGAGGTGCGGCAGAAGCTGCAGAAGCACCGGCCGGAAACGCTGGGCCAGGCGTCCCGCATCTCGGGCGTGACCCCGGCCGCCATCTCGCTGCTGCTGATCCATCTGAAGCGCGGGCGCTTCCATGGTTTCGGCGGGCAGGACGAACGCAGCGCCGACGAGGTTGCGGTGTGACGGCGCAGGCGCTCGAGGCGCCGCTCCGCCAGGGTCTGGATGAGCTCGGCCTGCGGCTGGACGACGGCCGAGTCGCTGCGCTGCTCGACTATCTGGCTTTGCTGCAGAAGTGGAACAAGGTCTACAACCTCACGGCCGTGCGCGACTTGGCCGAGATGCTGACCCACCACTTGCTCGACAGCTTGGCCGCTGTGCCGCCGTTGCAGAAGCATCTGGCCGGGCGCACCGACGCCCGCCTGCTGGACGTCGGTTCGGGCGGCGGCCTGCCCGGCGTGGTATTCGCCATCTGCCTGCCACAGCTGCAGGTGCACTGCGTGGACACGGTGGCCAAGAAGGCTGCCTTCCTCCAGCAGGCTGCGGCCGCGCTGCGCCTGCCCAACCTGCGCGGCATCCATGCGCGGGTCGAGACGCTGGCCGGTCAGGACTACGACGTGGTCAGCAGCCGGGCCTTCGCATCGCTGGCCGACTTCGTGACCTGGTCGCGCCAGGCCCGGTCGCCCCAAGGTGTCTGGCTCGCGATGAAAGGCAAGCGTCCGACGGAAGAAATCGCCGCTTTGCCGGCCGGCGTGGCAGTGTTCCACGTGGAACAGCTTACGGTTCCCCAACTCGACGCCGAACGCTGCATCGTCTGGTTGCGTTGAGTTTGGTAGGCGAGGGCAGGGTGTCGCGTAAACTCGGCGCCTTCCTTCGCCACGCTCCATACGCACCCAGATGTTCGGCGTAGCTGACTATGGCGCCTTCGTGGCCGCCGTCATCCTTTTCCTCGCGATCCCCGGTCCCGGCAACCTGGCGCTCATCACGTCGACCGGCAAGGGCGGCATCCGCGCAGGGCTGGCGGCCACCTTCGGCATCATCGCTGGCGACCAGGTGCTGCTGTGGTGCGCCGTGGCCGGCCTGGCGGCGCTGCTGGCGGCCTATCCCGCAGCGTTCCATGCGGTGCAGTGGCTGGGCGCGGCCTACCTCGCCTGGCTCGGCTGTCGCATGCTCGCCGCCAAGCCGGGGCAGGGGCCGGTGCTGAACATCCGGCCGCGGCACTATTTCCGCCAGGCCGCACTGATCACGCTGCTCAATCCCAAGGCCATCGTGTTCTACATGGCCTTCTTCCCGCTGTTCGTCGACCCGGCCCGCCATCCGGGCGCCGCGACCTTCGGCGCGATGGCGCTGACCATCGCTGCCCTCACCTTCCTGTATGGCTTGGCGGCCGTGCTGCTGACCCATGTCCTCGCCGCCCGGCTGCGCGCCAACCCGTGGATCGGCCGGGCGCTCGAAAAGATCGCCGGCCTCTGCCTTGTGGGCTTCGGCCTGCGGCTCGCCCTGTCCACATGAAGAACCGATAGATGCCCAAGATTTTCTGCATCGCCAACCAGAAGGGCGGCGTCGGCAAGACCACCACCACCGTCAACCTCGCCGCCGGCTTGGCCGCTATCGGCCAGCGCGTGCTGATGGTGGACCTGGACCCGCAGGGCAATGCGACGATGGGCTCGGGCGTGGACAAGCGGGCGCTGGAGCGCTCGGTCTACGACGTGCTGCTCGGCGAGGCCTCGGTGCGCGAATCGGCCGTGGCGGCCGGGCAGTGCGGCTACCAGGTGCTGGGCGCCAACCGCGAACTGTCGGGCGCGGAGATCGAACTCGTCACGCTGGAGAACCGCGAGCGCCGCCTGAAGCAGGCGCTGGCCGAGGTGGCAGGAGACTACGACTTCGTGCTGATCGACTGCCCGCCGAGCCTGTCGATGCTGACGCTCAACGGCCTGTGCGCCGCGCAGGGCGTGATCGTGCCGATGCAGTGTGAGTATTTCGCGCTCGAAGGCCTGACCGACCTGGTCAACACCATCAAGCAGGTCCATGCCAACCTCAACAAGGACCTGGTCATCATCGGTCTGCTGCGCGTGATGTTCGACAGCCGCATCACCCTGCAGCAGCAGGTCAGCGACCAGCTCAAGGCGCACTTCGGCGACAAGGTGTTCGACACGGTCATCCCGCGCAACGTGCGCTTGGCCGAGGCGCCGAGCTACGGCCTGCCCGGCGTGGTGTTCGATCCGCAGGCCAAGGGCAGCCAGGCGTTCGTGGAGTTCGCCCGCGAGATGGTGCGGCGCGGCTGAGCCTGATGTTTCACGTGGAACACGCCCCCATGAGCACGACCGTCCTCACGCTGCCCGGATGGCAGAACAGCACCGAAGGCCATTGGCAGACCACCTGGGAAGCCCTGTACGGCTACCGCCGCGTGGAGCAGCACGACTGGTTCCACCCGCTGCGCGGCGACTGGAGCGCGCGGCTGGAGGAGGTGCTGGTCGACGCGCCCGGACCGGTCGTGCTCGCGGCCCACAGCCTGGGCTGCATCCTGGTGGCTGCCTGGGCCGCCCATTCGCGCAACACCCACCAGGTCCGCGGCGCGCTGCTGGTGGCGCCGGGCGATGTCGAGCGGCCGGACCTGGCGCCGCTGATCCCCGGCTGGACGCCGATCGCGCGCCAGCGCCTTCCGTTCCCGTCCATCGTAGCCAGCAGCAGCGACGATCCCTACTGCACCCCGCAGCGGGCGCAAGAACTGACCGATGCCTGGGGTGCACGCTTCGCCGATATCGGTGCCCACGGCCACGTCAACGCCGCTTCGAACCTGGGCGACTGGTCGCAGGGCCGTGCGCTGTTGCAGGAACTCCTCCTAGAACAACCATCCACATATGGCGATCAAGAAACCCAAGGGCCTGGGCCGCGGCCTGGAAGCACTGCTTGGCCCACAGGCCAGCGATACCCCGGTAGCCGCGCCGGCCGACGAGGGTGCGCCGCGCACCCTGCCGCTGGCCGAGTTGGTCCCCGGCATCTACCAGCCGCGCACCCGCATGGACGAGGGCGCGCTCTACGAACTGGCCGAGTCGATCAAGGCACAGGGCATCATGCAGCCCATCCTGGTGCGCCGTCTGGCCAGCGGCGACAGCGCCGGCAGGTACGAGATCATCGCCGGCGAACGCCGTTTCCGCGCCGCCCGTCTGGCCGGCCTGGACGCCGTGCCGGTGCTGGTGCGCGACGTGCCGGACGAGGCCGCCGCCGCGATGGCGCTCATCGAGAACATCCAGCGCGAAGACCTCAACCCGCTCGAAGAGGCCCAGGGCTTGGCCCGGCTGGTCCGGGAGTTCGGCCTGACCCATGAGCGCGCGGCCCAGGCCGTCGGCCGCTCGCGCAGCGCCGCCAGCAACCTGCTGCGCCTGCTGAACTTGGCCGAGCCGGTGCAGACCATGCTCATGGCCGGCGACATCGACATGGGCCATGCCCGCGCACTGCTGTCCCTGGATCGGGCGGCGCAGATCACTGCGGCCAACCAGATCGCGGCCAAGTCCCTCTCGGTGCGCACGGCCGAAGCGCTGGTCAACAAGATCGGTGCCGAGTTCAGCCTGACGTCATCGCCGCGGCCGAAGCAGGACGCCAAGCCGCGCGACTGGACGCGGGTGGAGGAGGAGCTGTCCGACCTGCTCGCCGCCGAGGTCGATATCCGCGTGAAGAAGCGCACCAAGCGCGCCGGCGGCCGCATCGAGGAATCGGGCGAACTGACCATCGCCTTCGGCTCGTTGGACGCGCTCAACGGCCTAATCGAACGGCTCCGGGGCACATCCGCTTCCTGACATCGCGGCCGGCATGCTCCACCGCCTCTGGCCGCTGCCGGCGCTGCTGGCCTGGGGTGCCGCCTGGGCGGCCTATCTCGGGGCGGCGCGCACCGTGCCACTGCCGTGGGCGCTGGCGGCCGGCTGTGCCGCCAGCGCCGCGCTGAGCCCGCTCGGCGGGCGCAGCTGGTGGCGGCGCGGCCTGGTGGCTGCCGGTTTTCCGTTGTCGCTCGCCATACTCGGCGGCGGCCTGGCGCTGATTCCCGCCTGGGTCTGGCTCGTGGCGCTGGGCCTGCTGCTGCTGGTCTATCCGGTCCATGCCTGGCGCGACGCGCCGCTGTTCCCCACGCCCCCGGGCGCGCTCGACGGCCTGCCGGCCGTGGCGCCGCTGCCGCCGGGGGCCGCAGTGCTCGATGCCGGCTGCGGCCTGGGCGACGGCCTGCGCGCGCTGCGGCGGGCTTATCCCCAGGCCCGCCTGCACGGCATCGAAGGGAGCTGGCCGCTGCGCTGGCTGTGTGCGCTGCGCTGTCCCTGGGCGCGCGTGCGGCATGGCGACCTCTGGCGCGCCGACTGGTCGGGCCATGCGCTGGTCTACCTGTTCCAGCGGCCCGAGAGCATGAAACGCGCCTGGCAGAAGGCCAGCCGTGAGATGGCGGCCGGCGGCTGGCTCGTCAGTCTCGAATTCGAGGCAGCGGGGCGGCAGCCGCAGGCCCGAGGGATGCTGGCCGGGGGCCGCCCCGTCTGGGTCTACCGGATCGCAGCGCAAGCGCCTGCACCGGATGCGTCCGGTATGTAAGAAGCTCGGGCGTGCAGGTCGCGGCCTCCAAAGGCGGCGCCTCCAAACGGATTGGGGCGGCTTCGGCAGCCTGCTGGGCGGCGGCGTGGGCATCTCGCTCAAGGCCGCGCAGGAAGCTCAGCCAGCTCGGCTACAACGCCGGCACGGTCGACGGCGTTTCGGGCGGGAAGACCGTCGACGCACTGCGCTTCTTCCAGAAGGACCACAACCTGCCGCAGACCGGCCGCCTGGATGCCGCGACCAGCGCCGAACTCAGCAAGCATTGATCTAATACCGGCTGGTGTATATGTCTAATACGCTCGGTTTTCGCGCATTCAAGGCATATACCCCTGGCCTTTCGGGAAAGCCGCATCGGACGCGCGCGCCCTGCGCCGTGCCGTCGCCGCCACCGTCTACGATGTGGCCCTTTCTTCCGTCCACCGATCCCGGAGCCGCCATGAACCAGCCGACCAGCCTCGCCCACCAACTCTTCTCCCAGCTGCAAGGAGCGCCGTTGCAACAGATCGGGCAGCAGCTCGGCATCGGCACGCCGCAGGCCGAGCAGGCTGTCGGTGCAGCCTTGCCGCTGCTGCTCGGCGCCCTCGGCAACAACACCGCCCAGCCGCAGGGCGCGCAGGCGCTGCTCGGTGCGCTGCAGCGCGATCACCAGACAGGCGCAGGCTTCGACCTCGGCGGCCTGCTCGGCTCGGTGCTGGGCGGGCAGGGCGGCGGCGCGGACATCCTGGGCCACATCTTCGGCGGCGCGCGTCCGCAGGCCGAAGCGGGCCTGGGCCAAGCGACCGGCCTGGACAGCGGCCGCGCCAGCCAGCTGCTGCAGCTGCTGGCGCCCATCGTGCTGTCCTTTATCGCGCAGCGCGTGGGCCAGGGCGGTCTGGACGCCGGCGGCCTGGGTGGCCTGCTAGGGCAGGAGCGGGCCCATGCGCAGCAGCAGGGCGGACTCGGTGGGCTGCTGGGTTCGATATTCGACCAGAACGGCGACGGCAGGCTCGACCTGGGCGATCTCGCGAAGATCGGAGGCGGCCTGTTCGGAAGGAAGTGAAGACTGCGAGCTTGCCATCGAGGCGCACAACGGTCGTTCAATAAGGCGCGACATCCAGCGGCAGGCCAACGAGACCGCGCCGGCCGCCGAGCTGCGGCGAAAGTCCTGCCTGAAGACAGTGGGACGGATGTCGCGGCGGCGGGCAAGGCTCCCATGGTGCTCGAAGAGGGGGCCTTGCCTGCCTGTCATTTCAGCACCGCGTCCGTGACCTTGATCGGCTTCGGAATCAGCTTGAGCTCGTGGAACGCATCCGCGATCTTCTGCTGCTCCACCAGCACGCCCGGCTCGATCGGTTTGTAGACGTGCTTGTAGTTTTTCAGCGCCGTCTCGATCACGTCCACCTCCAGGCCCTGCACGGCCGACAGCCGTTTCGCCGCCTCGTGGTAGTTGGCCAGGATCCACTGGCCTTCGCGGCCGGCTTCCTCCAGCACGGCCTTGAGCACGTCGCCGTGCGCCTGGGCGAACGGGCGCGCGGCCAGAAAGAACTGGTGGCGCGGCACGATGCCGACCGCGCTGGTCAGCCGGCGCGCGCCGACCTGCTTCTGCGCCGCGGTCTGGAACGGATCCCAGATGGCCCAGGCGTCGATCGCGCCCTTCTCGAACGCGGCGCGCGCATCGGCCGGCGGCAGGTAGACCGGCGTGAAGTCGCTGTAGGCGATGCCGGCCTTCTTCAGCGCGCTGACCACGAGCCAGTGCACGTCCGAGCCCTTGTTGAACGCGAGCTTCTTGCCCTTGAGGTCGGCCACCGACTTCAGCGGCGAATTGGCCGGCACCAGGATGCCCTCGGCCTCGGGCGACGGCACTTCATACGCCACGTAGACGAAGTCCGCGCCCGCAGCCTGCGCCACCACCGGCGGCACCTCGCCGACGTAGCCGAAGTCGACCGAGCCGACGTTGAGCGCTTCGAGCAGCTGCGGCCCGGCCGCGAACTCGGCCCACTTCACGTCCACGCCCAGCGGCGCCAGGCGCTTTTCGAGCGTGCCCTTGGTCTTGAGTAGCACCAGCGTGTTGGCGGCCTTCTGGTAGCCGATGCGCAGCGTGGTCTTGCCGGCCTGGGCATACAGCGGCAGGGCGGCGCCGGCGGTGAGCGCGGCGGCGCCAAGCGCGAGCAGCCGGCGGCGGTCGATCTTCTGGCGGGGGTGAGACATGGCGGGTTCCTTCCTCTCGATGGCGGTTGTGAAAAACGCGGAGCAGTCTAAAAGCCCGCGCGCCAGTGACCAAGGAACGAATACTTACTTGGATATGCTACCGCACTGACATGCAGCGCAGGGAGTATGAGCCTACAGTGCGCGATCATCCGGCGTTGTGGAGGCCTACTGGGGTCTGTATATCGAAGTCGCGCTGTGCCGCGCTTTCCAGCCAGCGGGCGAACACCGTGGCTTCGGCCGGCGCGCCCGGCGCCACCGCGTAGTAGTGCCGCGCCAGCGGCAGCCGCAGCGCCGGCAGCGGCGCGACCAGCCGGCCGGCCGCCAGGTCGTGCGACGCCAGCGACAGCGGCGCCATCGCCAGGCCCAGGCCGTCGACCGCGGCTTGCAGCACCAAGTGCAGGTGGTCCAGCGCCAGCCGGCCGGCGGGGCGCTGGCGCGCGCCGCCATGCAGCCGGCGCCAGTCGTCCCAGTCGCCGCTGCGGCTGCGCGCATCGAGCAGCACATGGCCGGCCGCGGCACGCGCCTGCGGCACCGGCCTGGCGGCCAGCAGAGCGGGCGCGCCGACGACCACGGCGGCGTCTTCCAGAAAGGGCTGCAGCAGCCAGTCGCCGGGCCAGCCGCCGGTGCCGCGGCGGATCGCGATGTCGAAGGCATCGGCCGCACGGGCCGGCGCGGCCGTGGTCGTCAGCACCTTGGGCGCGATGCGCGGATGGGCGGCGACGAAGTCCGGCAGCCGCGGTATCAGCCAGCGCACCGCGAACGAGGGCCGCACATTGATGCGCACGGTGCGCGCGTCGGCAGCGGCGTCGTCCGGTCCGCCGGCGATCTGGCGCGCCGCCGCGGCGATGCGCTCCAGCGCCGGCGCGGCCTCGGCCTGGAAGGCGTGGCCCGCCGGCGTGAGCACCACCTGGCGCACGCGGCGCTCGAACAGGGCCGTGCCCAGGTGCGCCTCCAGCGCCTTGACCTGGCGGCTGATGGCGCTGTGGGTCACGTGCAACTCGGCCGCCGCGCGGGTGAAGCTCAGGTGCTGTGCCGCGGCAACGAAGGCGCGCACCGCGTGCAGCGGCGGCGGACGGTGCGGTGGGGCATAGGCCATGGAGCCCGGGATTCTGGCATGTGCGTGGCGCCCGACAGGCGCGACCCGGGCTGCCCGGGCGAAGGGGGTCAGGCCCCCGGGCTCTTCACCTCGCCATCCACCAGGCGCCACAGGCCCAGCGGGTTGGCGTTCTGCAGGGCTTGCGGCAGCAGTTCGTCCGGCAGGTCCTGGTAGGCCACCGGGCGCAGAAAGCGGTCGATGGCGCTCGCGCCGACCGAGGTGAAGGCGCCGTTGGAGGTCGACGGGAACGGCCCGCCGTGCACCTGGGCATGGCTCACTTCCACGCCGGTCGGGAAGCCGTTGGCCAAGATGCGGCCGACCTTGCGTTCCAGCACCGGCAGCAGGCGGCGGGCATCGGCGTAGTCGCCGGCGTCGACCTGCAGCGTGGCGGTCAGCTGCCCTTCGAGGTGCTCGGCGACCTGGATCAGCTCGTCGATGCTCCGGGCGCGCACGACCAGCGATGTGGGGCCGAAGATCTCGCCTTCGAGGTCGGCCGACGACAGCAGGCGCTGCGCGTCGGTGACGTACAGACCGGCCTGGGCGGCGTTGGGCGCATCGCCGGCCGGCTGGCCCTGGGCGGCCTGGGTCACGCCGTCGACGGCGGCCAGCTTGGCCACGCCGCTGGTGTAGGCCTCGTGGATGCCCTGGGTCAGCATGGTGGCGGCGGGCTTGCCGGCGATGGCAGCCGACGCCGCATCAACGAAGCGCTGCAGGTCCGGGCCGTCGATGGCGAGCACCAGGCCGGGGTTGGTGCAGAACTGGCCGGCGCCCAGCGTGAGCGAGTCGGCGAAACCGCGGCCGATGGCCTCGGCGCGGCTGGCCAGCGCGGCGGGCAGCAGGAACACCGGGTTGATGCTGCTCATCTCGGCATAGACGGGAATCGGCTCCGGGCGGGCATTGGCGATCTTCACCAGCGCCAGGCCGCCCTGGCGCGAGCCGGTGAAGCCGACGGCCTTGATGGCTGGGTGGGCCACGAGCGCTTCGCCGAGCGAGCGGCCGGCGCCCACGAGCAGCGAGAACGTGCCTTCGGGCAGGCCCAGGTCCTTCACCGCCTTCTGGATGGCGCGGCCGACCAGCTCGGAGGTGCCGAGGTGGGCCGCATGGGCCTTGACGATCACCGGTGCGCCGGCGGCCAGGGCCGAGGCGGTGTCGCCGCCGGCCACCGAGAAGGCCAGCGGAAAGTTGCTGGCACCGAACACGGCGACCGGGCCGAGCGGAATGCGGGCCAGGCGCAGGTCCACGCGCGGCAGCGGCTGGCGCTCCGGCTGGGCCGGGTCGATCGTGGCATGCAGGAAGTGGCCGTCGCGCACGACGCGGGCGAACAGGCGCAGCTGGCCGACCGTGCGGCCGCGCTCGCCCTGCAGGCGGGCCGCGGGCAGGCCGGTTTCGGCGTTGGCGCGCTCGATCAGCGTGTCGCCCAGCGCCAGGATGTTCTCGGCGATGGCTTCGAGGAAGGCGGCACGCTTTTCCAGCGGCAGCGCGCGGTAGGAGTCGAAGGCAGCCCGGGCCAGCTCGGCCGCGCGGTTGACTTCGGCCTGGCCGCCCAGGCCGAACACGGGCTCGTCGATCTCCTGGCCGGTGGCGGGGTTGTAGGCGCGCTGGGTGCGCTCGGTGCCGCGCACGGCTTGCGAGCCGATGAGCATTTCGCCGGTGATGGTGGTCGTCATGGAGTTCTCCTGGATGAACGGAAAAGAGGCCTGATCTGGGTAGCCACGGCAGGTCGCGATAGGCCTGCGCTGCAGCACGCACCCCCGGGCGCGCGGAACCTGGCACTGTAAGCCCCCGAAGAATCCCGAGGTTTGCATTCAGCGAAAACCAGCTCTGTGCCGGATGCCTTCCACCGACCGGCAGCTGCGGGGATACTGCTCCGCGATGACCAACATCGCCACCGCCCCATCCGCCGCCCCTTCCACCGACACCCCGCGCCGCAACGGCGGCCAGATCCTGGTCGAGGCCCTGCGCCGCAACCAGGTGGACACCATCTACTGCGTGCCGGGCGAGAGCTACCTGCCGGTGCTCGACGCGCTGGCCGACCACGACAGCATCCGCACCATCGTCACGCGGCACGAGGGCGCGGCGTCGAACATGGCCGACGCCTACGGCAAGCTCACCGGCCGTCCGGGCATCGCCTTCGTCACGCGCGGCCCCGGCGCCACCCACGCGGCCAACGGCGTGCACACGGCGAAGCAGGATTCGACGCCGATGATCCTGTTCGTCGGCCAGGTCGCCACCAACATCAAGGAGCGCGAGGGCTTCCAGGAGGTGGACTACCGCCAGGTCTTCGGCGGGCTGGCCAAGTGGGCCACCGAGATCGAGGACATCCGCCGCATTCCCGAGGTCGTGGCCCGCGCCTTCAGCGTCGCGCTCTCGGGCCGGCGCGGCCCGGTCGTCGTCGCGCTGCCGGAGGACGTGCTGTTCGGTGCGGCCGAAGTGGCCGACCTGCCGCCGGTGCGCATTTCGGAGGCCGCGCCCGAGCCCGCGGCACCGCAGGCGCTGGCCGCGCTGCTGCGCGAGGCCGAGCGCCCGCTGGTCATCGTCGGCGGCACCGGCTGGACGCCCGAGGCGCAGGACGACCTGCGCCGCTTCGCCGCCGCGCACGACCTGCCGGTGGCCGCCTCGTTCCGCCGCCAGGACGTGCTCGACAACCGCGATGCGCACTACGTCGGCCAGCTCGGCCTGGGCGTCTCGCCCGCGCTGGCCAGGACGGTGGGCGAGGCCGACCTGCTGATCGTGATCGGCAGCCGGCTCGCCGAGATCACCTCCGGCAACTACGAGATCATCCGCAGTCCGCGCCCGGCCCAGCGCATGGTGCACGTGCATGCGGACCCCGAGGAGCTGGGCCGCGTCTACCAGGCCGACCTGCCCGTCAACGCCTCGGTCGCCCGCGCCGCCGCGGCCTTCGCCGCCCTGCCGGCCGAGCCGGGCCCGCGCCGCTGGAGCGCCTGGACGGCCGCCGCGCGCGCCGCCTACGCGGCCCACAACGCGCCGCTGGCCCGCAGCGCCGAGCTGCGCGGCGTGGAACTGTCCGCCGTCGTTGCCCACCTGGCCGACACGCTGGGCGACGATGCGGTGCTGACCAACGGCGCCGGCAACTACACCGTCTGGCTGCACCGCTTCTACCGCTACCGCAGCCTGGGCACCGAACTCGGCCCCACCAACGGCGCGATGGGCTACGGCCTGCCCGCGGCCATCGCGGCCAAGCTCGCCGCACCGGAGCGCGACGTGGTCTGCTTCGCCGGCGACGGCTGCTTCATGATGTACCCGCAGGAGCTGGCCACGGCAGCCGCGTACGGCGCGGCCGTCATCGTGCTCGTGGTCAACAACGGCATGCTCGGCACCATCCGCATGCACCAGGAGCGCGAATACCCCGGCCGCGTCTCGGCCACGCGCCTGGCCAACCCCGACTTCGTCGCGCTCGCCCAGGCGCTCGGCGCACATGCCGAGCGCGTGGAGCACGAAAGCGCCTTCCCCGCCGCCTTCGCCCGCGCTCGCGCCGCCGGCCGGCCTGCGGTGATCGAACTGGTCACCGACCCGCAGCAGATCACGCCGGTGGCGCGGCTCGCCCAGGCCTAGCCTTCGGCGGCTTGACCGGCCGCGCGCCCAGCCAGGCGCCGCTCGTGGCCAGCCGGGTGACCACTTCGCGCACCAGCGCGGCCAGCGCCCAGAGGTTGCGCGCCTCCATCGCGCTGCGGCCCAGCACCAGGCAGACACAGCGCTCCGCATCGTCGCCGGGCAGCGCGAAGCCCTGGAGCCGGCCCTGCGCGATCTCCGCGGCCGCGGCGGCCAGCGGCAGCACGGTACAGCCGCAGCCCTTGCGCACCAGCTCCAGCGTGAGCGCGTTGGAGCTGTCGTTCTCCAGCGCGACCAGCGGCGTGAAGCCGCGGCGCGCGGCCATCGCCTCCACCGTCACCCGCAGGCCGTGGTGCGTGCTCGGCAGCACCAGCGGCACGCCGGCCAGGCCGTCGGCATCGAGGCGGGCCTGCGTCATCGTCATCGCGTAGCCGGGCGGCGCCAGCAGGTAGAGCCGCTCCAGCAGCAGAGGCTCATAGGCCACGGCGCCCGGGTACTCGGGCCGGTACAGCACGGCCATGTCGACCGTGCCGGCCTGCAGGTCGGCCAGGATGGAGCTGGCCAGCCCCTCGCCGAATTGCAGCCGGCTCGCCGGAAAACGCGCTTGCAGCGCATGGAACAGGTCGCCGAACAGCGTCAGCGCGATCGTCGGCTGCGCTGCGATGCGGATGCGCGCCGGCCCCTGGCGGGCGTCGCCGGCCACCGCTTCCCGCGCGGCGGCGAGGGCCTGCTGCACTTGGCGCGCATGGGTGAGCAGCGTCTCGCCCTGCACCGTCAGCGCCATGCCGCGGCCGCTGCGGCGGCACAGGCGCACGTCCAGGTGCTTCTCCAGCTGGCCGATGCGCCGGCTCACGGTGGAGGTGTCGAGCCCGCCGGCGAGGGCGGCGGCCGAGAGGCTGCCGGCATCGGCCACGAGGGTGAAGAAGGCGAGGTCGTCGGAGTTCATTGGGCAATCCTGCGGCAAGGCGTGATGGAACCAGCCTGTGCCTGCACTTGGGGCGGCCGAGGAAACGCGGCTCAGTGGGCAGCGTTGCGGTCGAGCAACCGCTGCCTCGTCTGCAGCAGGTGGTAGTGCATCGCGATTCGCGCGTGGCTGCCGTCCCGGCTGGCGATGGCCGCCAGGATGGAGGCGTGCTCGTCGACCACGAAATGCATGCGGCGGATGCTCGTGCTCCGCTTCATGTTGTAGACCAGCTTCTGAAAGCCCAGGACCGCTTCGTGGATGCCTTCGAGCATCGTGACGTAGAGGTCGTTGTTGCTGGCGATGGCGATGGCGCGATGGAAGGCCAGGTCTTCCTCGGGGCACAGCTGTCCGGCCTGCGTGCTTTCGGCGAAGCGCGCATGTGCGACGCGGATGCCCTGCAGTTGCTGCTCCGTGTGCCGTTCGGCCGCGCAATAGGCAGTATCGCCTTCGACGGTGATCCGGGCTTCGAGGCACCGCAGGAAGCCGGCCATGTCTTGGGGCGCGGCGAACGTCTTGATCCGGGCGGCTGGCTGGTGGGTGACGAACGATCCAGCCCCCTGGTGCGAGGTGATCAATCCATCGGCCTTCAGGCGCAGCAGCGCCTGGCGCACCACCGGTCGCGACACGCCGGCCTGCTCGCACAGTTCCTTCTCCGACGGGAGCTGCGCGCCGACGCGCAGATGGCCGGCCACGATCTGGTCGAAGATCTGGCCGTAGATCTGGTCGCTCAGACGCGCCCGGCTTCCCCGCACAAGTTGAAGGCCGGGTTTCTCGAGCAGGTAGGGGCGGGAATCGGTATTCGATGTGGGCATGCGTAATCCCGGCCGTCAGCACTGTTGGCAGCGGCGCCGAAGCCATGAGCGGGCCGGTGCCACCGCAGGCGCGGTCCGACCGTGCCGGGATCATATCGAACGCGTTTGCGTCGTAGTCTCTTCTATTGCGCCGAGGCGCTGGACTTCTGCACGATGTCGCGCCACCTGGCGCCCTCGGCCGCCACGAAGGACTTCAGCTCAGCCCCGCCAAGCATCAGCGGTACGCCGCCCATCTCGGCGATGGTCTTCTTGCCGTCGGCCGACTGTGCGATGTCCGCGACAGCTCGCTGCACCTTCCCGACGATGGCCGGCGGCGTCTTTGCGGGCGCGAAGAGTGCGACCCATGCGGTCGCGGTCGCGGCGGGGTATCCCGCCTCGGCGAAGGTGGGAACGTCGGGGAACATGCCCAGGCGCTGTTGCCCGGTGGTGGCCAGCGGCCGCAGCCGTCCGGCGCGGATGAACTCGCCCATGACGCTGGAGAAGTCCAGGCCCGCGTCGATCTGGCCGCCCACGATGTCGGCGACAGCCGGTGCGCTGCCCTTGTACGGCACATGCATCAGCTTGATGCCAGCGACGTTCTGAAACTGCTCGTTCATGAGGTGCCCACCGGTGCCGACGCCGCCGGACGAGAACGACAGCTGGCCGGGCCGGGTCTTCGCATGGTCGACGAAGTCTTTCAGCGTCTTAAAAGGGCTTTCGCCGCGCACGGCAAAGATGCCGGACATGGCGATCAGGCCATGTACTGGCTCGAAGTCGCCCACCGGGTCGTATCGCAAGACTTGGTAGAGGGCTTTGTTGGCCGCATGCGTGGCCTGGGTTCCCTCCACGAAGGTGTAGCCATCTGGCGCGGCCTTGGCGACGGCTTCGGTCCCGATGGTGCCACCGGCGCCGGTGCGGTTGTCCACGATGACGGGCACGCCGAAGCGGGCCTCCAGCTTGCGGCCGACGACGCGCGCGATGATGTCCACCGAGCCGGCCGGAGTGAACGGAACGACGAACCGGATCGGCTTGTCCGGATAGCTGGCCTGCGCGCGGGCCAGCGCGCAGAAGAGAGTCGAGGTCGCCAGAAGGGCGGCCAGCGTGACCATACGGAGTTGGAGCTTCATCGCGCTTATCTCCGGAACGTCGGCGGTGGATGTGCGATCAGTCCATGCGGATGTTGCGGGCCTTGATCAGGGCTGCCCACTTTTCGACCTCCGCGTGCTGGTAGGCGCGCAACTCGGCCGGCTTCATACCCGAGGGCTCCATCCCGAGATCGAACAGCCGCTGCTTCACCTCTGGCTCGGCAAGGATGCGCCCGATCTGGGTGGACAGGCGCTGGACGATCGGCGCGGGCGTGCCCGCCGGTGCGAACACGGCTTGCCACGACACGATCTCGTAACCCGCGAGACCGGCTTCTGCAAGAGAAGGAACGTCGGGCATGAGCCTGGACCGCTGTGCGGACGGGACGCCGAGTGCACGCAACTGCCCCGATTTGATCAGCGGGGCGACCACGACGATGTTTTCGAAGTTGAGGTCGATGTTGCCGGCGAGCAGGTCGGTGGTCGCGCCGGTACCACCCTTGTAGGGCACGTGCGTCATGTCGACCTGCGCGATGGACTTGAACAGCTCGCCCGACAGGTGCTGCGACGTGCCGCTGCCCGACGAGCCGAAGGTGAGCTTGCCGGGCCGCGCCTTGGCCGCATCCACGACGTCCTTGACCGTCCGGTAGGGGAAACTCGCCTTCACTACCAGCACGTTGGGCAGGGTGCCGATCAGCGTGATCGGCTCGAAAGACCTGACCGGGTCATACGGCATGCTGGGGTAAAGGCTCACGTTGATCGCATGCGAACTGATCGTGCCTCCGACCAGCGTATGACCATCAGGCTTCGCATTGGCCACGAAGGCCGAGCCGATGTTTCCGCCGGCGCCGGGACGGTTCTCCACCACTACGGTCGTGTCGAGCGCCGGCCCCAGCTTCTGGCCGATGACGCGGGCCAGGATGTCCGACGTCCCTCCTGCGGCGAAGGGCACCACCCAGGTTACCGGCTTAGCCGAAAGATCGTCCTTGGCCGGAGCAGCCGCGCCGGTGGCGCCCCAGAAAGCAGCTGCGAATGCCGGCAGCAGACGAATGAAAGTGGAGCGGTACATCGGATGTCTCGTCGTGGGTTGATGGGAATCAAAAATGCATTTACATGCTATAAAAAATCCAATACATGTCAAATTAGATTGGCAATGAGTTTGGACTGAGAAGCAAAAAATCATTGTTAAATCAGCTAGTTGCATGCTGAACTATCGTTTTCCCTGCTTCTATAAATTGACAAGTGGATCAACTTGGCTAACATGTGAACGCCTGACCGAACACAACGCCGAGGAGTTCCATGACTGCCAGCCTGTCCCCCGAGGTCGTCGCGCAATACCGCCGCGCCGGCATCCATTTCCCCATCGATGTGCTGACGGCCGACGAGGCCGCCGATTCGCTGCGACGCCTGGAGGCGATCGAGGCCCGGTACGGCTCTCCACTGCCGGCTCGCTTCCTCAAGCCGCACCTGCTGTTCCCATGGCTCGACGAAATCGTTCGGCACCCGAAGATCCTCGATGCGGTCGAAAGCATCCTGGGCCCCAACATCTTGTGTCGCGCATCGCAGTTCTTCGCCAAGAACGCGCGGACGCCGGGCTTCGTCTCGTGGCACCAGGACGCCACCTACTGGGGGTTGGGCCGACCCGACGTGCTGACGGCCTGGGTAGCCTTCACGCCGTCCATCCGTGACAACGGCTGCATGCGCGTCGTGCCCGGCACGCACATGCAGCAACTGCCGCACGAGGACAAGTTCGGCTCGGACAACATGCTGACGCGCGGCCAGGAGATCGCCGCCGAGGTCGACGAGAAGGACGCCGTGGACGTGGTGTTGCGGCCCGGCCAGATGTCGCTGCACGACGTGCTCATCGTCCACGGGTCCGAGCCCAACACCTCCGACATCCGCCGTGTGGGCTTCGCCATCCGCTACATGCCGACTTCGCTGCCCAGCGAGCCTGGAGTACGCGACAGCGCCACACTGGTGCGCGGGGTCGACGATTTCGGCTACTACGACCTGGAGCGCGCCCCGGAGGCTGATATGCATCCGGATGCCGTGGCCCATCACAAGGAAGTGCTGGAGCGCCGCATGAAGGTGATCTATGCCGGCGCGGCCCAGGACGGACGCCATCAGAAGGACGCGTCCGCGACCACGGTCTGAAGAAAGCGCACCCGACACACATGGAATTCGACGCCGCCGTCCTCCGGCACATCGGAGAGCCGCTCGCCATCGAGCGGGTTTCCGCCGGCGACCTGCAGCCTGGCGATGTGCTCGTGCGCATCCAGGCCAGCGGGCTCTGCCATACCGACCTCGAGGTGATGCAGGGGTCGCTGCGCTATCCGCTCCCTATCGTGCTGGGCCACGAGGGGGCCGGCGTTGTCGAGCGGATCGGCTCGGCGGTGCGCCATGTGGCCGTGGGCGACCATGTGGTCTGCTCCTGGAAGCCGCACTGCGGCGACTGCTACTACTGCGACCGCGCCCAGCCCATCCTGTGCGAGCCGTTCAAGACGCACCAGCCGCAAGGCCATCTGCTGGACGGCACGTCGCGTCTCAGCCTGAACGGCCGCGAGCTGTTCCACTTCTCCGTGGTGTCGTCCCATGCGCAGTACTGCATCGTTCCGGAAAGCGGTGCGATCCGCGTTCCCCGCGAGATGCCGTTCGACCGCGCCTGCCTCATCGGCTGCGGGGTGATGACCGGCGTGGGCGCCGTGTCGCGGCTGGCCCGGGTCGAGGCCGGCAGCAGCGTCGCCGTCATCGGCTGCGGGGCTGTCGGCCTCAACGCCATCCAGGCGGCGGCGCTCGAAGAGGCAGCCGTCGTCCTGGCGGTAGACATCGATCCGAAAAAGCTCGAGATGGCGCGCGTCTTCGGTGCGACCCACTGCGTGCTGGCAGGGGAGGACCCCGCCGGCATGGCGCAGTCGCTCACGGCGGGGCGCGGCGCCGACTACGTGTTCGAATGCGCCGGCGGCGAGCCGGCCATGCAGCTCATGTACGACCTCGCGCGGCCGGGCGGCTACACCGTCATGCTGGGCAAGGTGGACGTGAACAAGCGCGTGTCGCTTCGCTTCGGCTCGATGATGGGCGAGAAGACTTCCATCCGGTCGAGCTACGGCGGGGCTCGT
Organism: Xylophilus sp.; assembly: GCA_009914555.1. Taxonomy (GTDB): domain Bacteria; phylum Pseudomonadota; class Gammaproteobacteria; order Burkholderiales; family Burkholderiaceae_C; genus WNDY01. The sequence continues at coordinate 218,200 of WNDY01000001.1, forward strand.
CCCAGGCGCGACTTTCCGTGGCTGTGCGACCTGTATCTGCGGGGCAAGCTCAAGCTCGATGAACTCATCACCCTGCGGCTGCCGCTCGCGCGCATCAACGACGGCTTCGAGGCCATGGCGCGGGGCGACGTGGTGCGGGCCGTTCTCATGATGGAGCATTGATGCCGAGTCCGCCCGCACAGCGCGGTCATGTCCTCCAGAACGGCTGGATCGACCGGCCGCACCAGGAAGCTGCGATCGGCGACCTGCCGCTGGAAAACGGCCAGACGCTGCAGGACTGCCGCATCGGCTATGTCGTCCACCGTGCCGACAGCGGCCCGGCGCCGCGGCGCGGCGACAAGGTCGTGCTGGTGCTCTGCGCCATCGGCACGTCGCACCACCGGCTCGATTCCATGATCGGCGAAGGGCGGGCCTTCGATCCCGCGCGCTACACCGTGATTGCGGTCGACGCGCTGGGCAACGGCCTGTCCAGCTCCCCATCGAACTCGGCCACGCAGCCGGGCATGGCGTTCCCGCGCTTCTCGATCCGCGACATGGTCGAGAGCCAGTCGCGACTGCTGCGATCTCTGGGCGTGGACCGGCTCCATGCCGTGGCGGGCGCCTCGATGGGCGGAATGCAGGCGCTGCAGTGGGCGGTGAGCCTGCCGCAGCCGGTGGAGCGCGTCATCGCCATGACGCCGATGGCCAAGACCCATCCCTGGTCCGTCGTCATCAATGAGACGGCGCGCCGGGCGTTGCTGCGCGCGCTGGATTCGGGACGTCCATGGGATGCCTGGGTCCCCCTGATGCAGCTCGTGAGCGGCCGCACGCCCGAGAGCATCGGAGCACAGTTCGCCAGCGGCGACGAGGCCATTGCCTGGATACGCCGGCGTTGCGACGAGCGCCATGCGGAAGGACCGGAACCGCTCGACTGGATCTACCAGTCCTGGGCCTATGACCAGCACGACCTGGGGCAGACGCCCGGCTTCGGCGGCGACACCGAAGCGGCCCTGCGTGCCATCAGCGCATCGTGCCTGGTGGCCGCGGCGCCGCTCGATCTCTACAACCCGTCGGACGCGGCCCGCACCGTGGCGGCGGCCATCCCGCGGGCGCGCTGGCTGAAGCTGCCGTCACACCGCGGACACCAGGCCGCTTCCGCGGCTGATGCCGAAGCGGCCGCGCTGCTCAATCGCCATGCGGGAGCCCTGCTCGCGGCCTGAGCGCACCTTCTCTTGCTTCTTTCTTCCAACGCCTGCCCACCATGACCATACTCAATGAGACCATTCGCGCCAAGCTCAAGACCGTAAGCACGGCAACGCTGGCCACCGCGCTCTACAAGCGCGGCTTTCGCCAGCAGTTCATCCAGAACGTCCAACCTCTGCACCCGCTGAAGGAGAGCATGGTCGGCGAAGCCTATACGCTGCGCTACATGCCCGCGCGGGAGGATCTCAACGGGCTCGCGGTCTTCCGGGACCGCGCCCATCCGCAGCGCAAGGCGGTCTAGGAATGCCCGCCGGGCGCGGTGCTCGTCATGGACAGCCGCAAGGACGCGCGCGCAGCGTCCGCAGGCGGCATCCTGGTCGGCCGTCTCATGCAGCGCGGCGTCGCGGGAGTGGTGACCGACGGGGGCTTCCGCGATTCGGCGAAAATCGCCACGCTGACCATTCCCGCCTACCACCAACGGCCCTCCGCACCGACCAACCTGACGCTGCACCAGGCCATTGCCATCAACGAGCCCATCGGCTGCGGCGACGCGCCCGTCTTCCCTGGCGACGTGGTCGTGGGCGACAACGACGGCGTCATCGTGATTCCCGCCCACCTGGCCGACGAGATCGCGGACGAGGCCGTGGAGATGACCGCATTCGAGGACTTCGTCACCGAGCAGGTCCATGCCGGAAGATCGATCCTTGGCCTCTACCCCGCCACCGACGAGCAGACGCTGGTGGACTTTGCCGCCTGGCGCACGAACCGGGGCCGGTGACCGACCATGGGCGTGCCCGCTTCCCGCACATGGGACCTGGACTATCTGATCGGGATGGCTGCGCGCGTGTTCGCCGCGCGCGGCGTCCCGCCCGCGGTCGCGCGCAGCGCCGCGAAGGCGCTGGTGCAGGCTGAAGTCGCCGGCATCGGTACCCATGGCCTGTCGCGCATATCCCAGTATTGCGCACTGCTGGACAGCGGCAGGCTTGAAGCCGCCGCGCTGCCGGCCGTGATCCGTTCGCACGGTGCCACTGCCCTGGTGGATGCCGGCCATGGCCTGGCGTATGCGGCCTGCGAGCTCGCGGTCGACACCGCCGTCGCGCTGGCCCGCCGGTACGGCGCCGCCTTTGTGGGGGTTACGCGCTCCTCCCACGCAGGTGCGCTCGGGCTGACGCTGGAGCCGGTCGCGGACGCGGGGTTGGTCGGGCTGGCTTTTTCCAACGCGCCGGCAGCCATGCCCTTGTGGGGCGGTACATCGGCCGTGCTCGGCACCAACCCTGTGGCCGCCTGCTTTCCCCGGCCTGGCCAGGATCCGATCGTCGTCGACATGGCGATGACGTCCGTCACGCGTGGCCAGATCCTGGAAGCAGCCCGGGCGGGCCAGCCCATCCCGGAAGACTGGGCGCTGGACGCTGCAGGGCAGCCGACCACCGACGCCGAAGCCGCACTGGCGGGAACGCTGTTTCCGGCCGGCGGCGTCAAGGGAAACATGCTGGCGCTGACATTCGAGCTGCTGTGCACCGCCCTTACCGGCGCAGCCCTGAGCGCCGAGACGCGTCCCTTCTACGAAGTGGAAGGGACGCACGCATCCATCGGCCAAGCCTTCCTGGCGATCGACCCCGGCGCGCTGGCGGGAGCGTCCACCTACGTCGAGCGTGTCGATGCTTTCGTCGTCGCGGCGCAGGCCAGCGGCGCCGCTCGGCTGCCGGGCGCGCGCCGCTTCGCCCTGCGGCGCGCGGCGGTGGCCGATGGCGTCGCACTGTCCCCCGCACTCCTGGCGCAGCTCGAACAGTTGCTCGAAACCGCGCCGTGACGGCCGGCCACACACCACCGAAAAACCGCTTTTCCGCTCGACGCCTCCACGATGAACTCTCGACCCTCCTTGCCGCGTTCGCCCCATGTGATCCGCATGCGCGCCGAAGACAACGTCGCCATCGTCGCCAACGACGGAGGGCTGCCGGCCGGCAGCAGGCTGAATGACGGCACCGTCCTGCGCGAGCGCATTCCGCAGGGCCACAAGGTCGCGCTGGCCGACCTGCCCACCGGCACCGAGGTGCGGCGCTACAACGTGGTCATCGGCCGCGCCACGCAGGACCTGCCGGCAGGCAGCTGGGTGCACGAACGCGTGCTCGACATGCCCGGTGCGCAGCCGCTCCACGACCTGCCGGTGTCGACCGCTCCCCGGCCTGTCCTCGACAGGCTCGAGGGCTACACGTTCGATGGATACCGCAACGCCGACGGGACGGTGGGCACGCGCAACCTGCTGGGCATCACCACCACCGTCCAGTGCGTTTCGGGAGTCGTGCGCCATGCGGTGGACCGCATCCGCCGCGAGTTGCTGCCGAAGTACCCGAATGTGGACGGCGTGGTGGCGCTGGAGCACGGCTACGGCTGCGGCGTGGCCATCGACGCTCCGGACGCCGCCATACCGATCCGGACCGTGCGCAACATCAGCCTCAATCCGAACTTCGGCGCGGAGGTCATGGTGGTGAGCCTGGGTTGCGAGAAGCTGCAGCCCGAGCGTCTCATGCCACCCGGCACGCTTGCGCAGATCCATCCCCAGGACCCCGCCGATGGCGATGCCGATCCACAGGCGCTCGACGTGGTCTGCCTGCAGGACGAACAGCACGTGGGATTCCAGTCGATGATTGACGCCATCCTGCGCCAGGCCGAGCACCATCTGCGCCGCCTCGACCGGCGCCGCCGCGAGCCGTGCCCGGCGGCCGACCTGGTCGTCGGCGTCCAGTGCGGCGGCAGCGATGCGTTCTCGGGAGCCACGGCCAATCCGGCTGTCGGCTTCTGCACCGACCTGCTGATCCGCGCCGGCGCGACGGTGATGTTCTCCGAGGTCACCGAGGTGCGCGACGGCATCGACCAGCTGACATCGCGCGCCGCCACGCCGCAGGTCGCGGCCGCGCTGGTCCGCGAGATGGCCTGGTACGACGCCTACCTCTCGCGCGGCAAAACGGACCGCAGTGCCAACACCTCGCCCGGCAACAAGCAGGGCGGCATCTCCAACATCGTCGAGAAGGCGATGGGCTCCATCGTCAAGTCGGGGACCGCGCCAATCACCGGCGTGCTGTCGCCGGGGCAGCGGCTGCGGTCCGAAGGCATCCGCGGCGGACTGGTGTACGCGGCGACGCCATCGGGCGATTTCGTTTGCGGCACGCTGCAGGTGGCCGCAGGCATGAACCTGCACGTCTTCACCACCGGCCGTGGCACACCCTATGGCCTGGCCGAGGTGCCGGTGATCAAGGTGGCGACCCGCACCGACCTCGCCCGCCGCTGGCACGACCTGATGGACGTGAATGCGGGGCGCATCGCCGACGGAGAAGCCTCGATCGAGGAAGTGGGCTGGGAGCTCTTTCGCCTGATGCTCGACGTAGCCAGCGGCCGCAGGAAGACCTGGGCGGAGCAGTGGCAGCTGCACAATGCCCTCGTTCTTTTCAACCCGGCGCCGGTCACCTGAGCGCTGCGGCGCGGTCGACCCTTTTCATCCCACTCCAACCGTTTCATCACCCGTCCGGCCCATGGCACCCGCAACCGTCCTGATCACCGAAACGCAGATCCACCCCGACGCAGCAGCGTTGCTGGCGGGCCATCGCCTCGTCTACACCGGCGCGAAAGTCGCCGAGGACGACCTTGTGGAGGTCTGCCGGCAAGAGCGGCCCGACGCCATCCTGGCCCGCTACGGCAGCATCACCCGGCGCGTGCTGCTGGCTTCGCCGCGCCTGCGCGTGGTGGCGCGCCATGGTGTGGGCATGGACGCCATCGACACGGCGGCCGCACGCAGCCTGGGCATCGCCGCCTTACCGGCGCTGGGCTCCAACAGCCAAGCCGTGGCCGAGCACACGCTCGGCATGATGCTCGCGATCGCCCGCCAGTTGAGCTGGCTCGACCAGCGCATGCACCAGGGCCATTGGGACAAGGACGGCTACCTCGGCACCGAGCTCGCGGGCCGCACCCTGGGCGTGGTCGGCTGCGGCTCTATCGGTGGCCGCGTGGCACGTTTCGCCCTCGGCATCGGCATGCAGGTGGCAGTGTGCGAGCCCTACCTCGACGCTTCGCGGATTCCCGACGGCGCTGTGCGGGTGCAAGACATCGACGCACTCATCGCCCGCAGCGACGTGGTCACGCTCCATTGCCCGCTGGACGACTCCACACGCGGCTTGCTGGACGAAAGCCGCATCGGCAGGCTGCGCAAAGGCGCCATCGTCATCAATGCGGCGCGCGCCGGCCTGCTGGATGAGACAGCCATGCGCGCGCGGCTGGTGTCCGGCGATATCTACCTGGGGCTGGACTGCTTCGTCGACGAACCGCTGCCGCCCGATTCCGCGTGGCTGACCACGCCGCGCACGCTTTTCACCCCGCACGTCGGCGGTACCACGGACCGGGGCCTGCGCGGCATGGCGGTGGGTGCAGCCGAGAACATCGTCAGGCACCTCGGCCTGACTGCCGCGGCTTGAGGCCTCCAGCGCGCAGCGACGACGGCGGTCCGCGCAGAATCGGGACGATGACGCTGACTTCCGCCACTTCCGAGATTGCACACACCCGCATCCCCCTCGTCCTCCTCCCCGGCCTGCTCTGCGACGACCGCCTTTGGCGCGACCAGGCGCACGACCTGGCCGACATCGCCGAGCCCTGGATCGCCGACCTCACGCAGGACGACAGCATCGCCGCCATGGCGCGCCGCGTGCTTGCCAGCGCGCCGCCGCGCTTCGCGCTGGCGGCGCTGTCGATGGGTGGCTACGTCGCCTTCGAGATCCTGCGCCAGGCGCCGGGCCGCGTGGCGCGGCTGGCCCTGGTCGACACCACGGCCAGCCCCGACAGCCCCGAGCGCCGTGCCCAGCGCCAGGCCGGCATCGACTCGATCCGCCAGGGCCGCTTCGCCGGCGTGACCGACCGGCTGCTGCCGCAGCTGGTGCATGCCTCGCACGTCGGCGGCCCTGTGGGCGACGAGGTCAAGGCGATGGCGCTGCGGGTGGGCAGCGACGCCTACCTGCGCCAGCAGCAGGCCATCCTGGACCGGCCCGATTCGCGCCCGCTGCTGCCCGCCATCGCCGTGCCCACGCTGGTCTGCGTGGGCGACAGCGACGTGCTTACCCCGCCTGCCGAAGCGCAGGCGATGCAGCAGAAGATCCCCGGCGCGCGCCTGCACCGCTTCGCCGCCTGCGGCCACCTGCCGCCGATGGAGCAGCCGCGCGAGACCAGCGCGGCGCTGCGGCGCTGGCTCGGCCGCTAGCCGCTCGATCCATCGCGGGGCTTGGCGAGGAAGCCGGCCACCGCATCCAGCAGCGCCTGCGGCCGTTCGCGGTGCGGTATGTGGCCGCAGTCCTCCAGCAGCACGGCGCGCGCCGGCCCGCCGGCCAGCGCGGCCAGGCGCTGCGGATGCGCGGCCGAGCCGTATTCGTCGCGGTCCCCATGCAGCGCCAGCAGCGGGCTGCGCAGCCGGCGCAGCGCGGGCTCCAGCGTCCAGCCGGCGAAGGCGGGCGACAGCCAGGTCTGCGTCCAGGCCTCCAGCACCCAGCGGGCTTGGCCGCCGTGGTGCCTGCCGAGCCGCGCGAACGGCTCCGGGTCGGCGAACGCCTGCGCGGCCGCGAGGATGCCGTCGCGCGTGCGGTCTTCCACGAAGGCCTGCGCGGCCACCGTCACCACCGCTTCGCAGCCGGTAGTGCCGGACGCGGCCCCGGCCGTGACGGCCATCGCGCCGCCCACGCTGTGGCCCAGCGCCACGAAGCGCTCCAGGCCCAGCGCGGCGCGCAGCGCCGGCACGGCCGTGGCCGCCTCGTGGTCGATGAAGTCCGCACCAAGCCGGCCGGGATGTGCGTCCGAGCGGCCGAAGCCGAGCCGGTCATAGGCCACCACGCGCCGGCCCAGCCGCTGTGCGAGCCGCGCCGGAAAGTCCCGCCACAGCGCCACGCAGCCGAGCGAATCGTGGAACAGCAGCACCGGCGCGGCGCCTTCGCCTTGCGCGGGCGTCCAGGCGCGGGCGAACAGCCGGCCCGCGGGCGTGGCGATCCAGTGGTCGGTGGCGGCTGGTTCTGGCATGGGGTATATCTCTCTAGTGGCCGAAACAGGCGTGCTGTGAGATGGTAAGAGCGGGAGTATGTGCGGCGCTCACAGCGATGCATCCGGGCTATGGCGCGGAATTCTACGGACCGGGCGCGCGCCGGACCGGGCCGGTGCATCATCGGCGGCTTCCAGGAGTCCCACGCCCATGACCACTGCCGTGTCCCCCGTTTCGCCGCCGCTGTCCTTCGCCGTCATGGGCGCGGGCGCCGTCGGCAGCTACTTCGGCGCGCTGCTGGCGCGCGCCGGCCACGCCGTCACGCTCATCGGCCGCCCGGCCCACGTGCAGGCGATCGCGGACCAGGGCGGCTTGCAGGTGGAGTCCGCCGCGTTCACCGGCACCGTGCCGTTGCGGGCCGATACCGCTCCGTCCGCGGTCGCCGGGGCCGATGTGGTTCTGTTCAGCGTCAAGTCCACCGATACCGAGGCCGCGGCCGCGCAGATCGCGCCGCACCTGCGGCCTGGCGCGCTGGTGCTCACGCTGCAGAACGGGGTGGACAACGACGCGCGGGTGCGCGACGTGCTCGGTGCCGCGCATACGGTGGCCGCCGCCGTGGTCTACGTGGCCACCAGCCTGCCGGCGCCGGGTCGGGTGCGCCACCACGGCCGCGGCGAGTTGGTCATCGGCCCGCCGTCGGCCGCCGCGCAGAAGGCAGCGCGCCAGCTCGGCGCGGCCGGCATTCCGAGCGAGGTCGTGCCCGACGTGCGCGGCGCGCTCTGGGCCAAGCTGGTGGTCAACTGCGCCTACAACGCACTCTCCGCCCTCACGCGGCTGTCCTACGGCCCCCTGGCGCAGGGCCATGCGGCGGTGCCCGCGGTGCTCGACGGCATCGTCGACGAATGCTTGGCCGTGGCGCGGGCCGATGGCGTGCAGGTGCCCGGCGATGTCCGCGCGAACGTGCGCGCCATCGCCGGGACGATGGCGGGCCAGCATTCCTCTACCGCGCAGGACCTCGCGCGCGGCCGGCCGACCGAGATCGACCACCTCAACGGCTATGTGGTGCGGCGCGGCGAGGCGCTGGGCGTTCCAGTGCCGGTGAACCGGCTGCTCTGGGTTGCGGTCAAGCTGGTCGAAGGCGCACCAGCGTCGCGCGGGTAGGCTCGGAGCCCATGCGCATCCTCCTCGTCGAAGACGACGCCAGCCTTGGCCGCACGATCCAGTCCTGGTTGCAGCTCGACGGCTATGCGGTCGACTGGCTGGACCACGGCGACCTGGCCGACGCCGCGCTGCGGACCCACGACTACCAGTGCCTGGTGCTCGACCGCGGCCTGCCGGGCGCGAGCGGCGACGCCATCCTGGCCGCCCTGCGTGCTCGCAGCGAGCCGTTGCCGGTGCTGCTGATCACCGCGCGCGATGCGCTGGCCGACCGCATCGAAGGACTGGACCTGGGCGCCGACGACTACCTGGTCAAGCCCTTCGATCTGGAAGAGCTGTCGGCCCGCATCCGCGCTGCGCTGCGCCGCGGTGCGGCGACGGTGGCGCCCGTGCTGCTGCGCCACGGCGCGGTGGCGCTGGACCCGGCCGCCAAGCGCGTGACGCTCGACGGCGTGCCGGTCCCGCTGACGGCGCGCGAATTCACCGTGCTGCAGACGCTGATGCGCCGCAGCGGCCAGGTGTTCAGCCGCGCGCAGCTGGAGGAGGCGCTCTACGGCTGGGGCGAGGAGGTTGAGAGCAACGCGATCGAGGTCCACATCTCCAACCTGCGCAAGAAGCTCGGCGCCCGGTTCATCACCACCGTGCGCAACCACGGCTACGGGCTGGCGCCGGCATGAGGAAGGCCGCCTATTCGCTGCGCCGCCGGCTGATCGCATCCATCCTTGGCGCCAGCGTGCTGGTGTGGGCGGTGAGCCTGGGCATCATCGTCTACGTCTCCTGGCACGAGACCAGCGACGTGTTCGACGATGCGCTCAAGGAGACGGCGCGGCTCACGCTGGTGCTGGGTGCGTCGCTGCAGCAGCCCCAGGCGCCCGGCGTGCTGGAGCGCGACGAGCACCGCGAGCCGGCCAAGCTGCGGCTGTACTACCAGATCGTCGGCGAGGGCGGTCGCATGCTGCGCCGTGCCAGCGACGCGCCGGCGCACCCCTTCTCGGCCGAGTTCGACAAGCGCAGCGCGTTCCGCAACGTTTGGGTCGATGGCCAGGCCTGGCGCGTGTACCTCGCGCGGGCCAGGGGCTACGACTTCCAGGTGCAGGTGGGCCAGCCCTGGTCCAAGCGCATGGACCTGCTCACCGAGGTGGCCGGGGCGCTGCTGTGGCCCGCGCTGGCGCTGCTGGCGCTGCTGGCCGCCTTCTGCTGGTGGATCATCCGCCGGCTGCTGCGGCCCATTGAGGCCACGGCGCAGCGCATCGGCGGCAAGTCCGCCGCCGATCTGGCGCCGGTGCCCACCGAAGGCGAGCCGCGCGAACTGCAGCCCATCGTGCAGTCGCTCAATCTGGTGCTCGACCGGCTTGCGCAGGCCCTGCAGGCTGAGCGCCGTTTCACCGCCGATGCCGCGCACGAACTGCGCACGCCGCTGGCGGCGCTGCGCATGCGCATCCAGCTCATGCAGCGCCAGCAGCAGCAAGGCAGCGCCGCGCCGGCCGCCGGCACGGTCACGCTGCAATCGCTGCGCGACGAGGTCGACCGCTGCACCGCCCTGGTCGAGGGCCTGCTGGCCCTGGCCCGGCTGGACCCGGAAAACCCGGCCACGCTGCCGCGCGAAACGGTGGACCTGCCGGCCCTGCTCGATGCGCTGGGCCGCGAAGCCGGCAAGGACGGGCGGGCCGACGTGCGCGTCGATGGCCGCGTGCCGAAGCTGCGCGCGCACCCCGAGCTGCTGCGCACGGCGCTGCGCACCGTCCTCGACAACGCGCTGCGCTACGGGCCGGCCGAAGGGCCGGTCGTGGTCGAGGCTCTGCCGCTTGCGGACGGCGGCTGCCGCATCGCCGTGCGCGACCGCGGCCCCGGCGTGCCGGCGGCCGACCGTGCGCGGCTGGGCGAGCGCTTCTTCCGCAGCCTGGGCAGCGGCCAGACCGGCAATGGCCTGGGCCTGTCGATCGTGGCGCGCATTGCGGTGCTGCACGGCGCCACGCTGTCGTTCGAGCCGGGGCTCGATGGGCTGGGGCTGGGCGTGGTCCTGGACTTCCCCGGCGGGTAGCGACACATCAGGAAGCCTTCAGGTTCGGCCGCTGCAATCGAGGCCATGCACACCGGCATCGGCCGGTGCATCGCTCCCTCCACACCATCGAAGGAACCTGCCATGAAGTTCTCCCTGATCGCCTGCGGCCTCGTCGTCGCACTGCTCGCCAGCCAGTCCCACGCCCAGCCGCCGGCCCCGGCCGCCGTGCCGGCGCCTGGCGTCTACACGGGGCCCAGCGCAGTGCCGCACCTCACGGTGCAGGAGCTGCGTGCGTCGGCCCATGACGACCAGATCGTCCGGCTGCAGGGCCGCATCCTGTCGTCGCAGGGCGGCAAGCACTACCTCTTCGGCGACGCCACCGGCCAGGTGCCGGTCGAGATCTCGCCCAAGCGCTTTCCGCCGGACGCGGCCATCGGTGCCGACCAGCGTGTCGAGATCGTCGGCGAGGTCGACAAGGACTTCCGCAAGCTCGAGGTGGAGGTGCAGAGCCTGCGGCGGCTGCCCTGAGCGGCCGAGGCCTCAGCCTCCGTGCTGCAGCAGCACCTTGGCGGCTTCGATGCGCAAGGCCAGTGGCGCGGCGCCGTCGTTCATCACCGATCGCAGAAAGCGGCGCGGGTCGTCGACGGTTCCGGGGGCTGGTGCGATGCGTGCGGCAGGGGGCGCCGGTGGCGCAGCGCCCTGTGCCAGGCGCTGCAGCGCCTCTGCGAATTCGGCCGGCTTGGTCACGCGCAACGCGCGCAGCAGCGCCGCCTGGCCTTCCTCGCTGGGCTCGATGTCGAGCCAGGGCGTGTCGGCGAATACGGCCGGCAGGTCCGATGCGATGAAGGCCGACCAGTGGTCCGTGCCGGCCTGCGGCGCCGGCACCGGCGCGGCATGCACCGCGCCATCGGCCGCGGGCCAGAGCCGCACGCGCCGCCTGTCCACCTGCGGCAGGTAGCGCGACCGCAGCGCCTCCAGGAAGACATGGGCCTGCGCGGCCGGCACCGGCTCGGCTAGCGAGAACCACAGCTGCAGCGCATCCGTGCCCGAGACGGCGATGCCGGGCGCCGGCAGGTGCAGCTCCGCCTGCACCTCCCGCCAGAGCGGGGCGAGCAGATCCCAGTCCGCCGGTCCGGCCAGCTCCAAGACCAGGGCGCGCACGCGTCCTGCGCGGTCGATCGGCGCGGCATCCGCAGCGCTGTCGGTGGACGGAACGAGGTAGAGGCGTCGCAGTTCGGACGACAGGGGAGTCATGGCGGGCAGGGTGAGGTGAAGAGGCCTTGGCGAGCCGGCACTCTACCTGCATCATGGCTCCGTCGTCGGCTCTCAGACCGTGTTCCGAGGAAAGCATCGTGACCCAGCACCTCTTCGCGCGATCCTGGCTGCGGGCCTGGCAGGGGCTGGCTGCCCGTGGCGATGGCCGCGCCGTGCAGTCGGCGCTGCTGGCGGCCTATGCGGAGCCGCACCGCCGCTACCACACGCAGCAGCATCTGGCGGAATGTCTCCAGGCGCTGGCGCATGCGGCGCTCGCCCAGGGCTTCGGCTGGGTCATGCTCTACGGCGGCATCGCCGCCTGGATCACGGCGGCGCTGAGCTGGGGGGTCTTCGGCCGCCGGCGCGCGGCAAGCACCTGCGCCAGCGGGGCCTGAGGCCGGCGCTCAGACTTCCTTGAGCAGCTGCTGCGCGATGCGCACGCTCAGGGCCGCGCCGGTCAGCGTCGGGTTCATGCACGAGGACGACGACATCACGCTGGTACCGGCGATGAACAGGTTCGGATGGTCGTGCGTGCGGCAGTCGCGGTCGACCACCGAGTCCTTCGGGTCGTCGCCCATGATGGTCGTGCCCATGATGTGCTGGCGGTCCTGGTGCGCGGTGTCCATCTTCAGGATGTCGGCGTTGAGCAGCCTGGCCATGCGCTGGAGGTCGGGCACGGCGAAGTCGCGGCCGGCGTTCCAGTAGTCGTTGACGCTGTAATAGATCTCGGGCACCGGGATGCCGATGGCGTCGACCTTCTTCTTGCTCGGCACGATCCGGTTCTGCGGCAGGGCCTCGGTCTCGAAGTCCACGGCCACGTTCAGCGAGCGGGCCGACTGGCGGCGGATCTCGGCATCGAGCTGGGTGCCGACCACGCCCTTGGCCAGCAGGCCCGAGGCGATCTGCGAGGTCGGAACCGTGTTGCGGAACTTGGTCTTGTAGCTGGGGATGTCCTTGCGGAAGGCGCCGTCGCGGTAGTTCAGGTAGACCAGCAGCTCGGTCGGGCCCTGGCCCGGCCACACGTCCTCGTTCATCATGATGTTCATGCTGATGCCGGTGTGGCCCATGAGGTTGCGGCCCACCTGGTCGGACGAGTTGGCGATGCCGTTCGGGTACTTCTCCGAGGTGGACATCAGCAGCAGCTTGGGGCTCTCGATGCCGTAGGCGGCCAGCACGAAGTGGCGTGCCGTCAGGCGGTGCGAGGTGCCGTCGGGCTTCTTGTAGTGCACCGCGGTGATCCTGCCGTCGTCGCCGGCCTCGATCCGGTAGACGACCGCGTTGTCGAGCAGCTTGGCACCCGCGCGCTCGGCCGCGTCGATGTGCATCGAGCCGTCGTACTTGGCGCCGATCGGGCAGACCGGGTTGCAGTTGTTGTTGCCGGCGCAGACCGGGCGGTTGCCATACGGGCGGCTCGCGCGGCCGTGCGGTTCGATCACCGGGTTGTAGCCGCCGGGCTTCAGCATCTCGGCCACGCGCTTCATGAAGTAGGGCTCGTTCAAGCCCTTCATCGGGAAGGGCTGCGAGCGCGGCGGGTGGGCCTCGCCGCCGTGGCCGCTTTCGTCCTGGCCATCGACGCCGGAGACGCCGAGCTCGGCCTCGGCCTCGCAGTAGTAGGACTCCAGCTCGTCGTAGCCGATGGGCCAGTCGCGGCCGCGGCCATAGAGGCTCTTGAGCTTGAAGTCGTTGGGGATCATGCGCCACAGCGCCGATCCGAAGTGCCAGGTCGTGCCGCCGACCACGCGCAGGTACTTGGCGGGGTACTTCACCGGGCCCACGTTCTGCAGGTAGTCGCCGTAGGTCGAGGAAATGTGCGGCGGGTTGGGGAAGGGCGAGCCCGAGCCCTGGGCCTTCATGTTGGCCAGCGAGAGCTTGACCGGCGCGTTGCGATAGGTCTCGACGATGTCGGCGCGCTTCACGCGCGGGCCGGCTTCGAGAATGATGACCGACTTGCCGGCCTTGGCCAGGCGGCTGCCGATGATGCCGCCCATGACGCCAGAGCCGATGACGATCAGGTCCGCGTCGTACTGTGTGCTGTTGCTGCTGGCCATCGTCAGGCGCCTTTCTTCTGATTGTTGGCGTCGGTGGATGCTGCGGGCACGCCCAGGGCCGCGGCAGCGGCGCTCAGCTGGGGCTTGTCGCCCCACGAGTCGGGACCGCCGCCGTACGACGGGATCACGACCGCGCCTTCGGTCGGGCGGTACATCAGCGCGTTGGCATAGCTGATGAGTTCCACGCCGTTGTCGTCGCCGACCACGCCGAGGTACCAGGCCGAGACGATCTGGGTGACGGTCTTGCGCAGGGCCGGGTCCAGGTCCGGCTGGGCGACCAGCTCGTCGATGCTGCCGGGCTTCGTCTCGGCCACATGGCGCTGCAGGGCCGCGGCGGCTTCGTCGAACGCCTTGTCGTGGCGGGCCAGAGCCGCCTGGTAGCGCGCGGCCAGGCCGGCTGTCAGCGACTTGCCGCCGGTGACGAATTCGGACAGGCGCAGGAAGTCTTCCGACGAGACGGCCGCGGCGAAGGCGTTGCGGGTGCCGAGCACGGCGGTGCCGCCGACGGCCAGGGCCGCGCCGGTGAGCGCGGCGCCGCCGATCAGCGTGCGGCGCGAGACGCCTGCGGGCACGGAGGTCGAGGGAGAGGGGGTGTCGTTCATGGTCTTCGGGCTCCGGGCCGGATCAGGCGGACTGCTTGCGGCGCCCGCGCAGCACGGCGAAGGCGATGACCGCCAGCACGACGACCACGAGGGCCGGCAGGATCAGCGGGCGCACCTGCGCGAGGAAGGGCGGCTTGCCGCCGGCGCGCAGCACGGCCACGTCCGACGCGCTGACCTTGGCGGTGGCCGGGTTGCCGTACTGGGTGAGCACGTAGTTGCTCACGTCGGCGATGTCCTGGTCGCTCAGGCGGTCGGTGAACGAGGCCGCATCGCCGAAGGCCGGCATGAAGCGGGCGTGGCCCTCCACCGTGCGGTCCACGCCGTGCAGGATGGTGGCGATCAGGTTGTCCGGCTGGCTGGCGCCGGTCGCGGTGTTGTGGAACAGCGAGGGGTATTCGCCGTTGCCCGTGCCGTTGGCGGTGGCCTGGTGACAGGCGGCGCAGCTGCCGCTGAAGATGCGCCAGCCGGCGTCCACGGTGCCCGTGGCGCCGCGCAGCGCTTCTTCGTTCTTCACGTCGGGTGTGCCATAGCTGTAGCGCGGCTGGGCCTCGGTGCCGCCCACGGCCGCGGTCTGCTTGAGGTAGACGGCGATGGACTTCAGGTCGGCGTCCGGCAGGTGCTGCAGGCTGTGCTCGATGGCCTCGGCCATGGGGCCGGCGGCCTGGGCCTTGCCCGCGACGCGGCCGGTTTGGAGGTACTGCACCAGCTCGGCTTCGCTCCAGCCGCCGATGCCGTTGGTGGCATCGGACGTGATGTTGGGCGCATACCAAGTGCCAAGCGAGCCGCCGGCCAGGAACCGGCTGTCGTCCTCGGCCATCAGCGCGTTGCGCGGCGTGTGGCAGGTGGCGCAGTGGGCCAAGCCGTTGACCAGGTAGGCGCCGTGGTTCCACTCGGGCGTCTTGCCCGCGTCCGGCACGAAGCGCTGGTCCTTCAGGTACAGCGCGTTCCACACCGCCATCGAGACGCGGATGTTGAACGGGAAGGGTTCCTGCACGAAGTCATTGCCACACCGCAGGCTGTGTGGCATGTGCGCACACGAGCGCGTGCCGCGCGTCTGCCTTGCCATCGATCAATGCGTTATGGGGTATATGTCTCCAACACCGTCGAGGCCACGGGCAGGAAGCAGCTCATCATCGCCGGCGTGGTCACCAAGGTCTGCGTGGCCTTCCCGGCGCTCTCGGCCATTGAGGGAGGCTTCGACGTGTGCGTCATCACCGATGCGTTTGGCACCTTCGACCCCATGACCCGCGACGCCGCATGGAACCGCATGACCCGGGCCGGCGTGCAGCTCCCGGACTACCGCAGCCTCATCACCACGCACAACCTGCTGGCGCAGGGTCGCTGAGCGCCCAGGACAGGGCGGAGTTCAGCCGAACAGCCCGTCCTCGTCCAGCAGATCGAACGCGATCTGCGGCACCCGCTCCATGCGCCTGCGGATGGCGGAGGGAATGGCCTGCCGGGTCTTCTTGCACAGGCCCGGCTGCTCCAGCACCAGGATTACGATGCCGCGCAGGCTGCGGACCTCGTTCGGGCTGGCGGTGATGCGCAGGTGGATGCCCAGCTGGTCGGCCATGCGGGCCTCGATGCGGCGCAGGTCGGCGAGGCTGGCAAGGTTCTCCAGCCGCTCCACCAGCCGCAGTTCCTCGGCGCGCGTCAGGCGCAGCACCCGCAGGTCGCCGTGCGGCGCGGCCAGCAGCGCCTCGCGTTCGCAAACGCAGGCGCCGGGCGGGCATTCGGTGCGGATGGGGAAGGAAGGCAGGTTCATGGACGCGGCAGGTACGCCGAGTGTCGCACCAGGCACCTGCCGGCCGCAGGGCGCCGCAACGCGGCGCTCAATCTGCCCAAGGCTGGGCGACGGCGGGGGTCACACGCCCCAGACCACGTCCTTGCGCTCGGCTGCGCTGCGCTGCAGCATGTCGATCAGCGGCGTGACGCGCTGGCGCAGCGTGATGCTGTCCTCGGCATGCGCATGGTGGCTGGAGCCGTCGGCATTCTCGCCCGCCAGGTGGTGGTGCGCCTCGTCGCGGGCCACTGCGGCACGCAGGGCGGCGATGGCGCCGGGAATCTGGTCGACGGTGACCACGCCCTGGGGCGTGTGGTCCTTGCCGATGATCCGCAGCAGCTGGTCGGCGCTGGAATCGAGCAAGAGAACGTCGTTGGTGGCGCGGGAAGTGAACTTGAACATGGTGTTGTGTCTTTCTTTCTTCGTTGCTGTGCAAATTCGGGAGAACGGAACTCAACAGTACGCCGCCGCCGCAGTCTCGCAAGTAGGAGGGCTGCCTCTGTCGCCGCACGCCAAGTAGGACAGCGTCGCCGGCCGAAAAGTTCTGGCTTTGCCATTCGTTTACACAGGCGCAGGCCGCGCGCTTCGCCGGCGAAAGCGGGGTGCTAAGCTGACCCGCCTGCTATTGCCTCCACGCTGCCGTGACCGCCTCCACCACCGTTTCCGCCCCGGTTCCCATCCGCTGCTCCTGGGCCGGCAGCGATCCGCAGATGCAGCACTACCACGACACCGAATGGGGTGTGCCCGAGCACGACAGCCGCGCGCTGTGGGAGAAGCTGATGCTCGACGGCTTCCAGGCCGGGCTGTCGTGGCAGACCATCCTGCGCAAGCGAGACGCCTTCCGCGCTGCGTTCGCCGGCTTCGACCCGGTGAAGGTCGCGGCCTTCGGCCCGGCCGATGTGGAGCGGTTGATGGGCAATGCCGGCATCGTTCGCGCCCGCGCCAAGATCGAGGCGACCATCGGCAACGCGCGCGCCTACCTCGCGATGCAGCAGCGCGGCGAGGATTTCGCCGCCTTCGTCTGGAGCTTCGTGGACGGCGCACCCATCGTGAACCGCCGGGCCTCGGCGAAGGACGTGCCGGCCGAGACACCGCAGTCGCAGGCGCTGTCGAAGGCGCTCAAGGCGCGGGGCTTCAAGTTCGTCGGGCCGGTCATCGTCTATGCCTGGATGCAGGCCTGCGGGCTGGTGGACGACCACCTGCACGGCTGCATCACTCAGCCGAACCATTGAGGGGTATATCGTCAGTGTCGGCATAGACCAACGGCTTCGATGGTGGTGTCCGGGAAGTATGTGTATGCCACGCAACCCCTCTGTTCACGCGAGCTGCTTTCTGAAAAGCTGGCGGCACGAACGCGAAGGAGGTGTGCCATGGCCTGCCAACCTGGTTCTTCCGCCACCACCGAATTCCTCGTCGCCGAGGCCTGCGCCCGGCTGATCGCGAAGCGACAGCGACAACCCCCGGGCGGCTCCGCCGCTCTTCCCTGCTCTCGCATCGCTGCGCGATGCGGGAAGAAGGGGTGAGGGACTGCGGCTTCACGCCGGCGCGCCCACGCCGGCGCGCCGGGGCGGCCCTTGCGCGGCGTCCGCTGACACCGGATCGCACCGGCTTTTCTTAGGCTGGGGTTGAATCTCAGGAGTCACCATGACCATGATCGACCTGCCTTCCTCCGTCGCGCTGATCGGCGCGCCCACCGACGCCGGCGCCGGCCGGCGCGGCGCCTCGATGGGGCCGGACGCTCTGCGCGTGGCCGGCCTCGGGCCGGCGCCGGCCGGCTGGGCCTGGACGTGCATGACCGGGGCAACCTGGCCAGCCCGCACCACCATCCCGGCAGCCCGCCGCAGGACGGTCTGCGCAACCTGCCCGAGTGCATCGCCTGGAGCCGGCTGGTGCACGACGCCGTCGGCGCCGCGCTGCACGACGGCCACCTGCCGGTGCTGCTGGGCGGCGACCACCACCCGGCCAACGGATCGATCAGCGCCGTGGCGGGCCACCGCCGCCGGCAGGGCCGCCGGCTGCGCATCCTGTGGCTCGACGCCCATGCCGACTGCAACACCCAGGCCACCACGACCACCGGCAACGTGCACGGCACGCCGGTGGCCAGCCTGCTGGGCCTGGGGTCGGCCGAACTCGCGCGCCTGTCGGGCGAGCGTCCGGCGATCCAGCCGCAGCAGCTCTGCCAGATCGGCCTGCGCAGCGTGGACGCGGCCGAGAAGCTGCTGCTGGCCGAGCGCGGCATGGAGGTCTACGACATGCGCGCCATCGACGAGCTAGGCATGCGCGCCGTGATGGGCCGGGCCCTGCAGGAGGTCGGCCCCGGCGTGCACCTGCACCTGAGCTTCGACATCGACTTCCTCGACCCCGACATCGCGCCCGGCACCGGCACCACGGTGCGCGGCGGCCCGGGCTACCGCGAGGCCCAGCTCTGCATGGAGATAATCGCCGACACCGGCGCACTGGCCTCGCTCGACATCATGGAGCTGAACCCGGCGCTCGACATCCGCAACCAGACCGCCTAGCTGGCGGTGGATCTGGTCGAGAGCCTGTTCGGCAAGCGCACCCTGGTGCGCCGCGTCGCCGCGCCCGGCGCCGGTGTCTGAGCCGCGTCAGTCCAGCTTGATGTTGCGTTCCCGGATCGCCTTGCCCCAGCGGGCGAGTTCGGTGTCCAGGTGCCTGGCTAGCTGCTGCGGCGTGGTACCGATGGGCTCGGCGCCGATGCCCTCGAAGCGCTTGACCGTCTCCGGCTCCTTCATCGCGGCCAGCAGCGCGGCGCTGATCTTGTTCACGATGGCCGGCGGCGTGCCGGCCGGCCGGCGCGAACACCGCGAACCACGGCGAAGCCTCGTAGCCCGGCACGCCGGCCTCGGCGATGGTGGGCACGTCGGGCAGCGTGGCCGAGCGCCTGGCACTGGTCACGCCGAGCGCGCGCAGCTTGCCCGACTGGATGTGCGGGCGCCCCGAGGTGATGCTGTCGAACATCAGGTCGACCTGGCCGCCGAGTATGTCGGTGATGGCCGGACCGCTGCCCTTGTACGGCACGTGCAGCAGGTTGATGCCGGCGCTGGAGGCGAACACCTCGCCGGCCAGGTGGATCGAGGTGCCGTTGCCGGCCGACGCATAGGTCAGCTTGCCGGGCTCGCGTTTGGCATGGGCGATCACGTCCTTGACCGACTTGTCGGGGTTGGCGGCGGCGTTGACCACCAGCACGTTGGGCACCACGGCCAGCAGGCTGATCGGGGCGAAGTCCTTGACCGGGTCGTAGCTCAGCCTGCCATAGAGCCACTTGTTGGTGGCCATGCCGATCGAGGTGATCATGATCGTGTAGCCGTCGGCCGGCGACTTGGCCACGTAGTCCGCGCCGATGTTGCCGCCAGCGCCGGGCCGGTTCTCGATCACGAAGGGCTGGCCCAGCGTGCGCGCGGCGCGATCGCCCAGCGTGGGGGCGATCACGTCCATCGCGCCGCCCGGCGGGAAGGGCGCCACCCACTTGATCGGCTTGTTGGGCCAGCGGGCGGCGGCGTCCTGCGCGAAGGCGGCAGGTGCGAAGGCGGTGCGGCGGCGAGGGCGAGAAGGGTTCTCTTGGTCGTCATGCGGTCGGGTCGGATCGGGTCGGAAAGGGAAAAAGGGGGCGCTCAGGCCTTGCGCTCCTGCACGATGGACGACGGGCGGTCGGCCAGCGGCGTCACCTTGATCTCCATGTACGGGAACAGCGGCAGCTGCGACAGCAGCGTGTCCAGGGGGTCGTGCGACTTCACGTCGAACACGCTGTAGTTGGCGTATTCGCCGACCACGCGCCACAGGTGGCGCCAGCGGCCGTCACGTTGGAGCGATTGCGAATAGGCCTTCTCGCGGGCCTTGATCTCGTCGGCCTGCGCGGCCGGAAGGTCGTGGAGAATGCGCACGTCCATGCGAACGAGGTACAGCATGTGGTCTTGCTCCTGCAAAAAAGTGGATCAGTGTGTGGTGGTGCCGCCGCGGCCCAGGTCGACGTGCACCGGCTGCAGCCCGGCGCGGGTGCGGTCGAAGCGCTCCAGGCGTTCGGGCAGCACCTCCACGCCGAAGCCTGGGCCGTCGGGCAGCTGCAGCGCGAAGTCGCGCACGGCCATCGGCTCGGCCACGATATCGTCCGCCAGCAGTTGCGGGCCGAACAGCTCGCAGTTGTGGTGCGTGCCGTCCAGCGTGGCGAACACATGGGCCGAGGCGGCGCTGCCGAGCGAGGTCTCCAGCATGGTGCCGCCGTACCAGCCGATGTCGGCCGCCTGGGCAATCGCCGCGACCGCGCGGGTGCGCAGCAGGCCGCCGTGCTTGGCGACCTTCAGCGAGAACACATGGCTCGCGTTGCGGCGCGCCAGCAGCAGCGCGTCCTGTGGCGTGCAGACGGTCTCGTCAGCCATCACCAGCGCGCGGTGCGGCGCGGCGGCGGTGACCTGGTGCAGGGCCTCGACGTTCCACTTCGCCACGGGCTGCTCGAACAGCGTCACGCCCACGTCCACCAGCTCCGGGATCCAGCGGCGCGCGGTGTTGCCGTCCCAGGCCTCGTTGATGTCCACGGTGAGGCTGGCGCGGCCGTCGAGCCCGCGGGCGATGCGGCTCACGTGGGCCACGTCGTCGGCCGCACTGCGCGCGCCGATCTTGAGCTTGAAGATGCGGTGGCGCCCGGCGGCCATCATGCGCTCGGCCTCCTCCATGTCGCGGGTGGAGTCGCCGCTCGCCAGCGTCCAGGCCAGCGGTAGGCTCGCGTGCAGCTTGCCGCCCAGCAGCTGCCAGGCCGGCAGGCCGCGGCTGCGGGCCGCGGCGTCGATCGCGGCCATCTCGACCGCGCTCTTGGCGAAGGCGTTGCCCTTGCAGACGGCGTCCATGCGCTGCAGCAGCGCCTCGAAGCGGGCGGCGTCCTGGCCGGTGACAGCCGGCGCCAGGTAGCTCCGGACCGCGTGCAGGATGGATTCGGGCGACTCCTCGTTCCACGAGGGGCCGCCGATGGTCGCGGCCTCGCCGAAGCCGGTGGCGCCGTCGGAAAGCCACAGCTGCACGACCACCGGGCTTTGCCGGCTGATGGCGCCGAACGAGAACTTGTGCGGCCGGATCGTCGGGATGTCGAGAATGCGGGCCTCGATGCGTTCGATGCGCACCGCGGGAGTGGAAGCCATGGAAGCTGCGGGAGTCTGGGAAAAGCCGCGACGATAGGCGCAACCCGCCATGTGAATCCAATGGTAAATATCGGACCGATCGTTCGATATCATCGAATGGAATGATCGACTAGGGAAACCCTTGGAAATCCGCCAGCTCCGCTACTTCCTGAGCGTCGCCGAGACCGAGCACCTCACGCAGTCGGCCGATGCGCTCTACGTCACCCAGTCCACGCTGTCGCACGGGCTGCGACAGCTCGAAGCCGAGCTCGGCGTGGCGCTGTTCGACCGCGTGGGCCGCGGCCTGCGGCTGTCGCAGGCCGGCACGGTGTTCCGCGCGCATGCGGCCCGCGCCCTGCAGGAGCTGGAGGCCGGCCGCATGGCGCTGGCCGACCTGGCGGGCCTGCAGTCGGGCGTGCTGACGGTGGGCGTGATACCGACCTTCCTCATGCACTTCGTGCCGGACGCGGTGGCCTCGTTCAATGCCGCCTATCCGAACGTGCGCGTCACCGTGCGCGACCTGCGCGCCGGCGAGATCGAGGAGCTGCTGATCGCCGGCCGGCTCGACCTGGGCGTTGTCTTCCATCCGTCGGCGCGCGAGGAGATCGAGGCCGAGCCGCTGTTCGAGGAGCGGCTGCAGCTCGTGGTGCATGAGAGCCATCCGCTGGCCGGCCGCCGCTCCCTGCGCCTGGCCGCGCTGGCCGACGTGCCGCTCGCGCTGCTGCCGCCGAGCTTCGCCACCCGCCGCATGATCGACGCGGCCTTCGCCGAGGCCGGCGTGCGGCCGCAGGTGCGGGTGGAGATGGAATCGGTCGGTGCCCTGCTGCATGCCTGCCGCCAGGGTGCGCTGGCCACGATCGCGGCCGAGCATGCGGCTGCGCAGGCCGGCAGCGATATGCGCGCCATCGCGCTGACCGCGCCGGCCACTGTGCGCCGCGCCGGCGTTCTGTGGCGCCGGGGAGCGTCGCGCAGCGCGGCCGCGCGGGAGTTCGCGGCGCGGCTCGGACCGTCGATCGAGCGGCTGGAAAGGGGGGTATAGGCCCATAGCGCACCATATCTGCCAGCCACCGGCTAGATACCCTGGGAGTATGCCGATGGCGCGGCCGATGGGTCACCGTACACGCCGTGCGCGGCGCTGCGCAGCGCCTCCACCATGCGCTCGGCCGCCGGCGACAGCAGCCGGTCGGTGCGCGTGATGATGCCGAAGTCGTCCATGTGGCAGGGCAGCTCCAGCGGCAGCGCGGCCAGCATGCCGTGCGATGCGTAGTAGCGCGCCACCTCCACCGTCAGCACGGCCAGCATGTCGCCGTGCTCCAGCATGCGGGTGAGGAAGAGCAGGGCGGAGGTCTCGACCACGTCGGTCGGCGGCGCCAGGCTCGCGCGCTGGAACATCAGCTCGAAGCGATGCCGCAGCACGCTGCCCGCGGGCGGCACGATCCACGGCGCGCCGGCCACGGCGGCTAGGTCCAGGTCCGCCCGCGCGGCCAGCAGCGGATGGTCCGGGCGCACCACGGCGCAGACTGGCTCGAAGGCCAATGGCTCATAGCGCAGCCGCAGCTTGTCGTGCTCGGCGAACAGGCGGCCGACCACGAGGTCCAGCTTGTCCTGCGCCAGCCGCTCCAGCAGCGCGTTGCTGTTCTCGATCTCCAGCGCCACGCGCAGACCCGGCTGCGCGCGCTTGAGCGCGGCCACCGCCTCGGGCAGCAGGCCGACGGCCGGCGAGGTGATCGCGCCCACCGCCACCTGGCCCAGCGCGCCGCTGCGCAGGGCCTGCACCTCCTCACGCGCCTGGGCCAGACTGCCGACGACGAAGCGCGCATGGCGGATCAGCGCCTGCCCGTAGGCGGTCGGCCGCACGCCACGCGGCAGGCGCTCGAACAGGGGCACGTCGAGCATCTGCTCCAGCTCGCGCAGCATCTTCGACGCGGCCGGCTGGGTCACCGACAGCACCTCGGCCGCGCGGTGGATGTTGCCTTCCTCATCGAGCGCGACCAGCAGCAGCAGGTGGCGCATCTTCAGGCGCGAGCGCAGGTACCAGGGCTCGGAAGAAACCGGCGAAGGGCTGTCCATGGGGTTTTCCTGAATGCTCAAAACGATATCGAAAACGGCCGAGTTTTCATTGGAAGGATAACAAAGCGATATCTACACTCCGCCGCCAGCACTCCCCTCCAAGCGACCACGATGACGACGACACCGAAACGCAAGCTGCGGTCCACCGAATGGTTCGGCACCGCCGACAAGAACGGTTTCATGTACCGCAGCTGGATGAAGAACCAGGGCATCCCGGACCACGAATTCGACGGCCGCCCGGTCATCGGCATCTGCAACACCTGGTCGGAGCTGACGCCCTGCAACGCCCACTTCCGCAAGATCGCCGAGCACGTCAAGCGCGGCGTCTACGAGGCCGGCGGCTTTCCGGTGGAGTTCCCGGTGTTCTCCAACGGCGAGTCCAACCTGCGCCCCACGGCCATGCTGACCCGCAACCTCGCGGCGATGGATGTGGAAGAGGCCATCCGCGGCAACCCGATCGACGCGGTCGTGCTGCTGGCCGGCTGCGACAAGACCACGCCGGCGCTGCTGATGGGCGCGGCCAGCTGCGACGTGCCGGCCATCGTCGTCTCCGGCGGGCCGATGTTGAACGGCAAGCTCGACGGCAGGAACATCGGCTCCGGCACCGCCGTGTGGCAGCTGCACGAATCGCTCAAGGCCGGCGAGATCAACCTGCACCAGTTCCTCTCGGCCGAAGCCGGCATGTCGCGCTCGGCCGGCACCTGCAACACCATGGGCACCGCATCGACCATGGCCTGCATGGCCGAGGCGCTGGGCACCACGCTGCCGCACAACGCGGCCATCCCGGCGGTGGACGCACGCCGCTACGTGCTGGCCCATATGTCGGGCCGGCGCATCGTGCAGATGGCGCACGAGGACCTGCGCCTGTCGAAGATCCTGACCCGCGAGGCGTTCGAGAACGCCATCCGCGCCAACGCGGCCATCGGCGGCTCGACCAATGCGGTCATCCACCTGAAGGCCATCGCCGGGCGCATCGGCGTGCCGCTGGCGCTGGAGGACTGGACCCGCATCGGCCGCGACACGCCGACCATCGTCGACCTGATGCCCTCGGGCCGCTTCCTGATGGAGGAGTTCTACTACGCCGGCGGCCTGCCCGCCGTGCTGCGCCGCCTGGGCGAGGCCGGCCTGCTGCCGCATCCCGAGGCGCTCACCGTCAATGGTGCGAGCCTCTGGAGCAACGTGCAGGACGCGCCCATCACCGACGACGAGGTGGTGCGCCCGCTGTCCAACCCGCTGATCGCCGACGGCGGCATCCGCGTGCTGCGCGGCAACCTCGCGCCGCGCGGCGCGGTGTTGAAGCCCTCGGCCGCCACGCCCGCGCTGTTGAAGCACCGCGGCCGCGCCGTGGTGTTCGAGAACCTGGAGCACTACAAGGAGCGCATCGTCGACGAATCGCTCGACGTGGATGCCAGCTCGGTGCTGGTGCTCAAGAACTGCGGCCCGCGCGGCTACCCGGGCATGGCCGAGGTCGGCAACATGGGCCTGCCGCCCAAGCTGCTGCGCGCCGGCGTGAAGGACATGGTGCGCATCTCCGACGCCCGCATGAGCGGCACCGCCTACGGCACCGTCGTGCTGCACGTGGCGCCCGAGGCCGCGGCCGGCGGTCCGCTGGCCGCCGTGCGCGACGGCGACTGGATCGAGCTGGACTGCGACGCCGGCACGCTGCGCCTGGACATTCCCGACGAGGAACTGGCGCGCCGCATCGCCGACGTGCAGCCCCTGGCCGCGCCGGCCGACGGCGGCTGGCGCAAGCTGTACGTGAACCACGTGCTGCAGGCCGACGAGGGCTGCGACCTCGACTTCCTCGTCGGCTGCCGCGGGCACGCGGTACCGCGCCACTCCCACTGAGCTCACCACAACACAGGAGACGACACGCCATGAGCAGCATTTCCACGCCGGCGGCCCGGCCCGCGCCGGCCGCCACCCCGAACGAAGAGACCCGCATCATCGGCCTGCTGGTGCGCAAGCTGATCCCGTTCCTCGCGCTGATCTACATCGTGGCCTACATCGACCGCTCGGTCGTCGGCTTCGCCAAGCTGCACATGAACGCGGCCGCGGGCATCAGCGACGCGGCCTACGGGCTGGGCGCGGGGCTGTTCTTCGTCGGCTACTTCCTCTGCGAGGTGCCGAGCAACCTGGCGCTGGAGCGCTTCGGCGCACGGCGCTGGTTCGCCCGCATCCTGTTCACCTGGGGCGTCATCACGATGGCGATGGCGCTGATCTCCAACGCCACGCACTTCTACGTCGCGCGCTTCCTGCTCGGCGCGGCCGAGGCCGGGCTCTATCCGGGCATCCTGTACTTCCTGACCAAGTGGTTCCCGCTGCGGCACCGCGCGCGCATCATCGGCCTGCTGGTGCTGGCCCAGCCGGCCGCGCTCATCATCACCGGCCCGATCGCCGGCTGGCTGCTGTCCACCGGCGGCCTGTTCGGCCTGTCGAACTGGCAGACGCTCTTCGTCGTGGCCGGCCTGCCCGCCGTGCTGCTGACCCTGCCCACGCTGCGCATCCTGCCCGAGACGCCGGCGCGCGCGCCCTGGTTCCCGCCGGCCGACCGCGCCTGGCTGGAGCGCGAACTCGCCGCCGACGCCGCCGCCTACGGCCTGAAGGAACCCGTGCACGGCAACCCGCTGCGCGCCCTGGCCGACCGGCGCGTGCTGCTGCTGGCGCTGCTGTTCCTGCCGTTCCCGCTGGCCATCTACGGCCTGTCGCTGTGGCTGTCGACCATCATCAAGCAGTTCGGCGTGGGCGACGCCACCGTCGGCCTGCTCTCGGCCATCCCGTACCTGTTCGCCGTCGCCGGCCTGCTGCTGGTGCCGCGCAGCTCCGACCGGCACGGCGAGCGCCACATGCACATCGTCGTCGTCTCGGCCGCCGCCGCGCTCACGCTGGCGCTCAGCGCCTGGGTCCGGTCGCCGGTGCTGCAGCTGCTGTTCATCAGCCTGTCGGCCTTCTCGATCTATCCGATCCAGGCCGTGGTGTGGGCGCTGCCCGGTGAATTCCTCACCGGCGCCAGCGCGGCCGTGGGCATCGCCACCATCAACTCGCTGGCCAACCTGGGCGGCTACCTCGGCCCCTACGGCATCGGCCTGATCAAGGAGGCCACGGGCAGCCTGGCCGCCGGCCTGTACTTCCTGGCCGCCGTGCTGCTGTTCGCCGTGGTGATGGCCTACGTGGTGCGCGCCGCGCTGCCGGCCGCGCCGCGCGCCGCGGCCGCCCGCTGATTCCTTTCCCGTTTTCCTTCCCGATCCATGTCCCCAGCAGCCCCGCGCACGCCGCGCTACCGCGGCCTCTTCCCGGTCGTTCCGACCACCTTCACCGAGACCGGCGCGCTCGACCTGGAGAGCCAGAAGCGCGCGGTCGATTTCATGATCGACGCCGGCTCCGACGGCCTGTGCATCCTGGCCAACTTCTCCGAGCAGTTCCTGCTGGCCGACGACGAGCGCGAGGTGCTGACCCGCACGGTGCTGGAGCACGTGGCCGGCCGCGTGCCGGTGATCGTGACCACGACGCATTTCAGCACCGATGTCTGCATCGCCCGCAGCCTGCGCGCACAGGGCCAGGGCGCGGCCATGGCGATGGTGATGCCGCCCTACCACGGCGCCACGTTCCGCGTGCCCGAGGCGGCGGTGGAGGACTTCTTCCGCCGCCTGTCGGATGCGCTGGCGATCCCGATCATGGTGCAGGACGCGCCGGCCGCCGGCACGCCGCTGTCCGCGCCGTTCCTCGCCCGCCTGGCACGCGAGCTGGAGCAGGTGGCGTACTTCAAGATCGAGGTGCCGGGCGCGGCCAACAAGCTGCGCGAGCTGATCCGCCTGGGCGGCGACGCCATCGAAGGCCCGTGGGACGGCGAGGAGGCCATCACCCTGCTGGCCGACCTGGCGGCCGGCGCCACCGGCGCCATGACCGGCGGCGGCTTTCCCGACGGCATCCGCACCATCCTCGACGCGCACGCGGCGGGCGACGCGGACGCGACCTTCGCGGCCTACCAGCGCTGGCTGCCGCTCATCAACCACGAGAACCGACAGGCCGGCTTCCTCGCGGCCAAGGCGCTGATGAAGGAGGGCGGCATCATTGCCTGCGAGGCGCCGCGCCATCCCTGGCCCGCGATCCACCCGGCCACGCGGGCCGAGCTGGTCGACATCGCGCGCCGGCTCGACGCGCTGGCCCTGCGCTGGGCACAATGACGGGGGTATGAGGCTGTAGCTCTTTCGATTCGCGTGCTACAGGCCCGTAGGGCAGGGGGTATTTCACTGGCGCGCGAGGGCGCTGTTCAGCGCCCCGGCTGCCGCCGCGCCCGCAGCAGCGCGGCGATGCAAACGGCCGGTGGCCCGACCAGCGCGCACCACGCTGCAACGTGCCAGCCGCCGGTGCCCAGCAGGGCGCACAGCAGGCCCAGGGCGGTGAGCACCGCCAGCGCGACAGGCATGCGCCAGGTCGGCCAGAAGGCCGCCCGGCCGCTCGTGTGGCTGCGCGGCATCACATATCCGCCCAGCGGCGCAGGAGGTTGTGGTACACGCCGGTCAGCCGGATCAGCGAGCGCCGGTCGGCGCCGGTCTGCGTCAGCTGCTGGATCGCCACGTCCATGTCCAGCAGCAGCGTGCGCTGGCTGTCCTCGCGCACGAGGCTCTCGATCCAGAAGAAGGAGGCCAGCCGCACGCCGCGCGTGACCGGGTTGACCTTGTGCATGCTGGTGCCCGGGTACAGCAGCAGGTGGCCCGCGGCCAGCTTGGCGCTGCGCGGGCCGTAGGTGTCCTCGACCACGAGTTCGCCGCCGTCGTAGGTGTCGGGCTCGCTGAGGAAGAGCGTGGCCGAGAGGTCGGTGCGCACGCGCTGGCCGCGCGAGCGCACGATGCGCACCGCGTTGTCGATGTGGTAGTCGAACGCCTCGCCGCCCTCATAGCGGTTGAACAGCGGCGGAAAGATGGTCTTGGGCAGCCCGGCGGCGACGAAGACGGCGTTGTGCGTCAGCCGCTCGACGATGCGCTCGCCCAGCTCCCGCGCCAGCGGATGGTCCTCGGGCAGCTGGCGGTTGCGCTTGTCGGGCGCCGACTGGGCGCCGGCCGTGGCCTTGCCGTCCACCCAGGGCGCGGCGTCGAGCCGGCGCGCCATCCCGGCCGCCTCGGCCGCGGTGAAGACTTCGGGAATCTCGATCAGCATGGCGCTATTCTCCCGCGCCGCCGCGCCACCCACAGGTAGACGCCGCTGCCGAGCACCACGATCGCCAGCAGGTCCAGGACGGCCCAGAGGACCTTCATCGGCAGGCCGCCGTAGTCGCCGAAATGCAGCGGCCGCGAGACTTCGAGCGCCCACAGGTACCACGGCGGGGCACCGACGTCGACCAGCCGGCCGTCGCGCGCGTCCACCAGAACCGGATGCAGCAGCTGCGAGGTCAGCGGCGAATCGCCGCGCAGGTAGACGGCATAGTGCACCGGTGTGGCGAACATCGAGCCCGGGAACGCGACGAAGGAGACCTCCTGGTGCGCGAGGAACGCCGTGGCCGCCGTCACCGCCCGCTGCAGTTCCTGCGGCTGCCGCACGCGCGCGGCCGCGGCGTACTCGCTGCGCAGCTGCGCGGCCACGTGCCGCTGCCACGCGCCGAAGACGACGGTGTCCAGCGTGTTGACCGCGCCGGTGAGGCCCACCACCGCCATCCATGCCAGCGCCGCGATGCCGATCAGGTTGTGCAGGTCCAGCCAGACCACGCGCGGCGAACGGTCGGCGCGCACGGTGCCGAAGGCCAGCTTGCGCATGAAGGGTCCGTACAGCACCGCGCCGGACACCAGCGAGGCCAGGAACAGCAGGCCCATCGCGCCGAGGAACAGCTGGCCGCCCTGGCCGAGCAGCAGGTTGGTGTGCAGCATGAGCAGCACCGACAGGACGCCGCCGTTGCGCCAGTCCTTCTCGCTCCAGGTTTCGCCGAGGATGCGGTACGTCGTGCCGTCGATGAGCAC
This sequence comes from Xylophilus sp., assembly GCA_009914555.1. Classification (GTDB taxonomy): domain Bacteria; phylum Pseudomonadota; class Gammaproteobacteria; order Burkholderiales; family Burkholderiaceae_C; genus WNDY01. Next base: position 247,380 of record WNDY01000001.1, read on the forward strand.
GAAGGGCTTCTGCTGCTGCCCGGGCGGCCCGGGGCGCCGGGCCAGCCCGACGCGGAAGCGGCCCGGCGTCTCCAGCCAGACGACGAACTGGACCGGCCGGTCGGGATAGGCCTCGCGCACCACCTGCACGACGCGGTCCATGTCCGGCGCGGCCGCCGGCCCGGCCGGCGGCGCGGCGGCCGGGCCATCGTCGAGCCAGCCGTCGATCTCGTCGTGGAAGACCAGCGGCAGGCCGGTGAGGCACAGCAGCAGCAGAAAGAGCGTGCAGGCCAGGCTCGTCCACTCGTGGACGGACCGCCATCGCGCGACCGTGCGCGAACGCATCGCCGGCCTCAGTAGCGCAGCACGGCGGTCAGTGCCGCCGAGCGGCCGGGGCCGGGCACACCCATGAAGTAGTGCACCTTGGTGTAGTAGAGCTTGTCGAACAGGTTCTGGATGTTCAGGCGCAGGCTGAGCTTCTCGTTGACCTTCCACTCGGCCTGCGCGTCGAACCGCCAGTAGGCCGGAGCGAAGCCGTCCCGGTCGCAGGCCGTGCCGTAGCGCTTGTCCACGAAGTACGCCCCGCCGCCGGCCGACCAGCCGCCGCCGAGGCGGTAGGTGCTCCAGAGGCTGAAGGAATGGCGCGGCGTGTCGGCCAAGGGCTTGCCCACGTTGCTGTCGTTGTAGGCGCCTCGCGTGATCTCGCTGTCGAGGTAGGTGTAGCCGGCGAACACCTTCCATGCCGGCACGATGGCGCCCGCGGCGCCCCGCTCGAAGCCGCGCACGCGGCTGCGTCCCACCTGCTCGGACGTGGTCGCGTCGACCTGCACCGTCGCGTTCTTGCGGTCGGTGGTGAAGACCGCGCCGGTGAGGGACAGCTTCTCGTCGAGCACGTCCCACTTGGTCCCGATCTCGTAGGTGACGCTGCGCTCCGGCTCGAGCGCGCGGTTGCTCGCGCTGACCTTGTCGTAGTCGCTGGTGCCGAGCGCGGCCGGCGTCGATGCGCTGGCGACGCTGGCGTAGATGCTCGCGTTGCGCGCGGGCTTGTAGATCACGCCGGCCTGGTAGTTGAGGAAGTCGTCGCTCTGCTGCGCGATCGGCCCCGTCAGGTTTGCGCTGCGCGTGCGGTAGCTGTCCCAGCGCAGCCCGGCGTTGACCAGCCACTGCTCGGTGAGCTTCATGGTGTCGAAGACGTAGGCGGCCTTCGTCTCGGTGCGGTAGAAGGTGGGATTGTTGTTGCGCGCGACCGTCCCGCTCCAGGCGTCATAGGGATTCGGGCTGGAGAGGCTGGTGCAGTCGTACGATGCGAAGAGCGAGGGATAGGCCGCGCACTGCGGCTCGGAGCCGGACTGGACCGCGGCGCTCGCATTGCTGCTGCTCACCGTCCAGCCGTCCACGGTCCAGCGCTCGCGGCTGAATTCCAGGCCCGCGTCGATGCTGTGGTTCACCGCGCCGGTGCGGAACTCGCCGGAGACGTCGGTCTGGTTGGCCTGCGTGTCGGTGCGGGTCCACTGCGACTTGGCCTGGCGGAACACCGTGCCCTGGAGCGTTCCTGCCAGGTTGACCTCCGCGTACAGCGGCGATGCGCCGTTGGGCGCGGTGGCGAGGTAGCTGTTGATCGAGCGGCCGCTGCGCGTCATGTTGCGCACGGTCCAGCCCGCGCCCAGGTCGTGCTCGATGGCCAGCGTGCCGATGTCGGTGCGCGTGCTGCGGAAGTCCCGGTCCTTCAGGCCGTAGAACGCATGGCGGTCGGCCTGCCGGCTCGGCGCGCCGGTCGTGGGGTCGATCGGGATGCCGTAGTCGGGCATGCCCCGGTCTTCCAGGTGGTAGTAGTTGAGCGTGACCCGCGTGGGCGTGCCCAGGCCCAGCGCCAGCGAGGGCGCGAAGCCGAACTTGTTGTAGTCCACCGTGCGGTCGCGGCCGGCCACATGGCCCTTGTCACCCAGCACGTTGAGCCGCAGCGCGGCGGTGGGCGAGAGCGCCCAGTTGCCGTCGAGCGTGGCGCGCCCGCTGCTGGACGAGGCGGCCGTCAGCTCGCCGACGGCGAAGTTCTCGCGGCGCGGCTGCTTGCTCACCATGTTGATGCTTCCGCCGCCGCCGCCGCGCCCGTAGTAGGCCGAATCGGGCCCCTTGAACACCTCGATCTGTTCGAGGTTGAAGACTTCGCGCGTCTGCGCCCCGATGTCGCGCATGCCGTCGACCAGCATGTTGGACGTCGAGTTGAAGCCCCGGATGACCGGGCGGTCGGCCAGCGGCACGCCGCCCTCGCCGGCTGCGAAGGTGATGCCCGACGTGGTGCGCAGCACGTCCTGCAGCGAGGTCGAGCCGGTGTCCTCAATGACCTGCCGCGGCACGACCGACACGGTGCGCGGCGTGTCGCGCAGCTCGGCCGTGAATTTGGGCGAGGCGGCGGCCACCGGCTGGTAGCTCTCCTGCGGCGCCGCGGCCACCACCGTGACCGGCGCCAGCGTGGGCGCGTCCGCGCCCGGGGCGGCGGCGCTGCGCCCGGCCGCAGGCCGCGACGCGACGGAAAGCTCGCCGCGCGGCCCGGCCACCAGGACCAGGTCCGTTCCCGCGAGCGCCCGCTGTATCGCCTGCTCGGCCGTGAAGCGGCCGCGCACCGCGCCGGCCGTGCGGCCCCGCGTCAGCCCGGGCAGGACCGTCAGGCTGCGGCCGGAAGCCGCAGCGATCGCATTGAGCACTTCGCCCAGGGGGCCGGCTGCGACGTCGTAGTCCTGGAACGCGGCGGTCTGCGCGAAGGCCGGCGCGAGCGTCGAGACGGCGAGGACCGAGGCGATGCAGGAAGAGGCGAGGGGAAATCTGCTGGACATGGTGGAAAGGAAAAAAGAGGTGCTTTCCTTCCCAGTGCCGCGCCGCCGCCGCCGCCCCGCCGGACCGGACAGAATTTTACGTATATTTACATTTCGGCCGTGTCGATGGTCACGAGCCAGCTGCCGTAGCTGCGCACCGCGATCGGCAGCGTGCGGGCGATGACCTCCAGCGTGTGCAGCGGCTCGCCGAGCGGCCAGACGCCCTGGATGCGCAGGGCGGCGGCGCGGCCGGAGACGCGGATCCAGCCGGCGTGGTAGGCGCGCAGCTGCTCGACGACCTCGCCCAGCGGCTCGTCGAGCGCCTCGACCATGCCGCGGCGCCAGGCCGCCGCCGCGCGCACCTGGCCCGGCTCCATCGCGGCCGGTGCGCGGCCGTCGTCGATGTGCCGGCCGTCGCCGGCATGGAGCGGCCACCGGCAACCATGCGCCTGCAGCGCCAGTGCACCGTGGAGGCAGGCGACGGTGGCGCGGCCGGACTGCCGCGCGGCCAGGAGGGTGGCGGTCTGCCCTGGCGCGACCTCCGCAGTGCACGCTCCCAGGCGCAGCCGCAGCGCGGCGTCGCCGGCGGCCACCTCCGCGCACAGGCGGCCCCGTTCGAGCCACAGCGCGCGCCGTGCCGGGCCGACGGCGAGGTCCACGGCCGAGCGGGCGTCGAGTTCGATCCGCGAGCCGTCCGGCAGCGCGACGGTGCGGCGCTCGCCCACGGCCGTGGCGGCGTCGGCGAGCCCGCCCTGATGCTGGCCCTCGTGGCACAGGGCGATGGCCAGCGAGGCGGCCGCGATGCCACCGCCCGCGACGCCGAGCAGCATGTCGCGCCGGCGCGGGGCGCGGGCGCCGAGCACGGCCCGCACCGCATCGGCCTGCGAGGCATGGCGGCGCACGACGGACTGCAGTGCGCCGAGTTCCTGCGCCAGGCTCGCCTCCACGGCCAGCCAGGCCTGCTCGTGGGCGGGCGCCTCCTGGCGCCACCGCAGCAGCTGGGCATGGTCCTGCGGTGTGGCCTGGCCCGACATGAGCCGCACCTTCCAGCGCACGGCGCGCTGGAGCAGCGCCTGCGGCGCGGTCACCGGCCCGCTCCGCAGGCGCGTTCGGCCACGCAACGCAGCAGCGCGCGCTCCACGTAGCGGCCCACGGTCCGCACCGACACGCCCAGGCGCCGCGCGATCTCGCCGTGCTCCATGCCGTCCACGGCGCTGAAGAGGAAAGCCAGGCGCACGGCCGCCGGCAGGTCCTGCATCCAGCGGTCCAGCGCCTGCAGCGTCTGGATCACGACCAGCCGCTCCTCCGCGGACGGCCCGGCCTGCGGCGCGTGGTGCCGCAGATGCTCCAGATAGGCCTCCTCGAGGTCGCGGCGCCGCAGCAGCCGCCACACGAGCCGCTTGGCGACGACGGTCAGAAAGGCTTCGGGCTCGCGGATGCTGCCCGGATCGGGGTGCCGGACCACCTGCACGAAGGTTTCGGCCGCGATGTCCCCGGCATCCGCCCGGCTGGACAGCTTCCTGCGTACGCGGGCGAGCAGCCAGGGGTGGTAGTCGGTGAAGAGTTGCGCGATGGTGCGCTCTGCCGTGGGCAGGCGGTCCATGGTGAGCCAGCGGTCTATGGAATGAGAGCTTTTCTCATCATAGCATCTGGAGACGCGGATGCCGTGCCGATGGTCGGCGCGCCCGGCCGAAGCGCAGGCCGTTCAGGCGTCGGGGCACCTTCGTCCGCGCCGGTGCCACAGGCGCAGTGCGGGGAAGTACATGCCGACCACCGCGGTCAGCACCACGAACACCAGGCCGACGGTCATCGCGACGATTCAGAAGCGTGGGGCCTCGCGCGAGACGAGCCCTCCCGCGACCACGGATGGAGCCACCAGCAACCGTCTTGCCAACCACGGCATGGGCTTTTCCTCCAGCTACGACGTTGGCACGTTATGGCGAGATGGCCTTGCCCGGGGGCATGGTGTCCCGCGGATCCGGTGCACCTCTGATCGTGGGCATGGTTTCTCCGTCGCACCGCGCCGCGCCGGGCGGGGGGTATGCACCGACAGCGGCCGGCTGGCAGGCGCCATGGGCACTCATGCCGGGGGGTATTTGACGGCGGCGGCGGCCGCGATCCATTGCGTGAACGCGGCCACGGCCGTGTCGCCAGCGCGGTCGTCGCCCACGACCAGCGTGTAGTCGGGGCCGCGCCAGGCCGGCCCGGCGAGCGGGCACACGAGGCGGCCGGTGGCGATCTCGCGCTCGATGAGCGGCAGCGACGCCAGCGTCACGCCCAGCCCCTCGACGGCCGCGCCCAGCTGGAGGTAGACGTGGTCGAAGTCGAGGTGGCGCGCCGGCCGCAGGCCCGGCGCGCCGGCCTCCTGCAGCCAGCCGGCCCAGGCGGCGCGGGTGCTCGTGGAATGCAGAAGCGTGTGGCTGCGCAGGTCCGCCACCGCCTGGATCGGGTGGCGCTGCAGCACCGACGGACTGCAGGCCGGCAGGCGCAGGTCGGCCATCAGCGCCGTGGACCGGAGCCCCGCCGCGGTCTCCGGGCCCGAACGCACGCCGACGTCGAACGCATCGCCGACATAGCGCAGCCGGCGCGAGCTGGTCGACAGCCGCACCTCGATGTCGGGATAGCGCGACTCGAAGTCGGCCAGCCGCGGAATCAGCCAGCACAGCGCGAAGCTTGCCAGCGCATTGACCCGCACCACGCCCGAGACGCGGCGCACGGCGCTCCGGTGGCGCAGCCGCTCGGCGCCGGCCGCGAGGCCGTCGAAGGCCTTGCCCACGTCGGCCAGCAGGGCGGCGCCCTCGTCGGTGAGCTGCACACCGCGTGGCCGGCGTTCGAACAGCGGCTTGCCGAACCAGTCCTCCAGCAGCCGTATCTGCTTGCCGACGGCCCAGTGGGTCACGTTCAGCTCGGCCGCGGCGGCGGCGAAGCTGCCGTGCCGCGCCACCGCCTCGAAGCCGCGCAGCGCATTGAGCGGCGGCAGCCGGCCGCGCTCCGCATGTGGCGGCTGGGCGGGTGATCCAGCGTGACTTTTTCTCTCCATTGGCGCGATATTAAGTCGGTGGTGGTTTCGCCGGCGCCGCCCTAGCATCGACCGATGACATCGATTCCGCGCGCCGCCGCGCCGCCCGCGCCTGCCCGCACCCGGGTGCTGTGGCTGTCCTGCGTGGCGCATGCGCTGCACGACGGCTACACCGACATGGTCTACGTGCTGCTGCCGGTCTGGCAGGCGGAGTTCGGCCTGGGGTTCGGTGCGCTGGCCATGCTGCGCGGCATCTACGCCGGCACCATGGCCTGCCTGCAGATACCGGCCGGCCGGCTCGCGCGGCGGACCGGCAGCCGTGCCACCCTGGCGGCGGGCACGCTGCTGGCGGCGGCGGGCTATGCGGCCGCCGGCACGAGCGGCAGCCTGCTGGGACTGTGCGCGGCGCTGGCCCTGTCGGGCAGCGGCTCCAGCACCCAGCATCCGCTGGCCTCCGGCGCCGTGTCGCGTGCCTACGGCAGCGGCGCGCGCGGCCCTCTGGGCGTCTACAACTTCGCCGGCGACCTCGGCAAGGCGGCGCTGCCGGCGGCCCTGTCGCTGCTGGTGGCCGCCATGCCCTGGCGCCATGCGCTGTGGGCGGTGTCCGCCCTCGGCGCGCTGGTGGCCGTGGGCATCGCACTTTTCCTCCCTGCGCTGCCGGATGGCGCCCCGGCGGCGGGGCCTGCGGCCGACGGCGGCCGGCCCGCGTCCGCCCGGGGCTTTCGCCTGCTGCTGGCCATCGGCGTGCTCGACACCGGCGTGCGCATGGGCGTGCTGACCTTCCTGCCGTTCCTGCTCCAGGACAAGGGCATTGCGGCCCCGATGCTGGGCACGGCGCTGGCCCTGCTGTTCATCGGCGGCGCGGCGGGCAAGTTCGTCTGCGGCTGGCTCGGCGAGCGCCTGGGCGTCGTCGGCACCGTGTTCGCCACAGAAGGCGGCACCGCCGTCTGCATCGTCGCCGTGCTGCTGTGCCCGCTGGGCCCGGCGCTCGTGCTGCTGCCGCTGCTCGGTGCGATGCTCAACGGCACCTCGTCGGTGCTGTACGGCACCGTGCCGGACCTGGCGCCGCCCGGCGGCACCGAGCGCGCCTTTGCGCTGTTCTACACCGGCGTCATCGCCTCGGGCGCCGTGGCGCCGGTGGCCTACGGGCTGCTGGGCGACCAGGTCGGCATCCGGCCCGCGACGCTGGCCGCGGCGGCGACGGCGGTGGCGATCATTCCCCTGGCATGGGCGCTGCACCGTCGGCTGCCGCGGGCCGCGCGACCGTGAGCCGCCACCTTCCCCTGGAGCTTCGTCCCGATGAATGCCTTGCCGAACGCACCCCTGATCCTCATCACCGGCGCGAGCCGCAGCATCGGCGCCGCGACGGCGCGGCTCGCGGCCCGGCAGGGCTACGACGTCGCGATCAGCTACGTCGCCAGCGACTCCGCGGCGCAGGCCGTCGTCGCCGATGTCGAGTCGCTCGGCCGCCGGGCGCTCGCGGTTCGCGCCGACAGCGCCGATCCGCAGCAGGTGGCGGCGCTGTTCGAAGCCGTCGACCGCGCGTTCGGCCGCAGCCTCGACGTGCTGGTCAACAACGCCGCGGTGCTGGCGCGGCAGTCGCGGCTGGAGGGGCTGGACTTCGCGCGGCTGCAGCGCGTCTTCGCCGTCAATGCGATCGGCCCGATGCTGTGCGCGCAGCAGGCGGTGTGGCGCATGTCCCACCGCCACCAGGGGCGCGGCGGCGCCATCGTCAACGTGTCCTCGGCCTCGGCGCGGCTCGGCAGCCCCCACGAATACGTCGACTACGCGGCCTCCAAAGGTGCGCTGGAGACGTTCACGACCGGCCTGGCCAGGGAGGTGGCGCGCGAAGGCATCCGCGTGAACTGCGTGCGCCCCGGCCACATCTATACCGACATGCATGCCAGCGGCGGCGAGCCGGGCCGGGTGGACCGCGTCAAGGACACGATCCCCATGGGCCGCGGCGGCCAGCCCGAAGAGGTGGCGCGGGCCATCCTGTGGCTAGCGGGCGCCGAGGCTTCCTTCGTGACCGGCACCTTCCTCGACGCCACCGGCGGCAAGTGAGAAGAAGGGTGGCTACAGCGCGAAGATCTTGCCCGGATTCATGATGTTCTGCGGATCGAGCGCGCGCTTGATCGTGCGCATCAGCTCCACCGCGCCGGCCCCGGCTTCGGCCGGCAGGAACGCCATCTTGTGCAGGCCGATGCCGTGCTCGCCGGTGCAGGTGCCGCCCGCGGCGATGGCCCGCTCGACCAGCGCGTGGTTGAGGCGCTCGGCCACGGTGCGCTCCGCATCGGAGGCCGGGTCGATCAGGTAGCCCATGTGGAAGTTGCCGTCGCCCACGTGGCCGACGAGGAAGTAGGGCAGGCCGGCCGCTTCGGCCTCGGCCACGGCGAGCAGCACCGCGTCGGCCAGCCTCGCGATCGGCACGCAGACGTCGGTGGTCACCACGCGGCAGCCGGGGCGCGACTGCACGCCGGCGAAGTACGCGTTGTGCCGCGCCGTCCACAGGCGGGTGCGCTCCTCAGGCGTGTGGGCCCATTCGAAGTCGTTTCCGCCGTGGTCGGCCGCCAGTTCCTGCACCAGTTCTGCCTGTTCCTTTACGCCGGTCGGCGAGCCGTGGAATTCCATCAGCAGCATCGGCTCCTCGCGCAGGCCGAGCTTGCTGTGGGCGTTGACCATGCGCACCGTGTTGGCGTCGAGCAGCTCGACGCGCGCGATCGGCACGCCGACCTGGATGACCGCGATGGTAGTGCGCACCGCGGCCTCGATGCTCGGGAAGGAGCAGACCGCCGCCGAGATGGCCTCGGGCAGCGGGTAGACGCGCAGCGAGACTTCGGTCACCACGCCGAGCGTGCCCTCGCTGCCGACGATGAGGCGCGTGAGGTCGTAGCCGGCGCTGCTTTTCCTGGCCAGCGTGCCGGTGCGCACGACTTCGCCGGCGGCGGTCACGATTTCGAGCGCCAGCACGTTCTCGCGCATGGTGCCGTAGCGCACCGCGTTCGTGCCCGAGGCGCGGGTGGAGGCCATGCCGCCGATGGAGGCGTCGGCGCCCGGGTCGATCGGGAAGAACAGGCCCTGGTGGCGCAGTTCCTCGTTGAGTTGCTTGCGCGTGACGCCGGGCTGTACCGTGACCGTCAGGTTCTCGGCGTGCACGGCCAGCACGCGGTTCAGGCGGTTGACGTCGATGCTGATGCCGCCCTGCACGGCGAGCAGCTGGCCTTCGATCGACGAGCCGGCGCCGAAGGGGATGACCGGCACCGCGTGGCGCGCAGCCAGCGCCACCGCGTCGGCCACGTCTTGCGTGCTTTCGGCAAACACCACGGCCGCCGGCGGCGGCACGGCGAACGGCGACTCGTCGCGGCCGTGCTGCTCGCGCACCGCCTGCGCGGTCGACAGCTGCGCGCCGAAGCGCTCGCGCAGCGCGTCGATGAGGGCGGCGGGCACCGTGCGCTGGGCGACGGTGGGAACGAGGTGGGCGGGGTCGGTGGGAGCGTTCATCGGCGGTCTCTGCCGCCCAGCGTTCGTGGGGCGCGCGGCGGCATGCGGGTAAAGCGCATATTTTGCGCCCGGCCGCGCGTGGGCCGGATACGAATTGCGCCGCCGGGGCGATCGCCGCGCACAAGCACCATCCGTTGCCGCCTACAGGGCGCAGGACTGCGCGCACCGGACGCTGGCCCTCCCCACAACCCTCTCACTCCCCAGGAGGTTCCCCGTGTTCGCACACAACAAGCGCCTGCAGTACACCGTCCGTGTCGGCGGCACCAACCCCGGCCTGGCCAACCTGATGCTCGAGCAGTTCGGCGGGCCGCAGGGCGAACTGGCCGCGGCCACCCGCTACTTCACCCAGGCCCTGTCGGAAGAAGACCCGGGTCGCCGCGACATGCTCTACGACATCGCGACCGAGGAGCTCAGCCATCTGGAGGTCATCGGCAGCATCGTCGCCATGCTCAACCGCGGCGCCAAGGGCCGGCTGGCCGAGGCGGTCGACACCGAGGCCGACACCTACCGCCGCATCACCGGCGCGGGCAACGACAGCCATGTGACGCAGGTGCTCTACGGCGGCGGCACGCCGCTGACCAGTTCGGCCGGCGTGCCGTGGACGGCGGCCTATATCGACACCATCGGCGACCCCACGGCCGACCTGCGCAGCAACATTGCCGCGGAGGCCCGCGCCAAGATCGTCTACGACCGGCTCATCGCGCTGACCGACGACCCCGGCGTGAAGGACGCGCTGACCTTCCTGATGACGCGCGAGATCGCGCACCTGAAGTCGTTCGAGAAGGCGCTGTATTCGATCGAAGGCAACTTCCCGCCGGGCAAGCTGCCGCCCGACCCGCGCTTCGAGAGCATCTACTTCGACATGTCGCAGGGCGACCCGCAGGCGGTGCCCGGTCCGTGGAACGATCCGGAGAAGTTCGAGATCGTCTCCGACCGCGAGCGGCAGGTGGCGGTGGATGGCGGCACCGGCCTGCCCACGGTGGAGCTGGCGCCCGACGAGGTGGCGGTGGTCGCCGCGTTCGCCACGCGCACTGCATCGGATCCGCAGTCCGATCCGACCACGGGCGCCGAACTCGGCGCGCTGGGCTCCGGCAACGCAGCCCAGCGCTGAGTGCGTCGCCGGCGAGGAAAGCGGCCCGTCCCGTGCCGGACGGGCCGCTTTGCTTTCCATGGGGAAGTGAAGCTGCCGCCAGCGCCTGCCTCAGGCGCCGCCCACGATGCTGACCACCTTGCCGGATCCGCTGCAGGTCGGGCAGGCCGCCGCCCCGGCGCGGCCGCTGCCGCCGCACTGCGGACAGACGTTCTCGCCGGTGCCGGCCTGGCCCGGCGGGGCTTCGTCGCCGGGGTTCAGCGACTGCCCGTCCGCGCCGCCGTCGGCATGGGCGCCGGCCGGCTGGTCGGACCGCGCGCCGGGGCCGGCCGGTGCGCGGCGGGGTTCGTTGGAAGCCGGATGCAGGTCGGGCCGGCGCACCGCTTCCTGCGCGCGTGCGGCGCGGGGTGCGCCGTCCTGGCCGTCGGGGGTCGACGGACCGCTCGGACTGGTCATGCCGCACCCGTCAGCGCTTGGCCGGCAAGCCGCCGGTTTCGCTGCGCTGCAGATACTGCCGGGTGATCGACGGCAGCTGTTCGAGCAGCCAGGCGGCCATCGCTTCTTCTTCGGCCAGATTGCCTGCGCTCACCGCGCGCAGGTCCTCGTCCTGCAGCAGCTCGGCCGCGGCCAGCAGGATGCGGTATGAGGCGATCTCGAGCTGCTCGAAGTGATAGGAGGCCAGGGCGATCTTCACCACCTCGTCGCCGGCGGCCATCGTGCCCACGCCCTGGGCGAAGGCCGCCACGCGGCCGGTGACGTCCTTCACCAGGGAGGTATCGCCGCCGTGCGCCTCCAGATAGGCGCGCAGCCGCCGGGCCTGGCCGCGGGTTTCCTCCAGATGGCTGCGCAGCCGGGCCTGCAGCTCGGGGTAGTGCTCGACGCGTTCGGCCGTGGCCGAGAGCATCTGTTCGGCCTGTTGCTCCATCGCATGCGCATCGCGCAGCCAGTCGAGCACTTCGTTGCGGGCTTGTTCCATGGTCATGTCCTGAAATGGGATGGGAGGGTGGGGGGGTCATGACCGGATGGCGCCGTCGTCCCCAACACCGAGTCTTCCGAGGGCGCCGCGCCCGCATCTGCGGACCGATGGCGAAGCGGGTTGTAGGACGGCGGCGCATCGGCCAGCGCAGATGTAGGCGGCAGCGCACGGCGGCCGCGGGCCCGGCCGCACGAGGCGGCGCGGCCGCGGCCGGCCCGCGCGCTGCTGATCGGTGCCTAGGCTGCGCCGCAGTTCCGCCGTCCCCTGCGCGGACGTTCACCTGACGAGGAGCCTGCGACGCCATGAACCCATCGACCACCTTGCGCCTCGGCGTGGCCGCGGCCGCCCTGGCCGCCCTGGCCGGCTGTGCCACCAGCCGCGACGCCCCCACCAGCCAGCTCGCCCTGGCCCGCAGTGCCGTCGAGCGTGCCGCCGCCGCGCCCGCCGCGGTGGAAAGCGCGCCGGTCGAATTGCAGCTGGCCCGCGACAAGCTGCTGCGCGCCGAGCAGGCCGCGGGCAACCGCGACTACGACTATGCCCGCCGCCTGGCCGCCGAGGCCGAGGTCGACGCCCAGGTGACCGAATCGCGTGGCGCGGCGCTGCGCAGCCAGGAGGCGCTGGCCAAGGTGCGCGAGGGCCTGCGCGCGCTCAACGACGAAATCAACCGCAACGCCGCCGCGCCCGCCGCCGTGGCCGTGCCGGTCCCGCCGCCGCCGGCGGTCGTGCCCGTGCGCCCCGTTCCCTGACCCGCGGCCCGCCGCCGCCCTCCCACCAGGAAGCACCACACCATGACGACGACGAATCCCTCCTTCCGCTGCCTCCCCGCGCTGGCCGCGGCCGTGTCCACCGCCGTGCTGCTGTCGGCCTGCGGCAGCATCGGCCCCAACGTCGCGCTGGAAGACGCCCGCAACACTGTGGCCTCCACCGGCAGCGACCCGGACGTGGTCAGCCGCGCACCGGTCGAGCTCAAGGCCGCGCGCGACGCGCTGCAGCGCGCCGACCAGGTCTGGAACAAGGACCATGACGACGCCGAGACCACGCATCTGGCCTACATCGCCTCGCAGCGCGCCGCCATCGCCCGCAACGCCGCGCAGCAGCGCCGCGCCGACGACGAGATCAAGACCGCCGGCAGCGACACCGACCGCCTGCGCCTGGAGCAGCGCACCCGCGAGGCCGAGCGCGCCCGCGCCCAGGCCCAGAGCGCCACGCAGCTCGCCGCCGTGCAGGGCGCCCAGGCCCGCGCCGCGCAGGACCGCGTGCGCCAGCTCGAAGCCCAGCTGCGCGACATCGAGGCCCGGCAGACCGAGCGCGGCCTGCTGGTCACGCTGGGCGATGTGCTGTTCGCCTTCGACAAGTCCGAGCTGCTGCCGGCAGCCGGCCCGCGGCTGGACAAGCTCGCGGGCTTCCTGCGCCAGTTCCCGCAGCGCCGGCTGCTGGTGGAGGGCTACACCGACGCGGTCGGCTCCGGGCAGTACAACGACGACCTCTCGCGCCGCCGCGCCGAGGCGGTGCGCAGCGCGCTCGTCCAGCGCGGCGTGGACGCCTCGCGCATCGACGCCCGCGGCTACGGCAAGGCCTACCCGGTCGCCGACAACGGCACCAACGAAGGCCGGGCGCTGAACCGCCGCGTCGAGGTGGTGATCGCCGACGAGAACGGCAACCTGCGCGGGCGATAAGACGCGGCGCTTCCGTGTGCCGGTACAGGTTGCTCGGGGGTATATGCTTGCAGCGTGCAACAGATGCGCGCTGTGGGCATATGACTGAGTGGGTATACCATCACTCTTCCGTGCGGGGTCATCGTCGCGCGCACCCCGTCGCGGGAGCTGTAGACCCCCGGCACCGGCTCGCCGGTGACTTCGAGCATGCCCCCGCGGCGCCCTGCGGGCGCTTGTCGAGGTCCGGTTCCTGGTGGCCCGCGCCCCTGCGCGCGCGTGGTGTTGGGTTGGTGTAGACGCCGCTGCCGCCGCGCGGCCATCGACGCCGCGCTCGCCGCCGCATAATCCCGCCTCTTTCCGCCACCACGCGCGACAGAGCGCCTCCGCACCATGGGCCACCGCCTCACCCAGATCGCCACCCGCACCGGAGACGACGGCACCACCGGCCTGGGCGACAACACGCGCGTGCGCAAGGACAGCGCCCGGCCGCAGGCCCTGGGTGACGTGGACGAATTGAACGCCCACATCGGCCTGCTGCTGTGCGAGCCGCTGCCCGACGCGGTGCGCGCGCTGCTCGTCGACGTGCAGCACCAGCTCTTCAACCTTGGCGGCGAGCTGTCGATCCCCGGCTTCACGCTGCTGCAGCCCACCGCGCTCGCACAGCTCGACGCGGCGCTGGCCCACCACAACGCCGCGCTGCCGCGGCTGGCCGAATTCGTCCTGCCGGGCGGCACCCGCGCCGCCGCGCAGGCGCACGTCTGCCGCACCGTGGCCCGCCGCGCCGAGCGCAGCGTGGTCGCGCTGGGCGCGGCCGAGGCCGCCGTCAACGACGCGCCGCGCCAGTACCTCAACCGCCTGTCGGACCTGCTGTTCGTGCTGGCGCGCGTGCTCAACCGCACGGACGGCGGCGACGTGTACTGGAAGAGCGAGCGGCTGGCGCGCGGCGGCTGACGCGCCGCCTCGGAAATTGGCCCTTCAGTGCGGGGCCAGCAGGGCCTCCACCGCCAGGCCGATGGACAGCAGCCGCTCGTCCCGGCCGTGCAGCGCCGCGACCGACAGGCCGACCGGGGCACCGCCCGCCTCGTGGCAGGGGATCGACAACGCGCAGCCGTCGACGAAGTTGACCAGCGTGGGGTTGCGCAGCAGCAGCAGGTTGGTGTCGCCGAACAGTTCGTCGGACGCCAGCAGCGGCGCCAGCGGCGGGGCGACGACCGGCACCGTCGGCCAGACGAAGGCGTCGAAGCCGGCCAGCCGCTCCTCCACCGCCTCGGTCCAGGCCTGCCGGCGCGCCAGCAGCGCCAGCAGGTCGGCCAGGTTCGCGTTCCGGCCCTTGAGCACGCGGCTCAACACGCGCGGGTCGAACTGCTGGGGCGCCGCGGCGATGTCGCCGGCGCGCGCCGCATAGGCCTCCAGCGCGGTGAAGCCGCTCTGGGCATTGATCTGCGCCAGCTCCAGGAATTCAGGCACTTCCACCGCGTGCAGCGTGGCGCCGGCGGCCGACAGGCGGGCCAGCGCGCGGTCGTGGACCGCAGCCACGGTGGCGTCCATGCGGTCGAGCACCAGCGTGGTCGGTGTGGCCAGCGACAGGCCGCGCAGCGCAGCCGGCTGCAGGCTGCGCCCGGCCGTGGCCGAGAGCACCGCGTCCACCGCCGCGCAGCAGGCCACGGTGGGAGCCATGGCACCCACCGAATCGAGCTGGCGCGACAGTGCCAGCGTGCCGCGCTGCGGCACCCGTCGCGCCGTCGGCTTGAAGCCGGCCAGGCCGCACAGGGCCGCCGGTATGCGCAGCGAGCCGCCGGTGTCGGTGCCCAGGCCGGCCACGGCCATGCGGTCGCTCACCGACACCGCCGCGCCCGAGGACGAGCCGCCCGGAATGCGTCCGGTGGTGCGGTCCCACGGACCCAGCGGCGTGCCGTGGTGCGGGTTGATGCCCACGCCGGAATAGGCGAATTCGGTCATGTTGGTGCGGCCCACCGGCACGGCACCCGCGTCGAGCAGGCGCTGCACCGCGGCCGCGTTGGCGGCGGCGGGCGCGGCGCCGTCGAGCACGCGGGAGCCGGCGCGCGTGACCTGGCCGGCCACGTCGAACAGGTCCTTGATCGACACCGGCAGGCCTTCCAGCGGCGAGCGCGCGCCGTGCCGGGCGCGGTGCGCATCGGACAGCGCCGCCTGCGCGCGCGCGGCCGCCGGGTCCTGCAGGGTGAAGACGCGCGCGCCTTCGCCGGCCGGGTCCGCCGCGCGGGCCAGGGCCTCGTCGACCAGGGCGGCGGAAGTGGTCTCGCCCCGGCTCAGGCGGGTCTGGAGTTCGGTGATGGAGAAGGTCATGGTGGGCGTGACGGTATCAGCGATCAGGCGACGTGGGGCAGCACATCGGTGGCATAGCGGTGCCGCAGGACGCGCCGGCGCACGGGGTCGCGCAGCTCCATGGCGAAGGCGGCCGCCGGGCGGATGCCGCCCTGCGCCGCCACGCTGCCGCAGCTCATGGCCGTGCCGGCGGGCAGGACGCCGCCATCCCAGTGGCCCGCGATCAGGTCGGCCGGCGTGCGCAGGCCGGCCAGGGGGCCGTGCTGGTAGACGCGCGTCTGCCCGTCTTTCTCGATCTCGGCATACAGCTCCAGCCGGTCCCAGTGCGCGGCCACGTCGGCATGGCGCCAGGCAGTGGTCGCCACGGGCTTGGGGCAGGCCTGCTTGGACAGGGCCACGCTGTGCGATTCGAGCCGGCGGTCGGTGTGGTCCGACGTCAGGCTGACCAGCAGCTCGCCGCGGTGCATGAACACCAGCACCTCGGCCTCGCCCGACGAATCGCCGCCCACCACCTGAATGCGCTCTTCCTGCACCAGCTGGTTGGCCGCGACGCGGTAGTACAGCGGCACGGCGCTCGGGCGGGGCACGCCGAGCGCGGCCAGTTCCTCGATGTGGTGCTCGATGGCTGCCAGGTCGCGGCCGGCCCAGCCGGCGATGACGAACTGGTCGATGTCCACGGTGATCGATTCGGAAGCTTGCTCCGGAATCTGCAGATCGAAATGCAGGCGCATGGGGTGGGGGTCGGAGAGTGGGGAAGGCGGTGTGCCGGTCCGCGGGAATTGTTCGAGCGCGCCCCGGCAGCGTCCAGCAAGTTTTTCTTTGCGTGCGCGAAAGAAATCTCCGTGCAGCACGGGTGCGAAATTTGCCTGTCTCCTGGGGAAAACCCGGGCAAGTCGGGATTGCACAGGCGCCCGGAATGGCCCAAGTTGGCGCACTTTGCCCATCGCGGGCGATGAATGGTGCGCCCACGCACCAGGATGGTGAGACTCGATGATGGTGAACGGATGAATACGCGCTTCGTCGAAGCGTTCCTGTGGTCCGCGCGGCTCGGCAGCTTCCGCGCGGCGAGCGAGCGCCTGCACATCACGCAGGCGGCCGTGGCCAACCGCATCGCGTCGCTGGAGCAGGACATCGGTGCGCGCCTGTTCGAGCGCGATGCGCGCGAGCTGCGCATCACGCCGGTCGGCATGCGCCTGCTGGAGTACGGCGACCGCCTGATGGAGCTGCGCCGCGAGATCGTCTCGCTGGGCCGTCCACAGCGCGAGGTGTCGGGCCTGGTGCGCATCGGCGCGATCGAGACGGTGGTGCACACCTGGCTGCTGGCCTTTTTGACCAACCTGCAGTCGACCTACCCGGCCGTCGAGGTGCAGATCACGTCGGAGACGACGCGCGCGCTGCACCGCGGCCTGCGCGAAGGCGCGCTCGACATTGCCCTGCAGACCGATCCGCTGGGCGAGCCCGGCATCGTCAACATGCCCTGCCTGCCGATGAAGATGGGCTGGGTGGGCCGCCCGTGCGGCGAGGGGCCGCTGCCGGTGGAACAGATCCTGCGCGAGCCGGTGCTGACCATGAGCCCGAGATCGCAGCCGCACGAGGCCCTCAAGGGACTCTACCGCGAAGCCGGCATCCCGGTGGGCAAGGTGCATTGCGTGAGCTCGATCGCGGCGCTGGCCCGGCTGGTCACCCACGGTTTCGGGCGGGCACTGGTGCCCTTGCCGGCGATCGACGAATACGTGGAGCGCGGCGAGCTGCAGATCATCGCATCGGACCGGCCGGTGCCGCCGCAGCGCATCGTGGTGAGCTACCTGGACGCGGCAGGGTCGGATGCCATCCGTCTGGTGGCGGAGCTGGCCAGCCGGGTGTCGGACCAGTTCACCTCCGGTCTGGATACCCCAGCCGCGGGCGCTGCGGCGTAAGGGTTTCTGCTGATCCGGCGACAAGAAATAGTGGGGGCGACGGCAAAGAATTAATCGTTTGTGGCTGCGGAAGATGCGTTTGAAGATTGGACGGTCTAAATCAACGGGTGCGGTCAATCGACATGGCAAATAATGCTTCCTCCGTGCAAGAAAATGGCCTGCTTTTCGTGGCATCCGACGTGGATGCTGCGGACGATGCCGATTTCAATCGCTGGTACGACAGCGAGCATGTCGAAGAGCGCGTGAGAATACCCGGATTTATTTCGGGTGCGCGCTATTTTTCGGCGGGGGGCGGCCGTAAATACCTCGGCCTCTACAGGACCGAGTCGCTCGGCGCCTTCCAAACCGAAGCCTACCCCGCGGCGTTCCAGCGGCAGACGCCTTGGTCGGTCGAGAATCTCGGCCGCATGCGCGATCCGATCCGCCGGGTTTGCGCGGTGCAGTCCGTCACCGGTTTCGGATCGGGAAGCCATTTGGCGGTGATCTTTCTGCCGCTCGAAACTCCGGCGCAGATATTGCGCGATCGCGCGCTGGAAATCGGAAAGAAAATCGCAGATATCGACGGCTTCGTGCAGTCCTATCTGCTGTCTCCGGACACGGCATTGAGCACGCCGCTGCCCAAGGAATCGACCGACGGCCGCCAGCTCCATCCCATGTTTGCGGTCGAAGCCAGCCGGGCCGATGCCATCGATGCGGCCATCGGCGCCGCGAGCGGGATTTTCGACACCGACGCCGCCGAGGCATGGCGGCTGTCGCTGGGCTGGAAGCTGCATTCCGCCGACCTGGCCTGACGGCGCCCACTCGCATCCACCTCGCTTTAGACCACGGGATCTGAAATGAACGGAAATGTCATCAGCGTGCCAGCCGCCGTGCCGGCCGACGCGGTCGCCCGCAAGATGCGGCGGCTGGCCATGACCAGCTCCATCGGCACCACCCTGGAGTGGTACGACTTCACGGTCTACAACCTGATGGCCGCGCTGGTCTTCAACGCGGTCTTCTTTCCGTCCTTCGATCCGATCACCGGCACCATCCTGGCGTTCTCGACCTACGCCGTGGGCTACGTGTCGCGGCCGCTCGGCGGCTTCGTCTTCGGCCACCTGGGCGACCGGCTCGGCCGCCGCTTCGTGCTGGTGGCCACGCTGGTCATCATGGGCTTCACCACCGGCCTGATGGGCCTGCTGCCGACCTATGCCCACTGGGGCGTCTGGGCGCCGGTGGCGCTCGTGGCGCTGCGCTTCGTGCAGGGTGTGGCGCTCGGCGGCGAATGGGCCGGCGCGGTGCTGATCTCCATGGAGCACGGCAAGCCCGACGAGCGCGGCAGGAATGCGTCGTTCACGCAGATCGGCCCGTCGTGCGGCACGCTGATCGGCACCGGCTTCATCGCCCTGGTGTCCGCCTGGCTCAGCTCGGAGGACTTCCTGCGCTGGGGCTGGCGCATCCCGTTCCTCTCCAGCGTCGCGCTGGTGCTGTTCGGCCTGTGGCTGCGCCGCGGCGTGGAAGAAACCCCCGTGTTCCTGGAGATGGAAAAGGCCGAAGCCACGGCCGAGACCCCTATCAAAGACGTGATCGTGCAGCACTGGCGACGCCTGCTGATCGCCGGTGGCTCGCGCATCGGCTCCGATGTGCTGTATGCGCTGGTGGTCGTCTTCACGCTGACCTATGTGACCACCGTGCTGCACCTGTCGCGGCCGACGGCGCTGATGGCCACCATGGTGGGCGCCGTGGTCAATGCGCTGGCGGTGCCGTTCTTCGGCAAGCTGTCGGACCGCTGGGGCCGCCGGCCGGTGTACATCGCCGGTGCGCTGCTCGGCATGGTGTGGGCCTTCGCGTTCTTCTTTCTGATGGACCATGCCCAGCCGCTGACGATCTGCCTGGCCGTGGTGGGTGGCCTGCTGATCCACGCGATGATGTATGGCCCGCAGGCCGCCTTCGTGACCGAACAGTTCCCTGGCCGGGTGCGCTATGCAGGCGCGTCGCTGGCCTATACTCTTGCCGGTATCGTCGGCGGCGGTTTCGCGCCGCTGATCATTGCCTCCGTCTTCAAGGCGACGGGCTCGACGCTGGCCATCTCCGCGTACGTGGTGTTCACCCTGCTGGTGACGGCCGTCGCGCTATTCGCGGCCCGGGTGACGGCGCACAAGCCGCTGGAGCGGGAGGCGGCGGTTCGCTGCCCGCCCGCGGGATGCGGAGGTTCCGGGACAATGACCACCACACCGGCACCTCCGTTCCCGCGATCCGCTCCATGTCCCCTTCGTCCCGCCGCCCGAGCGGCCTGCAGATCACCGTGGTCGACGTCGCCCGCGCCGCGGGCGTCTCGACCATGACGGTCTCGCGCGCCATCAACCATCCGGACTCGCTGCGCGCCGACACGCTGGCGCGGGTCAAGGCGGCGATGGCGGCCACCGGCTACGTGCCCAACCGGCTGGCCAACGGCCTGCGCATGGGCCGCTCGCGCCTGGTGGCCGCGCTGGTGCCCACGCTGTCGGGCCCGATCTTCCTGCCGACCATCGAGATGCTGACCTCGGCGCTGGCCGCGCAGGGCTACCAGCTCATGGTCGGGCAGACCGGCTACAGCGAGGCGCGCGAGGAGGAACTGCTCGACCAGATCCTCGCGCGCCGGCCCGACGGCATCGTGCTCACCGGCGTCATGCACAGCGCCGCGGCACGCCGCAAGGTGCTGGCCGCCGGCATCCCGGTGGTCGAAACCTGGGACCTGGTGCCCGAGCCGATCGACACGCTGGTCGGCTTCTCGCACGAAGCCGTGGGCGCGGCCGTGGCGCGCTTCCTCGTGGCCGAGCGCGGCCGCCGCCGGCTCGCCGTGATCGGCGGCGACGACGCCCGCTCGCTGCGCCGCGCCCGGGCCTTCGCCGCGCAGGCCGAGTCGCTCGGCGCCACGGTGGCCGCGCCGTGCCTCGTGCCGGCCCCGGCCCAGCTGGGCGCCGGCCGCAGCGGCCTGCGCGCGTTGCTGGAGCGCGCGCCCGCGGTGGACGGCATCCTCTGCAGCTCCGACATGCTGGCGCTCGGCGTACTGATCGAGGCCCAGGCCCGGGGCGTCGCGGTGCCCGGCCAAATGGCGGTGGTCGGCTTCGGCGACCTCGCGCTCGCGCAGGACACCGAGCCCGCGCTGACCACCGTGCGCATCGACGGCCAGCGCATCGGCGAGCTGACCGCCGCGCTGCTGCTCCAGCGCATGCAGGACGAGCCGCTGGCCAGCGCGGTGCACGACGTGGGCTTCGCCATCGTGGCGCGCGGCAGCGCGTAGCGTCGATGCACTCTTCACGGCATTGCATTCCGATTTGTTATCGTTAACAATCCTGCGTCGCCTGACGACGTCGGCGCCTCCTTTTTGCCCAACGCAACCGCCATGAGTTCCAGCCCCCTCATCACCGACCTGCGCGCCATTCCCGTGGCCGGCCACGACGACATGCTGCTCAACCTGAGCGGCGCCCATGCCCCCTTCTTCACCCGCAACCTCGTGCTGCTGACCGACAGCGACGGCCGCACCGGCGTAGGCGAGGTGCCGGGCGGCGAGAAGATCCGCCAGACGCTCGAAGACGCGCGCGAACTGCTCGTCGGCCAGCCGGTCGGCAGCTACCTGGGCCTGCTGCAGCGCCTGCAGGCCGCCTTCGCCGAGCGCGACAGCGGCGGCCGCGGGCTCCAGACCTTCGACCTGCGCGTGGCGGTGCATGCCGTCACGGCCATCGAATCGGCCCTGCTCGACCTGCTGGGCCAGCACCTGGGCGTGCCGGTCGCCGCGCTGCTCGGCGAGGGCCAGCAGCGCGACGCGGTGCAGATGCTGGGCTACCTGTTTTATGTGGGCGACCGCAAAAAGACCGACCTGCCGTACCGCAGCGAACCCGATGCCGACAACGACTGGTTCCGCCTGCGCCACGAGGAGGCGCTCACGCCCGAGGCCATCGTGCGCCTGGCCGAGGCCGCGCAGGCGCGCTACGGTTTCCAGGACTTCAAGCTCAAGGGCGGCGTGCTGCGCGGCGAGGACGAGGTCGAGGCCATCCGCGCGCTGCACGCGCGATTCCCCGCGGCGCGCGTCACGCTCGACCCCAACGGCGGCTGGCTGCTGAAGGACGCGGTCCGCCTCACCCGCGACCTGCACGGCGTGATGGCCTATGCCGAGGACCCCTGCGGCGCCGAAGGCGGCTTCTCGGGCCGCGAGGTGATGGCCGAGTTCCGCCGCGCAGCCGGCCTGCCGACGGCCACCAACATGGTCGCCACCGACTGGCGCCAGTTCGTCCATGCGCTCGCGCTGCAGTCGGTCGACATCCCGCTGGCCGATCCGCACTTCTGGACCCTGGCCGGCTCGGTGCGCGTGGCCCAGACTTGCCGCGACTGGGGCCTGACCTGGGGCTCGCACTCCAACAACCACTTCGACGTGTCGCTCGCCATGTTCACCCACGTCGGCGCCGCCGCGCCCGGCAAGGTCACGGCCATCGACACCCACTGGATCTGGCAGGACGGCCAGCGCCTCACCAAGGAGCCGCTCAGGATCGAAGGCGGCTACGTGCAGGTGCCGAAGAAGGGCGGCCTGGGCATCGAGCTCGACATGGCCGAGGTCGAAAAGGCGCACCAGCTCTATCTGCAGCACGGCCTGGGCGCGCGCGACGACGCGGCCGCCATGCAGTACCTGGTGCCGGGCTGGAAGTTCGACCCCAAACGCCCCGCGCTGGTGCGCTGAGCAGGGCGGCCCCCGGGAAGACCACGCATTGCCGGCCCGCGCGCGCGGCCGCATCATCGCCTCCACGGCGGCAGACCCGGCCGCCTACGCCGATGTCCTACCATGGCGGCCGGCCGGGGCATCGCCCCGCACTGAACCGGCGATGCTCAACCTCTTCTCCCGCACCCAGACGCCGGCCGACGGCCCGGCGGGCACCCTGCGCCGCATTCCCGTGGCCGACCTGCGCGAAGGCATGTTCGTGCAGCGCTTCGCCGGCGCCTGGATCAACCATTCGTTCTGGCGCACCGCCTTCCTGGTCGGGGACGCGCAGACCCTGCAGGCGATCCGCGCCAGCGGCATCGGCGAACTCTGGATCGACACCGCCCGCGGGCTCGACGTGGCCGGCGTGCCGCCCCAGCCCACGCCGCCCGTCGCCGGCGGCGGCGATGACGGCGACGCCGCCGAGGACGCGGCCGACGCCATCCCCGACGAGGCGGCCGCCCCGACGGCGCAGGCGCCGGCCGCGGCTGCGCGCGCGGCCGGCCCCGCCAAGGATTTCGACGACGCCCGCCGCATCTGCGCCCACGGCCGCGACGCGGTGGCGGCCATGTTCCACGAACTGCGCATGGGCCGGACGATCCGCTCGGCCGAGGCGATGGCCCTGGTGGAGGACATCGCCGGCTCGGTCGAGCGCCATCCCGAGGCGCTGATCGGCATGGCCCGCCTGAAGCGCGCCGACGACCACACCTTCCTGCATTCGGTGGCCGTCTGCGCGCTCATGGTCGCGCTGGGCCGCCGGCTCGGCCTGCCGGCCGACCTGCAGCGCCAGGCCGGCTTGGCCGGCCTGCTGCACAACATGGGCAAGGCGCAGATGCCGATGGAGATCCTCAACAAGCCCGGCCGGCTGACCGAGGAGGAATTCGCCGTCATCCGCGGCCATGCCGAAGCCGGCTGGGAACTGCTGCGCAGCCACGGCACCGCGCCCGACGCCGTGCTCGACGTGGTGCTGCACCACCACGAGAAGTTCGACGGCAGCGGCTACCCGCACCGGCTGGCCGGCGGGTCGATCACGCTGCCGTCGCGCATGGGCACGGTCTGCGACGTGTACGACGCCGTGACGTCCAACCGGCCCTACAACCGCGGCTGGGACCCGGCCCTGGCGGTGCGCCGCATGCACGGCTGGACCGGCCATTTCGATCCGGCGGTGCTGCAGGCCTTCTTCAAAAGCGTGGGCATCTACCCGAGCGGCGCACTGGTGCGGCTGCGCTCGGGCCGGCTGGCGGTGGTGATGGGTGCGGGCAGCGGTTCGCTGCTGGCGCCCAAGGTGCGGGTCTTCTATTCCACGCTGACCAGCGAACCCATCGTTGCCGAGGTGGTGGACCGGTCGGCGCCGAGTTGCCGCGACCGCATCACGGCGCTGGAGGACCCGGACGTGTGGAAGTTCAAAAACCTCGACACGCTCTGGCTGCCCTAGCAGCGCCACGTTCTTTCAGTCCACGGCAATCCGCGCGTTGCGGATCACGTCGCCAAAGCGCTTCTGCTCGTCCTGCAGGAAGGCCGCGAACTGCTGGGGGGTCTGCGGGAAGGACTCGTAGCCGAAGCTGGCGTACTTTTCGTGCACGGCCGGCGTGTCCAGCGCCTGGGCGATGTCGCGGCGCAGTGTGCCGGTCACGCTGGAAGGCAGCCCGCGCGGCACGGCCAGCACGTTCCCGCCGCTTACCACGAAGTTGGCCGGGCCACCGGACTCGGCCACGGTCGGCACGCTTTCGAAGCCCGCGACCCGCCGGGGCGCCGCCACGGCCAGCAACCGCACCTTGCCGGCGCGGAACAGTGGCCCGGCCGTGCCGCTGGTGCCCAGCGCGAAGCTGAGCTCGCCGTTGGCCACTGCGGTGTAGAGCTGCGTGGTCTCCTTGTAGACCACGTGCTGCATCTGGGTGCCGGTCTGCGCGGCCAGCAGTTCGGAGCCCAGGTGCACCGGGTTGCCGATGGACCAGGAGCCGTAGTTGAGCTGCCCCGGCCGCGCCCGCGCGTCGGCGATCAGGTCGCCGGCCGTCTTGTAGGGGCTGTTGGCAGCCACCGTGATGAAGAAATAGGTGCGGAACAGCGGCACCAGCGGATCGAAGTCCGCGTTCACGTCGTAGGGCAGCTTCTTGAAGAGGGCCGGGTAGGCCGCGAGGTGCACGTTGTCGAGCTGAATGATGTCGGTGCCGTCCTTGGCGCCGCGCTTGAACGCCTCGATGGCGATGAAGCCGTTGCCGCCGGGCCGGTTGTCCACCAGCACCGGCTGGTTCCAGGTGCGCGACAGCCGGTCGGCCAGGACGCGGGCCGTGCCGTCGGGCCCGCCGCCCACCGGGAACGGCGTGATGATGCGCACCGGCTTGCCCGGAAAGCCGCTGCCGCCGGCCGGCTGGGCATGCAGGGCCGGGGCCGCCAGCAGGCCTGCGGCGGCCATGAGGCGGCGCCGGGTCCATGCAGCCGAGAGGGAAGGAAATGGATGGGTCATGGTGTGTCTCCTGTCGAATCTTTTGTGGTGGGAAGCGAGGCGGTTCAGGCCAGTGGCAGGCCGACGTAATTCTCTGCGAGTGCGGCAGCGGCGGCTTCGGACCCGACCAGATAGCCCAGTTCCGCCTCCTGCAGCTTCTGGCCGAACGCGCCGGTCTCCGGAAAGTGGTGCATCAGCGAGGTAAACCACCACGAGAAGCGTTCGGCCCGCCAGACGCGCTGGAGGCAGCGCTGCGAATAGTGGTCGATGCCGGCGGTGCTGTGCTCGCGGTAGTGGTCGGTCAGGGCGTCGAACAGGAAGCCGACGTCCGAGGCCGCCAGGTTCAGCCCCTTGGCACCGGTCGGCGGGACGATGTGGGCCGCGTCGCCGGCCAGGAACAGCCGGCCGAAGCGCATCGGCTCGGCGACGAAGCTGCGCAGCGGCGCGATGCTCATCTCCAGCGCCGGCCCGCTGACGAGCCGCTCGCGCGCCTCCGGGTCCAGCCGCAGGCGCAGCTCGTCCCAGAAGGCCGCTTCGGTCCAGTCCTGCACCTTCTGCTCCGCCGGCACCTGGAGGTAGTAGCGGCTGCGTGTCGCGCTGCGCATGCTGCACAGCGCGAAGCCGCGCGGCGTATGGGCATAGATGAGTTCGTCGGAAACCGGCGGCACATCCGCGAGCACGCCGAGCCAGCCGAAGGGATAGACCTTTTCGTAGGTGCGCAGCGCAGCGGCGGGCACCGCGCGCCGGCTGGCACCGTGGTAGCCGTCGCAGCCGGCGATGAAATCGCACTGCAGCGTCGTGCGCTGTCCGTTTTGGAAGAAGCTAACCGACGGATGCGGTCCGTCGATATCGTGCAGCTGCACGTCCTGGGCCCCGTACACCGACGTCAGGCCGGCCGCGGCGCGGGCCTCCATCAGGTCGTGCGTCACCTCGGTCTGCCCGTACACCATGACCCGCTTGCCGCCCGAGAGCCGGTGCAGGTCGATGCGGTGGCGCCGTCCCTCGAACAGCAGTTCGATGCCGTCGGGCGGCAGGCCTTCCTCGCGGGCGCGGCGCCCGACGCCGGCCCGGTCGAGCAGGTCGAGGGTCGTCTGCTCCAGCACCCCGGCGCGGATGCGGCTGCGCACGTGCTCGGCGGTCTGGCGTTCGATGACCACGTTGTCGATGCCGGCCGTATGCAGCAGCTGGCCGAGCAGCAGGCCGGCCGGGCCGGCGCCGATGATTGCGATGGGGGTCCGCACGATCGTGTCTCCGTTGTGAATCTATGCGCCGCACGATAGGACGGCGGCCGTTTGATGCAAAGCAAGAAACGGCGGGTTCTGTGCGAATATCGGATGCGTTGCGCGATCACCGCGCAAAGGAGACGTGGCGCATGGCGGCAATGGCAGCGGCGGATTTCACCGCGGGCATGGACAAGGGCATGGCCGTGCTGGAGAGTTTCGACACTGAGCGCCAGCGGCTCAACGCCACGCTGGCGGCGCAGCGCGCCGGCCTCACGCGCGCCGCGGCCCGGCGGCATCTGCTCACGCTGGCCCACCTGGGCTATCTGGAGACCGACGGCAGCTACTTCTGGCTGTCGGCCAAGGTGCTGCGCTTCTCCGGCAGCTACCTCGCTTCGGCGCGGTTGCCACGCGTGGTGCAGCCCACGCTGAACCAGCTGGCCGCGGCCACGCAGCAATCCTTCTCGGCCGTGGTGCTGGACGAGGACGAGGTGGTCATCGTGGCGCGCAGCGGCGTGTACGGGGCGCCGCAGCGGGTCACGGCCTACGGGCTGCACCTGGGCGCGCGGCTGCCGGCCCATGCCACATCCACGGGGCGCATGCTGCTCGCGGTGATGGAGCCGGTGGCCTTGCGGTCCTGGCTGGCGGGGCGCACCCTGGCGCGGCTGACGACCACGACCACCACGCGCATCGCCGACCTGCGCCGCCAGATCGCCGAGGCGCGGCGCAACGACTGGTGCTTGGCCCGCGACGAACACGAGCTCGGCGTGAAGGCGCTGGCCGTTCCGCTGCGCAACATGGAAGGCCGCGCGGTGGCCGCGTTGAACGTGGTCTTCGGTGCCGGCGCGCCGGCCGACGACGTCCAGCTGCAGCGGGACTACCTGCCAGTGCTGATCGAAGCCGCACGCGAGATGCGCACGCTGCTCTAGCCGCAGCGTGCCGCATCGGCGGGCACTAGATGTCGTAGAGCGAGCTGCTCGATGTACCGCTCAGGGCCTGCTCGACCACGGCGCGCGTGAGCGTCGGCGCGAACGACTCGATGAACGCATAGACGTAGCCGCGCAGGTAGCTGCCGCGGCGCACCGCGAGCTTGGTCAGGTTGATGCCGAACAGCGCGCCCGCGTCGATGGCGCGCAGCTGCAGGTCGCGCTCGGCCTCGTAGGCGATGGAGGCCACCACGCCCACGCCCAGGCCCAGCTCCACATAGGTCTTGATCACGTCGGCGTCCATCGCGCTCAGCACGATGTTGGGCGACAGGTGCTGGTGCGCGAACGCCTCGTCGATGTGCGAGCGGCCGGTGAAGCCCATGTCGTAGGTGATCAGCGGGTACTCGGCCAGGCGCGCCAGCGTCAGCGGCTCGTCCAGCAGCGCATGGCCCGGCGGCACGATCACCGAATGCGTCCAGCGGTAGCAGGGCAGGGCGACCAGGTCGTCGTACTGCGTCAGCGCCTCGGTGGCGATGCCCACGTCGGCCTCGCCCGACAGCAGCATCTCGGCGATCTGCTTGGGCGAGCCCTGGTGCAGGTTGAGCTTGACGTTGGGAAAGTGCGAGCGGAACTCCTGCACGGCGGTGGGCAGCGCATAGCGCGCCTGCGAGTGCGTGGCCGCGATCGACAGCTTGCCGCTCTGCTGCGCCACGAACTCCTGGCCGGCGCGGCGCAGGTTGGTGCTGTCGAGCAGGATGCGTTCGATGATCGGCAGCACGTGGCCGCCGGGCTCGGTCAGCCCCGTGAGCCGCTTGCCGGCCCGCACGAAGAGTTCGATGCCGAGTTCTTCCTCCAGCTCCCGGATCTGCCGGCTCACGCCGGGCTGCGAGGTGTGCAGCGCGTTGGCCACTTCCGTCAGGTTGAAGCTGCAGCGCACGGTCTCCCGGACGGAGCGCAATTGCTGAAAGTTCATATCAAACCGCTTTCCAAATAACCAAACAGATTATTAGACGGGCCTCTTATGCCTCAAACGACCGAATCGTTGGTTTGATATGGCTCAATTATCTTTGCCGGACGCACGACAGCCCGCCGCGGCGGCTGCAGCGGCGGGCTTGACGGGCGGGAATGGGCGGGAATGGGCGGGAATGGGCGGGAATGGGCGGGAATGGGCGCCAATGTAGGTGCCGCCCCGGGACTGGCGAACGAAGAATGCGGAGCATGGATATGCGCCGCGCGGCGGGGGGCTCAGCGGGGAGC
Source organism: Xylophilus sp. (assembly GCA_009914555.1). Lineage (GTDB taxonomy): Bacteria > Pseudomonadota > Gammaproteobacteria > Burkholderiales > Burkholderiaceae_C > WNDY01. The sequence goes on from WNDY01000001.1 coordinate 275,187, forward strand.
GAGCACGGCCATCGTGATGCGCGAGACGCAGGTCAGCTGGCCTGCCTCGTTGGCCAAGTCGATCTGCCAGACCTGGGTGGTGCGGCCGGCATGCACGCGGCGCGCGGTGCCGGTCACCCAACCGCTGGTCACGGCGCGCAGGTGGTTGGCGTTGATGTCCAGCCCCACGGCGCGGTGGCCTGGCGGCACCGAATAGACCGCGCCGATGGAGCCCAGCGTTTCGGCCAGCACCACCGAGACGCCGCCGTGCAGCAGGCCGTAGGGCTGGCGGGTGCGGGCATCCACCGGCACGCGGCCGCGCAGGAAGTCGTCGCCGATCTCCACGATCTCGATGCCCAGGTGGCTGATGGCGGTGTCGGCGCCCGAGGCGTTGAGGAGGTCGATGCTGATGGGCTGCGTCCAGATGGGCATGGCGTTCTTGTTTCAGGGTCGAAGGGCTGCCATTGTCGGCAGCTGCGGCAGGCCGTGCAGCCACCTGTGCGACTCAGGGGTATACCCCTGTAGCGCCGAGAAAACGCGCGCTAGAAGACCCCAGACCGAGGAGTATCAGCCGCGCCTGCCCAGCAGCGCCCAGAGGATGACCGCGCCGAAGGTCGCGGTGCCGATGCCGCCGAGCGCGAAGTCGCCGAACTTCAGCGTGAAGTCGCCGGTGCCGACGATCAGCGTGATCGCCGCGACCACGAGGTTGTCGTTGCGCGAGAAGTCGACCCGGTTGTCGACCCAGATCTTGGCGCCCGAGATGGCGATCAGGCCGAACACCACGATCGAGACGCCGCCCATCACCGGCAGCGGAATCGCCTGGATCACCGCGCCGAACTTCGGCGAGAAGCCCAGCAGCACCGCGATGGCCGCGGCCACCACGAACACCGCGGTCGAGTAGATGCGCGTGGCGGCCATCACGCCGATGTTCTCGGCATAGGTGGTCACGCCGGTGCCGCCCACACCGCCCGAGACGATGGTCGCCACGCCGTCGCCGATGAAGGCGCGGCCGATGTAGGGGTCGAGGTTGCGGCCGGTCATCGCCGTCACCGCCTTCAGGTGGCCCAGGTTCTCGGCCACGAGGATCACCGCCACCGGCACGATCAGCAGCAGCACGTGGGCGCTGAACGCGGGCGCGGTGAAGACCGGCAGGCCGAACCAGGCCGCCGCGGCCACGCCCGACAGGTCCACCGGCCGGCCCCACCCCAGGCCGTTGGTCAGCAGTGCATAGAACACCGTTGCCAGCACCAGCCCGGCCAGGATCAGCAGCCGCTGCAGCATGCCGCGCGCGAACACCGCCACCGCGGCCACGCTCAGGAAGGTGAGCGCCTGCATCCAGGCGTCGAAGTTGCCCTGCGCCATGTTCTTGACCGGCACGGCCGCGAGGTTCAGGCCGATCACCGCGACGATCGCGCCGGTCACCACCGGCGGCATGAAGCGCTCGATCCAGCCGGTCCCGGCGGCCTGCACCAGCAGGCCGATCAGCACGTAGGCGACGCCGCAGCCCACGATGCCGCCGAGCGTCACGGCGGTGTTGGCGTTCGGCCTCTGGCCCGCGTAGCCGGTGGCCGCGATCACCACGCCGATGAAGGCGAAGCTCGACCCGAGGTAGCTCGGCACCCGCCCGCGCGTGAGCGCGAAGAAGATCAGCGTGCCGATGCCGCTCATCAGGATCGCGAGGTTTGGGTTGAAGCCCATGAGGATCGGCGCGAGCACCGTCGCGCCGAACATGGCTACCACGTGCTGCAGGCCCATCGCCGCGGTCTGGCCCCAGGGCAGGCGCTCGTCGGGCGCGACGACCGCGCCCGGCGCGGGCCGCACCTCGCGCCAGCGGACGAAGGGGGTGGACGGTGGGGACGGATCTTCTGTTGGCGGCACGGCGCGCTCCTGTTTTGTGAGGGGATGTGACGGGCGGGAGTGTAGAGACTCGGCCCGGGGTAAGTTTGCGGACGATCTCCTGCGGCTCCCTCCCGCCTTCCACCGCGCCCGTGCCGACCCCCGCCCCCTCTCCCCAACGCCGCATCCATGCCGGCTGGATCGCCGCCGGCATCGTCCTCGCGCTGATCGCCGGGGCCGCGGGCGCCGTCGCCTGGTGGCTGCCCAGCGACGACGAACTGGCGCGCCGTCTGGAGGCCGAGGCTTCGGCCCTGCTCGGCCAGCCGGTCACCATCGGCGCGCTGCACTGGACGCTGCGGCCCCAGCCTACGCTGGTGCTGACCGACGTGCGCGCGGCCGGGCAGGGCGCGGGGCGGGCGGGGAATGGTGGTGAAGACGGCGAAGACGACGGCAAGGACGAGGGGGCAGGCCCGGCCTCCACGGCCGGCACGCCGTCGCCCACCAGTCCGCTCACCGCCGCCCGCATCACCGCCCGGGCGCGCTGGGCCCAGCTGCTCGGGCGGCGCGAGGTCGCGCTGACCGAACTCACGGTCGACAACGCCAACGTGCCGCAGCGCACGCTCTCCACCTTCCGCATCCAGCTGCCGCAGGGCGCGGCCGGCCTGCCGTGGGGCCTGCGGCTGGCGGCCGTGCCGCTGGAGCATGCCGCCTGGACCGACCTGCGCTGGATCGGCCGGCGCGGCCGCGCGCTCGCCTACGCGGGCGAGGCCGATTTCGACACCGGCTGGCGCCCGCGCCACGCCCGGCTGGAGCGGCCGGGTGCGGCCACGCCCACGCGCCTGGTCCTGACCCGCGAATCGCCCGAGGCCGACCGCTGGCGCGCCGAAGTCACCGCCGGCGGCCGCACCGCGCCCGGCGGCCGGCCGCGCTGGCGCATCACCGGCGCGGTGGACTTCCAGGGCGTGGACGTGCCGCAGCTGCTCGGCGCCTTCGGCCGACGCTCGCTGGTCGACGGCCGGGCCGCCGGCCACACCGACCTGGATGCGCAGGGCGACGGCCCGGCCACGCTGGCACGCTCGCTGCACAGCCGCACCCGCTTCCACATGGCGCCAGCGACGCTGCGCGGCTTCGACCTGGAGCAGGCCGTCAAGAGCGCGGGGCGCCAGCGCGGCGGCAGCACGCCGCTCGACCGGCTCGACGGCACGGTCGACACCCAGGCCGACCGCGGCGGCACCATCGTGCGCTACAGCGGCCTGCGGGCCACCTCGGGCGTGCTGACCGCCACCGGCAGCGCGGTCGTGCAGGACCGGCGGCTCAAGGGCGACGTGGCGGTGGACCTGGTGGACGGTGTCGTCGGCGTGCCGCTCGAATTCGGCGGCACGGTATCCCAGCCCACGCTCTCGCTGCCGCCGGGCGCCATCGCCGGCGCGGCCGTGGGCACCGCCATTGCGCCGGGCATCGGCACGGCGCTGGGCGCGCGCATCGGCGAGACGGTGCGGCGCATCTTCGGCGGCGACGATGCAAAGCCGCCCCCGCCCGCGCGCCGGCAGCGCAGTGCCCCGGCCGGGCAGTGACCGCGGCACCCGCCCCGGGGACGGGCGACTACCATCGGCCCATGCCCCCTGACATCGACGACCCCAACGCATTCGCCGGCGCAGACGACAGCCCGGCCGCCATCCACACCGCCTTGCTCTGGCACGACAGCGGCTGGCGCGCCCGCATCGTCAAGAACGAGGAGGACGACGGCTGGGCCGTCGAGATGCACCGCGACGGCGGCCCCGAACCCGCGCTGACCGGCCCGTGGACCATGGGCCGCGACAAGAAGAACCCCAAGCCGCTCGACGCGCCGGCCTTCCACACGCTCGTCAAGACCGCCAGCGAAGTCATCCGCCGCCACGAGCAGCAGTTGCACGCGCGCCTGCACCGGCAGTTCGACGTCACCGCTGCCGACGGCGCCCGCTACACCTTGGCGCTGGACATCGTGCCCGACGAGAACGACCCTCATGCATGGCTCAGCGCGACGGATGCCAGCGGCGCGCAGGTGGCGCGCGAGCGCGTGCGACCGGATTTCCGGTTGACGGCGGCCGCCGGCGGGGCCTGGGTGGAAGGCGGGTTCGGCCGGCCGGGATGAGTGCGGCGGCGGCGGGTGCCGGCCTGCCTGCGCCCCGCAGGATGCAACGTCGTGTCGCAACCTCCCGCGCCAGCCGCCCTAGCATGGTCCGATGCCCTCCGATCGCCCCGCCGCTTCCGCCGCGCGCCGTCGCACCGGGCCGCGCAAGCACGACTTCCCCGTCGCCGACGTTCGCCGCTACCTCGAACCCGGCCCCATCGTCCTGGTCTCCTCGCGCCACGGCGGCCGCGACAACCTCATGACGATGGGCTGGCACACGGTGATGGAATTCACCCCGTCGCTTGTCGGCTGCGTGATTGCCTCGTCCAACCACAGCCACCGCATGGTGCGCGACAGCGGCCAGTGCGTGATCAACCTGCCGACGATGGCACTGCTGGACACGGTGGTCAAGGTCGGCAACAGCAGCGGCGCCGAGGTGGACAAGTTCGCCGCCTTCGGCCTGACCGCCGCGCCGGCCGGCGAGGTCGACGCGCCGCTGGTGGCCGAATGCCATGCGAACTTCGAATGCCGGCTGCACGACGATGCGCTGGTCGACCGCTACGACTTCTTCATCCTCGAAGTGGTCAAGGCGCACGTGGCCCGCACGCCGAAGCATCCGCGCACGGTGCATTACACGGGGGACGGCCGGTTCGTCGTCGCGGGCCGCACGGTGAGCCGGCGCGGCCTGTTCCGCCCGGGCATGCTCTGAACGCCGGAGCCCGGGCGCGCCCACCGCGATTTCCGGCGGCTTCCTACAGCGCGGCAGGCGGGCCCGGCGCATAACGACGGATCGCAGGACGATCGATCCATCCAGGGAGCCCGACCATGACCCTCATTGCCAGCGACGAACTCACCGACGGCCGCCACATCGAACTGCCGCCCGAGGCGGGCGACGTGAACGCGCCGCGCTTCGAGCCGAACGACGGCTGGCTGCGCGCGGCCGAGCCGGCGGCGCAGAAGGCGGCCATCTGGCGCTGGTTCGCCACCCGTTACGAAGAGATCGAGACGACCACGCCGTCCGAGGCCACGGGCGACACGCTCGAGCCGCAGGGCGGCACGGTGGCGCTCGACGCGACGCTGCGCGAGCGCTTCGCCGAAGTGGTGCCGGCCGAGGTGCTCGACGGGCTGATCCAGCAGGCGCAGTCCCGCGCCGGCAACGACTGGACGCCGCACAGGCTGGACAAGGCCGGCAGCTGACCACGTCGCCCGCGCCTACTTCCCGATACAGAACTTCGAGAAGATCACCCCCAGCAAATCGTCCGACGTGAATTCGCCGGTGATCTCGCCGAGCGCGTTCTGCGCCAGGCGCAGTTCCTCGGCCAGCAGGTCCAGCGCCGGCACCGTCGAATGCAGGTGCAGCGCGGCGGCCGACAGGTGCTCGCCGGCGCGCGCGAGCGCCTGCACGTGACGTTCGCGCGCGATGTAGATGCCCTCGGGCGCGGACTGCCAGCCGGCGATGTCCAGCAGCCGGCGGCGCAGCGCGTCCAGTCCTTCGCCGGTGCGGGCCGACAGGTGCAGGCCGCCTTGGGCCGGCGCAGGCAGGTCGCCTTCGACGGCGTCGCGCTTGTTGCCGACCTCGACGACGGGCACGCCGCGCGGCAGCCGCGCGGCGATCGCCGCGTCGGCCGCTTGCGCGTCGGCGTCGCCGGCGCGCGTCAAGTCGCGCAGGAAGACCACCGCGTCGGCCGCGGCGATCTCGGCCCAGGCGCGGGCGATGCCGATGCGCTCGACCGTGTCCTCGCTCTCGCGCAGGCCCGCGGTGTCCACCACGTGCAGCGGCACGCCTTCGATCTGGATCGTCTGCGTCACCTTGTCGCGCGTGGTGCCGGCGATCGGCGTGACGATGGCGAGTTCGGCGCCCGCGAGCGCGTTGAGCAGCGAGCTTTTGCCGGCGTTGGGCTGGCCGGCGATCACAACGGTGATGCCCTCGCGCAGCAGCGCGCCCTGGCGCGCGCGTTGCGCCACGCCGTCGCGCAGTTGCTGGAGTCTGTGCAGTTGGCCGGCCGCATCGGCTTTCTCCAGGAAATCGATGTCCTCCTCGGGAAAGTCCAGCGTGGCCTCGACCAGCATGCGCAGGTGCACCAGCGCGTCGCGCAGCGCATGCACCTCCTGCGAGAAGGCGCCCGAGAGCGAGCGGCCGGCGCTGCGGGCCGCGGCTTCGGTGCTCGCGTCGATCAGGTCGGCGACCGCCTCGGCCTGGGCCAGGTCGAGCTTGCCGTTGAGGAAGGCGCGCTCGGTGAATTCGCCGGGCCGCGCCACGCGCAGCGCCGGCAGCACGCCGCCGGCGGCGACTTCGAGGCAGCGCGCGAGCAGCAGCTGCAGCACGACCGGCCCGCCGTGGGCCTGCAGCTCCAGCACGTCCTCGCCGGTGTACGAATGCGGCGCCGGAAAGTGCAGCGCCAGGCCGTGGTCGATGGCCTGGCCGGCGCCGTCCTTGAACGCCAGGTAGGTCGCCTCGCGCGCGCGTAGCGTGCGGCCGAGCAGCGCCTGCACGAGGCCGCCGAGGCCGCGGCCCGAGATGCGGACGATGCCGACGCCGCCGCGCCCCGGGGCGGTGGCGACGGCAGCGATGGGGTCATGGTGGCGGGCTAACATACTCTGGCCTCCATCCGTTGGCAACGCTTATGGCTCGCCCGCCACCGAGGTATACCCCCGGGGCGCCGGCTACCTGAACTTCGGCAGGTTGAACTGCGGCGGCACGCCCATGCGGGTGTTGATGATCCACTGCTGCGCGATCGACAGCAGGTTGTTCGTGATCCAGTACAGCACCAGGCCGGCCGGGAAGAAGAAGAACATCACGCTGAAGGCCAGCGGCATGATCCACATGAGCTTGGCCTGCATCGGATCCGGCGGCGCGGGGTTCAGCGCGGTCTGCAGCAGCGACGACAGCGTCATCAGCACCGGCAGGATGAAGAACGGGTCGGGTGCCGACAGGTCGCGGATCCACAGGATCCAGGGCGCGCCGCGCATCTCGACGCTCGACAGCAGCACCCAGTACAGCGCGATGAACACCGGGATCTGGATCATGATCGGGAAGCAGCCGCCCATCGGGTTGACCTTCTCCTCGCGGTAGATGCGCATCATCTCCTGCTGCATCTGCTGCGGCTTGTCCTTCAGCCGCTCGCGCAGCTCCTGGATGCGCGGGTTGATCGCCTTCATCTTGGCCATGCTGGCATACGCCTTGGCGTTGAGCCAGTAGAACGCGGCCTTGAGCAGCAGCACCAGCGCGACGATGGACCAGCCCCAGTTGTGCAGCACCTTGTGCAGCTGGTCGAGCAGCCAGTACAGCGGCTTGGCCAGGATCGTGAGCCAGCCGTAGTCCTTGACCAGCTCCAGGCCCGGGGCCAGCGCTTCGAGACGCTTTTCCTCCTGCGGGCCGGCGAACAGCTGGGCGTCGACCGTCTTGGTCTCGCCGGGGTTGACGGCGCCCAGCGGCGTGATCATGCCGACGGCGTAGAGGTTGGTGTCGACCTTGCGCACGAACAGTTCGCGCTTGACGCCCTGCGCCAGCAGCCAGGCCGAGGCGAAGTAGTGCTGCACCATTGCGACGTAGCCGTTGTCGGCCTCGTGCTCGATGCTGGCCTTGCCGTTCTCGATGTTCTTGAACTCGATCTTCTTGTACTTCTGGCTCTCGGTGTAGACCGCCGGGCCGGTGAAGGTGGAATAGAACGAGGATTCTCCGGGCGGCTTGTTGCCGTCGCGCACCAGCTGCAGGTAGAGCTGCGGCGACACGGGCGCGGCGCCGGTGTTGGTCACCTCGTGGCGCACCGCCACGGCATAGGAGCCGCGCTTCAGGGTGTAGACCTTGGCCAGCTTGACGCCGCCGAGGTCGGCCGATTCGAAGCGAACGGTCAGCGTGTCCTCGCCGGCCTGGAGCGTGCGCGGACCCGGCACGGCGGTGAAGGCCGTCTTGTGGGTCGGGAAGCTGCCGCCGATCAGGCCGGTCTGGGCCAGGTAGACGCGCTGCACGCTCTCGTCGAACAGGGTCACCGGCCGCTTCGGGTCGGCAGAGTCGGCCTGGGTCAGCAGTTCGCCCTGGACCAGGGTGGCGCCTTCGCTGTCGAAGGTCAGGCGCAGCACGTCGCTAGAGACGGTGGTGTGCTCATGCGCGGTCGCGGCCGGCGCGGCGGCCGGGTCCGGAATCGCGCCCGGCTGGGCCGGCGCGGCGCCGCTGGCGGCGGCCGTGCTGGTCGGCACGGAGGCATCGCCTGCGGCGGCGGGCGGGGCGGCCGGCGTGCCCGGCGCTGCGGGCGCACTGGCCGTCGTGCCCGGGAAGAACGTGACCTGGTGGCCGTTGTGGACCTGCCACTTGTCCCACAGCAGGACCAGCGCAAAGCCAAAGATCACCCAGAGGATGGTGCGGCGGATGTCGTTCATGAAGACTTCTCGGGAGAGGAAGGAGGCTCGCCGGCACAGCGCGTGCCGGCCGAGAGCCCCCACCGGGAAAACAGCCCCGCTGTCGCCGGGACCGGATCGTGCCCGCCGGCGCAGCAGGGTTGGCAGCGCGCCAGCCGGCGCAGGGTGAGGTAGCTGCCGCCGAGCGCGCCGTGGCGCTCCAGCGCCTCGATCGCATAGGCCGAGCAGGTCGGCTCGAAGCGGCAGGCGCTGCCGACCCAGGGGCTCAGCAGCAGCCGGTAGCCGCGGACCAGTCCGACCAGCAGGCGGCGCAGCATCGCTTTCAGCCCTTCGGCGCCGCGGTGCCGCGGCGGAACAGCTGGTGCAGTTCCTCCCGCAGCGCCAGGCGCAGCCGTTCGGAGCGGGCGCTCACGAATTCGGTGCGGTCGAAAGCCGCGCGCAGGCGCACCACGTGGGCCGCAGGCGCGAGGCCGGCCTCGTATTCGTGCGCCACCGCATGGATCTGCCGCCGGATCGCGTTGCGCGTGACCGCGCGGCGCGCCCAGCGCTTGGGCACCAGCGCGCCGAGCCAGACGGCCGGCATGCCGAACAGGGCCTGCGGCTCTTGCGGTGGCAAGGAGCCGGGCCCTGTCGCGGGATCGGAGGGGGAGGCTGCTGCGGCAGCGGCGCCGTCGGCCAGCAGGAGGCGGTGCAGTGCGAAATGCGGCGTGCGCGCGATCGTGCCGCCCGCCATGGCCGCCTGGAACTGCGGTCGCGTCTTCAGCCGGTGCACGCTGCCATATCCTGCCCGGACCACGTGGCGCGCTGCGCCAGCGTTCGGCCGGGAAGGCTCAAACGGCGAGGCGCTTGCGGCCCTTGGCGCGGCGTGCATTGATCACGGCGCGACCGCCGCGGGTCTTCATGCGGACGAGAAAGCCGTGGGTGCGGGCGCGGCGGATCTTGGAAGGCTGGTAGGTGCGTTTCATGTTCGATATTCCTGGAGAAAGCGGGGAAAGGGGTTCCGTGCGGCCCGTGGGTTGGTGTCCGCATGCGCGGCCCGCGTCCCATTGCCCTGAAACGGCTTTCAGGGAAATCCGCGATTATCGCAGCCCCATGGGTGGATGGCAATGCCCGACCACCGCGACGGGAGCCGGCGGCACAATGCGGGCATGCCCATGCCGCCGCCGTCCCGGCCGTCCGCCCCCGCCGTCACGCGGGTTGCGCCGCGCCCGGCCACCGTGCTGGGCCGCCTGCAGGAGCTGTGGCCGGTGCGGGCCACCGAGCTGTGGATCGATGCCGAAGGCCTGCGCATGAGCGCGGCCATGGCCTTCTACGGCATGCTGAGCCTGGCGCCGATGCTGGTGCTGCTGGTGGCCACGCTGGGCTGGTGGGTGGGCCGCAGCTTCGTGGCCAGCAACCTGGTTGCGCAGGCCCGGCTGGTGATCGGCGACAAGGGCGCCGAGGTGGTGCAGCAGGCGCTGGAGAGCGCCCGGGCGCCGTCGGAGGGCATCACCGCGACGGTGATTGCCTTCGTGCTGCTGGCTTCGGGCGCGACCGGCGTGTTCGCCGAGCTGCAGGCCGGCTTCCAGCGCGTGTGGCACCACGGCCGCGCGGAGATGCCCGCGCCGAAGTGGTGGTACAGCGCCTGGCAGCGGCTGCGCGGCATGGTCTACATCCTGATGCTGGGCATCCTGCTGCTGGCGTCGCTGGTGGTGACGACGGTGCTGGCCGTGGTGGAGCGCTGGGCGACCGCGCGCTTCATGCTGGAGGACGTAGTGCGGCTGGTCAACGAGGGCGTGTCGATCGCGATCATCGTCGCGCTGTTCACCGCGCTGATGCGGCTGTCGGGCGGCCGGCATCCGCGGCTGCGCTACCTGGTGGGCGGCGCCACCGTGGGTGCGCTGCTGTTCACCGCAGGCAAGCACCTGCTGGCCATCTACCTGTCGACCGCGGCGGTCGTCTCGGCCTACGGCGCGGCCGGCTCGCTGGTCGTGGTGCTGGTGTGGATCTACTTCTCGGCCGCGGTGGTGCTGTTCTCCGCGGCCTGCGCCCGCGCGTTCGAGGACGGGCAGGCGCTGCACCGGGCGCGAAAACAGGCGTGGCTCGATACCCCTCGGAGGTAGAGGCTAACGCGGGCGACCGGCACCCGCCTCCAGCCTATACCCCAAGGAGGATCAGTTCTCTGCGAACGCGCGCTCGACGACGAAGTCGCCGGGGGTGGTGGTGTTGCCCTCCTTGAAGCCGCGGGCCTCGAACAGGTGCTTGAGGTCGCTGAGCATCGCCGGGCTGCCGCAGAGCATCACACGGTCCTCGGCCGCGGTGATCGGCGGCAGGCCGAGGTCGCTCGCGAGCTTGCCGCTTTCGATCAGGTCGGTGATGCGGCCCTGGTTGCGGAACGGCTCGCGCGTGACCGTGGGGTAATAGAGGAGCTTGTCCTTCACGATCTCGCCGAGGAATCCATGCGCATGCAGGTCCTCGCTGAAGAGCTTGCTGTAGGCCAGCTCGTCGACCTGGCGCACCCCGTGCACCACGATGACCTTCTCGAACTTCTCGTAGGTCTCGGGGTCGCGCGCGACCGACAGGAAGGGCGCCAGGCCGGTGCCGGTGCCCAGCAGCCACAGGCGCTTGCCGGGCAGCAGGTAGTCGGTCAGCAGGGTGCCGGTGGGCTTCTTGCCCACGATGATCGTGTCGCCGACCTGGATGTGCTGCAGCCGCGAGGTCAGCGGGCCGTCGTCCACCTTGATGCTGAGGAACTCCAGGTGCTCCTCGTAGTTCGGACTCGCGATGCTGTAGGCGCGCAGCAGCGGCTTGCCGTTGACCTTCAGGCCGATCATGGTGAAGTGGCCGTTGGAGAAGCGCAGCGAGGCGTCGCGCGTGGTGGTGAAGGAGAACAGGCGGTCGGTCCAGTGGTGGACGGAGAGGACGCGTTCTTCGTTGAAGGCACTCATGGTCTGGCAGCAGGATGGAAGTGGGCGACGGGGACGGTGGCTCGCGGCGCGCGCACGAAACGAGAGGGCTGGAAGGCGGCGGCAGCTGGCTGGAAGCAGTCCGCGGCAGGGCCGGCGGCCGGTGCGCGAGGGTCGGCATTTTCGCACGCTCGCGCGGAGAAGGCCTCGGCTGCTTAGCGCATGTGGTTATATGAAGGTTGCGCAGGGCCGCGTTCTGCGCCCGGGATCAGCGCGGTCCGCGGCCGCCGGGAGTCGGGCACGAAGTGCTCCAGCGACCCGTCTCCGCATGCTCGCTCCACTTTCGATACCACGACGTGGTATCCGCCGTACCATCTGCGGAACTGCCGTTTGGCCTGCAGGTGCGTGGAGGCCGAGGCGAATGCCGTGAGCGGCGCTTCGCCCAGCAGCGTATGGAACACGGTGCCCAGCGCGGCCCGGATGCCGCCAAGCACGACCAGCTGCTGCCCCACCGGGCCTTTGCCGGGGCCGGCGAAAGGCGGCAGAAAGACGGCGAAGAACAGCAGTGCCTGCGGATCGAGCAGGCTGTTGAGCATGGCGCGCAGGCAGACCGACCGCAGCGTCGCCTGGGGCGCCGCTTCCGCCGGGCCCGGTCCGCCGGCCGGCGCAGGGCCTGGCGGGCCATCCACAGCAGCTAGGTCGCGACCGCCGCCGTCACGCCGGCTGCCGTCAGCACGGTGAGAACCCGGTCGGCCAGGCCGATGCCCAGCGCCGCCGCCGCACCGCCCGCGGGTCCGCAGGCAGCCACGAAGCCCCAGACGGTGGATGTGGCCGTCAACGGTGCGCAGCAGGGGCTGGCCGTGGCCGTCATGGGGCTGCTGCGGCCCGGCGACTCCTGGCCGCGGACGCGCTGACCTACCCCGGCCAGGCCGTGGCCGACGGCGGCGATCCGTGAGGCGCAGCCGGCCGCGGCCGGTGTCCCGTGGTGCAATAGCGCCCGTGCAGGGTGTCCCACCCGCGCATGCCCATCCATGCAACAAGCGAGGTTCTCCTTGAGACAGACGACACGACGCTCCCTGCTGCTGGCTGCGGCGGCCGCGGCTGTGCCGGCCGCCCGTGCGCAGCCGGCCGCCGGCCGCCCGATCCGCATCGGCGAGATCAACAGCTACAAGGCGCAGCCAGCCTTCCTCGAACCCTACCGCAAGGGGATGGAGCTGGCCGTGGCCCAGGTCAATGCCGCCGGCGGCATCGGCGGGCGGCCGCTGGAGCTGGTCGTGCGCGACGACAACGGCAACCCCGGCGACGCGGTGCGCGCGGCCGAGGAGCTGTACACCCGCGAGAAGATCGACGTGCTGACCGGCGCCTTCCTGTCGCACGTGGGGCTGGCGCTGACCGACTTCGCGCGGCAGAAGCAGCGCTTCTACCTGGCCTCGGAGCCGCTGACCGACAAGATCGTCTGGGAGAACGGCAACCGCTACACCTTCCGCCTGCGCCCCTCGACCTGGATGCAGGTCGCCATGCTGGTGCCCGAGGCCGCCGCGCTGAAGAAGAAGCGCTGGGCCATCGTCTACCCGAACTACGAATACGGCCAGTCGGCCGCGGCCACGTTCAAGAAGCTGCTGGCCGCCGCCCAGCCGGGTGTGGAATTCGTCGCCGAGCAGGCCGCGCCGCTCGGCAAGGTCGATGCCGGCAGCGTCGCCCAGGCGCTGGCCGACGCCAAGCCCGACGCGATCTTCAACGTGCTGTTCGCGGCCGACCTGGCCAAGTTCGTGCGCGAGGGCAACACGCGCGGCCTGTTCGAGCAGCGGCCGGTGGTCAGCCTGCTGTCGGGCGAGCCGGAATACCTCGATACGCTCAAGGCCGAGACACCCGACGGCTGGATCGTCACCGGCTACCCCTGGTATGCCATCCGGACGCCCGAGCACCGCGCCTTCCTCGACGCCTACCAGGCGCGCTTCAAGGACTATCCGCGCGCTGGCTCGGTCGTGGGCTACAACGCCATCGCCTCGATCGCCGCGGGCCTGCGCAGGACCGGCGGCTCGGCCGACACCGAAAAGCTCATCGCCGCCTTCCGCGGCCTGCGCGTGGACACGCCATTCGGCCCCATCGTCTACCGCGCCCAGGACCACCAGTCCACCATGGGCGCCTACGTCGGCCGCACGAAGAACGACGGCGGCAAGGGCGTGATGGTGGATTTCAAGTACCAGGACGGCGCGAAGTTCCAGCCCGCCGACGCCGACATCAAGGCCTGGCGCAAGGAATAGATCAGGGGAGTATTCGTCCACAGTGCATATTCTTGGAGCACTGTGGGGATATACCCCCCCCAAAATCCTTATGGACCTTGCTGCTCTTCTCGTCCAGCTGCTCAACGGCCTGGCGGGCGCGTCCTCGCTGTTCCTCGTGGCGGTCGGGCTGTCGCTGATCTTCGGCGTCACCCGCATCGTCAACTTTGCGCACGGCTCGCTGTTCATGGTCGGCGCCTACGCGGCCTGGTCGCTGGCCGAGGCGCTGGGCGCGGGCCGGGGCTTCTGGCCCGCGCTGCCGCTGGCGGCGCTGGCCTGCGGCGCGCTCGGCGCGGCGGTCGAGATCGTGCTGCTGCGCCGCATCTACCGCGCGCCCGAGCTGTTGCAGCTGCTGGCGACCTTCGCGCTGGTGCTGGTGATCCGCGACGCGGTGCTCTGGCACTGGGGCCCCGGGGAACTGCTGGGCCCGCGCGCGCCCGGCCTCGAAGGCGCGGTGCGGATCCTGGAGCGGCGCTTTCCGGTCTACGACCTGTTCCTGATCGCCGTCGGCCCGCTGGTCTGGCTCGGCCTGCACCTGCTGCTGGTTCGCACCCGCTGGGGCCTGCTGGTGCGCGCCGCCACCGAGGACCGCGGTATGGCCGGCGCGCTGGGCATCAACGAGGCGTGGCTCTTCACCGGCGTATTCGCGCTCGGCGCGGCGCTGGCCGGGCTGGCGAGCGCATTGCAGCTGCCGCGCGAGCCGGCCAGCCTGGAGATGAACCTGGCCACCATCGGCTCGGCCTTCGTCGTCGTCGTCGTGGGCGGCATGGGTTCGATCGGCGGCGCCTTCGCGGCCGCGCTGCTGGTGGCCGAGCTCAAGGCGCTGTGCATCTGGCTCGGCGTGGTGGATGTCTTCGGCGTGGCCGTCGCGTTTCCGAAGCTCACGCTGGCGGCCGCCTTCCTCGTCATGGCCGTGGTGCTGGTGCTGCGGCCCTGGGGCCTGCGCGGCAAACCGCAGCCCGCGCCGCGCGCGCCGGGCGGGTCCGAGCCGCCGCTGCGCCGCGCCGGCCCGCGCGCGCGCATCGCCTGGGCCGCGGGGCTCGTCGCGCTGGCACTGCTGCCCCTGGCGGCTGCGCAGTCGCCCTACCTGCTGGTGCTGGGCGCCGAGATGCTGGTGGCCGCGCTGTTCGCGGCCAGCCTGCACTTCCTGATCGGGCCGGCCGGCATGCATTCGTTCGGCCATGCGGCCTACTTCGGCATCGGCGCCTATGCGGCGGCGCTGCTGGTGCGCGCGGCCGGCTGGCCGATGGAGGCGGCGCTGCTCTGCGGCTGGTTCTGCGTGCGCCTCGCGGGCGTGTACCTGGCGATGCTCACGCTGGCCTTCGCGCAGATCACCTGGGCCGTCTGCTTCCAGTGGGATGCGTTCACCGGCGGCAGCAACGGCCTCACGGGCGTGTGGCCGGCCGCCTGGCTGCAGTCGCCGGGCGCGTTCTACCTGCTCGCGCTGGCCTGCACCGCGGCCGGCGTGCTGGCGCTGCGCCGGCTGCTGTTCGCGCCGTTCGGCCATGCGCTGCGCGCGGTGCGCGACGCACCGCTGCGCGCCGAGGCCATCGGCATCGACGCGCGGCGCACGCAGTGGATGGGCTTTGCGGTGGCGGGTCTGTTCGCCGGTGTGGCCGGGGCGCTGTTCGCGTTCTCCAAGGGCGGTGTCTCGCCGGAGGCGCTGTCGGTCGGCCGCTCGGTCGATGCGCTGGCGATGGTGCTGCTCGGCGGCGTGCAGACGCTGGCCGGGCCGCTCGCGGGCGCGGCCGTGTTCACCTGGCTGCACGACAGCATCGCGCGCAGCACCGACTACCGGCGCGCCGTGCTCGGCGGCACCCTCCTGCTGCTGGTGCTGCTGTTCCCGCAGGGCATCGCCGGCGGGTTCAAGCAGCTCGCGGCGCGCAGGCGCGGATGACGGCGGTGCTGGAGGTCCGGGGCCTGCGCAAATCCTTCGGCGGCGTGCTCGCGGTCGATGGCGTGGGCTTCGCGGTCGCGGCCGGCGAAATGCTGGCGCTGATCGGGCCCAACGGCGCGGGCAAGTCCACCACCTTCAACATGGTCGGCGGACAGTTGAAGCCCGATGCCGGCTCGGTGCGGCTCGCCGGCCGCGAGATCGCCGGCCTGCCGCCGCGCGCCGTCTGGCGGCAGGGCGTCGGCCGCACCTTCCAGGTCGCGCAGACCTTCGGGTCGCTCACCGTGGCCGAGAACGTGCAGATGGCGCTGCTGTCGGCCGACGGCCGGGCCTGGGCGCCCTGGCGCCGCGCGGCCGGCTACCGGCGCGGCGACGCGCTCGCCTTGCTCGATGTGGCCGGTCTGCGCGCGCAGGCCGACGCGCCCTGCGCCGCCCTGGCCTATGGCGACGTCAAGCGCGTGGAGCTGGCCCTGGCGCTGGCCCACGGCCCGCGCCTGCTGCTGATGGACGAGCCCACGGCCGGCATGGCGCCGGCCGAGCGCGGCGAACTCATGGCGCAGGTGCGCCGCATCGCGAGCGCGCGGCAGATCGCCGTGCTGTTCACCGAGCACAGCATGGACGTGGTCTTCGCCCATGCCGACCGCGTGCTGGTGCTGGCCCGCGGCCGGACGATCGCCGAAGGTCCGCCGGCGCAGGTGCGCGCCGACGCGCAGGTGCAGTCCGTCTATCTCGGAGGCGCGGCATGACCATGGACGACGTGCTGCTGCAGGCCCGCGGGCTCGACGCCTGGTACGGTGCCGCGCAGGTGCTGTTCGGCATCGACATCGCCGTGCGGCGCGGCGAGGTGGTCGCGCTCATGGGCCGCAACGGCGCCGGCAAGTCGACCACGCTGAAGGCGCTGATCGGGCTGGAGGTGCGCCGCCGCGGCAGCGTGCGCTTCATGGGCCAAGACCTGTCGCGCAGCGAGCCGTTCGAGGCCGCGCGCCGCGGCCTGGGCTACGTGCCGGAAGACCGCCGCGTCTTCACCGGCCTCACGGTCGCGCAGAACCTCGACGTGGGCCGCCAGCCGCCGCGCGCATGGCCCGACGGCACGCCCGTGCCGGTGTGGACGCCCGAGCGGCTCTATCGGCTTTTTCCCAACCTCGGCGAGATGCCCACGCGTCCTGGCGCCCGCATGAGCGGCGGTGAGCAGCAGATGCTGGCCGTAGCGCGCACGCTGATGGGCAACCCCTACCTCGTGCTGCTCGACGAGCCGTCGGAAGGCGTCGCGCCGCTCATCGTCGCGCAGATGGCTGAGGCCATCCTCGCGCTCAAGCGCAACGGCGTGGCCGTGCTGCTGTGCGAACAGAACCTGGGCTTCGCCGAACGCGTGGCCGACCGGGTCGTCGTGCTCGAAAAAGGCCAGGTCCGCCATGCGGACTCCATGGCCGCGTTCCGGGGTGCCACGGCTGCGCGCGTCACACTCCTGGGCGTGTAGGAAAAGCACGCGATTGCGCGATCCGCATATGTAAAACCGCTTTGTGCGGATGACATCGGATACCCTGAAACTCCCGCGCCGCAATCGCAGTCCAATAGCAGGGGCTCGGTTGCGGCAGGGGCACAGTCCTTGCATACTGGACTCCGAGAACAGCAGTCCTGCCTCGCGGGCATTCCAGCCGGCCCGCGGCGCAGCGCCCCGTGAATGTATGGAGGTGTTGGATGGATGTGATCAGCAATTTCGCCGCGCGGTACGAGCGCACCCGCGAAGAAGTTCTTTCGTTGCAGGAATACCTGGACATCTGCAAGCGCGAGCCCCAGGCCTATGCCACGGCGGCCGAGCGCATGCTCGCGGCGATCGGCGAGCCCGAAGTCGTCGACACGCGCAACGACCCGCGCCTTTCGCGCATCTTCGCCAACAAGGTCATCAAGATCTACCCGGCGTTCCGCGAGTTCTATGGCATGGAGGACGCGATCGAGCAGGTCGTGTCGTACTTCCGGCATGCCGCGCAGGGGCTCGAAGAGAAGAAGCAGATCCTCTACCTGCTCGGCCCTGTGGGCGGCGGCAAGAGTTCGATCGCCGAGCGGCTCAAGCAGCTCATCGAGAAGGTGCCGTTCTATGCGACCCAGGGCTCGCCGGTGAACGAGTCGCCGCTCGGCCTGTTCGACGTCAACGAGGACGGCCCGATCCTCGAGAAGGAATACGGCATTCCGCGCCGCTACCTCAACCGCATCCTCTCGCCCTGGGCCGTCAAGCGGCTGGAGGAATACGGCGGCGACATCCGCCAGTTCAAGGTCGTCAAGCGCTACCCGTCGGTGTTGAAGCAGATCGCCGTGGCCAAGACCGAGCCGGGCGACGAGAACAACCAGGACATCTCCAGCCTGGTCGGCAAGATCGACATCCGCAAGCTCGAAACCTATGCGCAGGACGACCCGGACGCCTACAGCTATTCCGGCGGCCTGTGCCTGGCCAACCAGGGCCTGCTCGAATTCGTGGAAATGTTCAAGGCGCCGATCAAGGTGCTGCACCCGCTGCTCACGGCCACGCAGGAAGGCAACTTCAAGGGCACCGAGGGCTTCGGCGCCATCCCGTTCGACGGCGTCGTGCTCGCGCACAGCAACGAGAGCGAATGGAAGGCGTTCCGCAACAACAAGAACAACGAGGCCTTCCTCGACCGGATCTACATCGTCAAGGTGCCGTACTGCCTGCGCGTGTCCGAGGAGGTCAAGATCTACGAGAAGCTGGTGCGCAACTCGTCGCTCGCGGCCGCGCCCTGCGCGCCCGGCACGCTGAAGATGATGGCCCAGTTCTCGGTGCTCACGCGGCTCAAGGAGCCGGAGAACTCCAGCATCTTCAGCAAGAGCCAGGTCTACGACGGCGAAAGCCTCAAGGACACCGACCCCAAGGCCAAGTCGATCCAGGAGTACCGCGACTATGCGGGCGTGGACGAGGGCATGAACGGCGTGTCCACGCGGTTCGCGTTCAAGATCCTGTCGAAGGTCTTCAACTTCGACTCGACCGAGGTCGCGGCCAACCCGGTGCATCTGATGTACGTGCTGGAGCAGCAGATCGCGCGCGAGCAGTTCCCCGCCGAGGTCGAGCAGAAGTACATCAACTACATCAAGGAGCTGCTGGCCCCGCGCTATGCCGAGTTCATCGGCAAGGAGATCCAGACGGCCTACCTGGAGAGCTATTCCGAATACGGCCAGAACATCTTCGACCGCTACGTCACCTATGCCGACTACTGGATCCAGGACCAGGAGTACCGCGACCCGGACACCGGCGAGATCTTCGACCGCGCGTCGCTCAACGCGGAACTGGAGAAGATCGAGAAGCCCGCGGGCATCAGCAATCCCAAGGACTTCCGCAACGAGATCGTCAACTTCGTGCTGCGCGCGCGGGCCAACAACTACGGCAACAACCCGCTGTGGACCAGCTACGAGAAGCTGCGCACGGTGATCGAGAAGAAGATGTTCTCCAACACCGAGGAACTGCTGCCGGTCATCAGCTTTAACGCCAAGAGCAGCGCCGACGAGCAGAAGAAGCACGAAGACTTCGTCAACCGCATGGTCGAGAAGGGCTACACGCCCAAGCAGGTGCGCCTGCTCTGCGAGTGGTACCTGCGGGTGCGCAAGAGTTCATGACGTTTCGCACAGAACGGTGAGAGCATGGCAGCCCTGCAACAGATCATCGACCGGCGGCTGTCGGGCAAGAACAAGTCGATCGGCAACCGCGAGCGCTTTCTGCGCCGCTACCGCGGCCAGATCCGCGATGCGGTGCGCAAGGCCGTCAGCGGCCGCGGCATCCGCAACCTGGAGCAGGGCGAAGACATCACGCTGCCCAGGCGCGACGTGTCCGAGCCGGTCTTCGGCCATGCGCAGGGCGGCGACCGCGAATACGTGCACCCGGGCAACCGCGAGTACGTGCGCGGCGACCGCATCCAGCGCCCGCAGGGCGGCGGTGGCGGCGGCTCCGGCAGCGGGCAGGCCAGCGACCAGGGCGAGGGCAACGACGACTTCGTCTTCCACCTGACGAAGGAGGAGTTCATGCAGGTCTTCTTCGAGGACCTGGCCTTGCCGCACCTCGTGCGCACCCAGCTTGCCGAGGTGCCCGAGTGGAAGAGCCACCGCGCCGGGCTCACGAGCGACGGCACGCCCAACAACCTGCACGTGGTGCGCTCCATGCGCGGCGCGCTCGCGCGGCGCATCGCGCTCGGCGGCGACGCGCGGCGCGAGCTGCGGCAGCTGCAGGAGCAGCTGCTGAAGCTCCAGGCCATGCCGGATGCCGATGCCATCGTGCTGCGCGAGATCCGCGACACCGAACTGCGCATCGAGGAGCTGCACCGCACTGCGCGCCACGTGCCGTGGATCGACCCGATCGACCTGCGCTTCCGCAGCCGCGTGCGCGTGCCGGTGCCCAGCGCCAAGGCGGTCATGTTCTGCCTGATGGACGTGTCGGGCTCGATGGACGAGCAGCGCAAGAACATGTCCAAGCGCTTCTTCATGCTGCTCTACCTGTTCCTGACAAGACACTACGAGAAGATCGAACTCGTCTTCATCCGCCATCACACCCAGGCCGAAGAGGTGAGCGAGGACGACTTCTTCCACGCCACCGAGACCGGCGGCACCGTGGTGTCGAGCGCGCTGGTGCTGATGAACGACATCATCCGCGCGCGCTACCCGAGCAGCGAGTGGAACATCTACGGCGCCCAGGCCAGCGACGGCGACAACTGGCACCAGGACAGCGGCCGCTGCCGCAAGCTGCTGGCCGAGCAGATCCTGCCGCTGGTGCGCTACTACGCCTATGTGCAGGTGGCCGAGGCCGAGCAGAACCTCTGGGACGAGTACACGCAGCTCCAGGAAGAGGCGAGCAACTTCGCCATGCGCAAGGTCGGGGACGCGTCCGACATCTACCCGGTGTTCCGCGACCTGTTCAAGAAGGAAGGGACACCGGCATGAGCATTGCGACCCGCACGGAGGCCCGGACCCACCAGCCGCTGCCGAGCCCGGCCGACTGGACCTTCGACCTCATCGAGACCTACCACGCCGAGATCGCCCGCACGGCCGAGGAATTCAAGCTCGACACCTATCCGAACCAGCTGGAGATCATCAGCGCCGAGCAGATGATGGACGCCTACGCCAGCGTGGGCATGCCGGTCATCTACCGCCACTGGTCTTACGGCAAGCAGTTCATCGCCACCGAGAAGAACTACCGGCGCGGCCACATGGGGCTGGCCTACGAGATCGTCATCAACTCCGATCCGTGCATCTCCTACCTCATGGAGGAGAACACCATGGCCATGCAGGCCCTGGTGATCGCGCACGCGGCCTACGGGCACAACAGCTTCTTCAAGAGCAACTACCTGTTCCGCATGTGGACCGATGCGTCGTCGATCATCGACTACCTGGTCTATGCACGGCACTACATCACCGAGTGCGAGGAGCGCCACGGCGTCGACGCGGTCGAGGATCTGCTCGACTCCTGCCACGCGCTGATGAACCACGGCGTGGACCGCTACCGCCGTCCGCAGAAACTCTCGCTCGCGCAGGAGAAGCTGCGCCGCGAGGAGCGCGAGCAGTACCGCCAGCAGCAGATCAACGACCTCTGGCGCACGCTGCCGCGTCGCAGCGACACGGGCACCAGCGAAGAGGCCGCGCGCCGCTTCCCGGCCGAGCCGCAGGAGAACCTGCTCTACTTCATCGAGAAGAACGCGCCGCTGCTGGAGTCCTGGCAGCGCGAGGTGGTGCGCATCGTGCGCAAGGTGGCGCAGTACTTCTACCCGCAGCGCCAGACCCAGGTCATGAACGAGGGCTGGGCGACCTTCTGGCACTACACGCTGCTCAACACGCTGTACGACCGCGGCCGGCTGGCCGACGGCTTCATGATGGAGTGGCTCCAGTCCCATTCTGGCGTGGTGTTCCAGCCGCCGGCCGGCCACCGCGGCTACAGCGGCATCAACCCCTATGCGCTGGGCTTCGCGATGTTCAGCGACCTGCGCCGCATCTGCGAGAAGCCCTCGGACGAAGACCGCCGCTGGTTCCCCGACCTGGCCGGCATGCCGTGGCGCGAGTCGCTCGACCATGCGATGCGCAACTTCAAGGACGAGAGCTTCGTCGGCCAGTACCTGTCGCCGAAGCTCATGCGCGACTTCCGCCTGTTCGCCATCCGCGACGAGCAGGGCCGCCCGGAGCTGGAGGTCTCGGCCATCCACGACGAGAGCGGCTACCGCGCGCTGCGCGAATCGCTCTCGCGCCAGTACGACCTGAACCACCGCGAGCCCAACATCCAGGTTTGGAGCGTGAACCTGCGCGGCGACCGCTCGCTCACGCTGCGCCACACCCAACACAACCAGCGCCCGCTGGCCGACGACGCGCAGGAGGTGCTCAAGCACGTCGCCCGGCTCTGGGGCTTCGACGTGCACCTGGAAAGCGTGGGCAGCCAGGGCACGGTCGCGCGGCGCTGGACGGCGGCTGCGCCGCGTGCATAGATACCCCCTGGGGTTATGTGCCCCTGTCGGGCAAACCAAGGGCACATACAGGATATACCCTTCCGGGGTATGGCCTGATACTTCGGAGCCTCAGGCCAGCCGCTCCACCTGCTGCCATGCGAGTTCGGCCACGCGCCCGAAGCGGTCGCCCATGGCCCGCGCGTCCGCGCTCGACGCGGTGCCCCGTGCTGCACGCCCCCGGATGCCGTGCAGGATGCCGGCGAAGCGGAACATGTTGAAGGCGATGTAGAAATCCAGGTCCGGGATGCCCGCGCGGCCGGTGCGCTCGCAGTACGCGGCCACGTAGGCCGCTTCGTCGGGCAGGCCGGCGGCGCGCAGGTCGAGCCCGGCAATGCCGCCCAGGATATCCGGTGGCATGCGGAACATCATCGCGTTGTAGGCGAAGTCGGCGAGCGGATCGCCGAGCGTGGACAGCTCCCAGTCCAGCACCGCCAGCACGCGCGGCTCGCTCGGGTGGAAGATCATGTTGTCGGCGCGGAAGTCGCCGTGGGTGATGGCGGTCTCGTCGGCCGCAGGCAGGTGCCGGGGCAGCCATTCCACCAGCCGGTCCATGGCCGGATGCCGGCCGGCGCGTTTATCGTCCAGGTACTGCTGCGACCAGCGCGCCACCTGGCGGGCGGCGTAGCCGCCGGCCCTGCCATAGTCGGCCAGGCCGATCGCCGCGTAGTCGATGCGGTGCAACTGCGCCAGCGTGGCGTTCATCGCGTCCATGCAGGCGGCGCGCTGGTCCTGCGGCGCGCTGTAGAAGCTGGCGTCCCAGAAGATGCGGCTTTCCACCAGGTCCATCACGAAGAACCAGCTGCCGATCACGCCGTCGTCGGTGCACAGGCCGTGGACGCGCGGGACCGGAAAGCCCGCCTGGCCCAGGGCCGACATGACGCGCGCCTCGCGGTCCACCGCGTGGGCGCCCTTGAGCAGCACCCCTGGCGGCTTGCGGCGCAGCACGTAGCTGGCGCCGGGCGTGCGCAGCCGGTAGGTGGGGTTGGACTGCCCGCCCTTGAACTGGTCCACCTGCAGCGGGCCGGCGTAGCCCGCCACGTTCCGTTGCATCCAGCGCGCGAGCGCCGCCTCGTCGATGCGATGCTGCTCGCGCACCGGCGTGGTGCCGCCGAAGTCATGCTCAGCCACGGGCGCCTCCTGCCAGCGCTTCGCGCTTGATCTTCTTGGCCAGCGACCACTTGTGGACTTCGGTCGGGCCGTCGTAGATGCGGAAGGCGCGCACCTCGCGGAACACCTGCTCGACGATGGTGTCGCCTAGCACGCCGGAGCCGCCCATGACCTGCACGCAGCGGTCGGCCACGCGGAACAGCGCGTCGGAGACCGCGACCTTGACCATCGAGCTTTCGGCGATGGCCTGCGAGCCGGTGTCGAGCACGCCCGCGCACCAGTCGATCATGAGCGCCGCCTGCTGCAGGTCGATCAGGTTGTCGGCCAGCATGAAGCCCACGCCCTCGTGGTCGACCAGCAGCTTGCCGAACGCCTTGCGGCGGGTGGCGTAGCCGGAAGCGATCTCGTGGGCCCGCGCGGCCGAGCCCAGCCAGCGCATGCAGTGCGAAAGCCGCGCCGGCGACAGCCGCACCTGGGCATAGCGGAAGCCTTCGTGCACCTGGCCCAGCACGTCCGCGGCAGGCACGCGCAGGTTCTCGATCGCGACCAGCGCATGGCCGCCCGGCATCGAGCTGTCGATGGTATCCAGCACCCGCTCGATGCGGATGGCAGGGTGCGGCAGGTGCACCAGGAACAGGGTGGCCTGCACCTTGTCGGCGCCGCCGGTCCGGGCCATGACGATGCCGACCTCCGCGCCATCGGCGCCGGTAATGCACGTCTTGCGGCCGTTGATGACCCATTCGTCGCCATCCTGCACCGCGGTCGTCTGCAGCATGGAGGGGTCCGAACCCGCTCCGCCGTCGTTCGCCGGCTCGGTCATGAAGAAGGCCGAGCGTGCGTCGCCGCGCACCACCTTGTCGAGGAAGCGGCGCTTCTGCTGCGGCGTGGCCACCTTGCCCAGCAGGAACATGTTGCCCTCGTCCGGCGCCATGGTGTTGACCGCGACCGGACCCAGCGGCGACAGGCCCGAGCGCTTGAGCACCGCGGCCGTTTCCAGCTGCGTCAGATGCTCGCCGTCGGGCAGGATGTGCGGCGTCATCACGCCGGCTTCACGCGCCTTCGCGCGCAGCTCGGCGACCAGGTCGGCCGAGGGGCCGTGGGCGCCGGCGCGCGAGTCGTGCTCGCAGGGCGCGACGACTTCGCGCACGAAGGCTTCCACGCGCTCCGCGATGGCGCGGCTGCGTTCGGTGGGGCAGGGTGTGAACATGGGAAGGGCTCCTCCTCAGAGCGTGCTGACCAGATGGCCGCCGTCGACCGTCAGCACCGATCCGGTCATGTAGCGGGATGCGTCGGAACTGAGCAGCAGCAGCGGGCCGTCCAGGTCCTCCAGCCGCCCCAGGCGGCGCTGCGGGATGCGCCGGATCAGCGCCTTGCCCGCCTCGGTCCGCCAGAAGTCGCCGTTGAGTTCGGTTTCGATGTAGCCCGGCGCCAGCGCATTGACGCGGATGCCGTGGCGGGCCCATTCCAGCGCCAGCGTCTTGGTGAGCTGGATCACGCCGGCCTTGGATACCGCATAGGACACCACGCCGCCAGCCTGCCGCAGGCCCAGGATGGAGGCGATGTTGACGATGCTGCCGCCGCCGCGTCCGCGCATGCCGGGCGCGAACGCCTGGGCCAGGTAGAACATGCCCTTGAGGTTGGTGTCGAGCACGGCGTCCCAGTCGGCCTCGGCATGGTCGAGAGCCGCGGACTCGCGAACTACGCCGGCATTGTTGACGAGAATGTCGACGGCGCCCGCCTGGCGCACCAGGGCGTCGCGCGAGGCGGCGTCGGCCACGTCCAGCGGGATGGCGGTCACCGTGCCGTGGGCCCCGATCCTGCGGACCACGGCGTCCAGGGCATCCAGCCTGCGCGCCGCGATCACGACGTCGGCTCCATGGCGGGCCAGCAGTTCGGCGAAATGCGCGCCCAGGCCGCCGGAGGCGCCCGTCACCAGCGCGCGCTTGCCGGCAAGCGGCGCAAATCCTTCGACCATGGCGGACCTCCTCAGTAGATCGATCATCGATTGTGGGACAATTTCATCCTACCGAAAAGAGGGACGAATTGCCGGACAATCCCGGCATGCCTTCCCGCGCGCCAACCGAGAACCCTGCCTCCTCGCCTGCGACCGGCTTCGATGAAGTCCAGGGGGCGCCGAGCGCATCGGACGTTGTCTTCGCGGGAATCATGAGCGGCCTCGACACGCAGGCGTTCATCCCGGGGCAGCGCCTGGTCGAGGCCGACCTGTCCGCCCACTTCGGCGTGGGCCGCAATTCGGTGCGGGAAGCGCTCCAGCGCCTGGCGGCCGAAGGCGTCGTGATACTGCTGCGCCACCGCGGCGCGGTTATCCGCTCGCTCGGCCTGCAGGACACGCTGGACGTGCTCGACGTGGCCGAGCGCATGACTGGCCTGCTGGCGCGGTCGGCGGCGCGCGCCGGCCGCAGCCGTGACCGGAATGCACAACTGCGGCAGGCGGTCAAGGACCTCGTCGCCGCCGACAGGAGCCAGGACGCCAGCGGCTTTTCCCGGGCCCGGAGGAACTTCTACCGGGCCCTGCTCCAGCTCAGCGGAAGCCAGGAGCTGCGGCGTCTGTTCCCCGCCATCCACATGCCCATCGTGCATGCGCAGCACCGCCTGCCGACGTTGCAGAAGCTCAGGCTCGACGACTACCGGCACATCGCCCGGGCCGTTGTCTCGGGCGACGAGGAGGCCGCCGACGCGGCGGGCAGCGACCATGTACGCAACGTCCGCGCGGCGATCCTGGAGAACGCGCCGCCGCCGTGAACGCCGCCCGCTAAGAAAACTCTGCACGAATCGAATTGAGGTGTGCTTGCAGCGCGCCCTCATCGCCAAGTGATCATGCGGCGTCATGAACGACGCATCTGGACCGCTCGATGACTTCCCATCGACCTCGCACCAGGCCATTTGGCGCCCTGCGCACGCACCTATGCCCCAGCGGCCAGCCGGTGGCGCACCATCCACAGGTTGCTCAGCGCAAACAGCGTCTTGAGCTGCTCGGTGTTCTTCTTCAGTCCCCGGTAGCGCACCTTGGTGTGCCCGAACTGGCGCTTGATTACCCGAAACGGGTGTTCCACCTTGGCCCGGATGCCGGCCTTGAGCTTCTCCAGCTGATGCAGCAATCCCTGCACCGAGTGCTCCTTGTCCAGGTTCCGCCGCTTTCCCGGCTTCATGGCCACATGCCATTCGACACTGTCCTTTGCGTCGGCCCGCTTGTGCACTCCCTGGTAGCCCGCATCACCAAAGGCACGGATCTATGCCGGTGGGGTGAGCAAGAGCTCCAGGCTGTGGCCACCACATTGAACAACAGACCACGCAAAACCTTGGGCTGGAGGACACCAGCTGAAGCTTTCAATGCCTACCTAAAATCAGCGGCTCAACCCGGTGTTGCGACGACCGGTTGAATCCACCTTGACCGCCCCTGTCGGTATGTACCAGCAGGCCCGGAGGTGGTAAGCGCAGCCAGACGGCCGATTTCAAGGCGGTGCAAACCAGTTGGGCATCCATGGTCTCGGCCATCGACCAGCCCACAATGGATCGGCTGGCCAGATCCATGACGGCCGCCAGATACAGCCAGCCCTCGCCGGTGGCCACATAGGTGATGTCAGCCACCCAGGCGCGGTTGGCCTGCCAGCCTTCGAAACGACGATCGAGGAGGTTGTCGGCCACCGGCAGGCGATGCGATGAATCGGTCGTGACCACGTAGCTGCGCCGATACACCGGTCGCAGCCCCTGGCGCTGCAAACTGCGGCGGACGCGTTCGCCGCCCACCGCCTGGCCCTGGGCACGCAACTGCCGCGCGATGCGCGGGCGGCCGTAGCTGCCGCGGCTGGCTGCGTGGATGGCCGCCACTTGGCAATCCAATGCCTCATTGGCCTGGACCCGGGCGCTGGGCGTCCTCACTCGCCATTGGCAGTAGCCCGTGCGGGAGACTGCGAGCACCCGGCAGAGCTGGCTCACCGGATACCGGCACTCCCAGCCGCTTGGCCGCTTCAGGGCTGCCCACCGTCTGCGACAGTCGCACCGCCTCCATCACGAATCCCGCGTGTACTGCCGTCTCGGCAGTCCTTTTTCCGTCATCTCGATTTCTCCATAGCTCGAAGTTAACAACTTCTTGCCGTACGTGAAATCGAGGCAAGGTCACATATACCCAGGGTATATGGAGGCTCAGAACCCGTACAGCGCTTCGGCGTTGTCGTCGAGCACCGAGGCCGGCAGGCCCGGCGCGGCGAGCCATTCACTGCATTGCGCCAGCCAGACACGGTCGTCGACCTCGCGGAACGGCTCGGTGTCACCGGCATCGGCGCCGGCCGCGCGGGCCGTGCCCTGGGTGTGCGGCCAGTTGCTTCCCCAGACGATGGCATGGGGATTCGCCCGGGCGAGGCTAGCGACTAACGGCTGCAGCGCCGCGCCATCGCCGGCCGCGCAGAGGTACGCGGCCGACAGCTTGACGGCGACCTTGCCCGTGCCGGCCAGCCGGCACAGCGCGCGCCAGCCTGCGGAGCCGAGCGCCGACGGCCCGTCCGGCAGGCCCAAGTGGTCCAGGACGAAGCGCCGGGGGCTCGCGAGAAGCAGCGCCTCCAGCGCCCCGATCACCGGCAGGTCGACATGGAGCTGGATGTGCCAGTGCGGTGGCGCCTGCGCCGAGACGCGCGCGATCGCCTCCCGGGCGCGGCCGGCGTCCGATGCGCCATCGACGACCAGGTTGATGCGGGCGCCCCGCACGCCGGCCGCGTCGAGGGCGGCCACCTGCGTGCCATCGGTTTGCGGGCCGAGCACAGCCACGCCGCGGCCGGCGCTGCCCAAGGAAGCCAGGGCATCGAGCAGGCAGCGGTGATCCTGCCCGTAGACGCTCGGCTGCACCAGGACGACGCGGCCCGCGCCGATCCTGCACAGATGCTGGCGCAGCAGATCGACGCCCGCATAGCCGGGCGTGAAGCGCCGCGGCGTGGCATAGGGGAACCGTTCGGCGTCGAAGACGTGGACGTGGGTGTCGCAGACGCGGCCTGTCACCGGGCTTCCTCGGGAATCACTGCGGCTGGATCTTCGCGCTCTTCACCACCTGCTGCCACTTCGCCACCTCCTCGTGGATGAACTTCTCGCAGTCGGCCGGCGTGCCATGGACCGGATGCGCTCCTAGCTCCTCATACTTCTGCACCACCTCCGGACTGCGCAGCGCCTTCTCGACCTGGGCATGCAGCGCGTCGAGCACCGGCTGCGGGGTCTTGGCCGTGGCCACGATGCCGACCCAATGCTCCACCTTGAACTTCTCCAGGCCGGCCTCGTCGAAGGTCGGCACGGCGGGGAGTTGGGATGCGCGCTTGGCCTGGCCGATGCCGAGCCCCTTGATCCGGCCGGAAGCGAAGGCCGCCGCGGTGCTGGTGATGCTGTCGATCAGCAGGTCCACCTCGCCGCCCATCAGCGCCTTGATCGACTCGCCGCCGCCCTTGTAGTGGACATGCAGGAACCGGGCGCCCGTGACCGATGCGAGCAGTTCGGTGCTCAGGTGCGGGGTGCTGCCGATGCCGCCGGAGCCGTAGGTGATCTTCCCGGGATGGCTGCGGGCGTATGCGACGAGTTCCCCGGCGGAGGTGAACTGGGACGTGGACGGCACCATCATCACCATCGGCGACTCGGCGACCTTCGCCACCGGCGCCAGGTCCTTCAGCGTGTCGTATGGCATCTTCGCCTGCAGCGCAGGCGTCATCGTGAACGGGGCGCTGATGAAGCCCAGGGTGTAGCCGTCTGGCGCGGCCTTCGCCACGGCGTCGGTGCCGATGATGCCGCCGGCTCCGGGCCTGTTGTCGACCACGAAGGGCTGGCCGGTATCGGTCGTCAGCCGCTTGGCCAGCACGCGCGCCATCACGTCGTTCGGACCGCCGGCTGCGAATGGGACGACCAGCCGGACCGGCTTGGCCGGATAGACCGGCTGCTGTGCGAAGGCGGCGACCGGCAGGGAAAGCGCGAGCGCGACCAGGGCGCGCCGCCCCAGGGATGGGGGAGTCATGAGGTTTGCTCCGATCAGAAACGGTGGCGGACACCCGCCGTCACGCCCGTCTGGGAGCCGCGCGTGGCCATGAAACTGGGCAGGACGTAGCCGCCACCGATCTTGTTGTGGTCGACGGCCGCATACAGATCCGTCCGTTTGGACAGGTAGTAATCGGCAGACAGCCAGGCGACCTGGCGCCTGCCCGAGGCATTGGTGCCGAAGGTGTTTTGCCGGTCGTGGGTGTAGCTGGCCGTCAGCGTCAGTGCGGGCGTCGCGTAGTAGTGCAGGCCCGCGGTCGCGACCTTGTTGCGCTGCGGGCTGATCTCGTGGCTGCGCGTCATGTAGGCCAGGAAGGCCTTCCAGGACGGCGCGATCTGGTAGGCCGCCCCGCCTCCGCGGATCCTGCGCACCTCGCCGCCGGCCGCCGCCGAGAGGTTCTGCCCGTACAGCACCGCGTCGAACCCGGCGGCGCGGTAGCCGGCAGACAGGCCGCTGCCCCTGCCGTTGCCTTCCGACAGCGTCACGCTGCCCGCGACGTCGAAGGGGCCGAACTCCTTGGCGTACTTCACCATGTTGTCCTGCCGGGCCATGTGGTGGTTGCTCAGAACGATCACGGCATCCGCGTTGGGATTGCCCATCGGCTGGATGCGCGCGGCGGCCTGGTGGGCCAGCGTGTATTGCCGGCCGAAGGTCAGCGCGCCCCAGGTGGCCGAGGACAGGCCGACCCACGACTCCCGCCCGAATGCGCGGCTGGAAGCCGAGGCCGCCTGGCCGTAGTTGGCCGCGGCGGTGGACTGCAGCAGCAAGCCGGTCGACGGGTCGATCCCCATTTCCAGCATGTAGAGCGCGCGCAGCCCGCCGCCCAGGTTCTCCGAGCCCTTGAAGCCGAGCCGGGAGCCGCCGAAGTAGCCGTCGCCCACGGTGTTCAGCGAGCCGCCGCCGGATGCCGCATTGCTGGCATGGCGGACGGTGACGTCCATCACGCCATAGAGGGTCACGGAGGACTGCGCATGGCACAGCGGCGGGAGCCACAGCCCCGCGGCAGCAGCGGCACAGGCGGCAAAGGTCGTGCGGATGGTCATGCTGTCTCCTGGAGGTGCGGCCCGCGTCATTCCGGCTTGATGTTGTGGCGCTTCACGAGCTGGGACCAGCGCGCCGTCTCTTCCTTGATGAACGCACCGAACTGCTCCGGCGTGCCCCCGGCGACCTCGTCGCCGAGTGCGGTGATCGCCTTGATCATCTCGGGCTCCTTCAGGGTATCGTTGATGGCCGCATTGAGCTTGGCCACGATGGGCGCGGGCGTCCCCTTCGGCGCCACGACGCCGAACCAGTTGGAGATCGCCATCCCCTTGATGCCGAGCTCGTCGAAGGTCGGCACGTCCTTCAGCAGCGGCGAGCGGTGCGGGCCGGTGATTGCCAGCGGCCGCATCTTGGGCTCCGGCCCCGACACGTAGGGCATCACCGCGAAGATCCATTCGAACATCAGATCGACGGTGCCCGCCATCAGGTCGTTGCCGGCAGGCGCGCCGCCCTTGTAGGCCACGTGCGTCATCTCGACGCCGGCGCTCTGCTTGAAGAGTTCGCCGGCCAGATGGTGCGAGCCGCCGATGCCGCCGGAGGCGAAGCTCAGGGAGTTGGGCTTGGCCTTCAATGCGGCAATGACCTCCTTGACCGACTTGAAGGGCGAGTTGCGCCCGACGGCCAGGACGAGCGGCCCCTTCTCGATCAGCACGACCGGCGTCAGGTCGGTGGCCGGATCGAAGTTGAGCCGCGGGAACAGGGCCTTGTTGACCGCCAGCGGGGCGAAATTGCCCAGGCCGATCACATAGCCATCGGGTTTGGCCTTGGCAATGTATTCCGTGCCGATGTTGCCGCCCGCGCCGGGACGGTTCTCCACGATCACCGGCTGGCCGAAGGCGGTGGAGAGCCTGTTGGCTATCTGGCGCGAGCGCGTGTCCGAACTGCCGCCGGCGGCATAGGGAACCACGAACGTGATCGGCTTGGCCGGGTAGCCGCCTGCGGCGGACTGTGCGAAAGCGGTGGGGACCATGAGGACCGCTGCCGCGAGCGCACCGGCCGCGCGTTGAAGAAAGGGGAGGGTGAATGCCATCGCGTCTCCTATCTGCCTTGAGTGAGTAGATTTCCTAATTGTATCTATTGGATATTAAGTACAATCAGTGCCAACCCTAACCGGGAATAGAATCTATAAAGATCGTGTCAAGAATTGCTTTAATACATGCAACGCCGCTGGCCGTCGGCCCGGTCCAGGAAGCTTTCGAGCGCCTGTGGCCGCAGGCGGCCCGGATGAACCTGCTCGACGACAGCCTGCCGTCAGACTTGGTCGCCGCCGGCGGCATCGGCGCGGCCCTGCGAGCCCGCTTCGGTGCGCTTGCGCGCTATGCGGCGCAGGCGGGGGCCGACGGCATCCTGTTCACCTGCTCCGCCTTCGGTGCGGCCATCGAGGCGGCCGCCGAGCAGGCCGGCGTGCCGACGCTCAAGCCCAACGGAGCCATGTTCGAGGAGGCGCTGGACGCCTGCGCGACGCTCGGCAGGAGCGGGCGCATCGGCATGGTTTCCAGCTTCGCGCCCTCGGTCGGCAGCATGCGCGAGGAGCTGGAGGCGATCGCGCGGCGCCGCGGCATCGAATGCAGCCTGCGCGTCGCATGCCCGCCGGGCGCTCTGGAGGCGCTCGCGCAGGGGCGCGTCCAGGAGCACGACGCCCTCGTCGGCGCCGCTGCGCAGGAACTGCGCGACAGCGATATCCTGATGCTGGGTCAGTTCTCCATGGCGCACCTGCGCGAGCGCATCGCCGCAGACACTTCGCTACCCGTGCTGAGCAGCCCCGACAGTGCCGTGCGGCTGCTCAGGAAATCCGTCGATCCCGCCTCATCCCTCCCAAGCTGACTGGAGAAACCATGAAGTTCATCGTTCTGCCGTGTGACGGCATCGGCCCTGAAATCGTCGATGCATCCGTCGAGGTGCTCAAGGCCTCCGGCGCCCGCTTCGGCCTCGCGCTCGAGTTCGATTTCGAAGACCTCGGCTTCAGCAGCCTGAAGAAGTACGGCGTGACCATCCGCGACGAACTGCTCGAGCGCTCCAAGACGTACGACGGCATCATCCTCGGAACCCAGTCGCACGCCGACTATCCCCCGCCGGAGCAGGGCGGCCGCAACGTGTCCGCGGCCTACCGCATCGGCCTGGACCTGTATGCCAACGTGCGCCCGGCGCGCACCCGGCCGTTCCTGCCGTCGAACCTGCGCGAAGGCAGGTCCATGGACCTGGTCATCATGCGTGAGGCCACCGAAGGCTTCTACCCGGACCGCAACATGACGCGCGGCTGGGGCGAGGTCATGCCCAGTCCCGACATGGCGCTGTCGATCCGCAAGATCACCCGCCACTGCAGCGAGCGCATCGCGCGCCGGGCCTTCGAGCTGGCGGCCACGCGGCGCAGGAAGGTGACCGCCATCCACAAGGCCAACAGCTTCCACATGACCGACGGCCTCTTCCTCGAAGCCGTGCGCCACGTGGCCAAGGACTTCCCGGACGTGCAGCTCGACGACCTGCTGATTGATGCCTCGACCGCTCACCTGGTCAAGGAGCCCGAGCGCTTCGACGTGCTCGTGGCCACCAATTTCTACGGCGACATCCTCTCGGACCTGTGCAGCGAGCTGTCCGGCAGCCTGGGGCTGGCCGGCTCCATCATGGCGAGCGACACCCTGTGCTGCGCGCAGGCCCAGCATGGCTCGGCGCCCACCATTGCCGGGCAGGACAAGGCCAATCCGACCTCCATGATCCTGTCGGTCGCCATGATGGTCGGCTGGCTCGGCGACAAGCGCGGCGACGACGCGCTGCGGCAGGCCGCCAAGGCGATCGAGGCCGCGGTGGACAAGGTGCTCGCGAACCCGCAGACGCGCACCGCCGACATCGGCGGCACCATCGGCTGCAAGGCCTTCGCGGCCGAAGTGGCCCGGGCCGTCGCCGGCGCCTGAGGCAGGGCGTCGCGGCCATGGGCACGATCCATCTGGGCTGTATCGCCGATGATTTCACCGGCGCCACCGACCTTGCGAACAACCTCGTGCGCGGCGGCATGCGCGTCGTCCAGACGATGGGCGTGCCGCGCGGCCCGCTCGCCGCGGACGTGGACGCCGTCGTCATCGCGCTGAAGTCGCGCACCATCGCCGCGGCGGATGCCGCCGCGCAGTCCGTGCAGGCGCTGCACTGGCTCCAGGCGCAGGGGGCGCGGCAGTTCTACTTCAAGTACTGCTCGACCTTCGATTCGACGCCGGCCGGCAACATCGGGCCGGTGACCGATGCGCTCATGGATGCACTGGGGACCGACTTCACGATCGCCTGCCCCGCGTTCCCCGAGAACGGGCGCACGGTGTTCAAGGGCTACCTTTTCGCGGGCGACGTCCTGCTGCAGGAGTCCGGCATGCGCAGCCATCCGCTGACGCCGATGACCGATTCGAACCTGGTGCGCGTGCTGCAGCAGCAGACCGCGCGGCGGGTCGGCCTGGTCGACTACAGCGTCGTGCGGCGCGGCGCGGATGCCATCCGGCAGCGCATGGCGCAGCTGCGCGGCGAAGGCGTGCAGATGGTCATCGTCGATGCGATGGACAATGCCGACCTCATGGCGCTGGGCTTGGCGCTGGCGGACCTGCCGCGCGTGACCGCCGGCTCGGGCGTGGCCATCGGGCTGCCGCAGAACTACGGCGTGCGCCCGGGCCAGGGGGCCTCCTGCCTTCCATCTGCGCGCGGCGCGCGGGCGATCGTCTCCGGCAGCTGCTCGGTCGCCACGAACGGCCAGGTCGCCGATTTCCGGCAGCGCGGCGGCCCCGCTTTCGCGATCGATCCGCTGCGGCTGATCGAGGGCGCCGACCTGGTGCAGGAGGCCCTGGCATGGGCCGGCCCGCGTCTCGGCGCCGAGCCGGTGCTGATCTATGCCACGGCCGAGCCCGACGCGGTGCGCGCGGTGCAGGCGCAGGTGGGCGCCGAGCGCGCCGGCGGAATCGTCGAGGCCGCCCTGTCCGCCATCGCGCGCGGTCTGGTGGAGCGGGGCGCGGGCCAGTTGATCGTGGCCGGCGGAGAGACCGCCGGCGCCTGCGTCCAGGCGCTGGAGGTGGACCGCATGCGCATCGGCCCGCAGATCGCGCCGGGCGTGCCGTGGTGCCATGCGCAGTCGCCGTTCGCTGCGGCGCAGGGCGTGCACCTGGCCCTGAAATCCGGGAACTTCGGGTCCGCCGATTTCTTCACCCGGGCGTTCGCGCTGCTGCAGCCGCCGGCATCGCCATGAAGACGGCCCCGATGGCCGCGGCGCCCGCTCCTGCGACCAATGTCAGCCCGCTGATTCCGACCCTGGCGGGCCGGATCCTGGAGATGGCGCGGCGCGAGGGCCTGCCGAAGGGCTACCGGCTCACCGAGCAGGCCCTGTGCGATGTCCTCGGCGTCTCCCGCTCGCCGGTCCGCAAGGCGCTGCAGTTCCTCGAATCCACCGGTGCGGTGACCTCCAGCCCGAACCGGGGCTTCCAGCTGGCCATGGAGGCGCGCGAGCTCGCGGGCGTCGCCGTGTCCGAGGCCGTTCCGTCGCTGGAAGACCTGTACCTGCGGGTCGCCCACGACCACATCGGCGGGCTGCTGGAACAGGAGGTGACGGAGGCAGACCTGATGGCCCGCTACGGTCTGGCACGCCAGCAGGTCCAGCGCCTGCTCAACCGGATGTCGCGCGATGGGCTGGTGGACCGCAAGCCCGGCCGGGGCTGGATGTTCCGGCGACTGCTGTCGAGCGTCGAGGCGCACCGCGAAAGCTACCGCTTCCGCATGATGCTCGAGCCGGCGGCCATCCTCGAGCCCGGCTATGCCGTGGACCTGGCCGAACTCGAACGCTGCCGGCGCGAGCAGCAGGACCTGCTGGACGGCGGCATCGAACAATGCACGCCGGCGCAGCTCTTCCAGGCGGGCAGCCATTTCCACGAGACGGTGGCGGCCGGCTGCGGCAACCGTTTCGTGCTCGATGCGCTGCGCAACGTCAACCAGATGCGGCGCATCGTCGAGTACGGCACGCGGCTCGACCGCAGCCGCCTCCACCGCCAGTGCGAGGAGCATCTGCAGCTCATCGAGCTGCTGGTGCGTGGCGAACGCATGGAAGCCGCCCAGTTCATGCGCCAGCACCTCAATATGGCGCGCATCACCAAGGTCGGGGAGAACTCGTGAACGAAACCCAAGCGCGTGACGAGATCTGCCGCGTCGGCGCCAGCCTTTTCGCGCGCGGATACGTCCATGCCACGGCGGGCAACATCAGCATCCGGCTCGCTCCGGAGGAGGGGGGCGGCTACCTCATCACGCCGACGGATGCCTGCCTGGGATTCCTCGACCCGGCCTCGCTGGCGCGCCTGGACGATCAGGGCGTGCAGATCGGCGGCGCGCGCGCCAGCAAGACGATCGCCCTGCACCGCCGCATCTACGAGGCGACGGCCGACGCGGGCCGGCCTGCGCGGTGCGTCATCCACACGCACAGCACCCATCTCGTGGCGATGACCCTGGCCGGCCAGGCGCCCGGTGTGGCCGACGGCGAGCTGCTGCCGCCGATCACGCCCTATTTCGTGATGAAGGTGGGCCGGGTGCCGCTCGTGGCCTACCAGCGGCCCGGCGCACCTGCGGTGGCGGACGAGGTGGCGCGGCTGATCGCCGGCTACGCCCGGCGCGGCACTGTGCTGCGCGCCGTGATGCTGGACCGGCTCGGCCCCAACGTCTGGCACGGCTCCGCGGCGGAGGCGATGGCCACGCTGGAGGAACTCGAGGAGACCGCGAGGCTGTGGCAGATGACGGGCCGGACCGCCGCCCCGCTGCCGGAGGCTGCGATCGAAGAGCTGCGGCAGGCGTTCGGGGCTTCCTGGTGACGCAGGTGCGCCGCTTCGGTCTGGCGGCGCACCGCCTGCACCGGCAGACGGCCGACGGCGGGCTGGCCCGCTGGGCGCGCTCCTGCGAGGCGGCCATCCGTCTGCTGGGCCTCGGGATCGCGGCGGTCGGCGGCTGTGCCGACGCGCTGGAGAGGCTCGGCCTGCTGCAGGGGCACGCCGGGCTCCAGTGCCTGCCGTACGGCCGCGAAGGCGGGCTCATGCGCATGGTTTCGCGCATCGCTGGGGGCATCGACCCTTCCGAGGAACTGGCCGGCGCCGTCTATCTGATGGATCCGCTCGACCCGTCCTCGCTGTACCCGGAAGCGCAGGCGCTCAAGCGGCAGTGCATCGTCCATGCGAAGCCGCTCCTGCTGACCGTGGCCGGGGCCATCGAATGGATGGCCGTCGAGCAGGCGCGTGCGACGGGGGTGTCGCTGCGCTCCCAGGCGCCTGCCGGCATCCCGGCACTGCAGGACCAGTCGCTCGCGCTGATCGCCCATGACGCGCTCAAGCCCGCGATGGTCGAGTTCGCGTCGCGGCATTTCGCGCTGCTGTCGTGCGCCCGCGAACGCGTGGCCACCGGCACCACCGGCCGCAGGCTCAACGAGATGGCCTGGGCCCGCGGCTGGCCGCACGGCCAGCCCTGGGCCCGGCCGCTGCAGAGCGGGCCGCTCGGCGGCGATGCCCAGATCGCCGAGTTGGTGCTGACCCGCCGCTGCCAGAAGGTGCTGTTCTTCGAGGACGTCCATGTGGCCCGGCAGCACGAGGCCGACATCCAGCTGCTGGAGCGGGCCGTCTGCTCCGCCAGCCACGAAACCGCCTGCTTCAATACCCCGGCCATGGCGTATGCCTGGGCGCAGACCTGGAGCTGAGGGCGCCGTGCGGTGCCCCGCTCACATCACCAGGCAGACCGGGCTGCCGCAGCGGATGCTCTGCGTGGCCTGCCCGAGCCGGCCCGTGCTGCGGTCGACGGGGAAGACTTCGATGGTGTCGCTGTCCTCGTTGAGCACGAACATGCATCGGCCGTCCAGGCCCAGGGCGAAGAACCTCGGCGTCCGGCCCCGCGACGGCGTCGTTTCCCGAAAACGCAGACGGCCCGTGGCGGCATCGACATCGAACAGCGCGATGCTGTCGGCCCCGCGGTTCGACACGTAGAGGCTGCGCCCGTCCTTGGATATTTCTATCTCGGACGCCGTGTTGTTGCCGGTGAACGTGTCGTCGAGCGTCGGCAGGATCTGCAGGGGCGCCAGCGCACCGCTGTCGCGATGGAAACGGTACGCGGTCACGGTCGAGTCCAGTTCGTTGGCGACGTAGGCGAACGGCGCGGAGGGATGGAAGGCGATGTGCCGCGGCCCGGCCCCGGCCCGCGTGCCGACCCCTGGCGGCGCGGCGGGCGCCAGCGTCCCGCCGTCGAAGCGAAAGACGAACACCCGGTCCAGCCCCTTGTCGGGAACCGCCACATACCGGCCGCTGGGGTCGAACGGGTTGAAATGCGGCTTGGCGAAGGGCTGTTCCCTGCGGTGCGGGCCGGGCTCGCCGGCCATCGCGACGCGCTGGGACACGGGGCCCAGCCGGCCGTCGTCGTGCACCGGCATGACCAGCAGCGAGCCGCCGCCGTCCGTGCCCAGGTGGTCCGACACCAGCAGCCACCGTCCCGTCGGGTCCAGCGCCAGATGCACCGGGTTGCGCCCGCCGCAGACCTGCCGCTGCATGAACTCCAGCGTCCCGTCCACCGGCGATACCGCGAAGACGCTGACCTCGTTGCCGTCGCCGTGCACGGCATAAAGGCGCCGCTTGGGCGCATCGAGCGCGAGGAAGGAGGGGTTGGCCAGGCCGCCCACCAGCTGCACCCGGTCCAGCGCACCGGTTTCTTCGTCCACCGCGTAGACGCTGATGCCTTCACCGCGGGCTTGGCGCTCGCGTGTGGTGCGGGAGCCGACATAGGCATGTTTCGACGCGGTCATGGAGGGTCCTTCATGCGGGAGAGACGGAACAGGCGCGGCAGAGGCGCAGCGATCCGCGTTTGTACCCGAGTTCGGCACCGCCCCGGTCGGGCCGGCGCCCGGCTGGAACGCGTGAGCCGCCGGCGGTCAGTGCTGCGCCATGCGCCGGTACTGGATCGCTTCGGCAACGTGCGCCTGCAGCGTGGCCTCGCTCGCGGCAAGGTCGGCGACGGTTCGCGCCACCTTGAGCACCCGGTGCGTGCTGCGCGCCGACCAGCCCAGCCGCGCCGCAGCGGTCTGCAGGAACTGCGCGGCTGCCGCATCCAGCAGCACGCAGCGATCGATCGCCTGCCCCTGCAGGGCATGGTTGGGCTGGCCCTGGCGGGCCAGCGCGCGGCCGCGCGCCGCCACGACGCGCGCGCGGACCGCCGCGCTGCCTTCGCCCGGCGGCGCCTGCAGCAGCTCCTGCTGCGGCAGTGCCGGCACGTCCACATGCAGATCGATCCGTTCGAGCAGCGGGCCGCTGAGCTTGCCCTGGTAGCGGGCCACCTGGTCGGGCGTGCAGCGGCAGGCGCGCTGGGAACTGCCGAGAAAGCCGCAGGGGCAGGGGTTCATCGCGGCGATCAGCTGGAAGCGCGCGGGGAATTCGGCACGCTGCGCGGCCCGTGCGATGGTGATCTGGCCGGTCTCCAGCGGCTCGCGCAGCGATTCGAGGGCCTGGCGCGGGAACTCCGGGAGTTCGTCCAGGAAAAGGACCCCATGGTGGGCCAGCGAAATCTCCCCGGGCCGCGGCGGTGAGCCGCCGCCTACCAGCGCGACGGCGCTGGCCGTGTGGTGCGGGCTGCGCGTAGGCCGCTGGCCCCAACGGTCGAGCGCGAAGCCGCCGCCGAGGCTGGCGACGGCCGCGGTTTGCAGCGCCTCGTCCACCGTCAGCGGCGGCAGCAGTCCGGCGAAGCGCTGGGCCAGCATGCTCTTGCCAGAGCCCGGCGGGCCGCTCAGAAGAAGCGCATGGCCGCCGGCCGCGGCGATCTCCAGCGCCCGCTTGGCACCGGCCTGTCCCTTGACGTCGGCCAGGTCGGCATAGCGCCCTTCGGCCAGCGCGGCCCGGGCGCGCACGGCGGTCCAGCCATCGCCATCCTCGTCTTCTGCCGCAGGGGTTCCCGGCGGCGCGAAGCGGCGCACCACGTCGAGCAGGTGGCGGGCCCGGTAGACGGTGGCATCGGGCACCAGCGCAGCCTCCTCGGCGCTGCCGGGCGGCAGCACCAGCGCATGGCCCGCACCGGCATGGCGCTGCGCCAGGCTGGCGGCGAGCGCGCCGCGCACCGGCCGCAGTTCGCCCGACAGCGAGAGTTCGCCGGCGAACTCGTGGCCCGCCAGGCGGCTGCCGTCGATCTGGCCGCTGGCCGCCAGGATGCCCAGCGCAATCGGCAGGTCGAAGCGGCCCGAGTCCTTGGGCAGGTCGGCCGGCGCGAGGTTGACCGTGATGCGCTTGTTGTGCGGGAACTCCAGCCCCGTGTTCTGCAGCGCAGAGCGCACCCGTTCGCGCGCCTCCTTCACCTCTACGTCGGCCAGCCCCACGAGGGTGAAGCTCGGCAGGCCGTTGGCCAGATGCACCTCGACGGTGACCGCGGGCGCCTGCAGCCCCAGGAGGGCGCGGCTTTGCACCAAAGACAGACTCATTCCCTTCTTTCTCCCCAATGCAGTGCGTTCGTGCGGTGCGCGCGTCCCGGGCGGCCCGGCGTGCACCGTCGTCGTGCGGACGGGCCGGCGCATGTGGCATGGCGATCATCGCGCCGGAGCGTGGCGGCCGATTGGCACGCTCCATGCTAACCCGCTGTGTACTTCCTGAAACGTCCCCAGCGAGCAACTTAGTAGGAGCGCACGAATGACTGCCACCCTCGTCAAGACCCTGGCCATCGCCGCCGCTGCCGCCCTGCCGGCGCTGGCCAGCGCGCAGCTGACCGGCAACGTCAGCCTCACCACCAACTACAAGTTCCGGGGCCAGGATCAGGACGTACTGCGCGGCAAGGTCGACAAGACCGTCAAGCCCGCGCTGCAAGGCGGCTTCGACTACACCTTCGGCGAGACCGGCTGGTACGTCGGCAACTGGAACTCCAGCGTCAACTGGCTCGACGGCAACAGCGTGGAATCCGACTTCTACGGCGGCTACAAGTTCAAGGCCGGCGAGATCGATGCCGACGTCGGCGCGCTCACCTACGTCTACCCCGGCAACAAGAACGGCAACACCGCCGAGCTCTACGGCGCAGCCACGTGGGGCCCGCTCACCGCCAAGTATTCGCACACTGTCTCCGACGACTACTTCGGCTGGGCCGGCAACAACGCCGGCTCAGGCTACAAGGGCCGCAACACCGGCTATTTCAACCTGGCCTTCGCGCAGGAAGTGGCGCCGAGCGTGACGCTCAAGGCCGCGGTGGGCTACACCCGCTTCGCCAGCGGCATCAAGGATGCCGTGCCCGGCATTCCGAACTACGTCGACTACAGCGTGGGCGCGGCCTACGACTTCGGCGGCGGCCTGTCGCTGACGGGCTCGGTCGTCGGCGCCACCAGGAAGAATTTCTTCGGCGATGCCAACAAGGCCCGCGTGATCGTCGCGCTGACCAAGACGCTGTAAGCGTCCGGCGGCCGGCCCCTACCGTTTTCCACTCGAGGAGGTACCGAACATGAAACTGGTGACTGCGATCATCAAACCCTTCAAGCTCGACGAGGTGCGCGAGGCGCTCTCGGCCATCGGCGTGCAGGGCATCACCGTGACCGAGGTCAAGGGCTTTGGCCGGCAGAAGGGCCATACCGAGCTGTACCGCGGCGCGGAATACGTCGTGGACTTTTTGCCCAAGGTGAAGATCGAGGCCGCCGTGTCCGACGACCTGGTCGATGGCGTGATCGAGGCCATCGAGACGGCCGCGCGCACCGGCAAGATCGGCGACGGCAAGATCTTCGTCTTCGACCTGGGCCAGGTGGTGCGCATCGGCACCGGCGAGACCGGCGGCGACGCACTCTGACGCGAGCGGGACGACCCCAAGAATCCAAAGAGAAACCGACATGAAGAAACTGTTTGCTTCCCTGATCCTGGGCATGGTTCTGCTGGCGGGAGGGACCGCCGCCCTGGCCCAGGCCGCCGCCGAGCCTGCTGCCAGCGCGCCGGCAGTGGCTCCCGCCGCGGCCCCGGCTGCCGCGCCCGCGCCCAAGCTCGATTCCGGCGACACGTCGTGGATGCTGACTTCCACGCTGCTCGTGATCCTGATGACCATTCCGGGCCTCGCGCTGTTCTACGGCGGCCTGGGCCGCTCGAAGAACATGCTGTCCGTGCTGGTGCAGGTGTTCGTCGTCTTCTCGCTGATCTCGGTGCTGTGGGCTCTGTACGGCTACACGCTGGCGTTCGGCGGCGAAGGCACCTTCTTCGGCGGCTTCGACAAGCTGTTCCTCAAGGGCATCGCCCCCGCCACGCTCTCCGGCGCGCTGCCGACGATCCCCGAGTACGTCTTCGTGGCGTTCCAGGGCACGTTCGCGGCCATCACCGTGGCGCTGATCGTGGGCTCCTTCGCAGAGCGTGCTCGGTTCGGCGCGGTGCTGCTGTTCGGTGCCCTGTGGTTCACCTTCAGCTACCTGCCGCTGGCCCACATGGTCTGGGGCGGCGGCCTGCTGGGCAAGGAGGGGGCGCTGGACTTCGCCGGCGGCACCGTGGTCCACATCAACGCCGGTATCGCCGGCCTGGTGGGCGCCTATGTGGTCGGCAAGCGCATCGGCTTCGGCAAGGAAGCGCTGGCTCCGCACTCCCTGACCCTGACCCTGGTCGGCGCCTCGCTGCTGTGGGTGGGCTGGTTCGGCTTCAATGCCGGCTCCGCGGGCGCGGCCAACGGCATCGCGGGCCTGGCCTTCATCAACACCGTGCTCGCCACCGCCGCGGCCACCCTGGCCTGGATCGGCGCCGAGTCGGTGCACAAGGGCAAGGCCTCAGCGCTGGGTGCCGCCTCCGGCGCCGTCGCCGGGCTCGTGGCCATCACGCCGGCCGCCGGTTTCGTCGGGCCGGTGGGCTCCATCGTGCTCGGCCTGATCGCCGGCGTGGCGGGACTCTGGGGCGTCACCGGCCTCAAGAAGCTGCTCGGCGCGGACGACTCTTTCGACGTGTTCGGCGTGCACGGCGTCTGTGGCATCGTCGGCGCCATCCTGACCGCCGTGTTCGCGGCCCCCGGCTTCGGCGGCACGCAGGCGGCGGACTATGCGATCGGCCACCAGCTCTGGGTGCAGGTCAAGAGCGTGATCGTCACCATCGTGTGGTCGGGCGTCGTGGCTTTCATCGCCTACAAGATCGCCGATCTGGTGCTGGGCCTGCGGGTGACCGAGGAAGCCGAGCGCGAGGGTCTGGACATCACCTCCCACGGCGAAACCGCCTACAACCGGTGAGGTGAAAAGGTTTGGCATCGACGGCGGCATCCTGTCGCCGGAGAAGCCAAGTCAGCGAGAGTCTCTTCTGGATGTTGGGCCCGCTCCGGCGGGCCCTTTTTTCCTTGTCGCCGGGCCGCTACAAGATTGAATATGTGATTTTCTTCGTTGGTCGTGTTTCAGGCTGAAACCTAGACTGCGCCTACCGCGTCGGAGAGGGAGGCCGCCGAGCCGGGCCGGCGCGGGTTCATCCCCGTCACGGAGCACACGACCATGCAGAAGAACGACCGCCATCCGGCCCCGCTGGCGCGCATTGCCCTCGTCGCCGGCATTGCCGCTGGCGGCATCCCCGCCCTGGCCCAGGACGCGGCTTCCAGCCCCACGGTGCTCGACTCGGTCATCGTCACCGGCACCCGCGCGCAGCGCACCAGCGTGCAGTCCGAATCGCCCATCGACGTGCTGACCGCGCGCGACCTGCAAGCCACCGGCACGACCGAGCTGGCCACGGCGCTCGCGCGGCTGCTGCCCTCGCTGAACTTCCCGCGCCCGTCCAACACCGACGCCACCGACGCGGCGCGCCCGGCGCAGCTGCGCGGCCTCTCGCCCGACCAAGTGCTGGTGCTGGTGGACGGCAAGCGCCGCCACAGCGGCGCGGTGGTCAACGTCAACGGCTCGGTCGGCCGCGGCAGCGCGCCGGTGGACCTCAACGCGATCCCGATCTCGGCGATCGAGCGCATCGAGGTGCTGCGCGACGGCGCCTCGGCCCAGTACGGCTCCGATGCGATTGCCGGCGTCATCAACATCATCCTGCGCAAGGGCGCGGCCGGCGGCTCGGCCACGCTGGGCTACGGCGGCTACTCCAAGGGCGACGGCAGGCAGCTCACCGCAAGCGTCAACACCGGCGTGGCGCTCGGCAGCGACGGCGGCTGGCTGCGCATCACGGCCGAGAAGCGCCGGCAGGACTACACCAACCGCTCGGGCGCCGGTTTTCGCGACCCCCACGAGCCGCTCTACGGCCAGGTCACCTCGCGCCAGGGCGAGCCTGACAGCGACCAGGGCGCGCTCGCCTTCAACGGCGAGCTGCCGCTGGGCGGCGGCACGACGCTTTATGCCTTCGGCACCTGGAGCCAGCGCGATACCAACTCCGCCGCGGCCTGGCGCACCGCCTACACCGCCGTCGGCGGCAGCACGCTGCGCACATCGTTCTACCCGCAGGGCTTTCTGCCGCAGCTCGACAGCACCACGACCGACAAGGCGCTCGTGGTCGGCCTGCGCGGCGACGCCGCCGGCTGGCGCTGGGACGTCAGCTACAACCACGGCGACAACGATTTCAAGATCAACACCGTGAACTCGGTGAACCTGAGCCTGGGCAGCGCGAGCCCCACGCGCTTCTACGACGGGCGGCTCAAAAGCCAGCAGGACATCCTCAACGCCGACTTCACGCGCGACTTCCAGGTCGGCTGGCTGCCGCGCCCGCTCACCGTGGGCCTGGGCGGCGAAGTGCGCCACGAGCGCTACGTGCTCGAAGCCGGCGAAGTGGCGTCCTATACCGGCAGCGGTGCCCAGGGCTTCCAGGGCATCCAGCCGCAGAACGCGGGCCGCTTCAAGCGCGACAACACCGCGCTCTACGGCACGCTGGAGACCGAGTTCAACGACGCCTGGAGCGCCTCGGCCGCGCTGCGCGCCGAGCACTACGACGATTTCGGCGGCGCCACCTCGGGCAAGCTCTCCACGCGCTGGCAGGCCACGCCGTCCGTGGCGCTGCGCGGCACGGTGTCCACCGGCTTCCGCGCGCCGTCGCTCGCGCAGCAGAACTACAGCCTGACGCAGTCCACCTACATCGTGGTCAACGGCGTGAACACGCTGCTGGACGCCGGCACCTTCGGCGTCAACACCGCCGCGGCGCGTGCATTGGGCGCGCAGCCG
Organism: Xylophilus sp.; assembly: GCA_009914555.1. Lineage (GTDB taxonomy): Bacteria > Pseudomonadota > Gammaproteobacteria > Burkholderiales > Burkholderiaceae_C > WNDY01. Next base: position 319,273 of record WNDY01000001.1, read on the forward strand.
CTCAAGGCCGAGAAGTCGCGCAACTTCAGCCTGGGCCTGCTGCTGCAGCCCGTGCCCGAGTTCACGACCAGCATCGACGTCTACCAGATCGACATCGACGGCCGCATCCTGTATTCCGGCAACCTCGTGCTGCCCTCCGCCTTGCAGGCGCAGCTGGCCGCGCAGGGCATCTACGCCTCGGCCGCGCGCTATTTCACGAATGCGCTGGACACGCGCAACCGCGGCATCGACATCGTCAGCAGCTACCAGTGGAAGACCGCGTCGGCCGGCCGCTTCACCGGCACTCTGGGCCTCAACGTCAACGACGCCAGCGTGCGCAACATCGCGGCCAACCCGGCGGTGCTCACGGCCAACGGCCTGACGCTGATCGACCGGCAGACCATCCAGCGCGTGACGCGCACGTCGCCGAAGACCAAGCTCAGCCTGGGACTGGAGAACACGCACGAGCGCTTCTCGGTGCGCGGCCAGCTCACGCGCTACGGCAGCTTCGTCGCGCCGCAGAACGATGCGACGCTGGACCAGACCTTCGGCGCGAAATGGGTGCTCGACGTCTCGGCCAGCTGGCGCGTGCTGCCTGCGCTCACGCTCACGGTGGGCGTGGACAACCTCACGGACCAGTACCCGGACCAGGTGCGCTCCAGCCTGAGTTCGGGCGGCACCTCGCCCTACAGCACCTTCTCGCCGTTCGGCTTCGGCGGCCGGTTCTACTACGCACGAGCCTCATACACCTGGTAGTACAAAGCGCCAGTCAGCGCTTGTCAGGCGGAATGGTCATATACCCCGGAAAGCGAGGTTTGCGACACAATCGTTCCATGCCTGCCGACACCGCTCCCACCACGCTGCTGTCCGACTGGGCGCCTCTGGCCGCCGGGGCGTGCGCCCTCGGCGAATCGCCGTGCTGGCATGCCGGGGAACGACGCCTCTACTGGGTCGACATCGCCGGCCGGCGCCTGCTGCGCGCCGATGCGCGCGGCGAAGGCGCCGAGGCCTGGAGCCTGCCGTCCGAGCCCGGCTGTATCGCGCCGGCCCACGGCGGCGGCCTGGTGATCGCGCTGCGCAGCGGCATCTTCCGTGCGCGCGTCTGGGGCGGCGCGCTCGACTCCATCGCGGTGCTTCCCTGCGACCCGGCCACCACGCGCGCCAACGATGGCAAGTGCGATGCGCACGGCCGCTTCTGGGTCGGCACCGTCTACGAGCCCAAGGACGCGCCGCGCGCCGCGCTCTACAGCATCGACGCCCGCGGCAGCGGCCCGGCTGCGGTGCGCGAGCAGGTCGGCGGCGCGCTGACGGCCAACAGCCTCGCCTGGTCGCCCGACGGCCGCACGCTCTACTGGGCCGACACGCCGAGCCATGCGATCCATGCCTGGGACTTCGACGCGGAGACCGCCGCGCTGTCGAACCGCCGGCTCTTGCGGGCTTTCGACCCGAAGCCCGCGGGCTGGCAGGCGGGCGACCCGGGCTATGGCGGCCGCCCCGATGGCGCGGCCGTCGACGCCGAGGGCCATCTCTGGGTCGCGATGTTCGAGGGTGCGCGCGTGCTGCGGCTGTCGCCCGACGGCGCCGTGGCCGCCGAGTACCCGCTGCCGGTGCGCTGCCCGACGATGCCGGCCTTCGGCGGCGCGGACGGCCGCACGCTCTTCGTCACTTCGGCCGCCCACGGCCGCAGCGCGCAGGAACTGGCCGCGCTCCCCCTGTCGGGCCGCGTGCTGTCGCTGCGTGTGGACGTGCCCGGGCTGCCGGTGAACCTCTTCCGCGGTTGACCGGGCAGTAAAAGAGCCTTTCGGCCAGCTGAAGACCGCCTCGAACTCAACCGTTATTTCCTGCGGCGTTCGACCATGCAGCGCCCCCGGAGAGGTTCCCAGGCATTTACGGAAACATCGTCGTGAAGCTCGGTACGCTCATCCCGGTCTGCTGACACATCAGCCGGACAAGGATCACCTCCATTCCGTTGGAAGACACGCTTCGCAAGCGGCATCGCCGTGCGAAGGCGGGCAAACGTCGATACCAAAGGCGCTGGCCAGACCGTGATCGGAAGGACGGGGCCCGCCGAGCGGATCGAGACGATCAACACGCGGAACAAGGCCAGAAATACCTCGACGCCACAGGCAAGGTGGTCGCCGTGTATGTTCGATGCGACCCAGGGCCGATGCGACTACCGCTTTGGAAGCCCCTATGCCGACGCGACGCAGCAGCGGCTCAGTCCGGCCATCATCCGCCTGTTCCATCCGAGAAGTCGTCTCGGCACCGCGCTTGCGCACGGTGCCGAAGGCTGTTCGCGAGCGTCATTGCAGAAGCTGCTGCGGCCTAGCGAGGCGAAACGCGCAAGCCGGATCGCCGAAGACTTCGCATTTCCGAACTGCATGCATGTCCATCGGCCGGGCAGCGTGGATTGAGCGTGCGGGCCGGTGCCGAACAGATGGTCGAGCGTCAGCGAAGCCGGTCGGGCGACAAAAAACGCCACGCCGCACATTCAAAAATATCAACGGCGCCGGGGGCGCCCCCGATGGCTGCGGCGGGCCGCACCGTTAGCATGGGCAGGTCATGGATTCCGTCCTCCGCCCGTTCATCGACCGCGTGCGTGCCGCCGCGGCCGCCGCCGTGCCGCTGGCCATCCGCGGCGGCGGCACCAAAGGCTTCCTGTTCGACGCGCCGCCCGCGGGTGAGCCGCTCGATACCGCGCCGCTCGCCGGCGTGCTCGGCTACGAACCCAGCGAACTCGTCGCGACCGTGCGTGCCGGCACGCCGCTGGCCGAGGTCGAGGCGCTGCTGGCCGAAGCCGGCCAGTGCCTGCCGTTCGAGCCGCCGCACTTCGGCCCCGGCGCGACCGTCGGCGGCATGGTGGCCGCGGGGCTCGCCGGCCCGGCGCGCGCCAGCGCAGGCGGCGTGCGCGACTTCGTGCTCGGCCTGGGCCTCGTCAACGGCCGCGGCGAGCATCTGCTGTTCGGCGGCGAGGTCATGAAGAACGTCGCGGGCTACGACGTGTCGCGGCTCATGGCCGGCGCGTTCGGCACGCTCGGTCTCATCACCCAGGTCAGCCTCAAGGTGCTGCCGCAGGCGCCGGCCGAGGCCACGCTGCGCTTTGCCTGCTGCGGCCAGGACGAGGCACTGCGCCTGCTGGCCGGCTGGGGCGCGCGGCCGCTGCCGCTGTCGGCCAGCCGCTGGGAGGAGGAGGAAGCGGGCGGCGGCCGCGGCGTGCTGCGCCTGCGGCTGCGCGGCGCGGTCGCGGCGGTCGGCGCGGCCACGCATGCGCTCTGTGCCGCGCACGGCGGCACGGTCGAGGCGCCGCAGGAGGCGGCGCAGGGCTGGCATGCGGTGCGCGAGCAGACGCTGCCGTGGTTCGCGCGGCGCGCAGACGCGGCGATCTGGCGGCTGTCGGTACCGCAGACGGCCGCCGCGCTGGCCGTGCCGGCGGCGGCCGGCGCGCCGCTCGTCGAATGGCACGGCGGCCAGCGCTGGTATGCGGTGGCCGGCGGCGATCCGGACGCGGGCCGTGCGCTGCGCGCCGCCGCGGCCCGGACCGGCGGCCATGCCACGCTCTGGCGCGTCGCGCCCGGCGGCGCGCGCGGCGTGGCCCGGCGCGACGCGGTAGCCGCGCCGCTCGGGCGCATCCAGGAGGCCCTGCGGCGCGAGTTTGATCCGCACGGCGTCTTCAACCCCGGGCTGGCGATCTGACCCGCACGGCGAGGCATGCGCATCCTGCTGCTGCTCACCGGCCGCCACCGCACGCCGTCGATCAACCGCGCGCTCGGGCTGCTGCTGGTGTTCAACGCCGGCGCGGTGAACGCCGGCGGCTTCCTCGCGGTGCATCTCTATACGTCCCACATGACCGGCTTCGTCTCGACCGTGGCCGACAACCTTGTCCTCGGCAACATGGCGCTGGTGCTCGGCGCCGTCGGCGCGCTGCTGGCCTTCACGACCGGCGCGGCCACCACGGCCATCCTGGTGAACTGGGCGCGCCAGCACCGGCTGCGCAGCGGCTATGCGCTGCCGCTGCTGCTGGAGGCCGCGCTGCTGCTGCTGTTCGGCCTCATGGGCGCGATCACGCTGACCTGGCACACGCCGTTTTCAGTGCCGCTCACGGTGCTGCTGCTGTCCTTCCTCATGGGGCTGCAGAACGCGGTGGTCACCAAGATGTCGTCGGCCCAGATCCGCACGACCCACATGACCGGCACGGTGACCGACCTCGGCATCGAACTCGGCAAGATGCTCTATTGGAACCGCGCCGGCAGCCCGCCGGAGCGGCAGGTGCGCGCCAACCAGGCGCGGCTGCGCCTCTTCGGCAGCCTGCTGGCGATGTTCACCATCGGCGGCATCGTCGGCGCCGCGGGCTTCAAGCACATCGGCTTCGTCTGGGTGGTGCCGCTGGCCATGCTGCTGCTGGCGCTGTCGCTGCCGCCGCTGGCGGCCGACAGCAGGCGGCTGCGCACCATCTGGTATGCCTGGCGGCGCGCGTACGTGCGGCGCCGCTCGTCCCACTGAACCCACGAGAACGGATACCCACCATGCAAACCCAGCTCGCGCCGCAGTACCGCGGCACGCCCGAGGGCGAGGAGGCCGAGGCCATCCTGCGCAAGTGCGTGCACTGCGGCTTCTGCACCGCCACCTGCCCGACCTACCAGCTGCTCGGCGACGAGCTCGACGGCCCGCGCGGGCGCATCTACCTCATCAAGCAGGTGCTCGAAGGCCAGGCACCCACGCGCGCCACGCAGCTGCACCTGGACCGCTGCCTGACCTGCCGCAACTGCGAGAGCACCTGCCCGAGCGGCGTGCAGTACGGCCACCTGGTCGACATCGGCCGCAGGATCGTCGACGAGCAGGTGCCCCGCCCGGCCGGCGAGCGGGCCAGGCGCTGGGCGCTCAAGGAGGGCCTGCCCTCGCCGCTGTTCGGCCCGGCCATGAAGCTCGGCCAGGCCGTGCGCGGCCTGCTGCCGACCGCCGTGCGGGCCAAGGTGCCGGCGCCGCGCCCGACCGGCGCGCGCCCGCGCCGCAGCCATGCGCGCAAGGTGCTGTCGCTCGAAGGCTGCGTGCAGCCGTCGATGGCGCCCAACATCAACGCGGCCACGGCGCGCGTGCTCGATGCGGCCGGCGTCGAGACGCTCACCGCGCCGCGCGCCGGCTGCTGCGGTGCGGTCAAGTTCCACCTCAACGACCACGAGGGCGGCCGCGACGAGATGCGCGTCAACATCGACGCCTGGTGGCCGCAGGTCGAGGCCGGCGCGGTCGAGGCCATCGTCGTCAACGCCTCGGGCTGTGGCGCGATGGTCAAGGACTACGGCCATGTGCTGCGCCACGACCCGGCCTATGCGGAGAAGGCCGCGCGCATTGCAGCGCTGGCGCGCGACCCGAGCGAACTCCTGCCCGAGCTGCTGCTGGCCATCGCCGGGCGCCTGCAGGGCAAGCAGCTTGCCGTTCCCAGCGGCGTCTTCGCCTACCACCCGCCCTGCACCCTGCAGCACGGCCAGCAGATCCGCGGCGGCGTCGAGACGCATCTGCGCGCGCTGGGCTTCGACATCCGCGCCGCCGCCAGCGAGTCGCACCTGTGCTGCGGCTCGGCCGGCACCTATTCGGTCCTGCAGCCCGGGCTGTCGTACCGGCTGCGCGACCGCAAGCTCGCCTACCTGGCGGAGATCGCACCCGTGGCCATCCTGTCGGCCAACATCGGCTGCATCACGCACCTGCAGTCGGGCACCGGCGTGCCGGTGCGGCACTGGATCGAGGTGCTGGACGAGGCGCTGCCGAAGGCCTGATCCGGCAGCAACGCAGGCAAGCGTCCGGCAGCGGATGTGCCGGAAAAGAGCCGAAGATTGCAGGCAACCGACGATCCCTTCTTCATCAAGACTGGAGAGCCTGCCGATGACCACGTTTTGCCGCCCGGGCCCGCTGACGGCCGCCACCCTGGCCTCGCTGGCCACGTCGTTCGCCGCATGCACGCTGGCCCTCGCCCAGCCCGCGCCGCCGGCCGAACCCACCGCCGTGCCGCCGCTGCACGGCGAAGGCTCGGCCCGCTACCGCTGCGGCGGCATCGGCATCGACGAGTCCACCGCTTTCCGCGCCGCCACCCGGCAGCACCCGCTGTCGCTGCTGTTCGCCGCGCCCGGCGGCGACTACCAGGCCAACGTCACCGTGCGCATCAGCGACGCCAAGGGCAACCAGGCGCTGCAGCTGCGCGCCGACGGCCCGGTCTGCCTGATCGACTTGCCCAACGGCAGCTACACGGTCGAGGCCACGCCCGAGAAGGGCGCGCCGCAAAAGCGCAGCGTGCAGGTCACGAGCGGCAGGCCGCAGACGCTGGACTTCCGCTTCTGAACCCGGGCCGCGCCGGCGCGGCGCATGGTGGCATGATGGCGGGTTTGTTCCCCGCTTTTCCTGCCAGGCCATGACGTCCGATACCGAGCCCCCCGTCGACACCGCAGCATCCACCGGCGCGCCGCAAGCGGCAGCTCCTGCCGCCGAGGGCGCCGCGCCTGCGCGCAAGCGCCGAAGCCGGGGCGGGCAGGGCGGCGGCGCCAGGGCGGCGGCCGGCGATGCAGCCGCCGCACAGCAGCAGCAACCGCCGCAGCCACAAGCCGCCAAGGCGGAGAAGGCGGAGAAGAGCCCGCGCGTGCCGCATCCGGCCCTGAACCGGCTGGCCGAGCTGTATCCCAGGCTGTTCGGCGCCCATTTCCTGCCGCTCAAGCGCGGCATCTTCGAGGACCTGCTGGCCGCGCATCCCGATGCCTTCGAGCGCGACGCGCTCAAGGCCGCGCTGGGCCTGCACGCCCGCTCCACCCGCTACCTCCAGGTGGTGGCCGAGGGCCGCAAGCGCCACGACCTGGCCGGCAACCCGGTCGAGGCGCTGGCGCCCGAGCATGTACACCATGCCAGCGTCGAGCTCTGGCGCCGCCGCGTCGGCCGCACGCCCGAGGCCGAGCGCGATGCGCTGCGCGCCCAGGTGCTGCGCCGCATCGTGCGCAACGTCGAGGCCTCGGGCCTGGCGCGCGACGCCTATGCCGAGCGCGTGGCCACGCGCGACGCGGCCGTCACCGCGCTGGTGGACGAGGCCCTGGCCGAAGTCGCGGTGCGTGCCGCGAAGGACGAGGCCGTGCTGCGCGCGCTCGACGCCAGCGGCCAGTCGCCCGAAGCCTTCGCGGACATGTACGGCCTGGACGTGCGCACCGTGCGCCAGGCGCTGGAGCGCGCCGGCAAGCGCGCACCGGCCGCCGAAACGGCCGCGCAATGACCCGTGTTGCGCCCTCGCCCGGCAGGAGAGGAATTGGTGCCCGGGGGTATGCGGCCAATGCGGACGATCGACGCCCAGCTCAGGCGGGTTCTACCCGGGGTATCGGTGCAGCCAGCGCCGCCTCGATGTCCGCCGCCAGCTGCGCCGGCTTGTCGAACGGCGCGTAGCGGCGCACCACGTGGCCGTCGCGGCCGATCAGGAACTTGGTGAAGTTCCACTTGACCGCCTTGGTGCCGAGGAAGCCCGGCTTCTCGTCCACCAGCCAGCGGTAGAGCGGCGCGGCGTGCTCGCCCCGGACGTCGATCTTCTCCATCATGGCAAAGCCCACGCCATAGTTGCGGCTGCAAAAGCCCTGGATCTCGGCGTTGCTGCCCGGGTCCTGCGCGCCGAACTGGTTGCACGGAAAGCCCAGCACCACCAGGCCCTGGCCGCCGTAGGTGCGGTGCAGTTCCTCCAGCCCCGCGAACTGCGGCGTGAAGCCGCAGGCGCTCGCGGTGTTGACGACCAGCAGCGGCCGGCCGCGGAACTGCGCCAGCGGCACCGTGCTGCCGTCGATGCCGCGGACCTCGAAGTCGTAGGCGGTAGTGGTCCCGGGCGCGGCGCCCATGCTCACTCCTCCTTCATGCCCGTGGCCTTGACCACGCCGCCCAGGCGGGCGCGCTCCTCGTTCACGAACTGGATAAACGACGCGCGCGTGCCGCCGATCGGCTCGATGCCCAGGCCGCGCAGGCGCTCGGCCGTGGCCCGGTCCTTCATCGCCGCATCGACCGCGGCGGCCAGCTTGTCGAGGATGGGCGCGGGCACGCCGGCCGGCGCATGGACGCCGGCCCAGTGGGCGATGCGGATCTCGGGGAAGCCCAGCTCGGCCGCGGTCGGCAGCGCGGGCCAGGCCGAGATGCGCTGCGTCCAGGTCGTGACCAGCGCGCGCAGCTTGCCGCTCTTGAGGTACGGCAGCACGACGATGCTGGCTTCGGAGGTCGCGTCCACCTGGCCGCCCAGCACCGCGGCGATCGATTCGGAGCCGCTCTTGTAGGGCACCAGGTCGAGCTTGGCGTTGTACTTGGTGGTCAGCAGCCCCTGCACGAAGTGCGGCGTGCTGCCGGTGCCGGCCGTGGCGAAGTGCAGGCCCGGGCCCTTCTTCGACGCGGCGACGAAGTCCTTCAGGTCCTTGTACGGCGAGTTGGCCGGCACCACGATCACCGAGGGCGCCAGGCCGACCAGCGCCACCGGCACCAGGTCGCTGTCCTTGTAGGCGACCTTGCGGATCATGCTGTTGGAGATCACGCCCGCGGCGCTGATCAGGAAGGTGTAGCCGTCGGGCGCGGCCTTGGCGACCAGGTCGGTGCCCAGCACCGCGCCGGCGCCCGGCTTGTTGTCGACGATGACCGGCTGGCCCAGCGTGCGCGACGCGCCCTCGGCGGCCGCGCGGCCCAGCAGGTCGTTGGCGCCGCCGGCCGAGAACGGCACGACGAAGCGGATCGGCCGCGTTGGCCAGGCGTCGGCCGCGAGGGCCGGCAGGGCCGAGGCCAGCAGCGCAGCGCCGGAGCCGGCGACCAGCGCGCGGCGGGAGACGGGGGCAGGAGCAAAAGAGCGTGTTGTCATGGATTGTCTCGGGTTGGTTGCATGTCGGTGGCCGGCCGGCCTGCGGACGGCGTCAAGCGTGCCACCGCATCGTTCACCATCGGCCATTGTGTATCAGGATCTGCGGACGCTGCGGCAGCGGCGCCGCCGGCCATCGACCGGCCCCTGTCCCGCAGCAACCGAAAGATCGGGGGGTATAGCCATTTACTCCACGAAAGACGGGCGCTTGCAGGGTACTACACGGGGAGTATCTAGCGCAGCGCCGACCACAGCGCCGCCAGCACGATCAGCGCCCCGCCCACGTAGGTCTGAGCCGCCGGCTGCGCCGCCCCGGCGGCGATCGACGAGGCGCTGGCGAACAGCACTTCGGACAGCATCACCAGCGACGTGGTCTGCGCCGGCAGCCGCGAGGCGCCGTACTGCAGCGCCATGTTGCCCAGCAGGAAAGCCGCGGCCAGGACCAGCCCGATGGCCGGCCAGCCCCAGCCCGGCGCCGGCGGCACGGCGACCCAGCCCTGCGCCGTGCCCAGCAGCGCCACCAGCGCGGCCGCCGCGGTGCCGCCGCCGAACATAGCCACCGCGCGCGCCGGTCCAGGCGCCGCATGCAGGCGGCGCAGCAGGATGTTGGTCAGCGCGAAGCACAAGCCCGCGCCGATCGCCAGCCAGTCCACGCCGCTCTCGGGCCAGGGCCAGTCCACGCCGGGCGCCTTCAGCACCACGACCACGCCGGCCAGCGCCAGCGCCATGCGGGCCAGGCCGGCCGGCCGCGGCTGCTCGCCCAGCAGCGGCCAGGCCAGCAGCACGCTCCACAGCGGCATCAGGTAGAACAGCAGCACCACCCGCACCACGTCGCCCGTGGTCACCGCCCAATTGAAGCCCAGGTTGGTCAGCCCGGCGGCGATCGCCAGCAGCCACAGCGCACCGAACTGTGCGAACGCCCGCCACACGCCCGGCCGCAGCACGAACAGCACCACCAGCGCCAGCGCGTAGATGCCGGCCGTCGCCCACAGCGGATGCAGCCCGCGCGCCTGCAGGGCGCGCAGCGGCCACCACGACACGCCCCAGACGAAGGCATTGAACAGCAGCGCCAGCACGGCGAACGACACGGACCGCGAACGACTCATCGGCACAGAAAAAAAGGAGGGGGAAAAAAGCGGCGCAGGCGCCGCGCACGGGCCGCCCCGCCGCTCTATCTAATGCACGTCCTTGCGGGCGATGCTCAGGAGATGCTCGATTTCTTCGCGGTGGATGTCCGCGTTGCGCTGGTGCCAGCGGCGCATGACCCACATCACTCCGGCCACCACCAGCCCGAAGGCCACGATGGCGCCGTAGACCGACAGGCCCAGCTTGAGCGACAGGCTGTAGAACGCGCCCAGCCCCAGGATGGCGGCCTGCTCATTGAAGTTCTGCACGGCGATCGAGCGGCCGGAGCCCATCAGGTTGTGGCCGCGGTGCTGGAGCAGCGCGTTCATCGGCACCACGAGGAAGCCACCCAGCCCGCCCAGCAGGATCAGGAAGGGCACGGCGATCCAGATGTTGTGGATGAAGATCATCGCCACCAGCAGCAGCCCCATCGCGATGCCCAGCGGGATCACCCTGGTCGCCTGGTCCAGCCGCATGCGCATCGAGGCCACTACCGCGCCCACGGCCGTGCCCACGGCCACCACGCCGGTCAGCGACGAGGCCTGCGTCGTGTTGTAGTGCAGCGCCACCGCGGCCCAGGCCAGCACGATGTACTTGAGATTGCCGCCCGCGCCCCAGAACAGCGTGGTCGTGCCCAGCGAGATCTGTCCGAGCCGGTCGCGCCACAGGCGGGAGTTGCAGGTCCAGAAGTCCGGCAGCAGCGCCAGCGGGTTCCTCGGCAGCGGCCGCATCTCCACGCCGGTGTGCGGTATGCGCGTGTTGAACCAGGCCGCCAGCAGGAAGACGAACACCAGCACCAGGATCGCCGCCTCGGGCGGCGTGTCGATGCCGGTGTCGAAGAACGACACGTCGATGGCCAGCAGGTGCGACGACAGCGTGGGCGCGATCAGCTGGCCGCCCAGCAGCAGGCCCAGGATGATCGAGGCGATCGTGAGCCCCTCGATCCAGCCGTTGGCCTTGACCAGCTGGGAGGCCGGCAGCAGCTCGGTCAGGATGCCGTACTTGGCCGGCGAATAGGCCGCCGCACCCAGCCCCACGACCGCGTAGGCCAGGAGCGGATGGGTGCCGAACAGCATCAGCAGGCAGCCGATAATCTTGATCGCGTTGCTGATGAACATGACGCGGCCCTTGGGCAACGCGTCGGCGAAAGCGCCCACGAAGGGCGCCAGGATGACGTAGAACAGCGCGAACATCGGCACCAGCGCGGCGCGCTGCCACTCGGGCGCGCCGCTGGTGCGCAGCAGTTCGATCGCGGCTATGAACATCGCATTGTCGGCCAGCGAGCTGAAAAACTGCGCCGACATGATCGTGTAGAAACCGCGCTTCATCGAGTGGCTTGAAGGGCCTCGGCGGCGCCGATGACCTGGTAGGGGTGAGAGCGTCTCGCTGGAGGACAGCGGGTTATATCACGCACCCTGGCGGCGCCAGTGCCAGAATTCCCAGCCTTCCACGTCAGCCTTCGACACCCATGCCGCGCCCCATTCTCGCCACCATCCACCCCGCCGCACTGCGCCACAACCTGGAGCGCGCGCGCCGCGCGGCACCCGACGCGCGGGTCTGGGCGGTCGTCAAGGCCAACGCCTACGGCCATGGCATCGAGCGCGTGTTCGACGCCCTGCGCGGGGCCGACGGCTTCGCCCTGCTCGACCTGGACGAGGCCCGGCGCCTGCGCGCGCTCGACTGGCGCGGCCCTATCCTGCTGCTCGAAGGCGTGTTCGAGCCGCGCGACCTGGAACTATGCTCGCGGCTGGACCTGTGGCACACGGTGCACTGCGACCAGCAGATCGACTGGCTGGCCCGCCACAAGACCCAGGTGCCGCAGCGCGTCTTCCTCAAGCTCAACTCCGGCATGAACCGGCTCGGCTTCGCGCCGCACCGCCTGCGCAGCGCCTGGGCCCGGCTCGACGCGCTGCCGCAGGTCGGCGAGATCGGCTTCATCACCCACTTCAGCGACGCCGACGGTCCGCGCGGCACGGCCCGCCAGCTCGCCGTGTTCGACGAGGTCACGCGCGACCTGCCGGGCGAGCGCACGCTCGCCAACAGCGCCGCCACCCTGCGCCAGGGCGGCCAGCCCGCCGTGCGGGCCGACTGGGTGCGCACGGGCATCCTGCTCTACGGCTCGTCGCCCGACTTGCCCGAACGCAGCGCGGCCGACTGGGACCTGCGGCCGGCCATGACGCTGGCCACCCGCATCATCGGCATCCAGCAGCTCGACAGCGGCGACACGGTCGGCTACGGCTCGCGCTTCACCGCCGACGGCCCGCTGCGGCTCGGCGTGGCCGCCTGCGGCTATGCCGACGGCTACCCGCGCCACTGCGGCACCGGCACGCCGGTGCTGGTCGAGGGCGTGCGCACCCGGCTGCTCGGGCGCGTCAGCATGGACATGCTGGCCGTCGACCTCACGCCCGTGCAGGCCGCCGGCCGGCCGGCCGACGTGGGCGCCGAGGTCACGCTCTGGGGCCGGGCGCGCGACGGCGCGGTGCTCTCCATCGACGAAGTGGCCCAGGCCGCCGGCACCGTCGGCTACGAGCTGATGTGCGCCGTCGCGCCGCGCGTGCCTGTCGCGGTGGACGCGGAGCCTGCTTGAGGGCACGTTCTAAGGCATCCCCGGTTCCCCGGCATCATGCGTCCGGGCGCATCCAGCGAAAGGAAGAACCGGCCATGCCGCAGCGACAGATCGATCACCTCATCCTGGGCGGCGGCGGGGCCGCCGCCGCCGCGGCCGCGCAGATCCGGCTCGAAGACGCCGTCTGCTCGGTCACCATCCTCTCGGCCGACAGCTGCGCGCCGTATTACCGGCCGGCGCTGTCCAAGCGGTTCCTGCAGGGCCAGGCCACGCGGGATCAGATCCTGCTGCACCCTGCCAGCTTCTATGCGGAGCAGGACATCGAACTCGTCCTCGGCGAGGAAGCGGTGGCGGTGGACGTGGCCGGGCGGATCGTCACCACCGCCAGCGGCCGGCAGTACCACTACGGGCACCTGCTGATCGCCACCGGCGCGGGCGGCGTCGGGCTCGGCGCCCCGGGCCACCGGCTCGCCGGCATCCACCACCTGCGCGGCATCGCCGAAGGCGAGGCCGTGCGGCGCGACATCGCCGCGGGCGCCCGGCAGGCCGTCGTGCTGGGCGCGAGCTTCCTGGGCATGGAAGTCGCCATGACGCTGATCGGGCTGGGGCTCCAGGTCACCATCATCGAGCAGCGCGACCGGATGCTGCCGCACCTGGAGTCCGGCCGCGTCTCGGCCTACTTTCGGCGGCATGCCGAGGAACTGGGCGCCACCGTGCTGCTCGGCGAGACCATTGCCGCCGTCCACGGCAGCGGCCATATCCGCGAGGTCGAGACCCGCTCCGGCAGGCGCCTGCCCTGCGACCTGCTGATGGTCAGCATCGGCGTGGCGCCGGCCACCGGCTTCCTCGACGGCAGCGGCATCGCGCTGGCCGACGGGCTCGTCATCGTCGACGACCAGCTGCGCACCAGCGTGCCCAGCGTCTTCGCGGCCGGCGACGTCACCAGCCTCATGGACCCGGTGTTCGGCCGCCGCCGGCACATCGAGCACTGGGACAACGCGGTCAAGCAGGGCCGGCTCGCGGCGCTCAACATGCTCGGCCGCCGCCGCCGCTACGACGAGGTGTCGTACTTCTTCTGCGACATCGGCGACATCAGCTTCAGCATGCTCGGCGCGCCGGAGGAGGCCGACGAGCGCATCGCGCGCGGCACGCTGGCCTCCCGGTCCTTCGCGCTCATCTATCTCAAGGACGACGTGCCCCGCGCGCTGCTGTCCGTCGGCCGCCCCGCGGAGGAAACGCGCAGCATCGAAGGGCTGATCCGCTACCGCGTCAACCTGCATGCCGACAAGGCCCGGCTGCACGACCCGGCCTTCGCGCTCGGCAGGATATCCACCCAGACGGTGCTGATCCTCCAGGGCGGCGGCGCCATGGGCGCTTTCGAATGCGGCGTGGTCAAGGCGCTGGAGGAGGAGGGCGTCTTCCCCGACATCGTCGCCGGCATCTCCATCGGCGCACTCAACGGGGCCATCGTCGCCGGCAACCCGCGCCATGCCACCGAGGCGCTGGAGTCGTTCTGGTCCGAGCTGGCGGTCGCCTCCCCGGCGCTGCTGGGCGCCGAGGCGGCCCGCGCGGTGACGTCCGCGCAGATCGTGGCCTGCGGCATCCCCAGCTTCTTCCGTCCGCGCTGGTTTCCCTCGCTCGAATCCACGTTCACCCCGCCGACGAGCTGGACCAGCTTCTACGACGTGGCGCCCATGCGCCGGCTGATCGCGCGCTACGTCGACTTCTCCAGGCTCAAGTCCAGCCCCGTGCGGCTGCTCGTTGGCGCCGTGAACGTCGCCTCGGGCGAGCTGGAGGTGTTCGACAGCTACGTGGACGACCTCACCCCCGACCACGTGCTGGCCAGCGGCAGCCTGCCGCCGGGCTTCCCGTGGACCGAGATCGACGGCCAGGCCTACTGGGACGGCGGCATCGTCAGCAATTCGCCGCTGGACCTGGTGATCGACCGCTGCGGGCCCGACGGCAAGCGCGTCTACATCGTGGACCTGTTCGCCGGCCAGCGGCCCCTGCCCACCAACATGGTCGAGGTGATGACCCGGCGCGACGAGATCGTCTATTCCGAACGGGTGCGCAGCGACCTGCGCTTCCGGCAGCTGACCGAGGCCTACCGCGACCTCGTGGACAACATCCTGAGCCAGGTCGATCCACAGATCCAGGCCAAGATCCGGCAGCGCCCGCTCTATATCCAGCTGATGGGCGACGGCGCGGCGATGTCCATCACGCGCTTCGTCCGCCAGGGCAGCGAGGGGGAATCGTCCTCGCGCGACTACGATTTTTCCGACGTGGCGGTCCGCGCGAACCAGCGGCAGGGCTATGCGCTGGTGAAGGATACGCTCGGCAAGGCCGCGGCGGCTGCGCCGCCACCCGCCACCGTGGACACCGTGCGGCGCAGGCACCGGAGCTGAGCTGACGCGGCGGCCTCTCGCCAGGGGCATTGCCGCCCTGCTTGTCTTCGAACCATCGATTCCAGCCAACCAACCCTTCATCCACCATGCGCAACCAGTCCACCTGGCGCAGCGTGCGGCTGGCCCAGTCGCGGCTGGAGCAGATCCTGCACCGCCGCCACAGCCTGCGCCTGCACGGCCTGGTCATCGGCGCCGTCACCCTCGGCGGCATGCTCGCCGCCTCGGCCGTGCAGCGGGCGCTGGGCGTGGAAACGCTCGCGCTGCGCTGGTGGGCCGGCCGGCTCGTCGATGACGACAGGGACGACAGCGCCGATGCCACGGATGCGCTCGACCTGCTGGACTTAGTGCCTACGGGTGGCAGCCGCAGCGGGGAAGGCCGCAGTGCCGCTCCACCCATTCGCACCGGCGGTGGCGGCGACTTCGCCGGCGGCGGTGCCACCGCCGATTTCGGTGGGGCCGATGCCGCCGCCGACAGCAGCATCGCCGACGCCCTCCCTGGGCAGCGCCGCCTCCCGTGCGGTCGACGCGGACGAAGCCTCGGTCGTGCGCGATGAATGTACGGGGTGGCCGCGGACCCGGCTCAGCCTGCAGCGAATGCCAAGTTGCGTGATGGTCAGGGCATGCCCGTCGATGACAGCAGGGCGTTCTCCACTTCGCGCCCTTCCAATGCGCGGACACCGAGGCCTTGTTTGCCATTGGCAAGAGCCGCGGTTCGCCAACATCAAGACGGTTGCCGAACGCAAGCTGACCCAACTGCATGCAGCTACGACGATCGAGTTTCTACGTGCTCCGCCGGGCAATCGGCTGGAGGCGTTGTCGGGCGACCGGGCGGGGCAGCACAGCATTCGCATCAACGACCAGTGGCGCATCTGCTTCCTCTGGACGGTGCAAGGGCCGGCGAATGTGGAGATCGTGGACTACCACTGACTGACTGATCGAAAGGAGCCACCAACATGACCCAGAACGGAATGCGGCCGGTGCATCCCGGCGAGGTGCTGCAAGAGGACTACATGAAGCCGTGGGGCCTCAGCTCCAACGCGCTGGCCAAGCTGCTGCATGTGCCGGCATCGCGGGTGAACGACATCGTGCTCGGCCGCCGTGGCGTCACAGCGGACACGGCGCTGCGCCTGACACGCTGCTTCGGCGGCGATGCGCAGTCGTGGCTGAACCTGCAAAGCATGTATGACCTGCGGGTGGCCGAGATTGCCAACGGCAGCGCGATCGCCAGCGAAGTGGAGCCGCTGGAAGCGGCGCATGCGTGATCGGCATCGGAGCGGCCGTTCTCTTTCTATGAGCCGGCGGCGCGGGTGACAGACTCTTTCAGTGCGCGCTTCACCACCTTCCCCGTCGCATTCTTCGGCAGCTCCTGCACGAACACATACCGCTTCGGCCGCTTGAACCGCGCGATCCGTTCCAGGCAGACGGCATCCAGCGCCGCCTCATCCACTTCCGCAATCCCCGGCCGCCGCACCACCACGGCGACCACGGCCTCGCCCCATTCCCGGTCCGGCGTGCCGACCACCGCGACCTCGGCCACGCCGGGGTGCGCGAGCAGGGCGTCTTCCACTTCGCGCGGATAGATGTTGCTGCCGCCGCTGATGATCACGTCCTTGCTGCGGTCCTTCAAATGCAGCAGGCCGCGCGCGTCGATCACACCGATGTCGCCGGTGCGCAGCCAGCCGCCGGTCAGGGCCTGGGCGCTGGCGCCGGGGTTGTTCCAGTAGCCGCGCATGACCGTGGGGCTGCGCACCAGCACTTCGCCGGGCGTGCCGGGCGGCGCGGGTTCGCCGTCGCCGGCCTGGATCGCAAGTGTCACGGTGGTCTGGGGCCAGCCGGCCGAGGCGAGCAGGTCGTCGTCGCCTTCGGCCACGGCGCGCGCCAGGGGTTCGGCGCGCAGGGCGGTGATGGTCATGGGCGATTCGCCCTGGCCGTACATCAGGGCGACGCGCGGGCCAATGGTGGCGACGGCGGCCTTGATGTCTTCCCCATAGAACGGCGCGCCGCCCGCGAAGATGCAGCGCAGGCCGGGCAGGGCGGCGGTTTCGGAGTGCGCTTTCAAATAGGTGACCAGCCGGTTGATGATGGTGGGTGCGGCGAACAGGCTGGCGCGGTGCCAGTGGCTGGCGAGCGCGGCCAGCTCGGCCTCGTCGAATCCGCCGCTGACCGGCACGATCTGCAGGGCGCCGCGCATCCAGTACGGAATGCCGTAGAGCCCGCTGCCGTGCGACAGCGGCGCGGCGTGGACGATGGCGTCGGTCGCGTCGATGGCCAGCAGGTCGGCCTGGAAGTTGAGCGCCATCGCGACCAGGTTGGCATGCGTGAGCATGACGCCCTTGGGCCGGCCGGTGGTGCCGCTGGTATAGAACAGCCAGGCCAGGTCGTCGCCTTGGCCCTCTGCACTGGCGTCGGGCGCGGCCGACTCGCCCTGGGCGGCCTGCTGCCACTCGGCGCCCAGCACGTCCACCAGCTGCACGGCGGGCCGCGCCTCGGCGGTGGCAGCCAGCGCGGCGGCCTGCTCGCCGAGCGACAGAGCCAGCCGGGCGCCGGCGTCGTCGAGCACGTGGCCGATCTCGTCGGCATGCAGGCGGGCGTTGACGGGCACGGCGCACAGCTCGGCATGCCAGATCGCGAGCATGGCCTCGGCATAGGCCGGGTGGTTCTTCATGGCCAGCGCCACGCGGTCGCCCGGGTGCAGGCGCAGGTCCTCGCGCAGCCAGCGGGCGAGGGCGCGCACGCGGCGGTCGAGGGCTTCGTAGCTCAGGGCGGGGGCGGTGCCTTCGGCAAGGGCGGGGCGGCTGCCGTGCATGCGTACGGTGCGCTGGAAGAGGTGGCTGAGGTGCATGCAGGGGGGCGTCTCCTTGCCTGCAATTCTTTGGCGCGCGCCGCTTGGCGCGGCAGAGGGTTCGACCCTATTCGAGCTGCGACAGGTGCTCGCGCGCCGCCGCGGCCAGGCGGTCGTCGAAGGTGGCGAGCGGGCAGCGCAGGTCGGCGGCCAGCCAGAGGTAGGCGGCGTCGTAGGCGGACAGCTGGTAACGCTGGGCCAGTTCGATCACGGACGGCGGGTCCGTGGGATGCAGCTCGATGTCCAGCCTCGCGACTTCAGCCAGCCCGGCCGCGGCATGGGCCTCGCCGCGACGCAGCTTCTGGAGGGTGACGCTGGCGATCTCGTTCATCAGCAGATGCGGCGCATGCAGGGTGTGCCCGGCGATGCGCAGCCGGGCCTGATCTTCCCAGTGCTCGCGGAACACCATGCCGGCGATGGCGCTGCAATCCACCACGAGCGGCGGACGGGCGAGGTACGGCGCAGGCGGCTCGGCCACCTGCAGCACGGGCGCGCGGGCCGGGTGGCTCACCGGCTGTCCCGGTCCTGCCGAATGATGTCGATGCTCGACAGCTGGTTGGGGATGGGATCGGGATATTTTTCGCGCAACGACGCGATGACCTCCTCCACCGTCTTCCAGCCCTGCCGCACGATGGGCCAGCCGCGCGCGTCGTAGCCGACGATGCGCGGGCGTCCGAGCTGCCGCTGCTGATGCTGTTGTGCCTCCACGCCGGCTTCGGCACCGGGCACGGCGGCATCCTGCTGCCGCACCGCCTGCTCGACGATGGCCATCAGCTCGCCCTGCAGAGAGCGGTGGTTGCGCGCGGCCCGGCGGCGCAGGGCCTCGGCCCAGTCTTCGGGCACGTCCTTGATCGACAGGTTGGGCATGGTGGCTGTGGCAGGTTTCGCAATGGAGCCATTCTGGAACCGGTCCGCCGCCGCTGTCAATACAGTCCGAGCCCCCGTGCCTTGAGCCGGGCCAGACCCAGCAGCGCATCGGTGAATGGCGTGGCGACACCCACGCGCTGGCCGATCTCGCGCACCGCGGCGACGAGCGCGTCCAGTTCGACCGGGCGGCCGGCTTCCACGTCCTGCAGCATCGACGTCTTGACGGCGCCCAGGCGGCGGGTGACGGCATGGCGGTCCTCCGGCCGCTCGGCGATGGGCACGCCGATGCGCTCCCCGACCGCCCTGGCCTCCAGCATCACGGCGGTGACCAGGCCGCGCACCAAATCGTCGTCGAGGATGCGGTCCATCGTCACACCGGTCAGCGCGCTGATGGGGTTCATCGTCATGTTGCCCCAGAGCTTGTACCAGGCGTCCTTCTGAATCTGTGACGACACGGGCGCTTCGAGCCCGGCCTGCGTCAGCACGGCCGAGATCGCAAGCACGCGCTCACTTTCGCCGCCCGCCGGCTCGCCGACGATGACCTTGCGGCCCTGCACGTGGCGGATGCGCCCCGGCCCGTCGATCGCGCAGGCCGCGTGCACCACGCCGCCGACCACGTGCCGCACCGGGATGGACAGCGCGATGGCGCCGCCCGGGTCCACCGAATCGAGCGCCGCGCCGGCCAGCGGCCCGCCAAAGCCTCCGCTGAGGAAGAACCACCACGGCACGCCGTTCATCGCCGTGAGCACCACTGTCCGCGGCCCGAGGAGCGGCGCGATGCGCGCGGCCACGGCCGGCAGGGCCGGCGCCTTGACGGCGATGATGACCAGGTCCTGCACGCCGAGCGCGGCCGGGTCCTCGTGGGCCTGCACGGCGGCCTGCACGTCGCCATCGGGGCTGGCGAGCTGCAGGCCGTGCCGCCGCAGCGCCTCCAGCGTCGCGCCGCGCGCGACCGCGCTCACCGCGTGGCCGGCCTGCGCCAGCCGCGCACCGATCCAGCCACCGATGGCGCCGGCGCCGTAGATGCAGACTTTCATGCGAACAGGTCCAGGGGGTATGGGGCTGTAGCGCACGTATTGCGCGCGTTACAGCGCAGTGATGCCGGGGGTATCCGATCAGCCCTCGGCCGTGAAGCCGATCGACTTGACCAGTGGCCCCCAGCGCTCGGTGTCGGCCTTGAGCATCGCGGCCAGCTCGCCCGGGCTGGTGGCCAGCGGATCGAGTCCGCCGGCGGCCAGGCCGTCGATCACTGCCTTGTTGGCGACGGCACTGCGGATGGTGGCGTTGAGGCGCTGCACCGTCGCCGCAGGCGCCCTGGCCGGCAGGAAGAAGCCGTACCACTCGCTGAAGACCAGGTCCTTCAAACCCTGCTCGGTGTAGGTCGGCACGTGGGGCGTGAAGCGGCTGCGCCTGGCGCCCGAGGTGCCCAGCAGGCGGATCTTGCCGGCCGCGGCGAACTGCAGGAACTCGCCCACCGGGCCCGAGACGGCCGGGATCTGCCCCCCCACCATGTCGAGGATGGCCGGCTGCGAGCCGCGGAAGGCCACGTGCGTCAGCTCCACGCCGGCGGTGCGGCCGAGCAGCACGCCGATGAAGTGCGGCGCCGAGCCGGCGGCAGGCGAGCCGAAGCTGGCCTGGGCCGGGTTGGCCTTGGCCCAGGCCAGGTAGTCGGGCACGGTCTTCACGCTGGCCGGCACCAGCGGGCCGACGGCGAAGCCATAGTCGAAGATGGCGCCGGTCGACACCGGCGTGAGGTCGGCCACCGGGTCGTACGGCAGCTTCCTGTAGGTGTGGGGGTAGATGCCCAGCATCGACATCGGCGTGACGAGGATGTTGGTGCCGTCGGCCGGCGCCTCCTTTACGGCGGTGATGGCGATCTGCCCGCCGGCGCCGGTGCGGTTCTCGACGTACGCGGCCTTGGCGAAGCCCGGGTGCAGCTTCTCGGCGATGCGGCGGCCCACCACGTCGGCCGTGCCGCCGGCGGCGAAGCCGACGATGACCTTGGTGCTGTCGATGGCGGCGGGCTGCTGGGCCCAGGCGAAGGCGGCCGGGCCCAGGGCGGCGAGGGCGCCGGCTTGAAGCAGGTGGCGGCGGGACGTTGGCATGGCGGTATCTCCTTGGGGGCCTTTGTGTGTGCGCGCGGGCGGGCGGAAAAGGCGCCAAGTATCGCCGCGCCGCCGACGGCCCGCATCGGGACGAGCCATGCCATCGGGTAGGCTTGCCGTCTCATGGCCAAGGAAAAGACGCTCTATACCTGCACCGAATGCGGCGGCACCAGTGCCAAGTGGCTGGGCAAGTGCCCGCACTGCGGCGCCTGGAACACGCTGGTCGAGACGGTGCCCGAGGCCGCTGCAGGCGGCAGGAACCGCTACGGCGCGCGGCCGCACCAGCCGCTGGCCGGCGCCGCGGCGGCTGTGACCGCGCTGGCCGACATCGAGGCGGCCGACGTGGCCCGCACGCCCACCGGCATCGAGGAGCTGGACCGGGTGCTCGGCGGCGGCATCGTCGAAGGCGGCGTGGTGCTGATCGGAGGCGACCCGGGCATCGGCAAGTCGACGCTGCTGCTCCAGGCGCTCGACGCGCTGCAGCGCGCGCAGATGGACACTTTGTATGTGACCGGCGAGGAGTCCGGCGCCCAGGTCGCGCTGCGCTCGCGCCGGCTCGGCATCGAGGGCAGCCAGGTGCAGGTGCTCGCCGAGATCCAGCTCGAAAAAATCCTGGCCACGCTCGACGCGCTGCGCCCGGCGGTGGCGGTGATCGACTCGATCCAGACGCTGTACTCCGATCAGCTCACCAGCGCGCCGGGCTCGGTCGCGCAGGTGCGCGAATGCGCGGCCCACCTCACGCGCGCGGCCAAGTCCGGCGGCACGGCGATCGTGCTGGTCGGGCACGTCACGAAGGAAGGGGCGCTCGCCGGCCCGCGCGTGCTGGAGCACATGGTCGACACGGTGCTGTACTTCGAGGGCGACACGCACAGCGCCTACCGGCTCGTGCGCGCGATCAAGAACCGCTTCGGCGCGGTCAACGAGATCGGCGTGTTCGCGATGACCGAGCGCGGGCTGCGCGGCGTGTCCAACCCGAGCGCGATCTTCCTGAGCCAGCATGCCGAGCCGGTGCCCGGCAGCTGCGTGCTGGTCACGCTCGAAGGCACGCGGCCGCTGCTGGTGGAGATCCAGGCGCTGGTCGACAGCGGCGGCCCGAGCCCGCGGCGGCTGTCGGTCGGCCTGGAGCGCGACCGCCTGGCCATGCTGCTGGCGGTGCTGCACCGCCATGCCGGCGTGGCCTGCGCCGACCAGGACGTGTTCGTCAACGCCGTGGGCGGCGTGCGCATCAGCGAGCCGGCGGCCGACCTCGCCGTGATCCTCGCGATCGCGTCGAGCCTGCGCGCCAAGCCGCTGCCGCGCGGCTTCGTCGCGTTCGGCGAGGTCGGCTTGGCCGGCGAGGTGCGCCCGGCGCCGCGCGGGCAGGAGCGGCTGCGCGAGGCGGCCAAGCTCGGCTTCTCGGTGGCGGTCGTGCCCCGCGCCAATGCGCCGAAGAGGCCGATCGAGGGGCTGGAGATCCACCCGGTGGAGCGGGTGGAGGAGGCGATGGACGTGGTGCGGCGCCTGCAATGAGCGTTGCGGGCGCGATACGGTTCGATGTCGGGAACCGTTCGCGCTCGTTACACTCGGGCCGATTGCTCTGACGGATTCGCCAGCCAGCGCGGCATGCCTGCCGCCCGCCAGCCACACCGCAGATGCTGTCGCCGCCGCCCGCCGGGCCGGCGGTACCCCGTCGCCTGTCGCCGCTGAGCGTTTTCCATGCCACCTCGCAACACCCTGGGGCGCCGCCCCGTCGCATCCGCCGCCCTGATCGCCGGCGGGCTGTCGTCCTTCTTCGCCGCGCCGGCGTTCGCGCAGTCCACGCTGCCCGAGGTGCGCGTCACCGCCGGCCAGGACGAGACGGCCACCAGCGCCGCCGGCGGCTTCATCGCGCGCCGCGCCACGGCCGGCACCAAGACCGACACGCCGCTGATCGAGACGCCGCAGTCGGTCTCGGTGGTCACGCGCGAGCAGGTCGAGGCGCAGGCCGCCGACTCGCTCGACCAGGCGTTCGGCTACACCGCCGGCATCTTCTCGCTCGGCGGCGGCGCGCAGCGCCACACGGCCACCGGCTTCACCGTGCGCGGCTTCAACGTCACCGGCTCGGCGCCGCTGTACCTGAACGGCAGCCGCTTCCCGATCAATTCGCTGTCCGGCACGATGGAGCCCTATGCCTTCGAGCGCATGGAGCTGCTCAAGGGCCCGGCCTCCATCCTCTACGGCCAGGCCGCGCCGGGCGGCATCATCAACCTCGTCAGCAAGCGCCCCACGGCCGAGCCGCTGCGCGAGGTGGAGGTGCAGGCCGGCAGCTGGAGGCGCAAGCAGATCGCCGTCGACCTCGCCGGCCCGCTGGCCGAGGACGGCCGCTTCGCCTACCGGCTGACCGCGCTCAAGCGCGACAGCAACACGATGATCCGCGCCATTCCCGATGACCGCACGCTGCTCGACGGCGCGCTCGACTGGCGCATCGCGCCCGGCACCACGCTCACGCTGCTGGGCACCTACAGCAAGGGCCACAGCGTCTACGACTACGGCAAGCCGGCCGAAGGCACGCTGCTGCCCAACGTGAACGGCCGCATCGCGCGCACGCTGTTCGTCGGCGAGCCGGGCTTCGACTTCTTCGACACCGAAGGCAAGACGCTGGGCTACCTGTTCGAGCACCGCCTCAACGACGACTGGACCTTCCGCCAGAATCTGCTGGGCTTCGACTACACCGCCGGCAACGCCTGGTCGGCCGTCGGCAGCGTGGTGCAGCCGGAGCAGCGGCTGCTCACGCGCACGGCCATGACCCGCGCCGACACCGACCGCGGCCTGAGCCTGGACAACCAGCTCCTCGGCCGGCTGCGCCACGGCGACGTGCAGCACACCGTGCTGCTCGGCCTGGACTGGGGCAGGCACGATTTCTCGCGCGCGCAGGCCGTCGGCACCGCACCGTCGCTGGACCTGTTCGCCCCGGTCTATGGCGGCACGGTCACCGTGCAGCCCCAGGCCTATGCGACGCAGAACAACCGGCAGACCGGCCTCTATCTGCAAGACCAGATCAAGTTCGGCCCGCACTGGATTGCGCTGGTCGGCGGGCGATACGACGAGTCGCGCGACACCAGCCGCACCACGCTGCGGGCCACCGGCGCCGTCAGCGCGACCAACCAGACCGCGCACGCCTTCACGCCGCGTGCGGGCGTGCTCTACCTCGCCGACAACGGCCTGGCGCCGTACTACAGCTTCAGCAAGTCGTTCCAGCCGACCTCGGGCACCGACTACAACCTCAACCCCTTCGTGCCCACGCGCGGCGTGCAGCACGAAGTGGGCGTGAAGGTCGAGCCCGCCGGCGGCCGCACCTCCGTCACCGTCGCGGCCTACGAGCTGACCCAGCAGAACGTCACCACGACCGACCCGGCCCATGCGGGCTATTCGGTGCAGACCGGCGAGGTACGCTCGCGCGGCTTCGAGGTCGAGGGCAAGGCCCGCATCGCCGCGCGGTGGGAGATCGTGGCCGCCGCCAGCACCACCGACGCCAGGGTCACGCGCAGCAACAGCGGCACCGCCGGCACCCGGCCGACCAACGTGCCGCGCCACCAGGCGTCGCTCTGGGCCGACTACCGCGTGAGCGGCCTGCCGGGCCTGAGCGTCGGCGCCGGCGTGCGCAACGTGGGGCCGATGCAGGTCACCGCCGCGCTCGCCACGCCGAGCTACACCGTGGTCGACGCGGCCGTGCGCTACCAGTTCGACCACTGGCGCTTCGCCCTCAACATCAAGAACGTGGCCGACAGGACCTATCTGTCATCGTGCAGCTACGCCTGCTTCTACGGCGACGAGCGCAACGTGCTGCTGACGGCGCGCTACAGCTGGTAAGGATATACCCAGGGGGATACTGCTTCATAGCGGTCATGTGGAAAGCGCTGTAGACCAATACCCCCGATATTTAACCGTGCTACGCAGTCTCCGCAGCGGCCCCGGCGGCGGCCGCTGCGAGAATGCCGGCCCATGGACTTTCGCAAACTGTTGATTCCGCTGGGCATCGTGCTGCTGGTCGGCGTGGCCTGGCGCTCCATGGGCTGGCAGGGCGTGCTGGCCGTCTCGGGCGGCCTGCTGATGTGGGCGCTGCTGCACTACACCCGTGTCGTCAAGGTCATGGGCCGCGCGGCCGACCGGCCGGTGGGCTACGTGGACAGTGCGGTCATGCTCAACGCCAGGCTCAAGCCCGGCGTGAACCTGCTGCACGTCATCACCCTGACCAAGGCGCTGGGCCTGCGCCGGTCGGCCGAGGGCGAGGAGCCCGAGGTCTACCGCTGGACCGACGGCAGCGATTCGCACGTGACCGCCGAATTCATCCACGGCCGGCTGCAGCGCTGGAAGCTGGAGCGTCCCGCTCAGGTGGAGGAGGCCGCGGCGGCCCCGGCGGCCGACGCGCCGTAAAATCGCGGGCTTTCTCCTTTTTCCGACCCCACAAGGACACGCTGCATGAGCCCCGCACTCCCCCCGCTCGACGACCGCGACGGCAAGATCTGGTTCGACGGGCAGCTCGTCGACTGGCGCGACGCCAAGGTCCACGTGCTGACCCACACGCTGCACTACGGCGCGGGCGTGTTCGAGGGCGTGCGCGCCTACGAGACGCCGTCCGGCACGGCCGTCTTCCGCCTGGAAGAGCACACCGAGCGGCTCTTCAACAGCGCCAAGATCCTGCGCATCCAGGTTCCGTTCACCAAGCAGCAGGTCAACGAGGCGCACAAGGAGGTGCTGCGCGCCAACGGCCTGAAGAGCGCCTACATCCGCCCGCTCGTGTGGATCGGCTCCGAGAAGCTCGGCGTGAACCCGCGCGGCAACAGGATCCACGTGGCCATCGCCGCCTGGCACTGGGGCGCCTACCTCGGCGAGGAGGGCCTGGCGCGCGGCATCCGCGTGAAGACCAGCAGCTTCACCCGCCACCACGTCAACATCACGATGACGCAGGCCAAGGCGGTCAGCAACTACAGCAACTCCATCCTGGCCAACCTCGAAGCCACCGACGACGGCTACGACGAGGCCCTGCTGCTCGACGCCTCCGGCTTCGTCAGCGAAGGCGCGGGCGAGAACATCTTCATCGTGAAGAACGGCGTGATCTACACGCCCGACCTGTCGGCCGGCGCGTTGAACGGCATCACCCGCAACACCATCTTCTCGGTGGCCAAGGACCTGGGCCTGGAGATCGTGCAGAAGCGCATCACCCGCGACGAGGTCTACATCGCCGACGAAGCCTTCTTCACCGGCACCGCGGCCGAGGTCACGCCGATCCGCGAGCTCGACCGCATCGAGATCGGCATCGGCTCGCGCGGCCCCGTCACCGAGCGCGTGCAGGCCGCCTTCTTCGACATCGTCAACGGCCGCAACCCGGCCTATGCCCACTGGCTCGCCAAGGTCTGACCGCCATGCCCACCACTGCAACGGTCGAACTGCTGGCCCGCGACCTCAACGCCCAGGGCGGCGTGTTCTGCCCCAACCCCCGGGCCGGCATGAAGCTGTGGAACACGCACCCGCGCGTGTTCCTCGACGTGGCCCGCACCGGCGAGGCCCGGTGCCCGTACTGCGGCACGCTCTACAAGCTCAAGGCCGGCGAGGTCGTGGCCCACGGCCACTGACCTTGTCGTCACCGTCGCGGCGACGCGCATCTTGAGCCTTCTCTCTCCCGCCGACGCCGCCGCGCTCGGCCGCGTCACCGTCATCACGGTCACCTACAACAGCGCCCACTGCGTGCCGGCATTGGCCGCGGGGCTCGCGGATTGTCCGCACGTCACCGTGGTGGACAACGCCAGCGCCGACGACAGCCGCGCGGCCGTCGCCCGGCAGCTGCCGCAGGCGAAGGTGTTTGCGCTGCCCTCCAACCAGGGCTACGGCGCGGCCAACAACGCCGGCATCGCGGCGGCGACCACGCCCTATGTGTTGCTGCTCAACCCGGACTGCGTGGTCGCGGCCGACCAGATCGCCGAACTGGTGCGCTGGGCCGACGGCGACGTGCAGTCGGCCATGTGGGTGCCGCAGCTGACCGACGGCGCCGGCGGCGACGAGGTCAACTACAGCATGCCGCGCCACTGGGGCGCGCCGCGCACCGGCGGCGCCGAAGGGCCGCTGTGCGTGGGCTATGCCTGCGCGGCGGTGCTGCTGATCCACGTGGAGCGCCTTCGCGCTTCCATCGGCGGCTTCTTCGACCCGCGTTTCTTCCTCTACTACGAGGACGAGGACCTGTGCCTGCGCGCCTTCGACGCCCGGGCGCCGATCGTCGTGCTGCCGCAGGTGCGCATCGCCCACCTTGCGCGCGGCTCGGTCAGGGGACCGCGGCCCTGGCGCTCCGAATACTGGCGCGGCTGGCACCATGCGCAGTCCAAGATCCGCTTCGCGGCCAAGCACCAGGGCGCCGCCGCCGGCGTGAAGCTGCTGGCCCGCAGCATCGCGCGCGCCCGCCTGCTGGTCGCCGCGCGCGTGCTGGCGCTGTCGCCGCGCCTGCTGGCCCGCGCCTGGGGCCGGCTGCAGGGCCTGCTGGCGCTGCGCGACAGCCGCGAAATCACCGCCCCATGAACGACATCGCCCGTCCACGCCTGACCATCGGCGTGCTCACGCTCAACGAGGAGCGCCACATCGAGGCCTGCCTGAAGAGCGCCGCCTTCGCCGACGAGATCATCGTGGTCGACAGCGGCAGCACCGACCGCACGGTGGCGATCGCCGAAGGGCTCGGCGCCCAGGTGCACACCCATGCCGACTGGCAGGGCTTCGCCGAGCAGCGCAACCGGCTGCTGCGCCATGCCACCGGCGACTACGTCTTCTTCGTCGATGCCGACGAGCAGGTGACCGACGCGCTGCGCCACTCGGTGCAGGCCGCGGTCGCCTCGGGCGCGCAGGCCGTGTGGACCATCCGCTGGAGCGTCGTGGCCTACGGCCGCGAGCTGCGCTGGTTCCTCGGCCAGGCGCCGATCGAGCGCATGTTCCCGCGCGCGCGGCTCGCCGGCTTCACCGGCGTGGTGCACGAGCGGGCCGAACTGCCGGGCGATCCCTTGCCCCGCCGCGCGCTGGCCGGGCGGCTGCGCCACTTCTCGCGCGAATCGGTGCGCGACAGCCTCTACAAGCTCGCGCAGTATTCGATGCTCGGCGCGGCCAAGCGGGCCGAGGCGGGCAAGCGCGGCGGCATCTGGCGCGGCATCGCATCGGGCACGGCGATCTTCATCCGGCTCTACATCCTGCGCCTGGGTTTCCTCGGCGGCGGGCCGGGCTTCCTGTTCTGCTTCTTCATCGCGCTCGAATGCTTCTTCCGCTACGCGGCGCTGCACTACGACCGCGCAAGCCTCGACGCGGCCGTGCGCCGCTGATCCCCTTGTTCCGCATGGACCGCATCCGCCGGTATTTCCCTTCCGACCCGCGCGCCGCGCGCGACGTCTTCTTCACGCTGTTCGCCGGCATCGCCTGCGCCGCCACGCCGGCGATGGCGCTGGTGGCGCCGAGCGGCTATTCGACCGGTGCTGCGCTGCTGTTCGCCGGCGTGCTGCTGTCGCTGCCGCAGTGGCGCCGGCCGCTGCTGCCGCACCCGGCCTGGCGCTGGGTGATCGCCTCGTTCGTCGTGATGGGCATCAGCTGGCAGGTCGATTCGCTGCTGAGCCATGCCGGCCTGCGCGGCGCCGACAAGCCGGCCAAGTACCTGCTGGCGCTGATCTGCCTGTTCTTCGTCGCACAGTACCGCCCGGGTGTGCGCTGGTTGTGGGGCGGCACCGCGGCGGGCGCCATCGGCGCGGGCGTGACGGCGATCGTGCAGTTGGTGCGGGCGCCGTCGCTCGCGGCATCGCGGGCCGAAGGCTTCACCAATGCCATCCAGTTCGGCAACCTCGCGCTGCTGATGGCCGGCATATGCGCCATCGGGCTGGCGCTGCCGGCGCCCTGGCAGCGCACGGCCGGCTGGCGGGCGCTGCTGGGCCTGGGGCTGGCGTTCGGCGTGGCCGCCTCGCTGCTGTCGTGGTCGCGCGGCGGCTGGCTGGGGTTGGCTTTCGTCCTGCCGCTGCTGCTGATCGCGGCTTGGCCGCGGGTCAACGGCCGGCGGGTGGCGCTGGTGGCGCTCGTGGCGGCCGCCTGCGTGCTGGCGGCCTGGAGCACGCCGCAGCTCGGCCTGCGCGACCGGGTCGACCTGGTGCGCACCGAGGCCGAGCTCTACCAGGACCGCCACGAGGCCGACACGTCGGTCGGCCAGCGGCTGGAACACTGGCGCCTGGCCTGGCGCCTCGGCACCGAGCGGCCGGTGGTCGGCTGGACGCAGCGCGGCTACACCGAGGAGAAGCAGCGCCTGGTGGCCGCCGGCGAATACAGCCCGTTCATCCTGCAGTTCAACCACGCGCACAACGAGTTCCTCGACCTGTTCGCCAAGCGCGGGCTGGTCGGGCTGGCAGCGCTGCTGTTCCTCTATGCCGTGCCGATCGCGCTGTTCTGGCCGCGCCGCGCCGCGCTGGAGGCCGACGGCCCGGATGCCGACCTGCTCGGCCTGCGGCTCGCGGCCCTGTCGGTGCCGCTGGCCTACATCGGCTTCGGCCTGACCCAGGGCTTTATCGGCCACAACAGCGGCACGATGTTCTTTCTCTTCTATACGCTGGCCGCCTACGGCTGCCTGTGGGGCCGGAAAACGGCGCATACTCCCCGCCCATGACGGGTAGAGTGCGCTTTTCATAAGCGCTGGCGATGCATACTCCCTGACATGCAGACTGCGGGCCGGCTGGCGATAATGGGCGCCCCTGTCACTGCCGCCTGCCAGAGAGTCCCGCCATGCCGTTTCCACCCGCGTCCCGTTCCTTCCTGTTCCGCGCCACGGCCGCCGCCGTGCTGGCCGTGGCCGCCGCCGGCGCCCAGGCCCAGGTGCGCGTCAGCGATGCCTGGCTGCGCGCCAGCGTGCCGCAGCAGAAGGCCACGGGCGGCTTCCTGCAGCTGCAATCGAGCGTGGACAGCCGCCTCGTCGGCGCGCGCTCGCCGGTTGCGACGACGGTGGAGATCCACGAGATGTCGCACGAGGGCGGCGTGATGAAGATGCGCGCCGTGCCGGCGCTCGACCTGCCCGCAGGCAAGACGGTGGCGCTGGCGCCCGGCAGCTTCCACCTGATGTTCTTCGACCTGCGCCAGCCCCTTTCGGCCGGCGACACGGTGCCGATCACGCTGGAGTTCGAAGACCGCGACGGCAAGCGCACGACGCAGGAGGTGCAGGCCGCCGTGCGCCCGCTGAATGCCGCCGCACCGCAGCCGGCCGGCCAGGGCGCGCACGACCCTGCTGGCCATTCCGGCGGGCATTCGCACTGAGCAGACCGCGGCGCGGATCGGGCGGATCGCGCGCGGCAGCCGCCGCCCATCGGTGGCTGCCGCCCCCGGCCGAGCCGCCGGCGACCTACCCGGGGCGCTCAGAACCCGTAGACCGCGCTCACCCACGCCACCGGCGAGACACGGCGGCTGTCCGAGCGCGGCGCGCCGCCCGACGTGCGCCATGCCACACTCGCCTCGGCCCGCCAGCCGCCCCAGGCCAGCC
>WNDY01000010.1 GCA_009914555.1 Xylophilus sp.
AAGGGAACACGCCAGGGAACAAAAACCCCGGGATTCGGCGGAACCGAATGCGACGCTGTGGGACAGGTTTCTTGCGTAACCCCTTGATTTCCCTGAGGAAATGGGATTCGATGAAACCGGGTGGGAAGGGGGGATGGTGGCCTGGGACTTCGACCACCTGGGCCTGATCGAGGCCGAACCGTCCCAGCCCGATGCCGACCCCGAAGTGGCCGCGATCGAAGCCGGTGCGCAGGACTTCGAGCCACCGTCGGAAGACGGCACCACCTTCTTCCTGACCGACCCGACCGACCTCGACCTCGTGAGCCGCGCGCTGCCGGCCCAGGGCTTCACCGTGCTGTCGGCCAAG
Organism: Xylophilus sp.; assembly: GCA_009914555.1. Classification (GTDB taxonomy): domain Bacteria; phylum Pseudomonadota; class Gammaproteobacteria; order Burkholderiales; family Burkholderiaceae_C; genus WNDY01. The sequence goes on from WNDY01000010.1 coordinate 347, forward strand.
CTCGGCTACCAGGCGAAGAACCCGGTCGACCCGGCGTCGCTCAGCGCCGAGGCACTGGCGGAGGTGGAGAGCTTCCTGGCAGCGATCGACGCGCACGACGACGTGCAGGCGATGTTCGTCGGCCTGGGTGGTTGACTGGTATACTCCCCAGTATACACCTTACTGGCCGGCGATTGACGCCATGCTGAAAGGCATACTCCTCACGCCTCCACCCGCACACCTTTGAGCGCCGGGTCCGGTGGCGGCGGGCGCAGATTGAGTGCGGCCAGCGTGTCGCGCACCAGGGTGGCGATCATCAGGTTGCGGTGGGTCTTCGAATCGGCCGGCACGATGGTCCACGGCGCCCAGGACGTGTGGGTCGCGGCCAGCAGCGCCTCGTAGGCGTGGCGGTATTCCGTCCACTGGTGGCGCACGGTGAGGTCCTCAGGGCTGAACTTCCAGTTCTTGGCCGGGTCGTCCAGCCGCGCCTGCAGGCGCTGGCGCTGCTCCTCGAAGCCGATGTGCAGCATGAACTTGCGGATCACCGTGCCGTTCTCGGCCAGCATGCGCTCGAAGTCGTTGATCTGTGCCAGGCGGCGCTGGCGGGTGGCGTCGTCGATCGATCCGGCCACCACCGGCACCAGCACGTCCTCGTAGTGGCTGCGGTTGAAGACGACGACCTCGCCCGCGCCCGGCACCTGCTTGTGGATGCGCCAGAGGAAGTCGTGGGCGCGCTCCTCCTCGCTCGGCGCGCGCCAGCCCACGGCGCGCACGCCCAGCGGGCTGGTGCGGCCGAAGACGCCGCGGATGGTGCCGTCCTTGCCCGAGGTGTCCAGCCCCTGCAGCACGACCAGCAGCTTGTAGCGCCGGTCGGCGTGGAACAGGTTCTGCAGCGCGTCGATTTCCTCGGCCAGCTTGTCCACCGCGGCCCGGTCGCTGAGCTTGGCGCCGGTGGAATACGGCCGGGCCGCCGGGTCGAAGTCGTCGAGCGACAGCGCCCGGCGGCCGCCCGGCTGCCAGGCGGCCAAACGCTCGTCGGCCGGGGCCGTGGGCGGGAAGTGACGGTGTACTGCCATGGGGATCCCTTCGTTGCGATTGCAAGAGGCCCGCCTACGACCTATACCCCTCGATACGGCTGGCAGCGGGTGGCCCCGATTATGGAATGCGGCGGCGCGCCTGCAGAGTTGCGGGTTAGCCCCTAGAATCTACGGCGCGGCGGGCTCCACGGCCCGCCGCAGCGTTCTCAGGGCGGGGTGCGATTCCCCACCGGCGGTGATGGCGGCCTTTCTTCCGCGGAAGAAGCCGCACGAGCCCGCGAGCGCCCCGCGCCGCACGGCGCGGGGGTCAGCAGACCCGGTGCGATCCCGGGGCCGACGGTCACAGTCCGGATGAAAGAGAGCGCGAAATCCGCTGGCTCCCGGCCTGTGCGCGCTCCGCCGCGCGGTGGCCGCACCGACGCTTTCGTGCGCCCTGATTCAGGTCATCCACCGATTGGAAACCACCATGAGTCAGATCAACGACCTTCCCTCCTCCGCCATCGCAGCTGTCGGCAACGGCCGCCGCATCGCCTTCGTCGAGGCGCAGTGGCATGGCGACATCGTCCACCAGGCGCGCAACGCCTTCCTGGCCGAGATCGCGCGCCAGGGCGTTGCGCTGGACAGCGTCGACGTGTTCGACGTACCCGGCGCCTACGAGATCCCGCTGCACGCCCAGCGCCTGGCCAGGACGGGCCGCTATGCCGCCATCGTCGCCTGCGCGCTCGTGGTGGACGGCGGCATCTACCGCCACGAGTTCGTCGCCCATGCGGTCATCGACGGCCTCATGCGCGTGCAGCTCGACACCGACGTGCCCGTGTTCTCGGCCGTGCTCACGCCGCACCACTTCCACGAGCACGCGGAGCACAGCAAGTACTTCAACGCGCACTTCGTGGTCAAGGGCACGGAGGTGGCGAACGCCTGCGTGCAGACGCTGGCGGCGCTGCAGCGGCTGCAGGCGCTGACGGCCTGAGCGCGCGCGGCCCCGCGATCAGTCCCGGCGCTCTATCAGCGGCGTCGCCCGGTGCCGTGCGAGAAGGGCTCGCTTCACCCGCGCGATCGTCGCCTCGTCGTTCGGGTCTTCGACGACGATCAGAAGACAGGCGCCTTCCACATGGCCCGGCGCCGGGGCGCCCCACACCGGCACGCCCTGGTCGAAGCGGCTTCTGGTCACCAAGAGAGCTTCGTGGAAATGACTCGGCCAGATTCCGTCCAGCTCTGATTCAGCGATCACTTTGAACACGTCCGCCTCCGCGCAATCGGGTTGACCAAGGCTACCAGATCGCCATCGCCGCAACGGCCGGCCTTTCGCCGGCTCAGAACACGTTCCAGGACCGCATCGCCGCGCCCGATGTTCGGCACATCGGATCCGCGGTGCCGTCCTTTTCGCCCTCCACTCGCGCCGACGCCGGCGCCCTGTACGGCGCGCAGCACGCCGACGTGCGCGAGGCCGCGCGCCGAGCCGCTGCCCAGCGCGAGGCCGATGCGGGGGCGGGCGGCCACAGGCGCGGCGGTCATTCCAGCGGCCGCAGCAGTTCGGCCACGTCGTCCTCGGTGAACAGCGCCTCGCGCCGCGCGACGGCGCCCTGGTAGAGGCTGTCGGCCAGCCCTGCCTTGCGCGCCTGGAGCGCAAGGATGCGTTCCTCGATCGTGCCCTGGGCGACGAGCTTGTAGACGAAGACACGGTTCCGCTGCCCGATGCGGTGGGCGCGCGCGGTGGCCTGCTCCTCCACGGCCGGGTTCCACCACGGGTCGTAGTGGATCACCGTGTCGGCCTGCGGCAGGTTCAGGCCGGTGCCGCCGGCCTTCAGGCTGATGAGGAACAGCGGCACCTCGCCGCCGGTGAAGCGCTCGATGGCGGCGTCGCGCTTCTGGGTCTGGCCGGTGAGCTTGGTCCAGCGCAGGCCGCGCGCCGTCAGTTCGGCCTCGATCAGCGCGAGCATGCTGGTGAACTGCGAGAACAGCAGCACGCGCCGGCCTTCGGCCAGCATCTCGGGCAGCAGTTCCATCAGCAGGTCGAGCTTGGCCGACTGCCTGACCTTCTGCGCCGCCGGCACGCGCTCGCCGAGCAGGCGCGGGTCGCAGCAGACCTGGCGCAGCTTGAGCAGCGCGTCGAGGAATTCGATCTGCGAGCGCGCCAGCCCCTTGTCGGCCAGCGCCTGGCGAACGGTCTTCTCGGTGGCGAGGCGGATGGTCTCGTACAGGTCGGCCTGCGCGCCGCCGAGCGCGACGGTGGTCACGTGCTCCAGCTTCTCGGGCAGTTCGCCGGCCACCTCGGCCTTGCGGCGGCGCAGCAGGAAGGGCGTGATGCGGCGGCGCAGCTGGTGCAGCCGCTCGGGGTCGCCGTGCTTCTCGATGGGCGTGCGGAACCGCTCCTTGAACCGCGCCGCGCTGCCGAGGAAGCCCGGCATGAGGAAGTGGAACAGGCTCCAGAGTTCGCCGAGATGGTTTTCCAGCGGCGTGCCCGACAGGCAGAGCCGGTGCCGCGCGTCGAGTCCGGCGACGACCTGGGCGGCCTGGGTGCCGGCGTTCTTGACGTGCTGGGCTTCGTCGAGCACGACGAGGTGCCAGGACTGTGCCAGCCACAGCGCACGGTCGCGTTGCAGCAGCGAATAGGGCGCGATGACGAGGTCGCTGGCCGCGATGCGCGCCTGGGCGCCGTGGCGGCCGGCACCGTGCCAGACGCAGGTGGCGAGCGCGGGCGCGAAGCGCGCGGCCTCGCGCTGCCAGTTGCCGAGCAGGCTCACCGGCGCGATCACCAGCGCGGGGCGGTCGAGCCGGCCCGCTTCTTTTTCGGCGAGGACGTGGGCCAGCGTCTGCAAGGTCTTGCCCAGGCCCATGTCGTCGGCCAGGATGCCCGCGAGGCCGTGGGCGCGCAGGAACTGCAGCCAGTCGAGGCCGTGGCGCTGGTAGGGCCGCAGTTCGGCGCGCAGGCCCTGGGGCACGGGCGCCGCGGGCAGTTGCGCGCTGCCGCCCAGGCGGGCCAGCAGCGCGCGCAGGCCGGCCGCGCCGGCCCAGGGCACGCCCTCGCCCACGGCGGCGCCCACGCGCAGCGCCTCCAGCCGCGACAGGCGCAGCGTCTCGCCGTCGAGCGCGCGGCTGTCGTCCACGAGGTCGAGCAGGGCTTGCAGCCAGGGCGCGAGCGGCGCCGAGGGGATGCGCACGAAGCCGCCGTCCTCGCGCTGGCGCCAGACCCAGGCGGGCAGCGCGGCGCCCTCGGGCGTGGCGCGCAACTGCGCGAGCAGGTCGGGCAGCCAGGGCACGACGTTCTGGCGCACGCCGTCGATCTCGATGCCCAGCGACAGGCCGAGCCAGGGGTCACCCTCGCCGCTGTCGTCTTCGGCCAGGGGCCGGCCCTCGGCATCGGTGAGGTGCACGTCGAGCGCGCCGGCCTGCTGGATGAAGCCGGCGAGGTCCGCGTCCTCGGTCACCACGAAGCCGGCGTCGCGCAGCGGCGCGAAGCCGTGCGCGGCCCAGTCGAGCCAGGGCGAAGCCACCGGCAGCGGGCCGGGCGGCAGGTGGTGGCGGCCGAGTCCGTCGGCGACGAGGCCGAGCCGCTGCAACGCGCCTTCGGCGTCCAGTTCGGCGGCAAGCTGGCGGTGCAGCAGCACGCGGCGGCCGCTGTGCGCTTCGAGCACGCGGCCCTGGTGGTGCGGCCACCAGCGGCGCAGGCCGGCGTAGTCGAACGTGAGCGCGGCGCGCAGCGGCCCGAGGCGCGCGCGCTCGTCCACGGGCACCGGCGCGATGTGCAGATGCGCCACGGGCGCGATGCCGTCGAGCGGCTCGGCCGGCTGCACCGTGGGCGGCAGCGGCAGGCCCGCCAGGCGCGCGAGCAGCGCGGCCTGCTGGGTCTCGAAGGCCGACTGCGGGATCGGCGGCGCCGCCAGCAGCAGGCCCAGGTGCTGCGCGGGCACGCCGGGGGCGACGGCCTCGCCGCAGAGGCCGGCGGCGGGATCGACATAGAGCGCGGGGCTGCCGGGCAGCAGCCGGCCGGGCGCCCCGGGCAGATGGGCGTGCAGCTTCCAGGCCGGCTCGGGGTCGGCGGGGCGGGTGATCTCGTTCCAGCGCCAGGCCAGCGCGCGCTCCGGCCCCCAGGCGAGCGGCGCGCCGCCCGGCTGGCGCTGTTCGTCGGCCAGGAAGAGCCGGCCGCTGCCGGCGGCCAGCCGCAGCGCGAGCAGGCCGGTGCGGCCGTCGAGCGCGCCTTCGGTCGCGCTGCCGCCGTAGCCGCCCGCGCCCAGCGCGGCGATGAGGCGCACGCATTCGAGGTCGTCGGCGCCGGCGTCGCGCGTGGGCGGGCCGCCGTAGTAGGCATAGGGCGTCTTCACGCGCGTCCAGCCGCCGCCGCTGCGCCGCGGGCGCGACAGGCCCCAGGACAGCGTGGGCTGCACGCCCTGCTGCTGCGGGCGCGGCAGGTGCAGCAGGAAGATCAACTGGTCGGCCGGCGGCGCGGGCGGCGCGGCGACGGGCGCTTCGAGCGCGAACAGGTCCAGCCACTGGGCCACGCGCGCGTGCTGCTGCTGGCGCGGTTCCACGGGGGCGGGAACCAGCGTGGCCGGCCCCGCCGGCGCGCGGCGCGACTTGTAGGCGGCCTTGAGGGCGATCGCCACGGCATGCTTGCAGTTGCGGCCGACGGGGCAGGTGCAGGCGCTCTGGAAGCCGAGCACCCGGCCGTCGCCGTCGATTTCCAGCACCACCGTGGCCTCGTAGGGCTGGCGCGCCGAACCCCGCACCGTGCCGTCGAGATGCCATTCGCCGCGGCTGGCCGGCGCGATGCCGTAGTCGAGCACCTGCTGCGCCCGGTAGACGGCCAGGCCGCGCTCGTAGGTGGCGGCGCTCACATGGGCCGCCAGGGTCTGCGGGTCGAGCAGGAAGGGATGTGAATCGGTCATCCGCAGGTTTCCGGGGTATAGGCCGACTGCGCTTCAGCATCAAGCACCACCACTGTATTACCCTTGGGGTATACATGGAGGACCACGAGGCGGCGCAGGCGCATCGCAGGCTATTCCAGCGGCCGCAGCAGTTCCGCCACGTCCTCTTCGGTGAACAGCGCCTCGCGCCGCGCGGCCGCGCCGCGGTAGAGCGTGTCGGCCAGCTCGGCCTTGCGCGCCTGGAGCGCGAGGATGCGTTCCTCGATCGTGCCCTGGGCGACGAGCTTGTAGACGAAGACCTTGTTCTTCTGCCCGATGCGGTGGGCGCGGCCGGTGGCCTGGTCCTCGGCGGCCGGGTTCCACCACGGGTCGTAGTGGATCACCGTGTCGGCCTGCGGCAGGTTGAGCCCCGTGCCGCCGGCCTTGAGGCTGATGAGGAAGAGCGGCACCTCGCCGTTGGTGAAGCGGTCGATCACCGCGTCGCGGTTGCCCGTCTGGCCGGTGAGCTTGGCCCAGCGCAGGTTGCGGGCCTTCAGCTCTTCCTCGACCAGCGCCAGCATGCTGGTGAACTGTGAGAACAGCAGCACGCGCCGGCCTTCGGCCAGCATGGCGGGCAGCACTTCCATGAGCAGTTCGAGCTTGGCCGATTCCTTCACGCGCTGGGCCGCGGGCACCGAGGCGACCAGCCGCGGGTCGCAGCAGACCTGGCGCAGCTTGAGCAGCGCGTCGAGCACCAGGATCTGCGAGCGGGCCAGGCCCTTCTCGCGCAGGGCCTCGCGCACCGACTTCTCGGTGGCCAGGCGGATGGTCTCGTAGAGGTCGGCCTGCGCGCCGCTGAGCGCCACGCTGGTCACGTTCTCGACCTTGGCCGGCAGCTCCGACGCCACAGCCGCCTTGGTGCGGCGCAGCAGGAAGGGCGTGACGCGGCGGCGCAGCTGGCCCAGGCGGTCCGGGTCGCCGAACTTCTCGATCGGATTGCGGAACAGGCTCTTGAACCGCCCCTGGCTGCCGAGGAAGCCGGGCATCAGGAAGTGGAACAGGCTCCACAGCTCGCCCAGGTGGTTCTCCAGCGGCGTGCCCGACAGGCAGAGGCGGTGGCGTGCGTCCAGTTCCGAAGCGACCTGCGCCGCGTTGCTCGTGGCGTTCTTGATGTGCTGGGCCTCGTCGAGCACGACCAGGTGCCAGGGCTGGCCGAGCCAGAGCGCACGGTCGCGCTGGAGCAGCGAGTACGGCACGATGACCAGGTCGCTGCGCGCGATGCGCTCGGCCTCTTCATGGCGGCCGGTGCCGTGCCAGACATGGGTCCTGAGCCCCGGCGCGAAGCGCGCGGCCTCGCGCTGCCAGTTGCCCAGCAGGCTGACCGGCGCGACCACGAGCGAGGGCCGGTCGGCGCGGCCCGATTCCTTCTCGGCCAGGATGTGGGCCAGGGTCTGCAGCGTCTTGCCCAGGCCCATGTCGTCGGCCAGGATGCCGGCCAGGCCATGCACCCGCAAAAACTGCAGCCAGTCGAAGCCCCGGTGCTGGTAGGGCCGCAGTTCGGCCTTCAGGCCGGCGGGCAGCGGCACCACGGGCAGCTGCTCCTGTCCGCCCAGGCTGGCCAGCAGCGCGCGCAGACCTGCCGCGCCGGCCCAGGGCACGTCGGCGCCCAGGGCTGCGCCCAGGCGCAGGGCCTCCATGCGCGAGAGGTGGAGCCGGTCGCCGTCGAAGTCGCCGCCGCGCTCGCCCACGAGGTCGAGCAGCGCGGCCAGCCAGGGCGCCAGCGGCGCCGACGGGATGCGCACGAAGCCGCCGTCGCCGCGCTGGCGCCAGATCCACTGCGGCAGCGCCGCGCCCTCGGCGGTGGCCTGCAGCTGCGCCAGCAGCTCGGGCAGCCAGGGCAGGATGTTCTCGCGCACGCCGTCGATCTCGATGCCCAGCGACAGGCCGAACCAGCGGCTGTCGCCGAGCTCGCCGTCCCCGGCCAGGGGCTGGCCGTCGGAGCCGGTCAGGCGCACGTCGAGCGCGGCGGCGCTGCGGATGAAGCCCTGCAGCGCTGGGTCGGCGGTGACGCCGAAGCCCGCGGCGCGCAGCGGCTCGTAGCCGTGCGAGGCCCAGTCGAGCCAGGGCGACACGGCGCTGCCGGCCGGCGGCGGCAGGTGGTAGCGGCCGTCCTTGTCGCCGACGAGGCCGAAGCGCTCCAGCGTGGCGGCGATGTCCGCCTCGGCCGCCAGGTCGCGCTGCAGCAGCAGGCGCCGGCCGTCGTGGGTGTCGAGCACGCGGGCCTGACGGTGCGGCCACCAGCGGCGCAGGCCGGCGTAGTCGAAGGTGAGCGCGGCGCGCAGCGGCCCGAGCCGGGCCCGCTCGGCCAGCGGCACCGGGGCGATGTGCAGGTGCGGCACCGGCACGACGCCTTCGACCCGTTCGGCCGGCGGGACCGCGGCCGGCAACGCGAGGCCGGCCAGGCGCGCCAGTTCGGCGGTCTGCGGCGCCCCCAGCGCCGACTGGGCGATGGCGGCGGCGCCGAACAGCGCTCCGAAGTGCTCCGCATCCACGCCGGCGACCGTGGCCTCGCCGCACAGGCCGGCGGCAGCATCGACGTAGAGGGTGGGCTGGCCCGGCAGGATGCGGCCTTCGCCCTCATTCAGGAACGGCTCCAGCGCCCAGGTGGGCTCCGGATCGGACGGGCGGGTGGTCTCGCTCCAGCGCCACTGCACGCTGCGCGCCGGGCCCCAGGAGAGCGCCTCGCCGGCGATTTGCTGCTCATCGGCCACGAACAGGCGGCCACCCTGGGCGGCCAGCTGCAGCGCGAGCAGGCCCGAAGGGCCGTCGATCGGGCCCTCGGCGCTGTTCCTGCCGTAGCCGCGGCTGCCGAGCGCGGCGATCAGGCGCACGCATTCCTGCTCGTCGGCCGTGGCGTCGCGCGTCGGCGGGCCGCCGTAGTGCACGGGGGTCTTCACCCGGGTCCAGCCGGTCGCGCCGGTGCGGCGCGGGCGCGACAGGCCCCAGGACAGCGTGGGCCTGGGCGGCAGGCCGCCGGCGCCGGGCTTGCGGGGGCGCGGCAGGTGCAGCAGGAAGACGAGCAGGTCCTGGCCTTGCCGTGCGGCGGCCGCGTCCGGGGCGGCGCGCGAGCCGAGCCAGGACATGTCGACCCAGGAGTTGCCGGCGGCCTGCGGCGCCTCGTCTTCCTCCTCCGGTTCTTCCTCCACCGCGGCGGCGGCCAGGTCGGCGCCGCTGGCGGCCTGCAGGGCGAGCGCGACGGCATGGCGGCAGTCGGTGCCGCCGGGGCAGCTGCAGGTGCTGCGGAAGGCGCGCACGCGGCCGTTGTCGTCCACCTCCATGGCGACCGAGGTGTCGTAGGGCCGGGCGGCGCCGCCGCCGCTGACCTGGCCCTGGACCAGCCAGGTGCCTTCGGCGCGGGTGGTGGCGCAGGAGACGACCTGCTGGTTCTGGAAGATGCCGAGCCCGCGCTGGTAGACGGCGGAAGGCAGCCGGTCGGCGATGGAATCGATGTCGAGGGTGAAGTCGGGCGTGGCAGCCATGAAAAACGCACAAGGCGCATCGCCGCAGGCGCCGCAAGGAAACGGCGGCCGTGGTTGCGCGCGGAAAAAATCACATCATTTCATTGGGGTATACGTCTGTAGCGGGCGTCATTCACCCGCCATGGAAGCATTCCCCCCGGTGTATATCACAAAGCCGGTGCCTCTGCCTCCAGGTCGGCGAACAGCGATGCCAGCGGCAGCGTGAGGTCCACGCTGGTCAGCACCGCCGCGTCGCCGCGTCGCCGCGGTCGAAGGGATGCAGCACCCACAGGCCGTCGTCGCCCTTGCGGTAGACGTCGGCCGCGCGGCGGTCGAGTCGACCAGCACCTACTCGCGCAGGCTGCCGATGCGGCGGTAGTGCGCGAACCTGGCCCCGGTGTCGTCGTGGGCCGTGCTGGGCGAAAGGACCCCGGCGATGAGCGAGGGCTCGGATTTTGCCAGCCGATTGGCATGGTCGGCTGCATGGCAGGTGTGACCATGAGGTCGGGAGAGAAGTAGGCGCTGGACGCGGCCAGGTGCAGCCGCACGCCGCTGAGGTAGGTCCGGCAGGGGCTGCCGCACAGGTGTTCGCGCAGGACGACGGCGAAATTGAGGGCCGCCGTCGCATGCCGGCCCTCGCCGCCGGCCATGGCGTGGACGATCTCGCCATCGATGTACTCGTGGCGCTCGGTCTGGGTTTCTTCCCAGGCCAGGTGGTCGGCGGCGGTCAGGTACGGTTGCTGCAGAACACGGGCCACGGCGGTCCTTTCGGAGCAAAGGCCGCCATTATCCCCTGCGCACGCGCCGCAGCAGCCACTGGGCGACGTCGTCCACATAGGTGAACACGGCCGGTATCACCAGCAGGCTCAGCACGGTCGAGGTGATGAGCCCGCCGATCACCGCCACGGCCATCGGCGAGCGGAAGCTCGGGTCGGCCGCGCCGGTGCCGATGGCGATCGGCAGCATGCCGGCGCCCATGGCGATGGTGGTCATGATGATCGGCCGCGCGCGCTTGTGGCAGGCGTCGAGCAGCGCGTCCCAGCGGCTCATCGGCTCGCGCTCGTGGTGGCCGGCGTCCTCGCCCGCACGGCTCTGGCCGCGGCGCGCGAGGATCGCGTATTCCACGAGCAGGATCGAGTTCTTGGTCGCGATGCCCATGAGCATGATGAGCCCGATGAGCGAGGGCATCGAGAAGCTCTTGTGCGCGATCAGCAGGCCGACGAAGGCGCCGCCGAGCGACAGCGGCAGCGCCGCGAGGATGGTGACCGGGTGCAGGAAGTGCTTGAACAGCAGCACCAGCACGATGTAGATGCACAGCACGCCGGTCAGCATCGCGAGGCCGAAGCTCGCGAACAGCTCGCCCATGACCTCGGCGTCGCCGACCTCGGTCACGCGCACGCCGGGCGGCAGATTCTTCACCGCGGGCAGGTCGTGCACCGCGCGGACCACGTCGCCCAGTTGCATGCCGGCCAGCTCGATCTCGAAGTTGACGTTGCGCGCGCGGTCGTAGCAGTTGATGACCGCCGGCCCGCCGGCCACCTCCAGCGTGGCCACGTCGCCGAGCATCACCGGCCCGCGCGTGCCGGGCACGGCCAGGCGGCGCAGCGTGTCCAGGTTCTCGCGCGCCGCATCGTCGAGCCGCACGATGATCGGCACCTGGCGCTGCGCGAGGTTGAGCTTGGGCAGCGACACGTCGTAGTCGCCCACGGTGGCCACGCGCAGCGTCTCGCCGATGGCGGCACTCGTCACGCCCAGGTCGGCGGCGCGGGCGAAGTCGGGGCGCACGGCGATCTCGGGGCGCACCAGGCTCGCGCTGGAACCGATGTTGCCCAGGCCGGCGATGGTGCGCAGCTCGCGCTCCACGTCGCGCGAGGCGGCCAGCAGCGCCTGCGGGTCGTCGCCGCTGAGCACCAGGACGTACTTGTCGTTGCTGCCGCCCAGGCCGACTTTGAGCCGCACGCCTGGCAGCGTCTCCAGCGCGGCGCGGATCTGCGACTCGATGCCCTGCTTGCGCGGGCGCGCGCCGCGCGCGTCGAGCTGCACCGTCAGCGTGGCCTTGCGCGGCTCGGACGCGCCGCCGCCCGAGAACGCGTCGTTGCCGGCGCTGCCGGCGCCCACGGTCGTGTAGACGCTCTTGACGTGCGCCACCTTCATGAGCCGCCGGCGGGCCTCCTCGGCGCTGGCCGTGGTCTCGGCCAGCGTGCTGCCCGGGGCCAGCTCCAGGTAGACCTGGGTCTGCGAGTTGTCGTCCGGCGGGATGAAGCCGGTGGGCAGCAGCGGGATCAGCGCGATCGAGCCGGCGAAGAAGGCCAGCGCCAGGAGCATCGTGGCCAGCCGGTGCTTCAGGCTCCAGGCCGCCGCGCCCATGTACCACTGCATCCAGCGCGGCTCGCGCTCGGCCGCGACGACGGGCTTGAGGAGGTAGGCCGCCATCATCGGCGTGAGCAGCCGCGCGACGACCAGCGAGGCGAACACCGCGAGCGCGGCTGTCCAGCCGAACTGCTTGAAGACGCGCCCGGCGACGCCGCTCATGAAGGCCGTGGGCAGGAACACCGCGATCAGCGTGAAGGTGGTGGCGACCACCGCGAGGCCGATCTCGTCGGCCGCCTCCATCGCGGCCTGGTACGGCGTCTTGCCCATGCGCAGGTGGCGCACGATGTTCTCGACCTCCACGATCGCGTCGTCCACCAGGATGCCGACCACGAGCGACAGCGCCAGCAGCGTGATCACGTTGATCGAGAAGCCCAGCAGGTACATGCCGACGAAGGCCGGGATGACCGACAGCGGCAGCGCCACGGCCGAGACGAAGGTCGCGCGCCAGTCGCGCAGGAAGAGCCAGACGACGACGACCGCCAGGATGGCGCCTTCATACAGCAGGTGCAGCGAGCCCTGGTACTCCTCGGCCACCGGCTGCACGAAGTTGAACGCCTCGGTCAGCACGATGTCGGGATGCTGGGCCTTGAGCTCGTCGAGCGCCTTCTGCACCGCGGCGCCGACCTCGACCTCGCTGGCGCCGCGGCTGCGCGCGACCTCGAAGCCCACGACCGGCTTGCCGTCGAGCAGCGCGGCCGCGCGCTTCTCGGCGACGGTGTCGGTCACCGTGGCCACGTCGGCCAGGCGGACGCGGCGCCCGCCGATGGCGAGCTGGAGGTTGCCGAGCTCCTCGGCCGACTGCACCGTGGCCAGCGTGCGCACCGGCTGCTCGGCGTCGCCGAGGTCGGCGCGGCCGCCGGCGCTCTCGTTCTGCACCTGCTTGAGCTGGCGCGACACGTCGGCCGCGGTCGCGCCGAGCGCCTGCATGCGCTGCGCGTCGAGCGCCACGCGCACCTCGCGCAGCGCGCCGCCCACGCGGTTGACCGCGCCCACGCCGGGCACGGCCAGCAGCCGGCGCTGCACCGTGTCGTCGACGAACCACGACAGGCCCTCCTCGTCGAGCCGGTTCGACGAGATGGTGTAGGCCAGCACCGGCTGGCCGGCGAGGTCCACCTTGGTGATGATCGGGTCGCGCAGGTCGGCCGGCATGTCGGCGCGCACGCGGCTCACGGCCGATCGCACGTCGTCCACCGCCTCCTGCACCGGCTTCTCCAGCCGGAACTCGGCCAGGATCGTCACCACGCCGTCCTGCACGGTGGTGGTGATGTGCTTCAGGCCCTGCACCGTGGCGATCGAGTTCTCGATCTTGCGGGCCACGTCGGTCTCCAGCTGGCCCGGCGAGGCGCCGGGCAGCTGGGCGGTGACGTTGACCATCGGCAGGTCCATGTCGGGGAAGTTCTGCACCTTCATGGCCTGGAAGGCCAGCGTGCCCGCGAAGGTGAGCAGCACGAAGAGCATCACCGCGGGAATGGGGTTCCTGATCGACCAGGAGGAAACGTTCATGGCGCGCTCGCTTACTTCACCGGGGACTGCGCGACGCGCACGATATCGCGGTCGTTGAGGAAGCCCGCGCCGGTCACGACGACCGGCTGGTCCGCGGCGAGGCCGCCGGTGATTTCCACCCGGTCGCCGACGCGCCGGCCGGTCTGCACCTTGCGCTGCGCCACGCGCTGCTGGCCTTCGGCCGGCGCCGGCACGAAGACGTAGCTGAAGGCCTCGCGCACCACCACTGCGGACTGCGGCACGGTCAGCGCCTCGCTCTCGCCGAGCGCGAAGGCGCCGCTGGCGAACATGCCGGCCTTGGCGGGCAGGCCGTTGCGGCTCTGCGCGGGAAGGTCCACGTAGACCAGCGCATTGCGCGTCTGCGAATCGACCGTGGGGCCGATGGTGCGCACCGCGCCGTCGAGGATGGCGCCGCTGGCCGCGGTGACCTGCACCCGGGCGCCGGGCCGGATGCGGCCCAGCTCGGCCGAAGTGACCTCGGCCCGCCATTCGAGCCTCCCCTTGCGCACCATGCGGAACAGCTCGGTGCCCGCGCCCACGACGGCACCGACGGTGGCCGTGCGCGACGAGATCACGCCGCTGTCGGGCGCGCGCACCTCGGTGAAGCCCACCTGCAGCTGCTGCGCCTGGACCTGCGCGCGCGCCGCGGCCACGCGGGCGTCGGCCGTCTGCGCGCTGGTGGCGTACTGCGCGATCTGCGAGGCGCTGAGCGCGCCCGAGTTGGCCAGGGTGCGGGCGCGCTCGTTGTTGGCGCGCGCGTCGGCGGCGCTGGCCTCGGCTTCGAGCAGGCTGGCGCGGGCCTGCGCGAGGCTGGCTTGCACCGTCTCGGGCGCGAAGGTGGCGAGCACCTGGCCGGCCTTGACCGTGTCGCCCACGTTCACCCGCACGTCGGCCAGCCGCAGGCCGCCGACCTGCGCGCCGATGCTGGCCTCCTGCCAGGCGGCGATGCTGCCGTTGGCCACCAGCGTCAGCGGCAGCGCGCCGCGCTGCGGCAACGCGGTGGTGACGGTGAGCGCCGGACGCGCCGCGGCGGGCGCCGGGTCGGCCGCCGTGGCGCGCAGCGCGGCAAGGCCCAGGCCGGCCAAGACGATCAGTACCGCCGCCGCGGCGGTGACGGTGGCGCGGCGGTCGCGCAGGAAGGAAGCGGCATCGGGTCGGCGCATGGCAGGGATCCCAGGTTCAAAAAACAGAAATTGGAGCGGTCGCATCAGCGCGGCCCAGGCCAGCAGACGCCGCGCAAGGGCCGCCCCGCCCCGGGGGCTGTTCTCATTCGTTCCAGCCTCCGCCGGCGGCCTTGTACAAGGCGATCCAGGCGGCCATGCGCTCGCGGCGCAGGTTGACCTGCGTGGTGTCGGCGTTGAGCAGCGTGCGGCGCGCGTCCTCCAGCTCGATGCGGCTGGCCAGGCCGGCGTCGAAGCGGGCCTGCGCGCCCTGGAAGGCGGCGCGGTAGCCGGCCACGGCGGCCTCGGCATCGCCGGTGCGGTCGGCGGTGGACTGCAGGTTGACCAGCGCCTCCTCCACCTCGCGCACCGCCTGGCGCACCTTGCCGCGGTAGACGGCGACGGCCTCGTCGTACTTGGCGCGGGCCGCCTCGGTGTTGGCGCGGCGCTTGCCGCCGTCGAACAGCGGCAGCTGGAGCTGGACCGGGCCGAACGACCAGGTGTTGATGCTGCCCGAGAGGCTCGGCTCATCGACGTACATGCGGCCGATGTTGCCGCCGATGGTCAGCCGCGGATAGCGCTGCGCCTCGGCATTGGCCACGTCGGCGCTGGCGGCGACCACGTCGCGCGCGGCCGACTGCACGTCCGGCCGCTGGGCCAGCACCCGGGCCGGCAGCGCGTCGATGGCGAACAGCTGGTCGGGCACCGGGCCGGCCGGCCGCGCGAGCCGCTCGCGCAGCGCGCCCTCCTCCAGCCCGGTGAGCGCGGCCAGGCCTTTGACCGCGACCTCGCACTGCGCGCGCTGCTGCGACAGGCGGTTGCCCGCGTCGGCCGCGCTGGCGCGGGCCAGCGCATCGTCGGCCGGCGCGGTGAAACCGGCCCGGGTGCTCAGGCCCGACAGGCGCGCGCTCTCGCGGCGCGAGGCGGCGTCGGTCTCGCTGACCGCGAGCTGGTCGCGGCAGGCGCGCCAGGCGGCGAGCTGGTTGGCCGTCTCGGCCGCGACCGAGACGCGGGCGTCGTGCCAGCCGGCCTGCGAGCCTTCGAGCCGCGCCTGGGCCGCGTCGCGCGCCGCGCGGTTGCCGCCGAACACGTCGGGCTCCCATGACGCCTGGAGCGTGCCCTGCGCGATCGTGGCGACCGCGAACAGCGAGGTCTGGAAGCCGCGATTGGCGTTGGCCGTGGCATCGGCCGTGGGGCCGAGCGCGGCGCCGGCCGACACGCGGCTGGCCCGTGCCTGGGCGATGCGCGAGGCGGCCTGGGCCACCGTGGGGCTCGCGCGCTCGGCCGCATCGATCAGTTCGGCCAGCACCGGGTCGTCGAGCCGCCGCCACCACTGCGCGAGGCCGGCCTGCGTGCCGCCATGCGGCAGCGACGGATCGACCGCGGGTTCTTCGGCCGGACGGGGCGCGTTCCAGGCCGCAGGCACGGCCACCTCGGGCGTGGGCGTCGGGCGCGGCAGCGCGCAGCCGGCCAGCGCGAGCGGCACGAGGAGCAGGCCCGCGGCGTGGCAGGCGGATCGGAAAGGCAGCGGCATCGTCGTCGTCATGCGGCGTCGTGGGCGGTGGAACGGGTGGAGCGCCGGGGCGGGCGCAGCGGACGGGCCCGCGCGGCGGCGACCCGTCGGCGGCGCTCGGCCGCCACGAGGGCGGCGCCGCCATCGACGAGCTGTGCCGTCCAGGCATCGACCGCCTCGGGCGTATCGAGCAGGCCGGGACGCAGTCGGCCGATCAGTTGCTGCTGCAACAGCAGGCTGCAGGCCAGGCCGGCGAAGGAGAATGCCAGGCGGTGCAGGGCGTCGTCGTCCGCCTCCAGCCGCAGGTGGCGCCGCAGCACGCCCACCAGGGCCTGGTGCGGGCCGACCTGGTCGTGCTCGATCTCCTCGGCCCAGAACGTGGTCGGATCCAGCGCCTCGCGCATGTACAGGCGCATGTACTGGCGCGCCAGCGTGGCGCCTTCGGCCTGCTTGAAGAGCGTGGTGAAGCCGCCGAAGTAGGCCGCGAGCGCGGCGCGCAGGCTGAGTGCGGGCGGCGTGAACAGCGGAACCAGTTCGCTCAGGCTGCCGACGGCCTCGGTGAAGGTGGCCCGGTACAGGCCCTCCTTGTCGCCGAAGTAGTAGCGGATGGCAGCCAGGTTGACCCCGGCGGCCTGCGCCAGGTCGCGCGTGGAGGTGCGGGCGAAGCCCTGCTCGGAGAACAGGCGCAGCGCCGCGAGCAGCAGGCGGCTGCGCGGATCGGTACGGTCCGCATGCAGCAGGCTCGGGCAGCGCGGCGGCGCGGAGGCGGCGGGCGGGGCGGGCATGGCCCCGCATTACAGCATGGATTCAATCGAATGATTGAATCGTACAGGCTGCGCGACGGCCGCACCGCGCAGCGGCCGGGGGGCCAGGCCGCCGCCGGTTCGTTCGCCGGTTCGGGGTACTTGACCATCAGGCGCAGCGGGCCTTCGCTTCGGCCAGCGCCTGGCGATGGCGGGCAATACCTCGCCCATGCCGGCGTCGATGGCCCGGGCCCCTGTTTCGATGTCGAAGCTGCGCTTCATGGCTCGGTTCTCCGGTTGCGTTGGATGTGGCCGGCAGGCATGTTTTCTTGCCCTGCTTTCACGTACACGGCGAACAGCGCGATGAACCTTCCCACCGGGAATCACGTTCCCGCCGGAGGATGGGCCGCAATCCGGTCGATGAAGGCATGCAATTCGTCTGTGCGCCAGATACCGGCCGCCTGCCGCTGGGAGGATGGGAGTTCGGTGACGGTTCGCATGGGGAGGCGAACCACGGGAATCCCGTGCACGCCAGTACGCAGCAGGCACGGCGGGCGGCAGCCCCGCGGCCGCTGCCTGCCTCAGCGCCGCTCGATGAGCACCGGCGCGGCCGGCAGGCTGCCGCGCAGCTGGGCCGCCGCGCGCAGCGCCGCATCGCGCGAGTCGAACGGCCCGGCCTGCAGGCGGTGCAGGCCGCCGTCGGCGAACACTGCGAGCCGCGGTGCGAGCGGCTGCACGGCCGGCGCGATCTGCCGGCGCAGCTGCTCGGCGCCCTCGGGCCGGCCGAACGCGCCGAACTGCAGCCAGAAGCCCGCGGAGGTCGCCGGCTCGGCCGGTGGCGGTGGCGGTGGCGGTGGCGGTGGCGCGGCCGGCACGGTGGCGGCCGGCTCCAGCGGCGGCAGTTCCTGCGCGGCGATCGCCGCCGGCGCGGCCTGCACCGGCTGGGTCTGCACCGGCTCGGCCGGCGGTGCCGACGGCGCCAGCACCGCGGCCGCCGCGACCGGCGCCGGTGTCGGCGCCGCCGGCGGGACACCGGAAACTGCCAGGGGTATCGTCCAATTGTCAGCCTGCACCAATCGCACTGGAGGCGTGATGGGGGGAGTATTTGACGCCAATGCCACCGGCTGCACCGCGGCCGCCGGCACCACGACGGCGGGCGCCGTGCGCGCGACCGCCGTGCCGGCATCGCCGCCGCGGCGCCAGAGGCCGGCGCGGATGTCCTGCTGCGTGATGCGCTCCACCGTCACCGGCGCCACGCCGCGCAGCAGGTCGAGCTTGAGCGCGGCGGTGTAGCTCAGGTCGATCACGCGGCCGTCGTGGAAGGGCCCGTGGTCGTTGACCCGCACGATGACCGAGCGGCCGTTGGCCGGGTTGCTGACCCGCGCGTAGCTCGGGATCGGCAGCGTGGTGTGGGCGGCCGTCATCGCGTACATGTCGTAGGGCTCGCCGCTGGAGGTGGGCCTGCCGTGGAAGGCGCGGCCGTACCACGAGGCCAGGCCGCTTTCGCTGTAGGGCCGGTCGTCGGTCAGCGGCACGTAGCTGCGGCCGAGCACCGCATAGGGCTTGTTGGGGCCGCCGCTGCGGATGGCTTCGATGCGGGGCTCGGCGTCGGGCACGCTGGCGAGGTTGGGCGGCGGGTTGGCCGGCGGGCCGTCGCGGCCGCCGCCGGTGCGGCTGGCGCAGCCGGCCAGCAGCGCGGCCAGCACCGGCGCGCAGGCCAGCGCGGTGCGGCAGGCCGCCGTGCGCGCCGCCGGCCTCACGCGGGTCGCCCGCCGAACACTGCCGTCCACAGCGCATGCACCGCGGCGCGCTCGGATTCGACGGACGCGGGCGCCACCGTGGTCGGCACCTCGTCGAGCCGCGCGCGGTGCTGCATGCGGCGCAGCACGCGGTAGGCGTTGCCGGCGCGCTCGCCCACGCCTTCGGGCAGCAGGCCGGCCTCCTCGGCACGGCGCAGCAGGGTGATGTTGCCGCGGTTCTCGCGCAGCGAGGGGTGTTCGGCAGAACGGGCCAGCACCAGGTACTGCAACGCGAATTCCACGTCGACCATGCCGCCCACGCCATGCTTCACGTCGAAGCCGTCGCCGCGCGCCGGATGGGCGGCGCGCACCTTCTCGCGCATGGACACGACCTCGTCGCGCAGCGCGGCCAGATCGCGCGGCGCGGTGATGACGGCCTCGCGCACCGCCTCGAAGCGTGCGGCCAGCGGGCGCTCGCCGTCGACGCCGTCGAGCACGCAGCGCGCGCGCGTCATGGCCTGGTGCTCCCAGGTCCAGGCAGTGTTGCTGCCGCGGCGCTGCTGGTAGTTGGCGTAGGCGTCGAAGCTGGTGACCAGCAGGCCGGAGCTGCCGTTGGGCCGCAGGGCGGTGTCGATCTCGTAGAGGTCGCCCTCGCCGGTCTTGGTCGTGAGCCAGTTGATGAGCTTGCGCACGAAGGCCGCGTAGACCTCGGGCGCGCGCTCGTCCTCGTCATCGTAGACGAACACGATGTCGAGGTCGCTGCCGTAGCCCAGTTCCTTGCCGCCGAGCTTGCCGTAGCCGATGACGGCGAAGCGCGGCGCATCGCGGTGGCGGTTCTTCAGCCGCGCCCAGGTCCAGCGCGCGGTCACGCGCAGCACGGCGTCGGCCAGCGCGCTGAGGTCGTCGGCGACCTGCTCGACGGTCAGGCGCCCCTCGACGTCGCGCGCCAGCGTGCGGAAGGTCTCGGCATGGGTGGCGCGGCGCAGCAGGTTGAGCAGGTTCTCGTCGTCGTCCTCGCTGGTGCGGGCGAGCGAGGCGAGGCGGTGCTCCAGCTCGCGCTCGAAAGCCTCGGCATCGAAGCGCTCGGCGAAGAGCGCCTCGCCGGCCAGCTCGTCGATCACGCCCGGGTGCTGGAGCAGGTAGCGCGCCGGCCATTGGGCCGCGCCCAGCAGGTGCAGCAGGCGCTCGTGCACCGCGGGGCGCTCCACCAGCAGCGCGAGGTAGCTCTCGCGGCGCAGCAGCGGCTCGATCCAGCGGGCGAAAGCCAGCGCCGCGGCCTCGGTGACCTGGCCGTCGGCCAGCCAGCGCGCGGTGCGCTGCACCAGCCGCAGCAGCCGCGCGCGCCCCTCGTCGCGCAGCGCCAGCACGCGCGGATGGGCGCGCCATTCCAGCACGCGCTCGCGCAGCGCGCCGGGCAGCTGCTCGGCCAGCGCGTCGAGGTCGGTCGCCTGCGGCGCCGTGAGCGGCGCCTTCGGCCCCGCGCAGGTGCCGCTGGGGCAGCCGTCGCCGCCGCCGGCGCCGCCGAGCAGGGTGTCGAACTCCTGCGCGACGAACTCGCGGTGCGCATCGAGGTCGTGCAGGAACGGGCAGACGTCGTCGTAACCCAGCGTGCGCGCGATCCAGGCCAGGTCGTCGTCGCGCGTGGGCAGCATATGGGTCTGCTGGTCGTCCAGGTACTGGATGCGGTGCTCGACGCGGCGCAGGAAGGTGTAGGCCGCGGCCAGCGCGTCGGCCGCCTCGGCCGGCATCAGGCCGGCGCGCGCGAGGCGCTGGAGCGCGTCGAGCGTGGGCCGGCAGCGCAGCTCGGGGAACTGGCCGCCGCGCACCACCTGCAGCAGCTGCACGGTGAACTCGATCTCGCGGATGCCGCCGCGCGAGAGCTTGACGTCGTTGGCCCGCTCGGGCCGCCCGGCGCTGCGGCGCGCCGCATGCTCGCGGATCTGTCGGTGCAGCCCGCGCAGCGCGTCGAACACGCCGTAGTCGAGGTAGCGGCGGAACACGAAGGGCAGCACGACGGTGCCGAGCGCCTGCACCCCGGCCCCTTGCAGCGCGGCGCGCGGCGCGACGACGCGGCTCTTGAGCCAGGCGAAGCGCTCCCACTCGCGGCCCTGGGCCTGGAAGTATTCCTCCAGCGCCGCGAGCGACACCGCCGGCAGGCCGGAGTTGCCGTTCGGCCGCAGCGCGAGGTCGATCCGGAACACGCAGCCGTGCTCGGTCGGATCGCCGACCAGCGCGTGCACGGCCTTGACCGCGTGGCCGAAGTACTCGTGGTTGGTGATGCGGTTGCGGCCCGCGGCGTTGCCGGCCGTCTCGCCGTCGGCGTCGTAGATGTAGATGAGGTCGATGTCGCTCGACACGTTGAGCTCGCGCGCGCCGAGCTTGCCCATGCCCACGACCCAGAGCTGCGCCCGCGTGCCGTCGGGCGCGAGCGGTGCACCGTGGCGCGCATCGAGCTCGGCGAAGGCATCGACGCAGGCGGCGTCAAGCGCGATCTCGGCCAGCTCGGTGACCGAGCGGATCACCTCGGCCAGCGGCGCCTGGCCGTCGCAGTCGCGCTCGATGAGGCGCTGCATCGCCAGCTGGCGCAGAATGCGCAGGGCCTCGCCGGTCGCATGGCCGCGCCCGCGCAGGGCGGCCAGGCCGGCTTCGAGCACCGGGCGCACCGGGGCACCGGGCGGCAGCAGGCCGGCCAGGTCGGCATAGCGGCGCTGCAGGCGCTGCATGAAGCGCGAGTGCAGCGACAGCGGGGACGGCAGGCCGGCTGCCGCGGCGGCGGCCTCAGCGCAGCGCGTCATGGAGGGGAACCATCGGTGCGCCGGCCCGGTCGCAACCCTGCGCCACAGGGTCGCATGCCTGACAAAGCCTCACCATTTGCGCCGAACCCGCGGGATTCCCCCGGGGTCATAATTTCTGCCACTTGCAAGCCCGTCCAATGAATGAAATGTCCCCAGCCCCCACGCGTCTGCTGCGCGCAACAGCGACCGTGGTGCGGTGGGCCTGGTGGTTGTTATTGACCGCATGGCTGGTGCTGTTCGCCGCCTGGGGGGCGATCCACGGCTGGATTGTGCCGCGTATCGACGAGTTCCGCCCGCGCATCGAGGCGCAGGCCGCGCGGCTGTTGGGGATACCCGTGCGCATCGGCGCGGTGCATGCGCGCACCGAGTCCT
Source organism: Xylophilus sp. (assembly GCA_009914555.1). GTDB lineage: Bacteria > Pseudomonadota > Gammaproteobacteria > Burkholderiales > Burkholderiaceae_C > WNDY01. Next base: position 21,923 of record WNDY01000010.1, read on the forward strand.
TCGTGCCGACCTTCGAGTTCAGCGACGTGGTGCTGTCCGACCCTTCCGGCCGCGAGGCCTTGCGGCTGCCGCGCGTGGTGGCCTCGCTGTCGCCCCGCTCGCTGTGGCACCGCGGCTTCGAGCAGCTGTACCTCGAAGCCCCGGTGCTCGACGTGCGCCGCACCGCCGCCGGCGAACTCGTCGTGGCCGGCCTCACGCTGGGCGACCGGCATGGCGAGGACAGCGCCTTCGCCGACTGGCTGTTCGCCCAGACCGAGGTCGTCGTGCGCGGCGGCGCGCTGCGCTGGACCGACGAGCAGCGCGGCGCCGTGCCGCTGGCGCTCTCCGACGTGGACATCCTGGTGCGCCGCCGCGGCTGGCGCCACGAGCTGCGCATCGACGCGACGCCCCCGGCCGACTGGGGGCGGCGCTTCACCATCATGGGCCGCCTGCGCCAGCCGCTGCTGACCACGCATGCCGGCCGCTGGCGCGACTGGAGCGGCCAGCTCTATGCCGAGTGCGCGCAGGTCGACGTGTCGCAGCTGCGCCGCCATGCCGACCTGGGCCAGGTGGAGGTGATGCAGGGCCATGGCGCGGTGCGCGCATGGGCCGACCTGCGCCAGGGCACCATCGTCGGCGGCGCGGCCGACGTGTCCCTGGCCGGCGTGCAAGCCCGCCTGGGCGCCACGCTGGAGCCGCTGGCGCTGCAATCCGTGTCGGGCCGCGCGGGCGGGCGGCGGCATGACGGCGGCTTCGAGTTCTCGACCACGGGACTGCAGTTCATCACCGGCGACGGTGTGCACTGGCCCGGCGGCAACCTGTCGGTGCGCTACACCGACGGCGGCCCGCACGGCGAGGCGCTGGGCGAGCTCAAGGCCGACCGGCTGGACCTGGGCGCGCTGGCCGGCATCGCCGCGCGGCTGCCGCTGGGCGACGCCTTGCACGACGCCCTGCGCATCCATGCGCCGGCCGGCCGCATCGAGGAGGTGCACGCCCGCTGGCAGGGCCCGCTCGACGCGCTGACGAAGTACCAGGCCAAGGGCCGCGCCACCGGCCTGTCGCTGGCGGCCGTGCCAGCCCCGGACGGCAGCCCGCCGGACCGTGCGGGCACGCCGGGCCTGCGCGGCGCGGCGGTGGACTTCGACCTGACCCAGGCCGGCGGCACGGCCGAGCTGCGCATCGCCCGGGGATCGATGACCTTCCCCGGCGTGTTCGAGGAGGCCGAGGTTCCGCTCGACCGGCTGGCCGCCTCCCTGCAATGGCAGCTGGACGGCCCTCGCATCCGCGTGCAGGTTCCGCAGCTGTCCTTCGCCAATGCCGATGCCGCCGGCACCGCGCGCGCCACCTGGCACACCTCCGACCCCGGCTCGCCGCGCGGGCGCTTTCCCGGCGTGCTGGACCTGACGGGTACGCTGAGCCATGCCGAGGCCACGCGCGTGCACCGCTACCTGCCGCTGCACATCCACGACGAGGTACGGCACTACGTGCGCGACGCGGTGCGCGCGGGGCGCTCGGGCAATGTCAGCTTCCGCGTCAGGGGCGAACTCGACGAGGTGCCTTTCCGGGCGCCGCACAAGGGCGAGTTCCGCATCGCCGCGCAGCTGCACGGCGTGGACTTCGCCTACCTGCCGCCGGGCCGACAGCGTGCCGACGAGCCGCCGTGGCCGGCGCTCGCGCAGCTCGACGCCGAGCTGGTCTTCGAGCACAACGGCATGCGCGTCAACGGCGCCAGCGGCCACTTCGCCGATATGCCGGAGTTGCGCGTGGTGCGGGCCGATGCGCGCATCCCCGACCTCCATGCCTCGGTGCTGTCGGTCGACGCGCAGGCCCAGGGCCCGGCCGGGCAGCTGCTGGCCATGCTCGCGCATTCGCCGGTCAGCCGCCTGACCGGGCATGCGCTCGACCGGGCCACGGCCACCGGCGCCGCCGGCTACCGGCTGCAGCTGTCGGTGCCGTTCGCGCACGCACAGGACACCAAGGTGAACGGCAGCGTGGTCTTCGCCGGCAACGACCTGCGCATCACGCCGGCATCGCCGCTGCTCGGGCGCACCCGCGGCCGGCTCGATTTCAACGACGCCGGCTTCACACTGGCTGGCGTGCAGGCGCGCGCCTATGGCGGCGACGTGCGCATCGAAGGCGGCCTGCGCCACGCGCCGCCCGCCGGCGAGCCCGGCCTGCTGCTGCGTGCCCAGGGCACGGCCACGGCCGAGGGCCTGCGGCAGGCGAGCGAACTGGGCGCCGTGGCGCGGCTGGCCCGGTCGGCCCGCGGCGGCGCCGCCTATGCGGCGACCATCAGCATGCGCCGCGGCGAGCCCGAGGTCCAGGCCACAAGCAACCTCGCCGGCCTGGCGCTGGACCTCCCCGCGCCCTTCGGCAAGCCGGCCGACACCAGCCTGGCGCTGCGCTTCGACAAGGCGCTGCTGCGCGAGGCCGCGTACAGCGGCCCGCTGCGCGACCAGATCCGGCTGGACTTGGACGGCGTGGCCACGGTGGCCTACGAGCGCGACCTGGCGGACGACACGCCGCGCGTGCTGCGCGGCAGCATCGCCGTCGGCCTGCCGGCCGGCGAGACGGTCGCCCCGCCGGCTGCGGGCGTGCAGGCCGACGTGCGCCTGGGCGAGGCCGACCTCGACGCCTGGCAGGAGGCTTTCTCGCCCGCGACGTCCGGCGCGGCGCCGGCCGCGTCCCAGGGTGGGGCCGACGCGGCCGGGTACCTGCCCACGCGTTTCGCCCTGCGCGCCGGCCAGCTGCGCTTCCACGGCCGCACGCTGCATGACGTTGCCGCCCGCGGCACCCACGACGGCGGCGCCTGGCGCGTGAATGCCGATGCGCGGGAGCTGGCCGGCGACATCGAATACCGCATGGCCGGCAACGATGCCACCCATGTGCATGCGCGCCTCAAGCGCCTGGCGATACCGCAGGCTGCCACCGGCGAGGTCGAGAGCCTGGTGGACGAGCGCGGCCGGCAGCCCGCCAGCCTGCCCAGCCTGGACGTGGTGGTCGACGACTTCTCGCTGCGCGGGCTCAGCCTGGGGCGGCTGCAGATCGAGGCGCAGCAGCGTGGCGGCACCGCGTCTTCCCAGCGCGAATGGACGCTGTCGAAACTCGACGTCTCCAATGCCGACTCGCACCTCAGCGCCAGCGGCAGCTGGGCCGCGCGGCGCACCGCGCTGGACCTGAAGCTCGACGTGCGCGACGCCGGTGCGCTGCTCGCCCGCATGGGGTGGGCCGGCACGGTGCGCGGCGGCCGCGGCAGCCTGGAAGGGTCGCTGGCCTGGCACGGCTCGCCGATCTCGCTGGACTATCCTTCGTTGGCGGGCCGGCTGCACCTGGACATGGCCGCCGGCCAGTTCCTCAAGGCCGAGCCCGGCCTGGCCAAGCTGCTCGGCGTGCTGAGCCTGCAGTCGCTGCCGCGGCGGCTGACGCTGGACTTCCGCGACGTCTTCAGCGAGGGCTTCGCCTTCGACTACGTGCGCGGCGACGCGCGCATCGAGCGCGGCATCGTCGCCAGCGACAACCTGCAGATGAAGGGCGTGAGCGCCGCCGTCCTGATGGAAGGCCAGGCCGACCTGGGCCGCGAGACGCAGGACCTGCGCGTGGTCGTGGTGCCCGAGATCAATGCCGGCACCGCATCGCTCGTGGCCAGCGTGGTCAACCCGGCCGTGGGCCTGGGCACCTTCCTCGCGCAGCTGGTGCTGCGCGGTCCGCTGATCGCCGCCACCACGCGCGAATTCCGCATCCAGGGAACCTGGAGCGATCCGCAGGTCACGCGGGTGCAGCGCGGCGCCGCGTCCCGTTCCTCTGCCGGCGGAGAGGCTGCGGCCTCATCGCGGCCCTCGCAGTCCACGTCCACCCACTGAGATCCGCCATGAAAGTCGCCGCCCTCCAACTGGTCAGCGCCACCGATCCGGCCGCCAACCTCGCCACCGCGCGCGCGCTGCTCGAAGAGGCCGCGGCCGCTGGCGTGGAACTGGCCGTGCTGCCCGAATACTTCTGCGCGCTGGGCTGGCGCGACACCGACAAGCTCGCGCTGCGCGAGACGCAGGGCAGCGGTCCGCTGCAGGACTTCCTGGCCGCCAGCGCGCGCGAGCTGGGCCTGTGGATTGCCGGCGGCACGCTGCCGCTGGCCGGCCGCGACCCGCAGCGCGTGCGCAACACCACCCTGGTCTACGCACCCGACGGCGCGCTGGCGGCACGCTACGACAAGATCCACCTGTTCCACTACGACAACGGCCGCGAGCGCTACGAGGAGGGCCGCGTGATCGAGCCCGGCAGCGAGCCCGTCACCTTCGACCTGCCCTCGCGCAGCGGCCGCACCTGGCGCGTGGGCCTGTCGGTCTGCTACGACCTGCGCTTTCCCGAGTTGTACCGCGCGCATGCGCACGCCGGCGCCGAACTGCTGCTGGTGCCCAGCGCCTTCACCTACACCACCGGCGCCGCGCACTGGGAGGTGCTGCTGCGCGCCCGCGCCATCGAGAACCAAGCCTACGTACTCGCGCCCGCACAGGGCGGCCTGCACGAGAGCAACCGGCACACCTGGGGCCACAGCATGCTGGTCGATCCCTGGGGCACGGTGCTGGCGGTGCGCGCGGAAGACGGCGCCGGCCTGGTCGCGGGCACGCTCGATGCGGCCCGCCTGGCCGAGGTGCGCACGCAGCTGCCGGCGCTGCGACACACCGTGCTGCCGTCGTGAGCACCGTCGCCACCACCGCTGCGGCCGGCACGGACCCGCCGGCGCGCGCCGTACCGCTGCTGCAAGCAGCCCTGCTGGCCTGGCGCCGCTGGTCGCTCTGGGTTCTGCTGGCGGCACTGGTCGTCTCGGTGCTGGTCACGCTGGTCTGGCTGGCCGGCCGCTACGAAGCCAGCCAGGTGCAGAGCAAGCTCGAGCGCGACGCCGCCGAGGCCGTGACCGACATCCGCAGCGCGCTGGCCCTCAATGCGCAGAGCCTGCAGGCGCTGCAGGCGCCCGACCGCGCCGCCCCCTGGGGCGCGCGCGCGGCCCAGTTGCTGCGCGAGCGCCGCGAGCTGCTGCGCATTGAGCGGCGCAGCCCGGGGCTTGCGCTGCAGGAGCATGCGGACACACCGTTTCGCCCGCCGCTGTTCGACCGCATGCACCGCGAAGACCAGCATTTCGACACCACGCTGGCCTGCGCCACGGCGCGGCGCTTCAACGGCCCGGCCTATTCGTCCACCTACTTCCTGCCGCGCGTGGACGGCCTGGGCGTGGAGGTGATCGACCTGTGCATGCCGCTCACCGCCGACGGCAGCATCACCGGCTACCTGGTGGCCACCTATTCGCTGCGCGAGATCCTGTCCAACCTGATCGGCAGGAACCTCACGCGCAGCCAGGAGGTGTCGTTCACTGAGGTCGACGGCACCCGGCTGGCGCTGCACGGCTCGGCCCGCCGCGGCACCCGCATGTTCACCGCGCAGCAGTTGCTGGACCTGCCGGGCACGACGCTGGTGCTGCGCATCGAGAACTGGCACAGCCCGCCCTCGGTGTTCCCCAACGTGCTGGCCGCGGTGGTCACGGCGATGTCGATCGCGCTGATTTCGGTCCTGGTGCTGCTGGCGCGCGACATGCGCCGGCGCCTCCAGGCCGAGCACGACCTGGCCGACGCGCTGGCCTTCCGCAAGGCGATGGAGGACTCGCTGGTGACCGGCCTGCGCGCGCGCGGCCTGGACGGCCGCATCACCTATGTGAACCCGGCGTTCTCCAAGCTCGTGGGCTTCGCGCCCGAGGAGCTGCTGGGCCAGGCTTCGCCGCTGCCCTACTGGCCGCCCGAGCACCACGACGAATACCAGCAGCGCCAGGCGATCCGCTTCGCCGGCAAGCTGCCGCCGCGCGAGGGCTTCGAATCGGTCTTCATGCACAAGAACGGCACGCGCTTTCCGGTGCTCGTCATCGAGGCGCCGCTGATCGACGCGCACGGCCGCCAGTCGGGCTGGATGGGCGTCTTCCTCGATCTGCGCGAGCAGCGCCGCGCCGAGGAGATCACCCGCGCCAGCCAGGAGCGGCTGCAGGCCACGGCCCGCTTGGCCACCGTGGGCGAGATGGCCTCGCTGCTGAGCCACGAGCTCAACCAGCCGCTCGCGGCCATCGCGAGCTACGCCACCGGTTCGCTCAACCTGCTGGCGCCGCCCGACGGCGCCGCGCCCGGGCCGACGGTGGTGGCCGACGTGCAGATGGCGCTGGAGCGCATCGCCCGGCAGGCCGCCCGCGCGGGCAAGGTCATCAAGAGCGTGCACAGCTTCGTGCGGCGGCGCGAGTCGATGCGCGAGGCCATGCGCGCGCAGGACCTGCTCGACGCCATCATGCCGCTGGCCGGCATGCAGGCCCACAAGCTCGGCATGCGGCTGCTGACCGAGGTCGAGCCCCACCTGCCCTCGGTGGTGTGCGACCGCACCATGGTCGAGCAGGTGCTGCTCAACCTGGCGCGCAACGCCATGCAGGCCATGGACGATCCGTCCGTCCGCGACCGCGTGGTGCGCATCACCGCGGCCCGCGCCGCGTCGAACGACAGCGGCGGCTGGATCCTGTTCTCGGTGGCCGACCTCGGCGTGGGCATCACGCCCGAGGTGGCCGACCGCATGGGCACGCCCTTTTTCACCACCAAGGCCGAGGGCATGGGCCTGGGCCTGAGCCTGTGCCGCACGGTGGTCGAGCAGCACGGCGGCCTGTTCGAGTTCGTGCCCAACGTGCCGCGTGGTACGGTATTCCGATTCACGCTGCCGGCCTACCGGCCCAAGGTGGCCATTTCCGTATAGCAAGAGACACCGCATGGAACCCTCCTTCGACGCCACCGTGTACATCGTGGACGACGACGATGGCGTGCGCGAGGCGCTGGCCTGGCTGCTGCGCTCGCGCCGCCTTCTCAGCGAGAGCTTCGACAGCGCCGAGGCCTTCGAGCAGATGCTGCGCAGCCGCCCCGGCGTCACCACGCAGGCCGGCTGCCTGCTGCTGGACGTGCGCATGCCCGGCGTGAGCGGTCTGGCGCTGTTCGAGACGCTGGTCGAGCGCGGCTACCAGAAGGCGCTGCCCGTCATCTTCCTGATCGGCCATGCGGATGTGCCGACGGCGGTAGACGCGGTCAAGCGCGGCGCCTTCGACTTCTGCGAGAAGCCGTTCTCCGACAACGCCCTGGTCGATCGCGTGGAGCAGGCGCTGGCCCAATCCTCGGCCTGGCTCGACGGCCAGCGGCAGCGCCACGGCCTGCAGGCGCGCCTGGACGAGTTGACCGACCGCGAGCGCGACGTGATGCGCCTGGTGGTCGAGGGCCTGCCCAACAAGCTGATCGCCGACCAGCTCGACATCAGCGTGCGCACGGTCGAGGTCCACCGCGCGCGCGTGTTCGACAAGATGCGAGTCAAATCGGCCGTCGAACTGGCCAACCTGTTGCGGCAGGCCTGAACCTGGCGCGGCTCAGGCCAACAGACGCCGTGCAAGGGCCGCCCCGCAGCGCCGGCGTCGCCCCCCTTCCCGGAGCGCGAAGCGCGTAGAGAGAAGGGGGGAGCGGCAAAGCCGCCGGGGGGTTGTTAGCCTTGTCTTTCGCCCACGTAGATCTCGACGCGCCGGTTGCGCGCGCGGCCCTCGGCCGTGTCGTTGCTGGCGATCGGCTGGCGCGCGCCCTGGCCTTCCACCGCGATGCGCGAGAAACCGATGCCGCGCGCCGTCAGGTAGTCGCGCACGCTGGTGGCGCGGTTGACCGACAGCGGATCGTTGATGGCGGCCGAACCGGTGCTGTCGGTATGGCCGATGATGCGCACCTCGGCATTCGGGTTGTCGCGCAGGCCGGCTGCGAACCGGTCGAGGATCGGCGCGAAGTTGCTCTTCACCGCGGCGCTGTTGGTGTCGAACGAGATGTCGCTCGGGATGTCGAGCTTCAGGCGGTTGTCCGAAGTCTGCGTCACGGCCACGCCGGTGCCCCGGGTGGCCTGGGCCAGTTCCTGCTTCTGGCGCTCCAGGCGCTGCGACCAGATGTAGGTGCCCAGGGCGCCCACGCCGGCGCCGATCACGGCACCTTCGCCGGCATGGCCGCCGGCGATCGCGCCGACGCCGGCACCCGCCAGCGCGCCCACGCCGGCGCCGGTCGCCGTGCGGCGCTGGGTGTCGTTCAGGTCGGCGCAGCCGGCGAGGACGAGCAGGGACGCGGCCAGCGCACCGGCAGCGAGCTTGTGGTTGTTGCGTTGCAGCGGCATGGATGCTCCTTTCTTCGAAACAGGGACGGCGCCATTGTTCGAAGGATCGGCCGGCGCAGTGCGACCGAATGTAAAGCGTCACCCGGGTGGGGCGTCGTCCTCGCTGCGGGGGAGCTCTCCGCCCCGGCGGCCCGAGAACATCGTCCACCAAACGATCAGCGCCAGCACGGCCAGTGCGAGCAAGGCTTCAAGCAGAATCAGGCCCATGTCGAGAAAGAGTCTCCTGCGGCACGTCGTGTGCGCAATGATTGTAGGAATACTGGCGGCCTGCAGCAGCCCGCCGCCGCTGCCGCCCGAATCCCCGGCCAACGCGCCGCCCCCCGCCACGCCGCCGGCGGCATCCGCAGCGCCGCCGGGCGCAGGCAGCAGCCGCTGGGTGCCGGTGGACTGGAGCGAACTGCCGGGCTTCGCCGACGACGACCTGTTCGAGGCCTGGAACGCCTGGATCAAGAGCTGCGCCCGCCCCGGCCCGGCCTTCGCCGCGCTCTGTGGCGACGTGCGCCGCCTGTCGATCGCCGAGCCGGCCGAGCAGCGCGCCTGGATGGTCGCGCGGCTGCGGCCCTACCGCATCGAGGCCGCCGACGGCCGCGCCGACGGGCTGCTGACCGCCTACTACGAACCGGTGATACCGGCCGCGCGGCGCCCCGGCACCGGCTACAGCGTACCGCTCTATGCCGCGCCGGCCGGCCTGGGCACGCGCAGGCCCTGGTACACCCGCCAGCAGATCGAGACGCTGCCCGAGGCCCAGGCCGCGCTGCGCGGCCGCGAGATCGCCTGGCTGGCCGACCCGGTCGAGGCGATGGTGCTGCACATCCAGGGCTCGGGCCGGCTGCGCATCGCCGAGCCCGATGGCAGCGTCCGGCTGGTGCGGCTGGCCTATGCCGGCACCAACGACCAGCCCTACGGCAGCATCGGCCGCTGGCTGCTCGACCAGGGCCTGGTGCGCGACGCGACCTGGCCCGGCATTCGCGCGTGGCTCGCGGCCAACCCGCAGCGCGTCAACGAGCTGATGTGGAGCAACCCGCGCTACGTGTTCTTCCGCGAGGAGCCGCTCAGCCCGGCCGACGCGGCCTGGGGCCCGCGCGGCGCCCAGGGCGTGGAACTCACGCCGGGCCGCTCGATCGCCGTGGACCGCAACAGCATCCCCTACGGCACGCCGGTCTGGCTGGCCTCCAGCGGCCCGCAGGTGTCGCTGCAGCGCCTGGTGCTGGCGCAGGACACCGGCTCGGCCATCGTCGGCGCGGTGCGGGCCGACTACTTCGCCGGCTGGGGCCCGGACGCCGGCGAGATCGCCGGGCGGCTCAAGCAGCCCCTGCGGTTGTGGGCGCTCTGGCCGAAGTAGCCGCGGCGGCGCTGCATCGATCCCCTATTCTGGGTATATCGCCGCAAGAAAGATGCCGATACATTGTCCGTTGCCGGTCTCGCCGCTTTCCAGCCGGATCCGTTCCGGCCTCCGGACGCTGCAATGTTCCATCGCGGCTGTGGCGCGCCCGCGGCACGGCAATCACCGAGCCTGGCCGTGCAGCGTTCACCGCACGGCGTGCCTGTTCCCAAGGGACATCGGGTCTCTCGCCGCCGGCAGGGACGCCCGCACGGCAGTTGCCGCGCATTCCGTCCTTTGAACCTGCACTCCACGGAGCTTGAGAATCTTCATGACACCTCCTCCATTCATCGGCGGACACCGCCGGGCTCCCGGATCGACGATCATCGGAGCGCACCGGACGGCGCCGAAGCCGCCCGTGCCGATCGCCAAGCCCAGGCTGCTCAAGCAGATCGTGGCCGGCAACATCCAGTCAATCGACGACGCGAGCGGCAACGGCGCGAGCCCGGTCTGGATCGTCACCCTCACCAGCAAGGATGCGGCCGACCAGCACGACCGGCTGGTCGTGAAGGAGGAAAAGCAGTTCGTCAATGCCGCCGGCAAACACATCGGCGCCTTTGCCCGCGGCAATATTGATGCGATGAACTATGTCATGACGACCGTCAGTCCGACCGCCGTCATGGAGGTTCTGGAACCCACGGAAAACCTCGCCCTCGATACCTTTTCGGGGAGGCCGGACAACCTGTCCCGGGCGGCCAGGCAGGCGTGGGAGGGCACCCGCCTGCTCCTGAAGATGAAGTTCGATCCCCGGTTCTATGCCGGCAGCAACAAGCCGGTCGATGACAAGCCCTATGCGATGGACGAGAACGACAGGGCCAAGGCCACGCACCTTCTGAACGGGCTGCGGGCCAACGTGAGGGCCTGGCAGACGCTCGGCCAGGTCGTCATCGCCGACAACCTGATCGGCAACTACGACCGCATCGCGTTCGAAAGCTGGGAGGTCACCAACTTCGGCAACCTCATCTTCTCCCGCGATTCCAGCGGCAATATCACGCATGCCCTGGGATACGACGCCGTCGATCCCTCGAGCACGCTGGAGAAGCTGCTGTTCGGAACGAATATCGATTGGTGGAAAGCCAACTTCGGCCAGTACATCAAGGAAAAGCACACCTTCCTCGCGGCCAGCCAGCGCGTCATCAACCACATCAATCGGCACCGCATGGAGCCGCTGGGCCTGGCGCCGTTCGGAAGGAATGTCACGGCCAACGAGGTGCGTTACTTCGAGCAGGGCCTGGTGATCGGCTGGGACAAGCTCGCCAACGCCATCGGCGTCAAGGTCCGCAGCGGCAAGGCAATACCCAGCGGACTGATGGCCCGGGCCAGGTACCTGGGCTGGGTCAGGTAGGCCGCGGCTGCGCCGCGAAAGCCCCGCGCGACGGTGCGGGGTCACCAAACCGTCATACGGCGTTCCTAGGATCGCGGCCAACCGTGGCAATCCGGCCCACGGGTTGTCATCAGGTTTCAAGATCCATACGACATCGGGAACCCGTATGCCCCACGACGCCCAAACCTCGCGCCGCCAGGCGCTGAAGATACTCGCCGGCGCCCCGCTGCGGCCGATCGGCGGCACGCTCGCCCACGCCGCCTCGCCCGCCGCACGCGGCGGTCGCGCGGCCGTCTTCTCCGCGGCCGAGTTCGCCCACTTCGACGCGCCGAGCCTGAGCACCCCCGCCGAGGTGGCGACCACGACCGTCAAGTCGTCGCTCAAGGTCACCTACGGCAACGGCAACACCCGGACCTTCGCCCTGGGCTACCAGGTCTTCTTCAACACTGGCGACAAGGTGCCCAGGATCGGCGGCGGCGAGATCGTCGGCGGCGGCTACTTCGATTCCCAGGGCAACGCCATCACCACTATCAAGGCGGCCGACGGCACGGCGGCCGTGCTGGACGGCTACAGCAAGAGCGCGGCCCTGGCCGGCTGGGCCGCCGCGGGCCAGGTCTTCTCCGACTGCGTGGACGGCTCCTCGCTGTTCAACGTGAGCGGCGCGCCCGCCAACACGGTCTATGCCGTGGTGCAGTTCGAGTACAACTCCAACGCCTACGGCCGCCTGCCCTCGCCCATCGCCGTGCTGACGCTCGACCAGGACGGCGCCACCGGCCGGCTCACGCTCAAGAGCTACCACCACGTCGACACCTTCCAGAACGACGCCAAGGGCCTGTGGATCCCGTGCGGCGGCAGCCTGTCGCCCTGGGGCACCCACCTGTCGAGCGAGGAATACCACCCCGACGCCTTCGACCAGGGCGACAACCAGTCGCTGGCCACGCTCAAGGCCTTCAGCCAGAACGCCTTCGGCAACGCGGACGCCAGCCCCTACTGGTACGGCCACCTGCCCGAGGTGACGGTCAAGCCCGACGGCACGGCCGGCTTCCGCAAGTATTACAACCTCGGCCGCTACTCGCGCGAGCTGGTGCAGGTGTTCCCCGACCAGAAGACGGTGCTGGGCGGCGACGATTCGACCAACGGCGGCCTGTTCCTGTGCGTCGCCGACAAGGCGGCCGACCTGTCCTCGGGCACGCTCTACGTGGCCAAGTACACCTCGGCGCTCAACGAGAGCAGCGCCGGCAGGATCCAGTGGATCAGGCTCGGCAAGGCCACCAGCGACGAGATCAAGGCGCTGGTCAACGACACGGCCCTGACCACGGTCGCCACCAACAGCGCCGGCATCAAGGAAAACGGCATCTTCGCGTCGACCACGGCGAACCCGAACGACGCCACGTTCACCGAGATCAAGCTCAACGGCAAGAGCGCCTGGGTCAAGCTCAAGGCCGGCCAGGAGAAGGCCGCCGCCTTCCTCGAAACCCACCGCTACGCCGCGCTCAAGGGCGGCAGCCTGGTGTTCAACAAGCTCGAAGGCACGACCGTCAACGCCCGGGACAAGATCGCCTACTCGGCGGTGTCGGGCAACACGGCGTCGTTCGTCGCGGGCAGCACCCACAACAAGGAGCTGCCGCTGAACGCGCCGGCCGGCAGCACGCCGGTCGCAAGCCTCGCCGGCTTCGCCGCCAACACCGCCGGCTACGTACTGGCGCACAAGCTGGGCAGCGGCCAGAAGGACGACACGGGTGCGGCCATCGACAGCGAATGGGTGCCCACCGAGACCAGCGTGCTGCTCGCCGGCGCGCAGATCAAGGCTGCGGACGATCCGCTCAAGCTCGGCAACACCGACGACCCGAACAGGATCTCGCAGCCGGACAACCTCAAGTTCTCCGAAAAGCTGCGCACGCTCTTTATCGGCGAGGACAGCGGCCAGCACGTCAACAACTACCTGTGGGCCTACAACGTCGACACCCAGTCGCTCGCGCGCGTGCTGTCCACGCCGGCCGGCGCCGAGTCCACCGGCCTGCACGGCGTGGACGACTTGAACGGCTGGACCTACATCCTCAGCAGTTTCCAGCATGCCGGCGAATACGGCTCCGCCTGGACGGCGGACATCAAGGCCGGCACGGCCGTCGATGCCGCCATCAACGCCAACTACAAGAACAAGCTGGCAGCCTCCGTCGGCTACATCACCGGCAGCCTGAAGCTGGGCTGAGCGCGCGGCACGCGCATCATGCAGAGTATGCGCCTGAAGCCGGCTTATATTGGTCGCTTCAGCAGCGTACACTAGGGGGTAATTCCCGCCCCGACCGGCACATCAACGGCGCGCGCCGGCTGCCGGCGGCCCGTCGCTCGCGCCGATCTCCAGCGCCGGCTGGCGCAGCACCTGCAGTCCTTCGACCGGCTCGCCGCGCAGCCGGCCGAGCACCAGCTCGGCGAGCGCCAGGCCGGTGGCCGCGGGCGTCGGCGGACGCACCGCGGTCACGGCGCTCGGCACCAGCGCATCGGCGTCGAGGCCGCCGTAGACGATCAGCGAGACGTCGCGCCCCGGCGCGAGGCCGGCCGACAGCACCGCATGCACCGCGCCGACGCCGGCCAGGTGGTTGTCCACGAGCACGGCCGTGGGCGGCGCGTCGAGCGCGAGCAGCCCCTGCATGGCCGCGAAGCCCGAGGCCCGGTCGAGGCCCACGCGCTGCACCGCCGCCGGCGCGAGCCCGGCCGCGCTGAGCGCGGCCCCGAAGCCGGCAAAGCGCTGCGCAGCGAAGTTGTATTCCTGCGGCGCGCCGAGGTAGCCGATGCGCCGGTGGCCGAGCCCGAGCAGACGCTCGGCCGCGAGCCGCGCGCCGCGCTCGTTGTCGAAGTCGAACCATGCGTAGGGCGTGCGCAACCCGTCGCTGCGGCCGTAGGCGACGAAGGGCACGCCGCGCTCCTGCAGCAGCGCGAGCCGCGCGTCCTCCACGCGCGTGCGGGCGACGACGAAGGCATCGACGCGGCGCGCGCGGATCGCGCGCTCGTAGGCCGCCATCTCCGCGTCCGGCTGCGCCGAGATGATGAGCAGGTCGATGTTCTCGCGCGCAAAGCGCCCGCCCATGGCCGCCGCCACCTCCAGGAACAGGCTGTCGCCGAGGTCGCCCGGCGTGACCGGAAACACCAAGCCCACCGCGTTGGCGCGGCCCAGCGCGAGCCCGCGCGCGGTCGCGTTGGGCTGGTAGTCGAGCCGCGCCGCGGCCTCGCGCACCGCCTCGCGCGTGGCCGCCGCCACCTCGGGATAGCCGTTGAGCGCCCGGCTCACCGTGGTGAGCGACAGGCCGAGTTCCTCGGCGATGCGCTTCAGCGACATGGCCGCGCCGCCCTGCGGGATGCCAAAAAAGTCATGAGCAAATCCGTTTTCGTTCGTTACAAAGTTCCACCGTCGCCTCTCAAAATCGTATTCAAAGCGCTTTGAATCCGTTTTCTTACGGCAAATAGCGCTTTCTCGTCTGCCCCTGCATTCCAAACCTTCAGAAAAGGCTCGCGGTCCATGGCCCACCCTCCTTTCTCTTGCGTCCGCCCGCACCGGCGTAGCGCGCTGGCTGCCGCCGTGGCGGCCTCCATTGTCCTGGCAGCTGGCGCCGCCCGGGCGGCCGAGGACGAAGCCCCGGCCCAGCTCGGCTCCATCGTCGTGACCGGCACCGCGCGCGCCAGCGGCGTGAAGACGCTGGAGACGGGCTTCTCTGTCAGCACCATCGGCGACGACGAGATCGCGAAGCAGACGCCGCTGTCTTCGGCCGACGTACTGCGCAGCGTGCCCGGCATCTTCGTGGAGTCCAGCGGCGGCGTGGCCGGCCTGCACATCGGGGTGCGCGGCTTTCCGCAGAACGGCGGCGGCGCCTTCGCCACGGTGCAGATCGACGGCGCGACCATCTTCGCGCCGCCGACGCTGTCGTTCCTCGAAGGCTTTAGCCTGTTCCGCCTCGACGACACGGTCGAGCGCGTGGAGGTGCTGCGCGGCGGCCCGAGCCCGATCTTCTCCAACGGCCAGCCCGGCATCACCGCCAACTTCATCCAGAAGAAGGGCGGCGACACGCCCGAGGGCAGCCTGAGCGTGACCGCCGGCACCGGCGGCTTGAAGCGCGTGGACGGCTTCTGGGGCGGCCGGATCGCCGAGGACACCTATGCCACCGTCGGCGGCTTCTGGCGCACCAGCGACGGTGTGCGCAACACCCAGTTCACCGCCGACGAGGGCGGCCAGATCAGCGGCACGCTCACCCGCAAACTCGGCGGCGGCGACGCGATCACCTTCTCGGCGCGCAAGGTGCACGACAGCAACGCCTTCTTCTCGGGCGCGCCGCTCGTGGCCAACGCCGACGGCAGCGTCACCACGTTCCCCGGCTTCGACCAGCGCAAGGACACGCTGATCGGCAACGAGACGCGCTATGCCAACCTGCTGACCGGCCCGGGCGGCGCCACGACGTCGGCCGACTTCTCCGACGGGCGCACGATCGACCTGACGCAGCTGGGCCTGTCGCTCGACCTCAACCGCGGCGGCTGGCAGATCAGCGACCGGGCCCACTACCTCAAGGGCTCGGCCGACGTGCGCGGCCTGTTCACGAGCGCTGCGCCGCAGACGCTGTCGAGCTACATCGCCGGGCGCGTGAGCGCGGCCAACGCGAGCGCCGCCACGGTCGCGGCGGCCGGCCGGGTGGCCACGGCGGGCACGGCGCGCTGGGTGACCACCGGCCAGACCATCACCGACCCGAACCAGCAGGTGATCGCCGCGGGCCTGTGGTCCATCGACAAGGACATCGAGTCCCTCACCAACGACCTGCGCGTGAGCCGCACCTTCGGCGCGCACACGGTCACGCTCGGCAGCTACCTGGCCCACTACACGGTCAACGACTACTGGCTCCAGGGCAGCACCGTGCTGCTCGCGGCCGAGCCGAACGCGCGGCGCATCGACGTGGCGCTGGACAACGGCGTGGCCGCCAGCACCAATGGCCTGGTGAGCGCGACCACCAGCCAGACGCGCAACGACTGGCGCGCCGACAACGCCGCCGTCTTCGCGGCCGACGAATGGCAGCTCGACCCGCGCTGGCGCGTGGACGGCGGCCTGCGCTTCGAGCACTACCGCGCGCGCGGCACCGTGGGCCTCACGGACACGGCCGACTTCGACGGCAACCCGCTCACGCTCTACGACAACAGCGGAACCTACCTGACCGGCGCCACGCGCGACGTGCGCTACAGCGGCAGCAGGACCTCCTACACGCTGGGCACCAATTACCTGCTGGCGAGCGACACCGCCGTGTTCGCGCGGCTCAACGGCGGCTACCGCTTTCCGCACTTCGACGAGCTGAGCGGCGGCACGACGGTGACGCAGGCGGTGCGCCAGTACGAGCTCGGCGCCAAGACGATCCGCCCCGCGTGGGACGCCTTCGCCACCCTCTTTGCCAACGACTTCAAGGGCCAGACCTACACCCAGCAGGTGGTGGACCCGGCGACCAGCGCGATCACCAACGTCACGGCCGTGGCCAGCTCGCGCGTCTACGGCCTGGAGCTCGAAGGCGCGGTGCGCCCGCTGCGCGGCCTGGAGCTGCGCGCCAGCGGCACGCTGTTCCACGGCGAGTACCGCGACATCCAGTCGAGCACCGACGCCGACATCAAGAACGGCAACCGCATCCAGCGCCAGCCGACCTTCCAGTTCCGCCTCGCGCCGAGCTACCGCTTCGCGCTCGACAACGGCGTGACGGTCACGCTGTTCGGCGCCTGGACGCACGTGGGCACGCGCTTCTCGGACATCCAGAACCTCCAGCGCCTGCCCTCCTACGACACGCTCGACGCCGGCGTGCGCTTCAACCGCGGCAACTGGGAGTTCCAGCTCACCGGCACCAACCTGACCAACGAACTGGCGCTGACCGAGGGCAACCCGCGCATCTCCGGCTCGGCCACGAGCAGCGCGATCATCGGCCGCGCGCTGTTCGGCCGCGCGGCGCAGGCGACGCTGAAATACTTCTTCTGACGCCGCCCGCCCAAGCGGCCGCGCCGTCGCTGCGACGGCGCGGCCGCTTACGATTTCCGGACCGCATGAATTTCCTCTACCTCCATACCCACGACACCGGCCGCCACGTCGCACCCTACGGCTTTGCCATGCCCACGCCCCGCATCGCGCAGCTCGCGCGCGAGGGCGTGCTGTTCCGCCAGGCGTTCTCGGCCGCGCCCGTGTGCAGCCCGAGCCGCGCGGCGCTGCTGCACGGCAACTGGCCGCACGAGAACGGCATGATCGGCCTGGCCCACCGCGGCAGCCGCCTGAACGACGCCTCGCAGCACTTGGCCAACGTGCTCGGCGATGCCGGCTGGCAGTGCGTGCTCGTCGGCGAGCAGCATGTCGCGCCACCCGAGGGGCTGGCCGCGCTCGGCTACCACGATGTGCCGCCGGTGGCCTCCACCCGTGCGGCCGACGTGGCGCCGGCGGCCGTGCGCTGGCTGCGCGAGCGCGACCGCAGCCGGTCGTTCTTCCTGTCGGTCGGCCTGCACGAGACGCACCGCCCCTACCCGCCGCCCGACCCCGGCGAGCCCGCAGACGACCCGCGCTACCTCGCGCCGCCGCCCGGCATGCCCGACACGCCCGCGATCCGCGCCGAGGTGGCCGGCCTGCGCCGCATGGCGCGCGCGGCCGACGCGGCCTTCGGCGCGGTGCTCGACGCGCTGCGCGAGACCGGTGCCGCCGACGACACGCTCGTCGTCCTCACCACCGACCACGGCCTGCCCTGGCCCGGCGCCAAGTGCACCGTGGGCGATGCCGGCACCGGCGTGATGCTGCTGGTGCGCGGCCCCGGCGGCTTCACCGGCGGCAAGGTGGTGGACGCGATGGTCTCGCAGCTCGACATCTTCCCGACGGTCTGCGCGCTCGCGGGCCTGCCGCGCCCGCCCTGGCTGCGCGGCCGGAGCCTTGTGCCGCTGGTGGACGGCTCGGCCGATGCGCTGCACGAGGCGCTGTTCGCCGAGGTCACCTGCCATGCCGCGGCCGAGCCGATGCGCAGCATCCGCACGCCGCGCTGGCGCTACATCCGCCGCTTCGACGGCAGCGACCTGCGGGTGCTCGCCAACGTGGACGCGGGCGCGGCCAAGACGCTGTTCATCGAGCACGGCTGGCGGCGCTGGCTGCCCGAGACCGAGAGCCTGCACGACCTGGTGCTCGACCCGGGCGAACATGTGAACCTCGCCGCGCGGCCCGACCATGCGCAGGTGCTGGCCGACCTGCGCGCGCGGCTGGCCGACTGGATGGAGCAGACCGGCGACCCGCTGCTCGACCCGGACTGGCAGCCGCCGGCGCAGATCCACGTGGTGCCGCGCACCTCGGTGCGGCCCGAGGGAGACTGAGCCATGCCCTGGCGCGGCCTTGCGGTCTTCCTCCCTCTCCCTCTGGACGAGGGAGCAATGCCGCGCCTTGCCTGCGCCGCGCTGCTTTCGATGGCCCTGCATGCCCACGCCGCCCACCTGCGCATCGCCGCGCCGTCGGACTCCCAGCTGTCCGTGCTCCAGCAGCAGCTCGTGCTCTGGCAGCAGCGCACCGGCCACACGGTCGAGGTCGTCAAGCTCACCAACGCGAGCGGCGACGTGTTCGTGCAGTACCGCACCTGGCTCGCGTCGAAGAACCGCGAGATCGACGTCTACAAGTTCGACAGCCAGTGGGCCGGCCAGCTGCAGGCCCACCTCGTGCACCTGCGGCCCTACACGCAGCAGCACGAACGCATGCTGCCGCAGGTCGTGGCCGCCTGGCGCGGGCGCGGCGGCGCGCTGCTGGGCCTGCCCTACACCGTGGGCGTGCCGCAGCTTTTCTACCGGCGCGACCTGCTGGAGAAGTACGGCCGCCCGGTGCCGCGCACCTGGGCGGAACTCACCGACACCGCCCGCCTGATCCAGCAGGGCGAGCGCGCGGCCGGCCGGCGCGGCTTCTGGGGCTACGTGTTCCAGGGCGCGGTCTACGAAGGGCTCGCGGCCAACGCGCTCGAATGGGTGGCATCGAGCGGTGGCGGGCGCATCGTGGAGGACGATGGCCGCATCAGCATCGGCAACCCGCGCGCCGCACGGGCGCTCGCGCGCGCGGCCGGCTGGGTCGGCGCGATCGCGCCGCGCGGCGTGCTCGGCTACAAGGAGGACGACGCGCGCGGCGTGTTCCAGACCGGCAACGCGGCCTTCATGCGCCACTGGCCCGCGGCCTGGGCGCTGCTCGACGGCGAGGCCGGCAGCGCCGTGGCCGGGCGCACCGGCATCGCGCCGCTGCCCGCGGGCGACGGCGGCCAGCCGGCCGCGACGCTCGGCGGCTGGGGCTACGTGGTGTCGAAGCACTCGCCGCAGCGCGACGCGGCCGCCGCGCTCGCGGTCTTCCTCTCCAGCGAGGAGGCGCAGCGCCTGTCGGCCGCGCGCAGCCTGCCGCCGACCTATGCGGCGCTGTATGACGATGCCGACCTCGCGCGCGCCGCGCCGCTGCTGCCGGCGCTGAAAGCCGCGCTGCCCACGCTGGTCGCGCGCCCGGCGGCGCCGACCGGACGGCGCTACCCGGAGGTGAGCGCGGAGTTCCAATCGGCCGTGCACCGCGTGCTCGAAGGCCGCGACGACGCCGCCGGGGCCGTGGAAAAGCTCCAGCGCCGGCTGGAGCGCGTGCGGGGAGCGGGCTGGTGAACGCGCGGCGGCCGCTGCATGCCCAACGGGTGCGCGCCGCGTGGCGCTTCGCGCTGCCGGCCTGCGCGCTGCTGCTGCTCGCGGCCGCGCTGCCGCTGGCGCGCACCGTGTGGCTGAGCCTGACCGACGCGAGCGCGGACGATCCTTCCCGCGCGGCCTTCGTCGGCCTGGCCAACTACCTGTCCTGCATCGGCGGCCGCTGCGGCGGTGGAGTCTATGGCGGCGTGCTCGGCGACGCGCGCTGGTGGCAGGCGGTGCGCAACACGGTGGTCTTCGCCGTGGCCTCGGTGGCGCTCGAACTCGTGGTCGGCATGGCCGTGGCGCTGAGCCTGGACCGGCCCTTCCCCGGCCGGGCGCTGGTGCGCACCGCGGTGCTCGTGCCCTGGGCGCTGCCGACCATCGTCTCGGCACAGATGTGGGGCTGGATGCTGCACGACCAGTACGGCATCGTGAACTGGATGCTGCGCGGCCTGGGCGCGATCGAGGACGGCATCCCCTGGCTCGCCCAGCCCTCGACCGCGCTCGCGGCTATCGTGGTGATCGACGCCTGGAAGTCCACACCCTTCATGGCGCTGATGCTGCTCGCGGCCCTGCAGACCGTGCCCGGCGAACTGCGCGACGCCGCGCGCATCGACGGCGCCACGCCCTGGCAGGCGCTGCGGCGCGTGGTGCTGCCAACGATCTTCCCGGCCGTGGCGGTGGCCGTGGTGTTCCGCCTGCTCGACGCGCTGCGCGTGTTCGACCTGATCTACATCGTCAACCCCGCCGGCGAGGACGTGGCGTCGATGTCGGTGTACGCGCGCCGGCTGCTGTTCGAGTACGGCCGCTTCGGCGAGGGCTCGGCCGCCTCGGTGCTGCTGTTCGCCGTGGTTGGCGGCATCGCCATCGCCTGGATCCGCGTCACGCGCGTGATCGACCGCGCGGAGGGTGGGCGATGAAGCGCATCGCGTTCGCCCTCTGGCTCGCGGTCGTCGTGCTGTGGATGGTGTTTCCGTTCCACTACGCGGTGGTCACCTCGCTGCAAACGGGCACCGCGCTGTTCGAGCCTGCGCTGCTGCCGAAGGCGGCCACGCTCGGCAACTACCGCGCGCTTTTCTTGCGGGAGTATTTCCCGGCGAACATCGCCAATTCTGCACTGCTGGCGATTACTGTCGTGGGTATATCGCTCGCCGCCGGCGTCTTCGCGGCCTGGGCGCTGGGGCGGGTGGAGTTCCGCGGCCGGCGCGCGCTGCTGCTGGCGATCCTCGCGGTCTCGATGTTCCCGCAGGTCGCGGTGCTCTCGGGGCTCTACCAGATGTTCATCGCGGCACGCGAGTTCCTTCAGGACCAGTTCGGCATCGCATGGACGCGGCCGTGGTCGCTGACCTGGCTCGCGTTCAGCTACACGCTGTTCACGCTGCCCTTCACCGTCTGGACGCTCACGGCCTACCTGCGCGCTGTGCCGCAGGAACTGGAGGACGCCGCGCGCATCGACGGCGCGGGCTACGCCACCATCGTGCGGCGCATCTACTTGCCGCTGCTGCGGCCGGCGCTGGTGACCACCGGGCTCATGGCCTTCGTGGCGACCTGGAACGAGTTCCTGTTCGCGCTGAGCTTCACCAGCCGCGAGCCCGAGCGCACGGCCACGGTGGCGATCGCGATGATCGCGGGCGTGGCCGACTTCCAGGTGCCCTGGGGCACGATCATGGCCGCGGCGGTGATCGTCACGCTGCCGGTGCTGGGCCTCGTCTTCGTGTTCCAGCGCCGGCTGGTCGCGGGCCTCATGGCCGGGGCGGTGAAGGGATGACGGGCGGAGAGCGCCCCTGCTGCGCCGCGCGGCGCACGGCCGCCGCCCAGCCCGCGCCGGCGCTGCCCGCATCGCGCGGCGGCACGGATGCGGCCGGGCCGTTCATCGACCTGCCGGGCGGGCGCTTCCTCATGGGCACGGACGATGCCGAGGGCTTTCCCGGCGACGGCGAGGGGCCGGTGCGCGCGGTGGAGGTCGCGCCGTTTTCGATCGCCGCGCACCCAATCACGAACGCGCAGTTCGCCCGCTTCGCCGACGCGGCCGGCTACACGACCGAGGCCGAGCGCTGGG
Source organism: Xylophilus sp. (assembly GCA_009914555.1). Taxonomy (GTDB): domain Bacteria; phylum Pseudomonadota; class Gammaproteobacteria; order Burkholderiales; family Burkholderiaceae_C; genus WNDY01. Next base: position 43,535 of record WNDY01000010.1, read on the forward strand.
GCAGCGCCTTCGTCTTCCTCGGCCACCTGCCGCCCGCGCGCCGGGCCGCGCTCGGCGCGGGCCGCGTGGCCGGCACGCCGTGGTGGGCACTGGTGGACGGCGCCTGCTGGCGCCATCCCGAAGGGCCGGGCTCGGACCTTGCGGCGCGCGCCGACCATCCGGTCGTGCAGGTGTCGTGGCACGACGCGCAGGCGTTCTGCGCCTGGGCCGGCGCGCGGCTGCCGACCGAGGCCGAATGGGAATACGCCGCGCGCGGCGGCCTCGTGCAGCAGCGCTACGCCTGGGGCGACGATTTCACGCCCGGCGGGCGCTGGATGTGCAATACGTGGCAGGGCCGCTTTCCCGAGTACGACACCGGCGAGGACGGTTTTGCGGGCACCTCGCCGGTGGGCGCCTATCCGCCCAACGGCTACGGTCTCTTCGACGTGGCCGGCAACGTCTGGGAATGGTGCGCCGACCGCTTCGCGCCCCGGGACGATGCGCGCGCGATGCGCGGCGGCTCCTTCCTCTGCCACGCGAGCTACTGCAACCGCTACCGCGTCGCGGCGCGGTCCTCCAACACGCCCGACAGCGCGACGGCCAACATCGGCTTTCGCGTGGTCCGATCCTGATCCTGCGATGGCGACCCTCGAACTCACCGGCCTCAGCAAGCGCCACGGCGCGGCCACGATCCTGCACGGCATCGACCTCGCGGTCGCCGACGGCGAATTCGTCACGCTGGTCGGCCCCTCGGGCTGCGGCAAGTCCACGCTGCTGCGGCTCATCGCGGGGCTCGACGACGCGAGCGCCGGCACGATCCGCATCGGCGGGCGCGACGTGGGCGGCCTGCCGCCGAAGGCGCGCGACGTGGCCATGGTGTTCCAGAGCTACGCGCTCTATCCGCAGATGACGGTGGCGCAGAACATGGGCTTCGCGCTCGAACTCGCCCGGGTGCCGCGCGCCGAGATCGACCGCAAGGTGGCCGCGGCCGCGGAGATCCTCGGGCTGGAGACGCTGCTCGCGCGGCTGCCGGGCGCGCTCTCCGGCGGGCAGCGCCAGCGCGTGGCGATGGGCCGCGCGATCGTGCGCGACCCGGCGGTCTTTTTGTTCGACGAGCCGCTCTCCAACCTCGACGCGCAGCTGCGCGGCGCGGTGCGCCAGGAGATCCGCGCGCTGCACCGGCGCCTGGGCGCGACCATGGTCTACGTGACGCACGACCAGGTCGAGGCGATGACGCTGGCCGACCGCATCGTCGTGCTGCGCGCCGGGCGTGTGGAGCAGGCCGGCGCGCCGCTCGATCTCTACGACCGGCCGGCCAACAGCTTCGTCGCGCAGTTCATCGGCGCGCCGGCGATGAACCTCCTGCCTGGCCGCATCGACGGGGCGGCATTCGAGAGCGCGGGCGGGCTGCGGCTGCCGCTCGCCGGCGCGCTGCCGCCCGGCGCGGCGACGCTCGGCGTGCGGCCCGAGCATCTGTCGCTCGCATACGAGGGCGGCATCGCGGCCGAGGTGGTCGCGGTGGAGCAGACCGGCGCCGACGCGCAGCTGCTCGCGCGCACCGCGGGCGGCGAGACGCTGGTGGCGCTGCTGCGCGGGCGCAGCGCGCTGCGCCCGGGCGAGACGGTGCGGCTCGCTCCGCAGCCGGGCGCGCTGCACTGGTTCGACGCGCGCAGCGGCCGGCGCCTCTGACCTAGCCCCGCCCTGGTGGCGGGGGGTATGCCCCCTATATGCCCGAACTGCCAGTGCGCGGGGCGCATACCCCAGTCATGGCCGGACGGAAACCGTGTCTGCGCCGCTCACCAGCGCGCGCGCAGGCGGTCGTAGACGTAGACGCCGTACTGGCGGTGGGCCGACGGCGTCGGGTAGAGCTTGTCGGCGAAGAGGTAGACCGAGTAGTCGGTCACGCCGCTGATCAGCGTGCTGGTCGTGCACAGGCCGGAGTTGACTTCGCCCGCGCCGATGCCGGAGCCCGCATCGGTCGAGATGCAGACCGGCGTGTCCACGTCGGAGAAGCCGTAGCTGGAGCCGGAGTTGTGGAAGAGGTTGAAGTAGTAGGCCGCGTCCACGTACAGCACGTTGGTGCCGGTCAGGTCGTTCAGGGCCACCAGCAGCGCGTTGTTGAAGCTGCTCGACAGGCTGGAGAACAGGCTGGTCAGCGACAGGCTCTCGGCCCACGGCGACACGCTGAGGTCGTATACGCCGGTGACCAGCACGTATTTGGCGCCGGCCGTGATGAGGCGCTTGACCTGCGCGGCCAGTTCAGTACCCGCGGTGGCCAGGTTGGTCTGCGCCTGCGCCTGCGTCGTGGTGCCGGCCGCGTAGCTCGCATACTCGGCCACGATGTCGCCGTAGCCGCCCTCCACGAGGTACAGGTCGTTCGACGTGGGCGTGTTCGATGCGAGGAAGGTATCGATCTGGGTGGTGATCGACCCCGCGTTGGCCGTGCCGATGGCGTTGGTCGTGTTGGTCACGCGGGCATGGGCCACGGCATAGCCGTAGCCGCCGGCCGACACCGCCGTCAGCGTGCCGCCGTAGCTCGACGCGACCTCCTGGGCCCAGATGTTGACGGTGTCGTCGTTGACGGTGTAGCGCGTGCCGCTCTGGCCGACGTCGCTGAAGCCGTCGCCGAACGAGATGAAACGCGAAGGCGTGATAGCCGATTCGACGGTGCTCGAGCCGCAGGCCGACAGCACGGCTGCCGAGACCGAGGCGCCCGCGGCGGCCAGCAGGCTGCGGCGCGTGCGATTGACGTTTGCCATTGTTGGGGGTTCTCCGGGTGATGGAACGAACGGAATCGGCGAGTTTAACGGCGCGATGTAACCCCCGTGTCACCAGAAGCGCTCAGGCCGCGGCCCTGCGCAGGCGGTCCCGCACGCCCTCCCACTCGGGCGTGTCGGGCGGCGTCTCCACCCAGATGAGCTTGACGCCCTCGTCGTCGAAGCCGCGCAGCGCAGCGAAGAGCTGCTGCGCCGTGGCCGCCGCGTCCTCGGGCATGCGGCGCACGACCACGCGCGAGGAATGCTGCCTGAGCGGCGCGCGGGCATAGACCGCGAGGTGGGCCGCATCGGCGCCCAGCACGTCGAGCGCGGTCTGCAGGGCCTTGGCGTCCATGAGCCGCACCCGGGCCGTGGGCGCGTAGTGCGATTCGAGCGTGCCCGAGGCGCGCGGGTCGGGCGCGCCCAGGCTGTCCCGGTCGCGCAGCGGCTGGCCGGCCGCGGCCTCGATCGATTCACGGGTGACGGCGCCGGGGCGCAGCAGCACCGGCGCGCCGCGGGTGCAGTCGACGATGGTGGATTCGATGCCCACGTCGCAGGCGCCGCCGTCGAGCACCAGCAGCGCGTCGCCGAACTCGCCGGCCACGTGCTGCGCCGTGGTCGGGCTCACGCGGCCGAAGCGGTTGGCGCTGGGCGCGGCCACGCCCCGCACCGGCGCGCCGCCGGCGCCGGGCGCAGCGGCGGCGCGCAGCACGGCCTGGGCGACCGGGTGCGACGGGCAGCGCAGGCCGACCGAGTCCTGCCCGGCCGCCGCCGCTGCGGCCACGCCCTCGCGGCGCGGCAGGATCAGCGTGAGCGGGCCGGGCCAGAAGGCGGCGGCGAGCGCGCGGGCGAAGGCCGGCACGTCGCGCGCGAAGGCGTCGATGCCGTGCGCGTCGGGCACGTGGACGATCAGCGGATGGTCCGCAGGCCGCCCCTTGGCGGTGAAGATCCTGCCGACGGCCGCCTCGCTGCCGGCATCGGCCGCGAGGCCGTAGACCGTTTCGGTCGGCAGGCCCAGCAGTTCGCCGGCGCGCAGGGCGCGGGCGGCTTCGGCGATGGCGTCCGGACGGGTGCCGTCGAGGATCATGGTCAGAAGGGCTCGATACCCAGCAGGGTTGCGGCCTGCAGGGCGGTGGTGCGCACGGCGCCGACCGTCGGACCGGTGAAGGTCAGGTGGCCCATCTTGCGGCCGGGCTTGGCATCCTCTTTGCCGTAGAGGTGCAGGTGCGCGCCCGGCAGGGCCAGCACCGCGTCCCATGCGGGCGTGCGCTCGTGGCCGTCGGCCGGGTCGAACCACAGGTCGCCCAGCAGGTTGAGCATGACCGAGGGGCTGTGCTGGCGCGGCGCGACGAGCGGCAGGCCGGCCAGGGTGCGCACCTGCAGCTCGAACTGCGAGACGTCGCAGGCGTCGATCGTGTAGTGGCCGCTGTTGTGCGGGCGCGGCGCGATCTCGTTGACCACGAGCACGCCGTCGTGCAGCACGAAGAACTCCACGCACAGCACGCCCACATACTCCGGGCCGTTGGCTATCGCAGTGGCCGCGGCAACGGCGCGCCGGGCCAATACCGTCGGGAGGATGCTGTCGTTGGCCTCGGTGACGGCCAGGATGCCGTGGCGGTGCAGGTTGCGCTGCGGCGCGAAGTGCACGACGTTGCCGTCGGCGCCGCGGGCCACGATGACCGAGCATTCGAACGACAGCGGCAGCAGCTTCTCGAGCACGCAGCCGACCTGGCCCAGCCGGCCCCAGGCGTCGACCAGCTCGGCCCGGTTGGTCACGCGCTCCTGGCCCTTGCCGTCGTAGCCCAGGCGCGCGGTCTTGAGGATGCCCGGCAGCAGGTCGTCGGAGACGGCGGCCAGGTCCTCGGCCGTCTCGATCACCGCATGCGGCGCGCAGGCCACGCCGACCGAGGCGAAGTGCGCCTTCTCGCGGGCGCGGTCCTGGGCGATGGCGACGGCGGCCGCCGCGGGCGCGACCGGGCGGTGCGCGGCCAGTGCCTCCAGCGCGGCGGCCGGCACGTTCTCGAATTCGGTGGTGATCGCGTCGGCCGTGGCCGCGAGACGTTCGAGCCCCTGCGCGTCGAGGTACGGGGTCTGGATGTGGTGGTGGCTCACGCGGCCTGCGGGGCTGGCCGCGTCCGGATCGAGCACCGCAGTGAAGTAGCCCAGGCGCTGGGCCGCGTGCACGAACATGCGGCCCAGCTGGCCGCCGCCGAGCACGCCGAGCGTGCCGCCGGGAAGGATCGGTGCAAGGTTCACTGCGACACCTCCGCCAGCGGCTGCGGTGCGAGCGCCTTCGGGCGGCCGGGCGGCGCTCATGCCGCGGGCGGCAGCGCCATGCCGCGGGCGAGTTCGGTCTGCTGTGCGCGCCAGGTCTGCAGCTGGGTGCGCAGGCGCGCGTCTTCGTTGGCGAGCAGGGCCACGGCGAACAGCGCCGCGTTGGCCGCCCCGGCCGCGCCGATGGCGAAGGTCGCCACCGGAACGCCCTTGGGCATCTGCACGATGCTGTGCAGCGAATCGACGCCCTGGAGATGGCGGCTGGCCACCGGCACGCCGAGCACCGGCACCGTGGTCTTGGCCGCGAGCATGCCCGGCAGGTGGGCCGCGCCGCCGGCGCCGGCGATGATGGCCTTCAGGCCCCGCCCCTCGGCGGCTTCGGCATAAGCGAACATGTCGTCGGGCATGCGGTGCGCCGAGACGACACGCGCCTCGTGGGGGATGCCGAATTGCTGCAGAATCTGCACTGCATGCTGCATGGTCTCCCAGTCGCTGCTGGAGCCCATGACCACGCCGATGGGGATGGCTGTCATAGTTGTCGTCGGTTGGGTAACCGCGGATTTTACGGTTCGGCCTTCACCCCTTCTTCCCGCAGACACATTCGCGCCACACACACCATGTCGATCGACGTCACCGTAGAGAATTTCGAAGCCGAGGTCATCGCCGCCTCGCAGACCGTGCCCGTGCTCGTGGACTTCTGGGCGCCGTGGTGCGGCCCGTGCAAGACGCTCGGCCCGATCCTGGAAAAGCTGGAGACGGCCTACGAGGGCCGCTGCAAGCTCGTGAAGATCGACTCCGACACCGAGCAGCAACTGGCCGCGGCCTTCGGCATCCGCAGCATCCCGACGGTGATCCTGCTCAAGAACGGCCAGCCGGTCGACGGCTTCGCCGGCGCCCTGCCCGAGGGCAAGGTGCGCGAGTTCCTCGACAAGCACGTGCCCAGCGCCGCCGAGACCGAGGCGGTGGCCGAGGAAGAAGCCGCGCTCGACGCGCTGGCCGACGGCGACGTCGAAGGCGCGCTGGAACGCCTCCAGCATGCCGTGGCCACCGACCCGGCCAACGACGACGTGCGCTGCGACTACGTCAAGCTGCTGCTGCAGCTGGGCTACCTCGACGAGGCCCGCCTCGCGTTCGAGCCGTTTGCCGCCAAGGCGCAGGCCGAAGCCGCCGGCACCGTGACCGCCTCGCTGCGCCGCATCGATGCGCTCCAGCGCTGGATCGCCGCCTTCGACGCGGCCCAGGCGCAGCCGGACATCGGCGCGTACGACGCGAAGATCGCCGCCAACAAGCGCGACTTCGACGCCCGCTTCGGCCGCGCGCAGCTGCTCGTCGTGCAGCAGCAGTGGACCGCGGCGCTCGACGAGCTGCTGGAAATCCTCATGCGCGACCGCACCTGGAACGACGACCTCGCCCGCAAGACCTACATCGCCATCCTCGAACTCATCGAGCCGCCGGCGCCCAAGGTGGCCGAGGGCCAGATCCCGCCGCAGGACCCGGTGGTGGCGACCTACCGGCGCCGCCTCAGCTCCCTCATCCTCAGCTGAGCCGATGCCCAGCCGCCGCCGCTTTGCGCTGCCGGGGGTGGCGATGGCGCTGGGCGCCTGGCTGCTGCCGGCCTCGGCCCAGCAGGCGCCGCAGCCGGCAGCGCAGCCCACGCTGCCGCTGCCGGCCAGCTTCACCGGCACCCTGCCCTGCGCCGACTGCCCGGGCATCGTGCACCACCTCAACCTGCTGCCCGAGCGCACGCCGCCGTATGCGACCGACCACGGCCGCTACGAGCTGCGGCTGCGCTATCTCGGCGCCAAGGGCGGCCGGCCCCGGGTGGAGCGCGGCGCCTGGCGGCTGTCGGGCGACGGCGCCACGCTGACCGTGGGCAGCGGCGACCAGCGCCGCCTGTTCCGCATGGACGCCACCGGCTCGCTGCTGACCGCGCTGGACCGCGAGGGCCATGCGATCGCCAGCAACCTCAACTACACGCTGGAGCGGGCCAACGCCTTCACCTCCCTGCAGGAGGCCGAGCGCGCCGAGCAGATCGCCGCCACCGGCGCGCCGCTCGAAGACACGACCTGGCGGCTGGTGACGCTCGGCGGCCAGCCGGTGGCCGTGCCGACCAACGGCCAGCGCGAGGCCCACCTCGTGCTGCATGCCAAGGATGCGCGCCTGTCGGGCTCCGGCGGCTGCAACCGCCTGCTCGGCAGCTACGAGCGCAACGGCGCCGCGCTGCGCTTTCCGCCGATCGCCGCGACGCGGCTGGCCTGTCCGCAGGGCATGGAGCAGGAGAACGCCTTCCTCCAGGCGCTGGAGCGCGTGGCCGGCTGGCGCATCCAGGGCCGGCGGCTGGACCTGACCGATGCCGCGGGCGTGACGGTGGCGCAGTTCGAGGCGGCGGCCGCGAAGTAGCGCCGCGGCGCGGACGCCGGTACCATGTGCGAACCATGGAGCTCGAGATCTACAACGCGTTCATCAAGGCCGGCGTGTCCGAAACGGATGCGAAGGCGGTGGTCGAATCCCTCAACCGGGAGATCGACCGGCGCTACAACCTGCATGCGCAGCAACTGGCCACGCGCGGCGATCTCCAGGAAGTGCGCGGCGACCTCCAGGAATTGCGCGGCAGCCTCGAAGCCAGGCTCGCACAGACCCAGGCCGAACTCATCAAATGGACCATCGGCACCATGTTCGTCGCCGTGGGCCTGTTCGCCACCCTGACCAAGCTCTGGCACTGAGTCCAAGGGGGTATAGCCCCGCAGCGGGCGCCAGCCGCCCGCCACAGCCCCCTCCTCCCCGGGGTATCAGCCCGTCAGCCGCTCCAGCGCCTCGCGGTACTTGGCCGCCGTCTTCTCGACCACGTCCTGCGGCAGGCGCGGCGCCGGCGCGGTCTTGGGCCAGGGCTGGCCGTTGATGCGCACGGCTTCGAGCCAGTCGCGCACGAACTGCTTGTCGTAGCTCGGCGGGTTGGCGCCGGCGGCGAACGCGGCCTCGTAGCCTTCGACCGGCCAGTAGCGCGAGCTGTCGGGCGTGAGCACCTCGTCCATCAGCACCAGCGTGCCGTCGGTGTCGAGGCCGAACTCGAACTTGGTGTCGGCGATGATGAGCCCCTTGGCCAGCGCGATGCCGGCGGCCGCCTGGTACAGCGCGATGCTGGTGTCGCGGATCTGCGCGGCCAGTTCGGGGCCGACGATCTCGACGGTGCGGGCATAGTCGATGTTCTCATCGTGCTCGCCGACGGCCGCCTTGGCCGCGGGCGTGTAGCTCGGCTCGGGCAGCTTGCTCGCGTTCTTCAGACCGGCGGGCAGCGGCACGCCGCAGACGGCCTGGCCGGCCTGGTATTCCTGCCAGCCGCTGCCGGCCAGGTAGCCGCGCACCACGGCCTCGATCGGCACGGGCTTCAGGCGCTTGACCAGCATCGAGCGGCCGCGCACCTGCGGCGCCTCGGCCGGCGTGACAACGCTCTCCGGGTCCTCGCCGGTCAGGTGGTTGGGGCTCAGGTGGCCGAGCCGGTCGAACCAGAACAGCGCCATCCGCGTGAGCAGCTCGCCCTTGCCCGGAATCGGCTCGCCCATGATGACGTCGAAGGCCGACAGCCGGTCGCTGGCGACCATGAGGATGCGGTCGTCGCCCACGGCGTAGTTGTCGCGCACCTTGCCGCGCGCGAGCAGGGGCAGGCTCTGGATGGAGGAGGTGTGGACGGTGGTCATGGCGGCGAAAGGAGTGCGAAAGCGGGGGGAGCCGGCATTGTGGCGCGGCCAGAAAAAAGCCACCGCCCTGCGGTGGCTTTGACGCCCGGGAAGAGGCTCAGACGATCGAGGCGCGGTAGATCGACTCGATCGACGCGTCCAGCGCGCCGTTGAACTGCTCGTCGGACTGCTGGGCCGACAGGCCCTCGGTCAGCGCGCGGCTAAAGCTGGCGATGATGCCGGGGTTCCTGGCCAGGCGGGCGTTGGCCTCGTCGCGGCTGTAGCCGCCCGACAGCGCCACCAGGCGCAGCACCTTCGGATGGTCGACCAGCTCGCGGTAGAAGCCGTCGACGGTCGGCAGCGTGAGCTTGAGGATCACGCGCCGGCCCTCGGGCAGCGCGTTCAGGCGCTCGATGAAGCCCTGCTTGAGCAGCGTCTCGGCCTCGGCCTTGTCGGCGATCTTGATCGAGACTTCGGGCTCGATGATCGGCACCAGGCCGGCGGCCAGCACCTGGGCGCCGAGCGCGAACTGCTGGTCGAGCGCGGCGGCGATGCCCTTGGCGTTGACGGCATGGATGACCGAGCGCTCCTTGGTGCCGAACACGCCCTGGGCCTTGGCGCGGGCCAGCAGGTCGTCCAGGCCGGGGATGGGCTTCAACAGCTGCACGCCGTCGGCCTCGTCGGCCAGGCCCTTGTCGATCTTCAGGAACGGCACGACCTGCTTCTTCTCCCACAGGTACTGGGCTGCGGGCAGGCCGTCGAACTGGCGCTCCAGCGTGGCTTCGAACAGGATGGCGCCGAGCACGCGGCGGCCGTCGAAGGCGGGGCTGGTGACGATGCGGGTGCGGAAAGCGTGCACCAGGTCGAACATCTCGGCGTCGCTCTGGTAGGCGCTTTCCTCGATGCCGTAGAGCTTCAGGGCCTTGGGCGTGCTGCCGCCGCTCTGGTCCAGGGCGGCGATGAAGCCGTTGCCCCTGGCGATCTTGTCCAGCTGTTCTTGATGAGCACTCATGGCATCTCTCTCTTCGTGAGTCTTGGCCGCGCAGGGCGGCACGGGAATGGGTGGAAGGCTTGGAACCGTGGTCGATTGTAGGGACAGCGCGCGCCTGCCTGGTCTCAGAACGTGTTCACGCGCCGGCCGGCGGCCGCGCCAGCTCGATGCGCCAGGCGGTCGTCCATGGCGCGCCGGCCGGCGCGGCGGCGAAGCGCCCGCCGTGGGCCTGAGCCACGCGGGCGACGATCTCGTGGCCCAGGTGCAGGCTGTCCACGGGCGCGGGCGGCGGCACGGCGGCACGGCCGTCGGGGCCAAGGCGGCGGCCGTCGTCGCGCACCTCGATCCAGGCGGTGCCGCCGCCTTCGCTGCCGCAGGCGATCTCGATGACCGTGCCCTGCGGCGTGTGGCGCAGCGCGTTCTCGATCAGGTTGCGCAGCGCGATGTCGAGCAGCACCGCATGGCCGTGCCAGGGCAGCGCGTGCGGCCCGGCCACGGCGATGGCGCTGCCGTGCCGCCAGGCCGCCTGGGCATAGTCGGCCGCGGCCGTGCGGGCGATGGCCGCCAGATCGACGGCCGCGGCGGCATCGTGCATCTGCGCCCGGCTGGCGCGGGCCAGGGCCAGCAGCTGGTCGAGCACGTGGCCGGCGCGCAGCGCGTCGGCGCCGATGCGCGCGAGCGCGGCGCCGCGCTCGGCCTCGGCCAGCGGGCCGCCGAGCGCGCGGGCCTGCAGCACGATGGAGGCCAGCGGCGTGCGCAGCTCGTGCGCCACCTCGCTGGCCAGGCGCCGTTCGCGCGCCAGCGCGGCCTGCTGGCGGTCGAGCAGCGCGTTGATCGATCCGACGACCGAGCTGAACTCGTGCAGCGGATAGCGCGCCGGTAGCCGCCCGGCGCGGGCCACGTCGAGCGCGGCCACGTCGTCGGACAGCACGTAGAGCGGCCGCAGCCCGCGCCAGATCGCCAGGCCCAGCGCGAGCGCCACGACCGGCAGCAGCCACAGGCCCGGCTCGATCATCTGGCCGGCGATGTCCTCGGCCAGGCTGTCGCGCTCCTCGCGCTCGACCAGCACCATGATGCGGCGGTCCCGGGCGGTGCTCCACTGGGCGAAGCTGCGCCAACGCTCGCCTCCGGGGCCCAGGCGCTGGTCGGCGAAGCCGGCGTCGGGCGCGAAGGCCGGCGCCGGCGCGTCGCCCCGGCGGCCGACCAGCCGGCCCTGCGCGTCCCAGAGGAAGACGCTGAACGACTGCTGGTAGTCGTGGGCGCGCAGCAGCGGCATGTCGACCCGCGGCGTGGTTTCGGCCGGCGCGCGAAAGCCGGTGGCGTCGAGGTTGAGCAGCAGCGCGGCGACGCTGGCCAGGTGGCCGTCGGTCAGCTCGTCGGCCTCGTGCACGCCGGTCTGGTAGCCCAGCGCGACGAAGCTGCCCCAGACGGCCAGCAGCGCGCCCAGCACCCACAGCAGCAGACGGTTGGTGAGCGACGGCGGGCGTCGCGTCGGATTTTGATACTCCCCGGCCTTAGCTCCCTCAGCGGTCTCTTTCTGCCCGACAGAGCCATATACCCCCTCGTTTTCTGCCATGTTCACTCTCTCGGGATGAAATAGCCGACGCCGCGCATGGTCTGGATCAGCGAACTGCCGAGCTTGCGGCGCAGGCGGTGGATGTGGCCTTCGAGCGTGTTGCTCTCGGCGCCGGCCGACTGCCAGTCGTAGAGGTGTTCCTCGATCTGCGCGCGCGACAGCACCCGGCCGCGGGCGTCGAGCAGCAGCCGCAGGATGGCGAACTCGCGCGGCGACACCTCCACCGGCGCTCCGGCGCGGCGCACGGTGCGCGCGGCCGGGTCCAGCTCCACGTCGCCGTGGCGCGCCAGCGGCTGCGAGCGGCCGGCCGCGCGCCGCAGCAGGGCGCGCAGGCGGGCGTCGAGCTCGTCGACATCGAACGGCTTGACGAGGTAGTCGTCGGCGCCCTGGTCCAGGCCCGAGACGCGGTCGCGCACCTGGTCGCGCGCCGTGAGGAGCAGCACCGGCAGCAGCGCGTCGGGCCGCGCGCCCTCGGGGCTCTCGCGCAGGCGGCGCAGCAGCGTGGCGCCGTCGCCGTCGGCCAGGCCCAGGTCCAGCAGCACGGCGTCGAACGCATCGGCGCGCAGCGCCGCCCAGGCGGGCGCCACGCCGTCGCACACGTCGACCGCATAGCCGCGCTGGCGCAGGTTGGCGCGCAGGCCCTCGGCGATGCCGGCATCGTCTTCCACCACGAGGATTCGCATGAAGGCGCATTGTGGGCGCGCCCGCGCCGCGCGGGGCCGGTACACGACCGCGGCGGTCCTTCATTGCCCGTTCATCTTCGGCGGCTACGGTGCGCGCCCATGACAACGACGACACGCCCCGCCGCACCGCCCGGCGACCGCGCCGTGGCCGCCTGGACGGCCGCGGCCCTGCTGGCCGTGGTGGCCTGGGACGCCAGCGGACTGGACCTGGCCGCCGCGCGCGGATTCGGCGACGCCCACGGCTTCGCGCTGCGCGACCACTGGTTCTTCGTGCAGGTGCTGCACGAGGGCGCCCGCCGGCTGGCCTGGGCGCTGGCCGTGGCGTTGTGCATCGGCGTCTGGTGGCCCTGGGGCGTGCTGCGCCGCATCGACGCCCGCCGCCGCATGCAGCTGGCCGCCACACCGCTGCTGGCGCTGGCCGTCGTCGCGCTGGCCAAGGCCAGCAGCGCCACCAGCTGCCCCTGGGACTTGGCCGAGTTCGGCGGCCTGGCGCGCCATGTGTCGCACTGGTCCTGGGGCCAGGTCGACGGCGGCGGCGGGCGCTGCTTCCCGGCCGGCCATGCGTCGGCCGCCTTCGCGTTCGCGGGCGGCTGGTTCGCCCTGCGCCAGGCGGCGCCACAGGCCGCGCGCCGGTGGCTGGCCGCGGCGCTGGCCGGCGGCCTGGTGCTGGGGCTGGCCCAGCAGGCGCGCGGCGCCCACTTCATGAGCCACACGCTGTGGACCGGCTGGCTCTGCTGGGCCACCGCCTGGGCCTGCGACGCCGCGCTGCGCCGCACCGGCCCGCACCGCGCGGCGGTGGAGGCCGCGGACCATGCGCGGCTTTGAGACCGCCCTGTTCACGCTGCTCAACGCCACGCCGGACAGCCCGTCCTGGGTGGTGCCGCTGGCCGCCTGGATCTCCAACGTGCTGCCGCACGGCGCGGCCGTGGCGCTGGGTGCCTGGCTGCTGGCCACGCCGAGCCGGGCGCAGCGGGTGGCGATCCTGCAGGCGCTGGCCGGCGCGGGCATGGCCTGGCTGATGGTGCGCGGCATCCGTGCCGTGGTCCACCTGCCGCGTCCGGCCGAGCTGGAGCTGGGCTGGCAGTGGCTGGCCCACCGGGGCGGCCCGGCGCTGCCCAGCATGCATGCGACCGGCGCCTTCGCGCTGGCCACCGGCCTGGGCCTGAGCCGCGCCCTGCCGCGGCGCGCGCTGTGGGTGGCGTTCGCCGTTGCCACGGCCATGGCCTGGAGCCGGGTCTGCCTGGGGCTGCACTGTCCGACCGACGTGGCAGCTGGCGCCCTCTGCGGCGCGGCCGGGGCGGCGCTGGCGTCGACCGCCACCGCCTGGCGGCCGGCGCGCGGGACGGCGGTGCGGCGCTGGCGGGCCCAGCCCGGCCGTTGACGATCGGAAACAGACCCAGCACAACAGTAGGGAACCGTTGCAGACCCGGGAGAACTATCGGCTAAGGTTTACCCCAATCTGTTCCTCGGAAAGGAGTTCCGCTTGCCATCTCCCCGCCTCCACCTTCTGGCCTCAGCCGCCCTGACCGCCGCCGCGCTGCTGCCGGTGGCCGGCTGGTCCCAGATCACGCTCAAGCCCGACGGCCAGTGGCGCTACCTGGTGAGCGCCGGCGCCAACGCCACGGCCGGCAACAGCGACACGGTCAACGCCACCGCCCGCGGCGAGGGCGTGCGCATGACCGACCACGACAAGCTCACCTTCCTCGGCCAGATCGCCTACGGCAGCGCCGATGGCGTGACGACCACGCAGCGCGCGTCGCTCGGCACCCAGTACAACCGCGACATCTCGCCGCGCTCGTTCAGCTTCGCCTCGGCCGACGCGCTGCGCGACAAGCCGTCGAACATTGCGAGCCGCTATTCGACGGCGTTCGGCGTGGGCCGCCACATCGTGCGCACCGACCAGAACAACTTCGACATCTCCACCGGCCTGGGCTACAGCCGCGACTCCTACGTCACGCCGACCGAGGTGATCGGCCAGACGCGCGACCACTACGGCCGCCTGGAGCTGGTGCTGGCCGAGGAGTCGAACCACAAGGTCACCTCCACCACCAGCCTGCGGCAGAAGGTCACGGTCTATCCCAACCTGCGCGACACGGGCGCCTGGCGCGCCGCGCTGGACTCGGGCGTCTCGGTGGCGATGACGCAGTCGCTCAACCTGACGGCCGGCTTCACCTACCGCTTCGACAGCGACCCGGGCGCCGGCCTCAAGAAGGGCGACGCGGCGTTCGTGACCGGCGTCTCCTACCGATTCGATTGACCGGAGGGGTATAGGCCCAAAGCCGGCGGGTTGTATGGGCTCCAGGCACATACTCCTGACAGGCGCAGTGCCAGCCACACGACGGCCCAGGCCAGCAGACGCCGCGCTGGCGTCGCCCCCTTCTGAGAAGGGGGCAGCGGCGAAGCCGCTCGGGGGGTTGCTCCTTTATACGGCGCGACAGATCTTGAGCATGTTGGTGCCGCCCGGCGCGCCCATCGGCTCGCCGCAGGTGATCGCGTAGACGTCGCCGCTGTCGACGATGCCACGGGTCTTGAGGTGCCCCTCGGCCTGCTCCAGCGCGGTGTCGCGCTCGGTGCTCTGGTCCATCAGCAGCGGGCGCACGTTGCGGTAGAGCGCCATGCGCCGCTGCGTGGCCACGCGCGGCGTGAGCGCGTAGATCGGGATGTGGATGCGGTGGCGGCTCATCCAGAGCGCGGTGGAGCCGCTGTCGGTCAGCGCGACGATGGCCTTGGCGCCCAGGTGGTGGGCGGTGAAGAGCGCGCCCATCGCGATCGACTGGTCGATGCGGCTGAAGGTCAGGCCGCTGAAGTCGGCATCGAGCCCGCGGTCTTCGGCCGCCTCGGCGGCCGAGCAGATCGCCGCCATCTCCTGCACCGTCTCCAGCGGGTACCGGCCGGCGGCGGTCTCGGCGCTGAGCATCACCGCGTCGGTGCCGTCGAGCACCGCGTTGGCCACGTCGCTCACCTCGGCGCGCGTGGGCACCGGGTTGGTGATCATGCTCTCCATCATCTGGGTGGCGGTGATGACCACCTTGTCGTGCTCGCGCGCGAGCCGGATCATGCGCTTTTGCAGCGCCGGCACCGCGGCGTTGCCGACTTCCACCGCGAGGTCGCCGCGCGCGACCATGATGCCGTCGGACACGCGCAGGATCTCCTCCAGCCTGGGAATGGCCTCGGCCCGCTCGATCTTGGCGATCAGCCCCGGCTTGTGGCGGTATTCGGCCGCGGCCACGTTGCAGAGCTGGCGCGCCATCTCCATGTCGGTCGCGTTCTTCGGAAAGCTCACCGCCACGTAGTCGGCCTGAAAGCCCATCGCCGTCTTGATGTCCTCCATGTCCTTGGCGGTGAGCGCCGGCGCGGTCAGGCCGCCGCCCTGCTTGTTGATGCCCTTGTTGTTCGAGAGTTCGCCGCCGGCCTTCACGCGCGTGATGACCTGCTCGCCGAGCACGGCCTCGACGGTCAGCACGATCAGCCCGTCGTTGAGCAGCAGCACGTCGCCGGCCTTCACGTCGCGCGGCAGCTCCTTGTAGTCCAGGCCCACGCCGTCCTGGTCGCCGGGCTCGGTGCGCGAGGCGTCGAGCACGAAGCGCGCGCCGGGCTCCAGCTGCACCCGGCCGGCGGCGAAGCGGCCGACGCGAAGCTTCGGGCCCTGCAGGTCGGCCATGATGGCCACCTCGCGGCCGGCGCGCTGGGCGGCCTCGCGCACCAGCGCGGCGCGGCCGATGTGGTCCTGCGCCGTGCCGTGGCTGAAGTTGAGCCGCACGACGTTGACGCCGGCGCGGATCATCTCTTCGAGCAGCTGCGGGTCGCTGGAGGCCGGGCCGAGGGTGGCGACGATCTTGGTGGCGCGGCGGGGGAGGATGGACATGGCGGCAGGGTCTCCAGTGTGGCGAAGGGCGCAATGCGCTCGTTTGGCATCGATTCTCGCACCGGGCCTGTCGTGCCCCGCAGGGGCGAGCATTGCTATCAAAAAACTCCTTCAATAGTCTTTTCCCATCGCCGTGGTTGAAAGCCTTGGCTGTCGGCCTGCTCGACAGTTCACTAGCATTCCCAGGACTTCCCAGCCCACGACCTCAGGAGAGAACCATGACGACCGACGCCCAGTGCCCCTTCGCCGGCGCCCGCGCCACCTCGCCCCACGACGGCCCCGCGCGGGCGGCCGGCGGCGGCACCGGCAACCGCGACTGGTGGCCGAACCAACTGCGCGTGGACCTGCTGCACCAGCACTCCTCGAAGTCCAACCCGCTCGGCGGCGGCTTCGACTACGCCCAGGAATTCGCAAAACTCGACTACGAACAGCTCACGGCCGACCTGCGCGCGCTGATGACCGATTCGCAGGACTGGTGGCCGGCCGACTTCGGCCACTACGGACCGCAGTTCATCCGCATGGCCTGGCATGCCGCCGGCACCTACCGCACCGGCGACGGCCGCGGCGGCGCCGGCCGCGGCCAGCAGCGCTTCGCGCCGCTGAACTCCTGGCCCGACAACGTCAACATCGACAAGTCGCGCCGCCTGCTCTGGCCGATCAAGCAGAAGTACGGCCAGAAGATCTCCTGGGCCGACCTGCTGATCCTGACCGGCAACGTGGCGCTGGAGACCATGGGCTTTCGCACCTTCGGCTTCGCCGCCGGCCGCGCGGACACCTGGGAGCCCGACCAGGACGTCTACTGGGGCCGCGAGACCACCTGGCTCGGCGGCGACCTGCGCTACGCCCACGGCTCCGAGGGCGTCGAAAAGCCGGCCGGCGAGGCGGTGCTGGTGACCGACGACGACGCCGACGGCGACGTGCATTCGCGCCGGCTGGAGAACCCGCTGGCCGCCGTGCAGATGGGCCTGATCTACGTGAACCCCGAGGGCCCGGACGGCAACCCCGACCCGCTGCTCGCCGCCCGCGACATCCGCGACACCTTCGGCCGCATGGCCATGGACGACGAGGAGACGGTCGCGCTGATCGGCGGCGGCCACACCTTCGGCAAGACCCACGGTGCCGGCCCCGCCGACCACGTCGGCCCCGAGCCCGAGGCCGCCGGCCTGGAGGAGCAGGGCCTGGGCTGGCGCAGCAGCTTCGGCGCGGGCAAGGCCGGCGACGCGATCACCAGCGGCCTGGAAGTCACCTGGACCACCACGCCCGCGCAGTGGAGCAACAACTTCTTCGAGAACCTGTTCAGGTACGAATGGGTGCTGGAGAAGTCGCCCGCCGGCGCCCACCAGTGGGTCGCCCGGGACGCCGAGGCCGTCATCCCCGATGCCCACGACAGGACGAAGAAGCGCCTGCCGACCATGCTGACGACCGACCTGGCGCTGCGCTTCGACCCGGCCTATGAGAAGATCGCGCGCCGCTTCCTGCACAACCCGCAGGCGTTCGCCGAAGCCTTCGCCCGCGCCTGGTTCAAGCTGACCCACCGCGACCTGGGCCCGCGCGCCCGCTACCTCGGCCCCGAGGTGCCGAAGGAGGAGCTGGTCTGGCAGGACCCGCTGCCGCCGGTCACCCACCCGCTGATCGACGCGGCCGACGCGGCGGCGCTCAAGGCGCAGGTGCTGGCCTCGGGCCTCACGGTGTCGGAACTGGTCGGCACCGCCTGGGCCGCCGTCTCGACCTTTCGCGGCTCCGACAAGCGCGGCGGCGCCAACGGCGCCCGCATCCGCCTCGCGCCCCAGAAGGACTGGGCGGTCAACCAGCCCGAGCAGCTGGCCCGCGTGCTCGCGGTGCTGGAGGACATCCGCGCCGGCTTCAACCGCACGGCCACCGGCGGCAAACAGGTGTCGCTGGCCGACCTGATCGTGCTGGCCGGCAACGCCGGCGTCGAGCAGGCCGCGAAGGCTGCCGGCCAGGCGGTGGCCGTTCCCTTCACCCCGGGCCGCACCGATGCGTCGCAGGCGCAGACCGACGTGCAGTCGTTCGCCGTGCTGGAACCCCTCGCCGACGGCTTCCGCAACTGGCAGAAGGCCCGCTACAGCGTGCCGGCCGAGCACCTGCTGATCGACCGGGCCCAGCTGCTGACGCTGACTGCGCCCGAGCTGACCGTGCTGGTCGGCGGCCTGCGCGCCATCGGCATCAGCGTGGGCGGCGCCACCCATGGCGTGCTGACCGACCGGCCGGGCGTGCTGAGCAACGACTTCTTCGTCCACCTGCTCGACATGGGCACGGTGTGGAAGGCGACGTCGGATGCGCAGGAGGTGTTCGAGGGCCGCGACCGCAAGACGGGCGAGCGCAGGTGGACCGGCACCCGCGTCGACCTGGTGTTCGGCTCCAACGCCGTGCTGCGCGCCGTGGCCGAGGTCTATGCCAGCGCCGACGCGCAGCCGAAGTTCGTGCAGGACTTCGTCGCCGCCTGGGCCAAGGTCACCGAGCTCGACCGGTTCTGACCCCGAGGCCGCCAGGCCCGCACGGCGCGGCGGGCCCTGCACCTGCCGTTCCCGTGCAACGCGGGGGGCGTGACATCCGCATGTCACCATGCCGGCGCAGGCTGTGCCCGCAGACGCCTCCGATGGATTCGCCGATGTCTTCCGCCCACGCCCTCGCCGAAGAAGCCGCGCCGCTGCCGCTGGCCGCCGGGCGGCCGCTGCCGCACCGCAAGACCCTGCGCGCGTGGATGGCCCCCCTTTCCGAACGCACGACGGCGACCGCTCTCGTGCTGCTGTCCATCGACTATGGGCTGTTCCTCGCGCTGACGGCCGGCACCGTGCTGCTCGGTCCGGTCTGGCTCAAGCTGCTCTGCGGGCTGGCCGCGGGCTTCGTGATCGGCCGGCTGTTCGTCATCGGCCACGATGGCTGTCACCAGAGCCTCACGCCGCACCGCCGGCTCAACCGGGTGCTCGGCCGCATCGCCTTCCTGCCCTCGCTCACCGCCTACAGCCTCTGGGACATGGGCCACAACGTGGTGCACCACGGCTTCACCAACCTCAAGGGCGTGGACTTCGTCTGGGCGCCGCTGACGCAGGACGAGTACCGGCGGCTGTCGCCGGTGCGCCGCGCGTTCGAGCGCCTCTACCGCAGCGGCTGGGGCCCCGGCGCCTACTACATGGTCGAGATCTGGTGGAAGAAGATGATGTTCCCGGGCCGCGAGGCGCCCGGCGGCACCGCACGTCCGGCCTTCACCCGGGACTGCCTGCTGGTCACCGGCTTCGCCGCGCTCTGGTGCGCCGCGCTGGCGGCCGGCGCGCTGGCCGCCAGCCAGCCGCTCGGGGCCGTGCTGCTGGCCGGCTTCGTGGTGCCGCTGCTGTTCTGGTTCCACCTGATGGGCTTCGTCATCTACGGCCACCACACCCACGTGCGGGTGCGGTGGCACGACGACCGCACCGCCTGGCAGCGCGC
Organism: Xylophilus sp.; assembly: GCA_009914555.1. Lineage (GTDB taxonomy): Bacteria > Pseudomonadota > Gammaproteobacteria > Burkholderiales > Burkholderiaceae_C > WNDY01. Next base: position 62,780 of record WNDY01000010.1, read on the forward strand.
CCAGCCGTTCGTCTCGACGACGGTGCACCTGACCTTTCCGCTGAAGATCGGCGCGCTGATCCACAACGTCATGGAGCACACCGCCCACCACGTGGACATGGGCATTCCGCTCTACCGGCTCCAGGAAGCGCAGAAGGTGCTGGAGCACCTGCTGCCCGGGCGCATCATCGTCCAGCGCTTCTCGTGGAAGTGGTACTTCGACACCGCGCGCGCCTGCAAGCTCTACGATTTCACGCGCCAGTGCTGGACCGACTTCGCGGGCCGCGCGACGGGCATGCCCAGGGCACGACCCACCGGCGCCTGACTGCACTTCCTGCGAACCGCTGCCGCGGCAGGGACCGGCCGGGCAGCGCGTCCAGGGCGCTCAGCCCGCATGCCGATCGACGGCCCCGGAGGCCGCTGCCGCGCTGCGCCCCCGAAAACTTGGCATAGTGGCCTGCCTGCCCGCCACCACTTTCCAGGACACACCCATGAAGAAGAAGATCGGATTCCTGTCGTTCGGCCACTGGACGCCGTCGCCCCAGTCGCAGACGCGCTCGGCCGCCGACGCGCTGCTGCAGTCCATCGACCTGGCCGTGGCCGCCGAGGAACTCGGCGCGGACGGCGCCTACTTCCGGGTGCACCATTTCGCGCGCCAGCTGGCCTCGCCGTTCCCGCTGCTGGCCGCCGTGGGCGCGAAGACGAAGCGCATCGAGATCGGCACCGGCGTGCTCGACATGCGCTACGAGAACCCGCTCCACATGGCCGAGGACGCGGGCGCGGCCGACCTGATCGCCGGCGGACGGCTGCAGCTCGGCATCAGCCGCGGTTCGCCCGAGCAGGTGATCGAGGGCTGGCGCTACTTCGGCTACGAGCCGGCCGAGGGCCAGACGGACGCCGACATGGCGCGGCAGCACACGCAGGCCCTGCTCGACGTGTTGAAGGGCAAGGGATTCGCGCAGCTCCATCCGCGCCCGATGTTCCCGAACCCGCCCGGGCTGCTGCGCATCGAGCCGCATTCCGAAGGCCTGCGCGAGCGCATCTGGTGGGGGTCGAGCTCGAACGCGACGGCGGTCTGGGCCGCGAAGCTCGGCCTGAACCTGCAAAGCTCGACGCTCAAGAACGACGAGACCGGCGAGCCGTTCCATGTGCAGCAGGCCCGGCAGATCCGCGCCTACCGCGCGGCGTGGAAGGAGGCCGGCCACGCCCGCGCGCCCCGGGTGTCGGTGAGCCGCAGCATCTTCGCGCTGGTGAACGATCAGGACCGCCTGTACTTCAGCCGCAGCGGCCAGGACAGCGACTCGGTGGGCTTTATCGACGACCAGACCCAGGCCATCTTCGGCCGCAGCTACGCGGCGGAGCCGGACCTGCTGGTGCGCCAGCTCGCGCAGGACGAGGCCATCGCCGAGGCCGACACCCTGCTGCTGACGGTGCCCAACCGGCTGGGCGTGGACTACAACGCGCACGTGATCGAATCGATCCTGACCCATGTGGCGCCGGCGCTGGGCTGGCGTTGAAACCGCAGAGCATGCCCATGTCCTTGGCCCTTTCCCGCCGCCTCGCGGCCCTGTCCCTCGCCGTCGCCGCCCTGTCGGCCATGGCGGCTCCGCCCTCCGAGACGCTGCAGGTCGCCGGCGCCGTCCGGGCGCCGCTCGCGCTCGGCGTCGCCGACCTGCGCAGCTTCCCGCCGGAGCAGATCGCCAGCGTCACGCTCCCGCGGCGCGTGGACGGTCGCGAGGCCGCCAGCACGGTGCGCGGCGTGCGGCTGAGCGCAGTGCTGGAGCGCGCGGGCATCGCCGCCACCGGGCACCACGACTGGAAGTCGCTGGTCGTGCTGGCCTCGGCCACCGACGGCTACCGGGTGAGCTTCTCGTGGCCCGAACTGGTCAACACGCCGGTGGGCGCCGGCGTGCTCGTGGTGTTCGAGCGCGACGGGCAGCCGCTCGACGACGGCGAGGGCGCCATCGCGCTGGTCTCGGCGCAGGACCTGCGCACCGGCCCGCGGCACGTGCGGTGGCTCGACCGCATCGAGCTGCGCCAGCCCTGAGCGAGAATCCGGCGACGCACCCAGGAGCACCGACCGACCATGAAAGCCAGCGCACGCAACCAGTTCTTTGGACAGATCGCCGCCGTCCACGACGGCAGCATCCACGACGAGGTCGAACTCCAGATCGCCTCGGGCCTGCGGGTGGTGGCGACGGTGACCCGCGCGAGCCGCACCGCGCTCGGGCTGCAGCCCGGCGCCCGCGCGCTGGCGCTGGTGAAGGCCTCGTCGGTCGTGATCGTGACCGATGCCGCGGGCGTGCGCTTCTCGGCGCGCAACCAGTTCGCCGGCACCGTCGGCCAGGTGACCCGCGGCGCGGTCAACAGCGAGGTGGCGCTGGCGCTGCCCGGCGGCGAGCGGCTCGTGGCGATCGTGACCAACGAGAGCGCCGACGGGCTCGGGCTGGCCGCGGGGCAGCCGGCCACGGCGCTGTTCAAGGCCGGCAGCGTGATCATCGGCGTGCCGGCCTGAGGCCGCCCTTCCCGAACCCCAGTAAGCGAGGATCTTCCATGCCCTTCATCGCCATGAACCGCTTCCGCATCGCGCCGGGCCGCGAGGCCGACTTCATCGAGGTCTGGAAGCAGCGCGACAGCCACCTGGCCGGCGTGCCGGGCTTCGAGTCGTTCCACCTGCTCCAGGGCGCGACGACCGGGGAGCACACGCTGTTCGCCTCGCACACCGTCTGGGCATCGCGCCAGGCGTTCGAGGACTGGACCCGCTCGGACGCCTTCCGCGCCGCCCATGCCAAGGCCGGCTCCACCACGCGCGACCTGTACCTGGGGCCGCCGCAGCTGGAGTTGTTCGACGCAGTGGTCTGAGATGACCCTGGGGGTATAGAGCCAGAGCGCACGCTCAGCGCCTGCTCTGAGAAGATACCCCTGGCATGGATCAGCCGGCCGCCCGCTTTTCGAGGATCTCGAAGGCCGGGAGCTTCTTGCCTTCCAGGATTTCCAGGAACGCGCCGCCGCCGGTGGAGATGTAGCCCACATCCTTCTCGATGCCGTACTCGGCGATCGCGGCCAGCGTATCGCCGCCGCCGGCGATGCTGAAGGCGCGGCTCTCGGCGATCGCGCGGGCGATGGTTTCGGTGCCGTGGGAGAACGCCGCGAACTCGAACACGCCGACCGGGCCGTTCCAGACGATGGTGCCGGCGGCCTTGAGCTGCTGCGCCAGGCGCGCGGCGGTCTCGGGGCCGATGTCGAGGATCAGGGCGTCCTCGGCCACGTCCTTGGCGGCCTTGACGGTGGCCTGCGCATCGGCCTTGAACTCCTTGGCGACCACGACGTCGGTCGGGATCGGCACTTCGGCGCCGCGGGCGCGCAGCGCGTCGATCACGGCCTTGGCTTCGTTGACCAGATCCGGCTCGGCCAGCGACTTGCCGATCGGCAGGCCGGCCGCGAGCAGGAAGGTGTTGGCGATGCCGCCGCCGACGATGAGCTGGTCGACCTTCTCCGACAGCGCCTTGAGGATGGTGAGCTTGGTCGAGACCTTGCTGCCGGCCACAATGGCCACGAGCGGGCGCTTCGGCCGGGCCAGCGCCTGGGTGATCGCGTCGATCTCGGCCGCCAGCAGCGGGCCGGCGCTGGCGATGGGCGCGTATTCGGCGATGCCGTAGGTGGAGGCTTCGGCGCGGTGGGCGGTGCCGAAGGCGTCGTGCACGAAGATGTCGGCCAGCGCGGCGAGCTTCTTCGCCAGGGCCGGGTCGTTCTTCTTCTCGCCCTTATTCAGGCGCACGTTCTCCAGCAGCACGACCTGGCCCGGGGTCACGTCCACGCCGTCGACCCAGTCCTTCACGAGCGGCACCTCGCGGCCGAGCAGCTCGCCCAGGCGTTGGGCGACCGGCGCGAGCGAATCCCCGGGCTTCGGGTCGCCCTCGGTCGGGCGGCCCAGGTGCGAGGCGACCAGCACGGCGGCGCCGGCGTCGAGCGCCAGGCGGATCGCGGGCACCGAGGCGCGGATGCGCGTGTCCTCGGTGATGCGGCCCTGGTCGTCCAGCGGCACGTTCAGGTCGGCACGGATGAACACGCGGCGGCCGGCGGCCTTGCCCTGGGCGACGAGGTCGGAAAAGCGGATGACGGTCATGGTCTTGTAGCGCAGAGTGGGTGGTTCGGGCACACGGATGATGCGGCCGATTCTAGTGAGCGGCTGCCGGTGCGCCCGTCACCATACATATACAGCCCTGGGTAGCGGCGCACAGCGTCCGACATTCAATCGCTACAGACCCATACCCCCTTACCAGCCCAGGCCGAGGTGCAGCGGCAGGAAGACCGCCATGCCCACGGCGATGGTGTGCAGCACCGAGCGGCGTCAGAAGTAGGCGGCGATGGCGGCGGCCACCGCGGGCAGCCGTGCGTCGGCCAGTGTGACGATGAGGTGGCCGTTGCGCATGATCACCTCGGGCACCAGCACCGCTGCCAGCGCGGCCAGCGGCGCATAGCGCAGGCCGCGCTGCAGCCAGTCCGGCAGCGGCCATTCGCGCTCGGGCAGCATGAAGAAGGAGCGCGTCAGCAGCGTGATGGCGCCCAGGCCGGCGATGGTGAGCAGGGTTTCCCAGATATCCACGGCTTACTCCCCGTCCTCCGGCTGCGGCCGGATCGTGATGCGCTCGGGCCAGGCGGCCTCCAGCAGCAGCCCGGTGGCTACGGCTGCGGCGATGCCGGCGAGGATGTTGAGCTTGAGCGGCAGCGCAAACGCGGCCACGGCCGCCATGCCGGCCACGCCGGCGGCGATCCAGGCGATGCGCCCGCCGAGCATGGAGCACAGCACGCCCAGCAGCGCCAGCGTGCCGGCGAAACCCAGGCCCCAGTGCACCGGGATCACGTTGGCCAGCAGCACGCCGAGCAGCGACGAGATCTGCCAGGCCAGCCAGCTGGCCACGGCCGCGCCCCAGAAGAACGGCTCCTGGCCTGGGCCGCGTTCCATCTCGGGATAGCGCCGCATGAAGACGACGAAGCTGGTGTCGCCGGTGAGAAAGCCCATGACCATGCGGCGCTGCCGCGGCAGGTGGCCGAAGTACTTGCGCCACATGGTGCTGAAGATGACGAAGCGCAGGTTCACGCAGCAGGCGGTGAGCCACACGACCCAGGGCGGCGAGCCGGCGGCGATCAGCGGGATGGCCAGCAGCTGGGCGCTGCCGGCATAGACCACGAACGACATCAGGATCGCCACCCAGGCGCTCATGCCGCTCTTGACCATGGCCACGCCGGCCACCAGCCCCCAGGCGGCCGTGCCGACCGACAGCGGGATCATCTCGCGCAGCGCTTCCCTGAACATGGGCTCGCGCAGGGTGGCGCGGGCCTCGGCGCGGATCGCCCGCGCGCGCCGCCGCCCCGCCACCCAGGTCCGCTGCAGTGGCGCGGGTACGCTCATTGCAGAACGGCGCCGGCGCCCAGCGTGAAGCCGCGCAGGAAGTCGCCCGCCGGCAGGCGCCGCCCGCCGGCGCGCTGCAGCAGCGTGGCCCGCAGCGCCGTGCCGCCGCCGCACTGCACGCGCACGCCGTCGGCATCGGCGGACAGCACGGTGCCAGGCGCCGCAGCGGCGTCGCCGGCCTCGGCCCGCGCCGCCCAGACCTTGACCGCCTCGCCGCCCGGCGCGGCGAAGGCGGGGCCCGGGAACGGATCGAAGGCGCGCACGCGGCGCGCGATCGCCGCGGCCGGCAGCTGCCAGTCGATCCGGGCCTCGGCCTTCTCGATCTTGCGGGCATAGGTCACGCCCTCGGCCGGCTGCGGCACGGGTTGCAGGCGGCCGCAGGCGGCGATCTCCAGCGCCTCGACGACGAGGCGCGCGCCCAGCGCGGCCAGCCGGTCGTGCAGCGTGGCGGTGGTGTCGTCAGCACGGATGGCAGTGCGCTCTTCGAGCAGCATGTCGCCGGTGTCCAGGCCCGCGTCCATCTGCATGATGGTCACGCCGGTCTCGGCGTCGCCGGCCTCGATGGCGCGATGGATCGGCGCGGCGCCGCGCCAGCGCGGCAGCAGGCTGGCGTGGATGTTCAGGCAGCCGCGCGCCGGCAGGTCGAGCACCCACTGCGGCAGGATCAGGCCATAGGCCGCGACGACCATTGCATCGGCCTGCGCCGCCACGAGCGCGGCGCGCGCCGCGGCGGCGTCATCGGGGTGTTTGCCGTCCAGCCGCAGGCTGCGCGGCTGGGCGACGGCGATGCCGTGGTCGAGCGCGAACTGCTTGACCGGCGAGGCCTGCAGCTGCAGGCCGCGGCCGGCAGGGCGGTCGGGCTGGGTCAGGACCAGCGGGATGTCGAAGCCCGCGGCATGCAGGCGTTCGAGGGCGGCACGGGCGAATTCGGGGGTGCCGGCGAAGACGATTCTCATGGGTTGCGGATGGCAGCCGTCCGCCGCGGCGGGGCCGGCATCAATCGAAGCCGAAGAAGCCGCGGCGGCGGTCGACGTCGGTGTACTGGATGCGGCGCACCACCCCGGCGGGGTCGATGTGGATGTGGATCAGGCGCGGATTGTTGAACTCCAGGAAGCGGTAGCTCCACACGTCGCCATCGAAGCTGTACACCCGGCTGATGCGGCCGGGCTGGCCCAGCAGGCGGCGCACGTCGTCGGCCGTCCAGCGGTCGATCTGGATGCGCAACAGCACGGCCGGGTCGAGCGCCTGCTCGGAGCGCTGGAGCCGCCCGTCGGCGCCGAAGTCGAAGTTGTAGACGTTGGTGCCGGCCGGCGCCTGGGAATACTGCAGCCGCTCGCCGCCGCCCGGCAGCGCATAGCGGCCGGTGGGCGCGCCCAGGCGGGCCAGCACCTGCTCGCGCGGCGTGCCCGGCGGGTCGGCCAGCGGCGTGAGCGATGCGCAGGCCGCCAGCAGCACGGCCGCCATCGCCAGCGCGGCGGCGCGCAGCAGGCGTGCGGCGGCGACGCTCATCCGCGAGCCTCTTCCTTCTGCTGCTTGACCAGTTTGGTCTTGATGCGGTTGCGCTTGAGCGGCGACAGGTATTCGACGAACACCTTGCCCTTCAGATGGTCCAGTTCGTGCTGCAGGCAGATGGCCAGCAATCCCTCGGCCTCGACCGTGCGCAACCGGCCCTCGCCGTCGAGCGCCTGCACCCGCACGGCGGTGGAGCGCTCCACGCCGTCGTAGATGCCGGGCACCGACAGGCAGCCCTCGTCGCCCACGGCCTTCTCGTCGCTGGCCCAGACGATCTCGGGGTTGATGAAGACCTGCGGTTCGTTGCGGCCCTCGGACACGTCGATCACCACCAGCCGCTCGTGCACGTCGACCTGCGTGGCCGCCAGGCCGATGCCGCTGGCGTCGTACATGGTCTCGAGCATGTCGGCAATGAGCGCCGTGATGCGCGCATCGACCGCCTGCACCGGCTTGGCGACCTTGTGCAGGCGGGGGTCGGGATAGCGGAGGATGGGCAGGAGGGCCATGGCAGTGTGGGCGGAAAATGGTTTCGCACGGGCAGGTGCGCGAAGATGTGGGTATTTTCGCCACTTTTGCCGCGACGGGTCACGGCGGCCGGCAATCATCGTTGCCGAATCAAGGGCTTGGGCGCAGAATCCAAACCCATTTGTAACAAATCGCCGGGCCTGCCGGCAGCAGCGCGAGAGGGTGCTTTTCCGATGCGACGAGACAGGTACGACGCGGGCGCCAGCGCCCCCGGAAAGCGCCGCGGCCGCCTCCTGGCCGCCCTGCTGGCCGCCGCCGCGCTGCTGCCCGCCGCCGCACAGCACCACCCCATCACCGCCGACCAGCGCGACACCGCCCAGCTGGTCGCCCAGCGCGGCGTGCCGCTCGACCAGCTCGCGCCCAACGCGCCCGACGTCTACGTGGTCCGGCGCGGCGACACGCTCTGGGCCATCTCGGGCCTGTACCTGCGCCAGCCCTGGCGCTGGCCCGAACTGTGGGGCATGAACCTGCAGACGATCCGCAACCCGCACCTGATCTATCCGGGCCAGACGCTGTATCTCGACCGGACCGGCGGCTACGCGCGGCTGCGCACCACGCCGCCCGGTACGCCGCTGGACGACACGGCCGGCCTGCCCACGGTGCGCCTGTCGCCGCGCACCCGCACCGGGAACCTGCCGGGCACCGCCCTGCCCACGCTGCCGCCGCATCTGATCGAGCCCTTCCTGGCCGAGCCGCTGGTCGTGGCCGAGGACACGCTCCGGGCCGCGCCGCGCGTGGTCGCCACCACCGACGACCGTGTGCTGGTGGCCCGCGGCGACCGCCTGTATGCCCGCAGCGCCACGCCCGGGCAGCCGCTGGCGCTGGGCGACGGCGGCCAGCCGCGCCAGTACCGCATCTTCCGCAGCGCGGTACCGCTGAAGGATCCGGTCACCGAAGAGATCCTCGGCTACGAGGCCCAGTACCTCGGCCGCGCCGAGCTGGTGCGCGGCGAAGGCACCGAGGCCGCGCCGCGCAACCCCGATTCACCGCCCGAGCTCGTGCCGGCCACGCTCGACGTGGTATCGGTCAAGGAAGAGATCCGCGCCGGCGACCGGCTGCTGCCCGAGCCGCCGCGCGAATACAACAGCTACACGCCGCATGCGCCGCAGCAGACGGTGGACGCGCGCGTGGTGTCGCTCTACGGCAGCAACGCGGTGACCTTCGCGACGCAGAACCAGATCGTGGCGATCAACCGCGGCGCGCGCGACGGCATCGCGGCCGGCGAGGTGCTGTCGCTGCTGTCCGAAGGCGCCCGCATCGTCGACAAGACCGACGACAGCCGCGACACCATCAAGCTGCCGAGCGAGCCCAACGGCCTGGCGATGGTGTTCCGCACCTTCGACCGCGTCTCCTACGCGCTGGTGCTCGATGCACGCACCGGCGTCAAGGTCGGCGACCGGCTGGTGAACCCGACCCGCTGAGCCGGCCCGCCATGCCGTCGCCCTTCGCCATCGACCCGGCCACCGAGGCGGCGCTCGGCAGCCTGCGGCGCGTGCGCGCCGGCGTGCTCGACGTGGCCTTCCACGAAAGCGGCCCGGCCGACGGCACGCCGGTGCTGCTGCTGCACGGTTTTCCGTACGACGTGCATGCCTATGCCGAGGTGGCGCCGCGGCTGGCCGCGCAGGGCTGCCGCGTGGTCGTGCCCTACCTGCGCGGCTACGGCCCCACGCGCTTCGCCGACGCGGCCGCGCCGCGTTCGGGCGAGCAAGCAGCGCTCGGCGACGACCTGCGCGCCCTGCTCGACGCGCTGGCGCTGCCGCGCGCGCTGCTGGCCGGCTACGACTGGGGCGGGCGCGCCTGCTGCATCGTCGCGGCGCTCTGGCCCGAGCGCTGCGCGGGCCTGGTCTCGGTCAACGGCTACAACTTCCAGCACATCGCCTCGGCGCAGCGCCCGGCCGCGCCCGAGAACGAATGGCGCCTGTGGTACCAGTACTACTTCCACAGCGAGCGCGGCCGCGCCGGGCTGGCGCAGGACCGCGCGGCGTTGTGCCGGCTGCTCTGGAAGCTCTGGTCGCCGACCTGGGCGTTCGACGACGCCACGTTCGCCCGCACCGCGCGCGCGTTCGACAACCCGGACTTCGTGGACGTCGTCATCCACTCCTACCGCCACCGCTTCGGCCTCGCGGCGGGCGACCCGCGGCTGGCCGGCATCGAGGCCCGGCTCGCGCAGCAGCCGCCGATCGGCGTGGCGGCGATCACGCTCGACGGCGCCGCCGACGGCGTCATGGCCGTCGGCGGCACGGCCGCGCATGCGCACCACTTCACCGGCGCACACGAACACCGCGTCGTGCCGGGCGCCGGCCACAACCTCCCGCAGGAGCGGCCGCAAGCGTTCGCCGACGCCGTACTGGCTCTGCGGGCCGCCGGCTGATGGAGCGCGACGAACTGGCCGGCTGGCTGCGCCTCGGCTTGGCCGAGGGCGTGGGCAGCGAGGCGGCGCGCCGGCTGCTCGCGGCCTTCGGGCTGCCGGCGCAGGTGTTCGCGCAATCCCTCGACGCCCTGGCGCAGGTCGTGAGCCCGGCGCAGGCGCGGGCGCTGCACGCCGTGCCGTCCGACAGGCTGGCGGCCCGGCTCGACGCCACCTGGGACTGGCTGCGGGGCGCCGACGAGCGCGGCGCCGCGCGCGCCGTGGTCACGCTCGGCGATGCGCGCTACCCCGGCGCGCTGCTGGCCGCCGACGACCCGCCGGTGCTGCTCTACCTGCTCGGCGCACCGGCCTTCCTGGAACGGTCCGCCAGCTTCGCGCCGCCCGGCCGCTGCCTCGCGGTGGTCGGCAGCCGCAACCCGACGGCCCAGGGCGCGGCCAACGCACGGGCCTTCGCCCAGGCATTGCGGTCGGCCGGGCTCACCATCGTCTCGGGCCTGGCGCTCGGCGTGGACGGCGCGGCGCACGAGGGCGCGCTCGACGCGGCGGTCGACGACGGCCAGCCGGCCACCATCGCCGTCGTCGGCACCGGGCTCGACCGCGTCTACCCGCGTCGCCACCTGGCGCTGGCCCGCCGCATCGCGCAGCACGGGCTGGTCGTGAGCGAGTACCCGCTGGGCACGCCGCCGCTGGCACCCAACTTCCCGAAGCGCAACCGCATCATCGCGGGCCTGTCGCAGGGCACGCTGGTGGTGGAGGCGGCGCTGGCCTCGGGCTCGCTGATCACCGCGCGGCTGGCGGCCGAGCAGGGGCGCGAGGTGTTCGCGATCCCCGGCTCGATCCATGCGCCGCAGTCGCGCGGCTGCCACGCGCTGATCCGCCAGGGCGCCAAGCTGGTCGAGTCGGCGCAGGACGTGCTGGAAGAACTGCACCTGCCCGCGCCCGCCACCGCCGCGGCACCGCCGCCGCCCGCCACCGCGCAGGACGGCAGCGACGACGCGGTGCTCCAGGCGCTGGGCTTCGATCCGGCCGGGCTGGATGCGCTGGTCGCGCGCACCGGCATCGACGCGGCGGCGCTGCAGGTGCGGCTGCTGGAGCTGGAACTGTCCGGAGAGGTGGCGCGGCTGCCGGGCGGCCTGTTTCAGCGGGTCGGTCAAGCCTAGATACTCCCCTCCCTACATGTCGCTGGCGCGCTTTTCCCGCCGACCAGCAGAGCATACTCCTCAGGAGAACAGCAACTCCGGATTCGCGTTGATCGTCGCGACGGCCTCGCGCGTGGCGCGCACGGTGAGGCCTTCCTCCTCCTGCGGCACCAGCTGCCCGGCGCCCAGCAGCGCGCCCAGGCGCTTGACCTGCACCAGGTAGCTGCGGCCGTCGGCGGCAGCGAACAGGTAGAGCTGGGCTCGCTCGCTGCGCCAGGCGTACTGCACCGGCACGGCCGCGCCGCGCCGCGCTGGCGCAGCGTGAACCAGGTGCCGGGCACCAGGTCGAGCGCCCAGGCGACGAGTTCGCCGTCCACGGGGGCGCCGTCCTCGGCGATGATCCGCAGGTTCTCGGCATCGTCGCCCAGCAGCAGCTCCAGGCTCGCCGCGTCCAGCGGCAGCTCGCCGGTCGCGGCGTCGTCGATGAAGTCCTCCAGGTGCGCGAGCCGGCGTGCCATGGCATCGATGCGCGCCTGCGGGATCGCCTCGGTGCGCGACATGAAGGCATCGGCCAGCGTCTCGCTCAGGCGCTTGATCTGCACCTCCTGCGCGGCCTCGCTCACGCCCAGCAGCCCCAGGCCGCGGCGCAGGCGCTGCAGCAGGCCCGGCAGGTCGGCGATCACGCGGGCGCGGTCGGCGCGGCTGGGCTTGGCGCCGGCGGCCCAGACCAGGTCGGCCGCGGCCTGGCGCAGCGCCAGCGTGTCCTCGTGCCGCGGGCCCAGCCGCACGGCCGACAGGGCCAGCACCTCGGCCCAGACCTTGAACAGGAAGTCGCGCACGTCGTCGCGCACCGACATGTCCTCGAGCATGCGGCGCAGCTCGATCGTGTACTGCACCGCCAGCGTCTCCTTCTGCTCGACCTGCTGGGCCACACCGACCAGGCGCCGGGTGGACTGCTTCTCGGTGAGGAAGCGGGCGAGGAATTTCTGGAACTCGTCGTGCACCAGCTGGAACACCCGGCGGCCGGTCTCGGGGTACTGCTCGATCACCTGCACCACGCGGCGGATCTCGGTCTCCAGCGCGCTGCCGCTGATGGCGTGGCTGTCGAAGCCCAGCACGCAGGAGCCCATGCGGTCGATCAGCTGGCGCGCCGGGTGGTCGAGCGTGGAGAAGAAGTCCTCCGGCTCGGCCAACGCCACGCGCAGCACCGGCAACTGCAGCCGCGAGAACCAGACCCGCACGTTCGGCGGGATGCGCTTCTCGGTCAGGATGCTCTGGAACATCAGCGCGACGACCTCGATGATCGCCTTCTCGCTGGCGTTGCCGGTCTTCTGCTTGAGCTCGGCCGAGGTCGCCCGCACCGCGGTGGCCGCGCGCGCGATGCCCTGCGGGCTCCAGTCCTCGATCAGCGTGCCGCCGCCGCTCGGCAGGTCGCCCTGCCGCTCGCGCCGCGGCGCCAGGGCCTGGGCCAGCGCGGCCGAGGCCGGCGCCAGCGGCTGGGCCCGGGTCGGATCGACCGAGGTGCCGGCCGCCGCCGCGCCGCCGGCCTGGTCCAGCAGGCGCCGCAGCTGGCCGATGACGCCCTGGGCCCGCTGGCGCGCGCGCGCCAGCGGTGCCGGCATGGTGCGCCCCGGCGCGGCCGCGAGGCCGCCGGAGGTGGTCGTGGTGCGCGCCGGCAGCGGTGCCGGTGCCGCCGGCAGCCCGGCCGCGCCGCCGGACGCCAGCGCGCCGACGGCGGTCGACGGGCCGGAGCGGCGCACGCTGGCGCGCAGGTCGTGCCGGGCCTCGACGCCGGCATCGGCCAGGAAGCCGTTGGCGACGCGGTAGGCATCGCCCAGCAGACTGGCCAGGTCGCGCTGCAGGCCGCCGGCCACCAGGGCCAGCGCGGTGCGCGGCAGGCCCACTGCGACCCAGGACTCCACCAGCAGCTGCACCAGCGGCTCCACGCGCAGCAGGTCGTCGGCAGGCAGGTCGGCGCCCTCGATCCGGCGCATGCGCAGCCGCAGTTCGTCGAAGCTGCCATCGAGCTTCTCGGCCACGCCCTGGGCGATGCGCGAGGCGGCGATGCGGTTCTCGACCACGTCGTCCTCGACCAGCGAGAAGCCGAAGCGGTCGCCCGGAACCGGCGCGGCCGGCGCCGCGGCGGCAGCGGGTGCCTGCGTGCCGGCGCGGCGCCAGGCGGCGGCCGTGTGGTCGATCCAGTCCTGGTGGTGCTGCTGGTAGAGCGTCCAGGCGTCGCGGCGGTCCTGCAGGTCGCGCTGCGTGGCCGGCGCATCGAGCAGGCCGGTGAGGAATTCCTGCACCCCGGCGCCCATGGTCGCGAGGCCCCGGCGTGCGGCGGTGGCGAAGCGCTCGCGCACCTGGCGGCCCAGGGGCGACGCGCAAGCGGGAGCAGAAGGAGGAGGAAGCGGCGGCACAGCGGAAATATTAGCCCGGTTGGGTTGCCTGCCGCTGCGCGTCTGCGCGTGCCTGGCCCCTAGACGACGGCCCCGTCGTTCGGGTCGTTCGGGTCGCCTTCCTTCCTGGCCGGCGCCTTGACCAGGTCCTCGCGCTTGACGCCCAGCCACATGGCGATGGCCGCGGCCACGAACACCGACGAGTAGATGCCGAACAGGATGCCGATGGTCAGCGCCAGCGCGAAGTAGTGCAGGCTCGGGCCGCCGAAGAAGAACATCGACAGCACCATCGCCTCGGTCGAGGCGTGGGTGATGATCGTGCGGCTCATCGTGCTGGTGATGGCGTGGTCGATCACCTCGTGGGTATTCATCCTGCGGAACTTGCGGAAGGCCTCGCGGATGCGGTCGAAGATCACGACCGACTCGTTGACCGAGTAGCCCAGCACCGCGAGCACGGCGGCCAGCACCGACAGCGAGAACTCCCACTGGAAGAACGCGAAGAAGCCCAGGATGATGACCACGTCGTGCAGGTTGGCGATCACCGCGGCCACGCCGAACTTCCATTCGAAGCGCAGCGCCAGGTAGACCACGATGCCCAGCACCACCATGCCGAGCGCGAGCAGCCCGCCGTGCACCAGCTCGTCGCCGACCTGCGGGCCGACGAACTCGACGCGGCGCAGTTCGGCCGTGCTGTCGGCCGCCTTGAGCGCGCCGATCACGCGCTCGCTCTGCTGGGCCGAGGTGACGCCCTTTTGCACCGGCAGGCGGATCATCACGTCGCGCGCGGTGCCGAAGTTCTGCACCTGCACGTCAGCATAGCCGAGCGACGAGACGGTGCTGCGCACCCTGGCGAGGTCGGCCGGCTGGCTGTAGGCCACTTCCATGACCGTGCCGCCGGTGAACTCCACCGACAGATGCAGCCCGCGGGTGAACAGGAAGAACACCGCGAGCGCGAAGGTGATGAAGGAGATCGCGTTGAAGACCAACGCGTGCTTCATGAAGGGGATGTCCCTCTTGATGCGGAAAAACTCCACGATATTTATTCCTTGTTCGGAGTTTTCAGAGGAGGCTCATATGCGCAACGCGCATGTGATGCCGGAACCAAGAATTCCATGAGCGCTGCTCCTCTTCTTAGGGCTGGGCCGGGGTCTTGCCGGCCACCGCGGCGGCGGCATCGCCCCCGGGCCTCCAGACCTGGCCGATGGACACGCTCTTCAACTTCCTGCGGCGGCCGTAGACCAGGTTGACCAGACCGCGCGAGAAGAACACGGCCGAGAACATGCTGGTGACGATGCCGATGCAGTGCACGATGGCGAAGCCGCGCACCGGGCCGGAGCCGAAGGTGAGCAGCGCCACGCCGGCGATCAGCGTGGTGACGTTGGAGTCGAGGATGGTGGCCCAGGCGTGGCGGTAGCCTTCGTCGATCGCCTTCTGCGGGGCGACGCCGGCGCGCAGCTCCTCGCGGATGCGCTCGTTGATCAGCACGTTGGAGTCGATCGCCACGCCGAGCGCCAGCGCCATGGCGGCGATGCCGGGCAGCGTGAGCGTGGCCTGCAGCATCGACAGGACGGCCAGCAGCAGCAGGATGTTCACCGCGAGCGCCACGGCCGAGATGAGGCCGAACACCGCGTAGTAGATGCACATGAAGACCGCGATGGCGACGCAGCCCCAGACCACGCTGTGGATGCCGCGCGAGATGTTGTCGGCGCCCAGGCTCGGGCCGATGGTGCGCTCCTCGATGATCTCCATCGGCGCCGCGAGCGAGCCCGCGCGCAGCAGCAGCGCGGTGTCGTTGGCCTCGACGGTCGTCATGCGCCCGGAGATCTGCACGCGCCCGCCGCCGATCTCGGAGCGGATCACCGGCGCGGTCACGACCTCGCCCTGGCCTTTCTCGAACAGGATGATGGCCATGCGCTTGCCCACGTTCTCGCGCGTAACGTCGCGGAAGATGCGCGAGCCCTTGGCGTCGAGCGTGAGGTTGACGGTGGGCTCGTGGTTCTGGCCGTCGAAGCCGGGCTGGGCATCGGTCAGGTTCTCGCCGGTCAGCACGACCTGCTTCTTGACGATGACGGTCTGGCCGTTGCGGTCCGGGTAGCGCTCGGCGCCGAAGGGCACGGCGCCCGAACCGCGCTCGGCCGCGCGGGCCTCGGTGCTCTCGTCGACCATGCGCACTTCGAGCGTGGCGGTGCGGCCCAGGATGTCCTTGGCCTTGGCCGTGTCCTGCACGCCGGGCAGCTGCACGACGATGCGGTCGGCGCCCTGCTGCTGGATCACCGGCTCGGCCACGCCCAGTTCGTTGATCCGGTTGTGCAGCGTGACGATGTTCTGCTTGAGCGCCTGGTCCTGGATGCGGCGCACCGCCTCGGGCTTGATCGCGCCGACCAGCACCGTGCCTTCGCCCGCGCCGCCTGCGGCGCCTGGTGCTTCCTGGCGGTCGGTGAGGGCCAGGTCGGCGAACGCGTCGGCGATCGCGTTGCGCGCGGCGGTGGCCGTGGCCGCGTCGCGCACCCGCACCTCGACCGTCTGGCCGTTGCGGCTGACGCCGCCGTGGCGGATGTTCTTGTCGCGCAGCGTGGTGCGGATGTCCCCGGCGAGCGATTCGGCGCGCTTGTCGAGCGCGGCCTTCATGTCGACCTGCAGCATGAAGTGCACGCCGCCGCGCAGGTCCAGGCCCAGGTACATGGGTTGCGCATGCAGCGCGGTCAGCCACTGCGGCGAGCGCGGCAGCAGGTTGAGCGCGATGATGTACTGCGGCTTGGCCGCGTCGGGCACCAGGGCGCGCTCGATGGCGTCCTTGGCGCGGATCTGGGTGTCGGGCGTGTCGAAGCGCGCGCGCACCGAGGTGCTGTCGGCGCCGATCGCGTCGGGCGTGATGCTGGCGGCCTTCAGGGCCTCTTCCACCCGCTGCTGCACCGCCGCGTCGATCTTGACCGACGACTTGGCGGCCGAGACCTGCACCGCAGGCGCCTCGCCGAAGAAATTGGGCAGCGTGTAGAGCGTGCCCACGAGCAGCGCGATGACGATGATCGCGTACTTCCAGACCGGGTATCGGTTCATGTTGATGCCAACCGCGCTAACAGATCAGACGGGGCGGATGCCCCCACGGCCCCGGCCCGCAGGCGCCGGGGAACGGTGCGAGGGTCGTTATGACTTCAGGCTGCCTTTGGGCAGGACCTGCGTGACGGCGCTGCGGCTCAGGGACACTTCCACGCCGTTGGCGATCTCCAGGCCGATGGTGGTGTCGGCGACGCGGGTCACGCGGCCGATCAGGCCGCCGGTGGTGGCGACTTCGTCGCCCTTGGCCAGCGCGTCGATCATCGCGCGGTGCTCCTTCTGTCGCTTCATCTGCGGACGGATCATGATGAAGTACAGCACCACGAACATCAGCACCAGCGGCAGCATGCTGGTGAGGGAGGCGAAGATGCCGCCGCCTGCAGTGGCTGCGGGGGCGGTCTGGGCGAAGGCGGATGAAATGAGGGACACGGGGACTCCACGCGAGGGGCTTCGGACGCCGGGCCGCCAGGCGGCACGCGGGCTGCGACGAGGGCCCGGCGAGGGAACCCGGCATTGTATGCGTGGGGGTCGCAGCGCCATGGGGCGTAACCCTGCGCCGCGCCGGACATGTGCGCCGCCCGCACAGCCGGCGCCCGCGCAGGACCTTCCCATACTCCCCGCCCAACCCGTCCCTGGTGCGCTTGGTACAAGCGCAATCAACCCATACCCCCCACATGGAACTTTGCTGCGGCAGCGGCTGGCCGAAAGCACCGCCTTCCGCACATAATACGAACGGTTATCAGTTAAAGGTGGCCGGGCCCCGCTGGCCGGCCTGCCGGCCGCCACGCCGCATGTTCCCTCCGTTGGATTCCGCCATGTCGACCCCTTCCGTCACGCCCTCGCGGGCGCGTGCGCAGCGATGAGCGCCGCGCCCCCTTCCGGCACCGCCACGCCGCCCGCCTTCTGGTCCCTCTGGACCCGCCTGGGCGAGGACGCCCGCTATCGCCTGGCCGTGGCCTCGCGCGCGCTCGCGGCCATCGCGGGCGGCTATGCGATCGCGGCGCTGGCGACGGCGGCGCTGGCGCTGTGGCTGCCGCTGGCGCGCGCCGAGGCGGTGGTGGCGGCCACGCTGCTGTCCTTCGCCGTCTATGCCTGCGCGGTGGTCTGGGTGTTCGCCGCGCGCTCGGCCTGGCGCGCCTGGGGCGGGCTGCTGGCCGCGTCGGCGGTGCTCGGCCTGGCGGCCTGGATCGGAGGGTGATGCGATGAAGGAAGGATGGCGCCAGTCCATGGCCTGGCTGCACACCTGGTCGGGCCTGCTGGTCGGCTGGGTGCTGTTCATGGTGTTCCTGGCCGGAACGCTGGCCTACTACCGCGCCGAGATCACGCTGTGGATGAAGCCCGAGAGCCACGTCGCCACGCTGGGCCTGCCCGCGCAGGCCGACCTGGCCGCGCGCGCCCTGGCCACGCTGGAGAAGAAGGCCGCCGGCTCCAACCGCTGGATCATCGGCCTGCCCGACGGCCGCGAGCCGACGGTGCGCATCTTCTGGAACCCGCCGGTGCGCGAGGGCGAGGCGCCGCAGCGCGGCGGCCGCCGCCGCTTCGAGAGCGCCGACCTCGACCCGGCCACCGGCGAGCCGCTGCCCGCGGCGCGCGCCACGCGCGGCGGCGACTTCTTCTACCGCCTGCACTTCGACCTGCACTACATGCCGGTCCTCTGGGCGCGCTGGATCGTCTGCTTCTGCGCCATGTTCATGCTCGTGGCCATCGTCAGCGGCGTGATCACGCACAAGCGCATCTTCGCGGACTTCTTCACCTTCCGTCCGAAGAAGGGCCAGCGCAGCTGGCTCGACGCGCACAACGCCACCGCAGTGCTGGCCCTGCCCTACCACCTGATGATCACCTACACCGGCCTGGTCACGCTGATGTTCATGGTCATGCCCTGGGGCATCCAGGCGCAGTACAAGGAGCAGAACGGCAGCGCCGCCTTCTTCAACGAGATCTTCGGCCGCGAGGACCGCAACGCCAGGCCCTCGGGCACGGCCGCGCCGCTGGCGCCGATCGCACCGATGCTGGCCCAGCTGTCGGAGCGCTGGAACGGCGCGCAGGCCGGCAGCGTCACCGTGGCGAACCCGGGCGACGCCGGGGCCCGGGTGACCATCACCCGCGGCTCCGGCGACGCGATGACCTCGCGGAACCCGTCGATGGTGTTCGACGGCGCCACCGGCAGGCTGCTGGCGGTCAACGGCGACAACGCCGGCGGCGCGGCCGCGACGCAGGGCGTGATGGTCGGCCTGCACGAGGCGCGCTTCGCCCATCCGCTGCTGCGCGCGCTGTTCTTCCTCTCGGGCCTGGCGGGCTGCGCGATGGTGGCCACCGGCGCGCTGCTGTGGGCCGTCAAGGAGCGGCAGAAGCATGCCAGGGTGCTGGCCAGGGGCGGCCGCGCGGGCTTCGGCCTGCGGCTGGTCGACGGGCTCAACATCGGCGCCATCGCCGGCCTGCCGATCGCCGTAGCCGTCTACTTCTGGGCCAACCGGCTGCTGCCCCTGGGCATCGGGCAGCGGGCCCAGGCCGAGATCGACACCTTCTTCGCCGCCTGGGCCATCGCCGCGCTGGCCGCGCAGGTGCGGCCCGACCGCGCCATGTGGCGCAGCCAGCTCTGGACCGCGGCCGTGCTGATCGCGCTGCTGCCGGTGCTCAACGGCCTGACCGGCGGCGCGCACCTGGGCGTCACGCTGGTCCACGGGCCGGGCCCGGTCGCCGGCTTCGACCTCGTGGCGCTGGCGCTGGGCGCGCTGCTGGGCTATGCGGCCTGGAAGCTCGGCCGCAAGCCGGCCGGCAAGCCGCGCACCGCGCCCGCCGCCGAACCGGTCCTGCCCGCCACGGCTGCCGCACGCACGTCCTGACCCGTTTCGACCGTTTCGCGCTTCTTTTCCCCATGATCGACAGGAACAGCCTGCTCTTCCTCGCCGCGCTCGGCTTCTCGCTCGGCGGCTTCGCCGCCCTGAGCCTGGCGATGGACCGCCACTACGAGGACTGGGCCGGCCGCGGCCAGGAGCCCGGCCGCTGGCGCGGCCCGCTGCGCCTGCTGGGCACCGCCGGCGTGGCGCTGTCGCTGGCGGCCAGCGTCGCGCGCCAGGGCTGGTCGGTCGGCTGGGTGCTGTGGGCCGGCGTGCTGACCGCCGGCGCGCTGGCGCTGGTGCTGGTGCTGACCTATGCACCGCGCCGCGCCAACTGGCTGCTTGGCGGCGCGACCGGGGTGGCGCTGCTCGCCGGCATCGGCGCCCTGGCGGCCGGCTGACGGATACCCCCATGGTAGCAGTCCCAGAGCTGGCGTGATCCGGGCGCTACAACCGCATACCCCCGCCTCTTTCGATTCACGGCGCTGTCATCCAGCCCAGGCATCGTCGGCGTCTTCAACCGCCTCGTTGCCTCTGCCATGACGACAACCCGCTTCCTGCCTTTCGCCCTCGCCCTGCTGGCCGGCGCCGCCGCCGCCCAGACGCCCGCGAGCTTTCCCGCCACGCTCGCCGGCCATGCGCTGCTGCCGGCGTAGAGCTTCGTCCCCGCGCCCAAGGACGCACCGGCCGACCTGCAGGCCAGCGGCAAGTTCACCACCGGCAGGCGCGTGGAGGCCATCGGCACCGTCGAGGGCGACTCCTACGGCCGCAGGACCGGCGTGTCGCTGCCCTTCAAGGGCCAGCCGCTGCAGGGCCACTCGGGCATCAAGCGCATGCCGGACGGCAGCTTCTGGACCCTGACCGACAACGGCGCCGGCGCCAAGGCCAACTCGCCGGACTTCATGCTCTACCTGAACCACTACAAGGTGGACTTCAAGAGCGGCCGGTTCCAGCGCCTGAAGACGGTCTTCCTGCACGACCCCGACAAGAAGGTGCCGTTTCGCATCGTGCAGGAAGGCACGAAGCAGCGCTACCTGAGCGGCAGCGACTTCGACCCCGAGAGCTTCCAGTTCGCCGGCGGGTCGCTGTGGATCGGGGAGGAATTCGGCCCCTTCCTGATCCAGGCCGACCTGAACGGCAAGGTGCTCGCCGTGTTCGACACGCTCGTGGACGGCAAGCCGGTGCGCTCGCCCGACCACCCGGCCGTCACCACGGCGGGAGCGCCCGATGCCAAGGCGCCGGGCTTCCAGGTCAAGCGTTCCAAGGGCTTCGAGGGCATGGCCGCCAGCAAGGATGGCAGCCGGCTCTACGCGCTGCTCGAAGGCCCGCTGTGGAACGAGGAGGCCAAGGCCTACGAGTCGGTCGAGGGTGGCCGGCAGTACCTGCGCGTGCTGGAGTTCGACGTGAAAGCCCGGCAGTGGACCGGCCGCCACTGGAAGTACGTGCTGGAGGCCAACCACCATGCGATCGGCGACTTCAACCTCATCGACGACACCACCGGGCTGATCATCGAGCGCGACAACGGCGAAGGCACGGCCGACCGGGCCTGCCCAGAAGGCGGCAAGCGTGCCGACTGCTTCCACGATATCGCGAAGTTCAAGCGCATCTACAAGGGCGAGCTGACCGATGCGAATGCCGGCGGCGAGTTGCGCAAGATCGGCTACATCGACCTGCTCGCCATCCAGGACCCGAACCGTCTGGCCCGCAAGCCGCTGAACGACGGCGTGCTCAAGTTTCCCTTCTTCACCATCGAGAACGTGGACGTGGTCGACGCCACCCACATCGTGGTCGGCAACGACAACAACCTGCCGTTCTCCAGCAGCCGCGAGCCGAACCAGGCGGACGACAACGAACTGGTGCTGCTGGAGGTGGGCGAATTCCTGCGGGCCCGATGAGGCGAAGCCACGACAGTTTGCGGCCCAGAACCCAGATGGCGCAAAATGCGCCAAAAGGAGTCTTGCCATGCCTGCACCGTCCGCCTTCGCCTCCGTCAAGCTGCCCTCTGCCCTGGTGGAGCGGGCCAGGCAATCGGCCCAGCCGCTGCGCCGCTCGGTCGCCAGCCAGATCGAATACTGGGCCACGCTCGGCCAGGTGGTGGAAAGCACCGGGCTGAGCGTGCAGGAGGCGCGGGCGGCGATCGAGGCCTATGAAACCGCTGCGAAGGCCCCCGTCGCACCCGAACAGCAGGCCGATGCGCTGGTCGGCCGCTTCCTCGCCGCGGAGGCTGACGGCAGCCTGGCCCAACGCGTGCGCGACGTGGTGGCCGAAAATCGCCTTCGCGCTGCGGCCCGGACGCCCGCTTGACCAAGCGCACCGGCGCGCCCCGCCGCCTGCATTCCGTGCCTTCCGCGGACCGCCCTGTCTTCTACCTGCTGGCCGGACCGAACGGCGCCGGCAAGAGCACGCTCTACAGGGCGCTGGCTGCTAACGGTACGATCTCGCCCGAGATCGAGTTCGTCAACGCGAACCTGCACGAAGCGGCACACCTTCGGCACATCGGCGATCCGCAGGACCGCTCGGAAGCGGCCCGGACCTGGGCCGATGCGCGCCGCTCGACCCTGCTGGCGACCGGGCAGTCCTTCGTCAGCGAGACCGTGTTCTCGCACCCCTCCAAGCTCGCACTGATCGACGAAGCGCTTGCGGCAGGCTTTCTGGTCGTGCTGATCGTCGTCGCGCTCGACCATCCCCAACGCCTGCTCGAACGGGTACGCCGCCGCGTGGACGAAGGCGGCCACCATGTGCCCGACGAGCGCATCCTTGCGCGCTATCCCCGCACGCTGGCCCTGCTCGCGCAGGCCGTGCGCCAAGTACCGATCGCCCTGCTCTACGACTCTGCCGACATCACGCCCGGCACCCACCGGCTGGTTGCCGTTTGCCGCAATGGGTCGGCACAGCCCCAGGTAACGGACATGCCCCAATGGACCGCGACCGTACTCGGCGGCTGATCCGGGCGGCCCGCTGCACGATCTGCGAACATCGTTATCTTTGTCAGCCACCGGAGCCCATCGCATGACCTTGCCCGCCGCCATCGTCCAGGCCTTCACCCCGACCGGGGTGCTGCGCGCCTCCATCAACACCGGCAACCCGGTCCTCGCGCGTGCCGATGCGGACCATGGCGCGGCCGGCGTGTCCGTCGACCTCGCACGGGCTTTCGCCGGGCGGCTCGGCGTGCCGCTGGAACTGGTGGTGTTCGACACCGCCGGCAAGTCGGTCGACGCGGTGGCCAATGAGCAGGCCGACATCGGCTTCTTCGCCATCGACCCGGTGCGCGGCGCGCAGATCGCGTTCACCGATGCCTATGTGCTGATCGAGGGCGCCTACCTGGTGCGCCAGGATTCGCCGCTGCAGGCCAACGACGAGGTGGACCGCGCCGGCCACCGCGTGGCCGTGGGCAAGGGCAGCGCCTACGACCTGCACCTCACACGCGAGCTGAAGGCCGCGGAGATCGTGCGCGCGCCCAGTTCGCCGGCCGTGGTGCAGGCCTTCCTCGACCAGAGGCTCGACGTGGCCGCGGGCGTGAAGCAGCAGCTCGAATCCGCGCTCTCCGACCATGCCGGCCTGCGGCTGCTGCCCGGGCGGTTCATGGTGATTCGGCAGGCGATGGGCACGCCCAAGTCGCGCGGCGCCGCCGCGGCCGAGGCCCTGCGCGCCTTCGTGGAGGAGCAGAAAGCCAGCGGCTTCGTGGCCGAGGCGCTGCGCCGGCATGACATCCAGGGCGCCTCGGTGGCGCCGGCGGCAGCCTGAAGAAGGTGTGAACGAATCCGCCATGCCCGGCGCCGACGCAGCGATCCGGCATGCCGCAAGCCTCTGGGGGCTGAGCGGAACCGGCGCACCGACGACCTTCTCGACCAATGGCGTCGTCCGCAGGTTCGGGAACTGCTGGCTCAAAGGCCGCAAGGATCGCCGGCAATGCGAACGCGAGATCGCGGCGATGGGCTTTCTTCGGGCAGACAGCCGCGTCCATGTTCCGAGGCTCGTCCCGAACGCACGCGGCGATTCGCTGGCGTGCACGGGCGGAACCTGCTGGTTCGTGGAGGAAAGCCTCTGCGGTGTGCATCCGGACGCCGACGACGGGACGGCGTACCAAGAGGCAGCGGCGGCCGTCGGCAGGCTGCATGCAGCGCTGGAACATCTCGCAGGCGAGGGAATTCCCTGCAGCACGCTGGCGCAGATCCATGCGGCCCTGGAGATCGGTCGACCGGAGCCCATTCTGCGCAGCACCGGCGAACTCATCGCGCACAGGCTGCGCGACATCGGCGGCTGGGAGACGCAAGTCATCCATGGCGACCTGTCCCATCCGAATCTCCTGGTCGCGCCGGACGGGCAGTATGGATTCATCGATTTCGAGTTCCTGGCCAGGGACGCGCGGGAATTCGACGTCGCCATCCTGGTCATCACCGCACTCTGCCGCTCCCATCTGTCCGACGATGCCAAGGCCGCTGCCGTTCAGGGGATTTCGGAAGCCGCCGGCCTGCCGGCTGAGCGCCTGCTGCTTGCGGCCGTGGCCAAACGGTGGCTGGCGGCGATTTCCAACCTGGCCTTTCCCGGAGGGCCGTCCCGGGCAGCGCTCTCGGTACAGCTGGCGCACCTCGAAATCCTCCACTCCTGGCTCGGCCGCGCGGGCAGGTAGCGCTCCGCGCGCAGCGGCGCATGCGCGCCCCGGCTGCGCCTAACCGCGCATCAGCGCCTCGATCTCCGCGGCCTCCACCGGCACGCCGCGCGTCAGCAGCTCGTTGCCGTCCTCGGTGACGAGCGCGTCGTCCTCGATGCGGATGCCGATGTTCCAGAACTTCTCGGGCACATTCTCGGCCGGGCGCACATAGAGGCCGGGCTCGATGGTCAGCACCATGCCCGCACGCAGGATGCGGCTGGGGCGGCTCTTGATGGTTTCGCCCGAGAGCGGATCGCGCCGCTCGGTGAACCGGTCCGCCTCGCCGGGCTCGACATAGCTGCCGACGTCATGCACGTCCATGCCGAGCCAGTGGCTGGTGCGGTGCATGTAGAACGGGAAATAGGTGCGCTGCTCGATCACGTCCTGCGCGGTGCCGGCCTTGTCAGCGTCGAGCAGGCCCAGGTCGAGCAGGCCCTGGGCCAGCACGGCGACGGTGGCGTCGTGCGGGTCGTTGAAGCGCGCGCCCGGCCGCGTGGCCTCGACCGCCGCATACTGGCTGGCGAGCACCAGGTCGTAGAGCGCGCGCTGCGGGCCGGTGAAGCGGCCGTCGGCCGGGAAGGTGCGGGTGATGTCGCCGGCGTAGCTGTCGTATTCGGCGCCGGCGTCGATCAGCACCAGCTCGCCGGCGCGCAGTGGCGCGTTGTCGGCGCGGTAGTGCAGCACGCAGGCATTCGCGCCGGCCGCGACGATCGAGGTATAGGCCGGAAACTGCGCGCCGTGGCGGCGGAATTCGTGCAGCAGCTCGGCTTCGAGGTGGTATTCCCGTGCGTCCACGCCTTCGCGCAGCAGCCGGGCGCTGGTCTGCATGGCGCGCACGTGGGCCTGGGCGCTGATGCGGCCGGCAGTGCGCAGCAGCTGCTGTTCGTGCGCGTCCTTGACGAGGCGCATCTCGTCGAGCGGGCCGCAGAGGTCGCGCTGCTGCCCGGGCGCGATGGCGCCGGCGCGTACGCGGGCGCGCACCTTGCCGAGCCAGCCGTCCACCTTCGTCTCCAGCGCGGCATGGGTGGCGAACGGATACCAGACGGCCTCGCGGTCCTCCAGCAGGCGCGGCAGGCGCTGGTCGAGTTCGGCGGTGGAGAAGGCCTCGTCCACGCCGAGCGCTTCGGGCGCGGCCGCGGGGCCCAGGCGGTAGCCGTCCCAGGTCTCGCGCTCCAGGTCCTTGGGCTGGCAGAACAGCGTGCTGCGGCCGTCGCCGGCCAGCACCAGCCACGCATTGGGTTCGGTGAAGCCGGTGAGGTAGTGGAAGTAGCTGTCGTGCCGGTACGGGAAGTCGCTGTCGCGGTTGCGGCTGCGCTCGGGCGCCGTGGGGACGAGGGCGATGCCGCCTGCGCCGAGCTGGGCGGCGAGGCGGGCGCGGCGGGCTGCGTGGATGGCGCGGTGGACGGTGTCGGTCATGGAGCGGCGGGCGCGGAAGCTGCGGACGCAGCCATTGTCCACCGGCCGGCGGCTGCGCACAGGACGAACGAGCCGGCGCCGTCGAACGCAGGCGCCGCGAGCGTCGGCGGCGCGATGGACTCTGCGGCCGCAGGCCCGCACGCGCGGCCTGAGCACCCCGCTGTGGGACGGCCCGGCTTCGCAACGTTTTGCAGACATAGTTGCCGGCGACGACATTTTTCGTCCGAACCGTCACGCTATCCTCGCCGGTTCACCTTGCCGTCGCAATGGCCCCCTCCGCCCTTTCCCACCCTCCGCGCCGGCATGCATGCCGGCGGGACGCCGCCGCATGACGATGGACGCCGCGTTGCCGAAGGACGCGGCGCGCGTTGCGCTGATGGGCCTCCTGTCGGTGGCGGCGGCCATGGGCATCGGCCGCTTTGCCTTCACCCCGATGCTGCCGTTGATGCTGAACGACGGCCTGCTCACGCTGGTCGAGAGCTGCCTGCTGGCCGAGAGCAACTACCTCGGCTATTTCCTCGGAGCCGTGCTGTGCTCGGTCCTGCCCGGCCTCTGGGAGCGGCGGACCGGCACCGAAATCCCCGACGCGGCGCTGGCCGCCATCGGGCTGGCGGCGACCGTGGCGCTGACACTGGGCATGGCGCTGCCGCTGCCCCGGTGGTGGCCGTGGCTGCGGTTCCTGTCCGGCATGGCGAGCGCCCTGGCTTTCGTCTTCACGGCGAACTGGTGCATGCGCCGGCTGGCACAGCACCACAACCCGGCGCTGGCCGGGTTCGTGTATTGCGGCTCGGGCACGGGCATCGCCCTGGGTGGCCTGTCGGCCGGCACCGTCGCAGCGCTGGGCTGGGGCGCCGCGGCCGGCTGGACGCTGCTGGGCGGACTCTCCGGCGCCATCGTGCTGTGGGCCGGCCATGCCTGGCGCCGCGACCGGCTGCGCGGCGGCATCATGCACGCGGCGGCGCCGGCGCACGCCGCGCAGCCGGCCTTCGCGGACGCGGCGCCGCCGTCGAAGCGGACGCTGACCTGGCTGGCGCTGGCCTACGGCCTGGCGGGTTTCGGCTACATCATCATCGCCACCTTCCTGCCGGTGCTGGCGCGCGAGATGCTGCCGGGCTCGCGCTGGGTGGACCTGTTCTGGCCGCTGTTCGGCCTGTGCGCGGCGCTGGGCTGCCTGTTGGCGACGCGGCTGCCGCAGCACTGGGACAACCGCCTGCTGCTGGCGGCCTGCTACGGCGCGCAGGCGCTCGGTGTGGTGATGGGGCTGTGGTGGCCCAGCGTGGCGGGCTTCGTGCTGTGCAGCGTGCTGGTGGGTACGCCGCTCACCGCGCTGACGCTGTTCGCCTTCCGCGAGATCCGGCTGCGCTGGCCGCACCGGGCCGCGTCGATCATGGGACTGATGACGGCCTTGTATGCGCTGGGCCAGATCCTGGGGCCGCCGCTGGTGGGCGTCTCGCTGCGCGCAGGCTACGGCCGGGCGGAGGTATTCGCCTGGTCGCTACATGCGGCCGGCGCGGCCCTGCTGGTGGGCGGGGCGGTCTGGCTCACGGCCTGCGTCCGGGCGCCGGCGCGGGGCATGGTGCGAGCCTACTGATCGCTGCGCAGAGGCGCGCCGGCGTCGAGCACGGCCAACTGCGCAGGCGTGCCGACGTTGGCCCAGCGGCCCTGGTAGAGCGAGGCGCCGACCACGCCGGCATCGATGCCCGCGCGCAGCAGAGCCACCAGCGGCCGCGCCAGGCCCTGCGGATTGCCGAAAGCGATGTCGCACAGCGGCGGGCCGAAGAATGCACGCCGGAAGAGGGCGAGGTTGGAGAAGGTGTAGCGCGGCACCTCGGGGTCGGCGGCGTTGTGGATGCGGCCGCCGGCGTCGAACGCGAAGTCGCCGTCGGGATGGAAGTCCGGGTTGGGCACCAGCCACAGGTGGGCCAGCTCGCCGCTGGCGGCGAAGCGCTCGCGCACGGCCTCGTCGAAGGCGAAGTCCGGCGCCAGCACGTCGCCGGACGCGACCCAGAAGACTTCTTCCAGCAGCGGCAGCGCCCGCGCGATGCCGCCCTGGGTCTCCAGCGCGTAGCCGAAGTCGAGTTCCTCGCGCGAGTACGACACGGCCAGCACCCGGCCGTTGTCCAGGCCCACGCGCGCGCCGAACCGGTCCTGGATCTGCTGGCCGAGCCAGCCGGTGTTGACGACCACGTGCGCCGCGCCGCCAGCGGCCAGGGCCTCCATCGCCCACTGCATGAGCGGGCGGCCCTGCACGGCGAGCAGCGGCTTGGGGGTGGAATCGGTCAGCGGGCGCATGCGCGCGCCGCGGCCGGCGGCGAGGATCAGGGCACTGGCCGGGGCGGAATGGGAGGGCAGGCGGACCATGGCGCGATTATCCGAGGACGCGGCCCGGCGCCCACGCCGCCGTACGGGCGCCGCACATACTGCCGCCAGGACCATCCCATGGCGCACGACACCCAATCGTTCCAAGCCCATACTCCCGGACGTTGCGACCAAGCTGCCGCGCCGCAGCGCGTTGCGCCCGGCCTGCACAGCGTCGAACAGCGCCTCCAGCGCCGCCGTCGGGAAGGCGTGGGCCAGCGGGCCACCGGCTGCAGGCCGGCGCGCAGGCCTCGGCCTCGCAGGCGGCCAGCAGCGCGGGCGCACCGGTCAGCCAGCGCGGGTCGCAGCGGCAGTCATGCAGGTCGGCGGTGAGGTGGCGTGCATGCAGGGCGGGCGTGTCCTGGCGGCGCAGTATGCCGCGCCGGTAAAATGGCGGGCTTTTCCCATCCCACCCGAACACCCCGGAGCCCGCCGCATGGCCGACCCCCAAGCCGATCACCGTCAACTGGCCAACGCGATCCGCGCACTGGCGATGGATGCAGTCCAACAGGCCAACTCCGGCCACCCCGGAGCGCCCATGGGCATGGCCGACATCGGCGTGGCGCTCTGGCACCGGCACCTCAAGCACAACCCGGCCAACCCGCACTGGCCCGACCGCGACCGCTTCGTGCTCTCCAACGGCCACGGCTCCATGCTGCTCTACGCGCTGCTGCACCTGACCGGCTACGACTTGGCCCTAGAGGAGCTGAAGAACTTCCGCCAGCTGCACAGCAAGACGCCGGGCCACCCTGAAGTCGGCTACACCCCGGGCGTCGAGACGACCACCGGCCCGCTGGGCCAGGGCGTGACCAACGCGGTCGGCTTCGCGCTGGCCGAGAAGCTGCTGGCCGCCGAGTTCAACCGCGAAGGCCACACGGTGGTGGACCACCACACCTACGTGTTCCTCGGCGACGGCTGCCTCATGGAAGGCATCAGCCACGAGGCCGCCTCGCTCGCGGCGGCCTGGAAGCTCGGCAAGCTCATCGCCATCTACGACGACAACGGCATCTCGATCGACGGCCAGGTCGCGCCCTGGTTCCCCGACGACACTGCGGCCCGCTTCCGCGCCTACGGCTGGAACGTGGTCGGCCCGGTCGACGGCCACGACGCCGAGGCGGTGGCCGCCGCGATCGCGAGCGCCAAGACCTCGGTCGACAAGCCCACGCTGGTCGTCGCCAAGACCGCCATCGGCCACGGCTCGCCGAACCGCGCCAACACCGCCAAGGCCCACGGCGAGCCCCTGGGCGGCGACGAGATCGCGCTGACCCGTACCGCGCTGGGCTGGCCCCACGCACCGTTCAGCATCCCCCGGGAAGTCTACGAAGCCTGGGACGCCAGGGCCCGCGGCGGCGCCGCCGAGGCCGACTGGCAGCAGCGCTTCGACGCCTACGCTGCCGCGCATCCCGCGCTGGCCGCCGAGTTCACCCGCCGCATCCAGGGCGACCTGCCCAAGCACTTCGCCCAGACCGCGGTCGACATCGTCGTCGCGGCCCACACCAAGGCCGAGACGGTCGCCAGCCGAAAGGCCAGCCAGATCGCGCTCGAAGGCTTCACCGCCGCCCTGCCCGAGCTGCTGGGCGGCAGCGCCGATCTGACCGCTTCCAACCTGACCAACACCAAGAGCACGCCCCCGCTGCGCTTCGACGAGGCCGGCAATGTGGTGCAGACCGAATCGGCGAGCGGCGCGCGCATCAACGGCCGCCACATTAACTACGGCGTGCGCGAGTTCGGCATGGCCGCGATCCTCAACGGCATCGCGCTGCACGGCGGCTTCATCCCCTACGGCGGTACCTTCCTCACGTTCAGCGACTACAGCCGCAACGCCATCCGCATGGCCGCGCTGATGAAGCAGCGCGTGATCCACGTGTTCACCCACGACTCCATCGGCCTGGGCGAGGACGGCCCGACCCACCAGTCGGTCGAGCATGCCGCGAGCCTGCGCCTGATCCCGAACCTGGACGTCTGGCGCCCGGCCGATACCGCCGAGACGGCCGTCGCCTGGGCCGTCGCGCTGCAAAGCCGCGACCGGCCGTCGGCGCTGCTGCTGTCGCGCCAGAACCTGCCCTATGCGCGCAAGAACGACGTGGGCGACATCAGCCGTGGCGCCTATGTGGTGGCCGAGCCGTCGTCGGTCGGCCAGCGCGGCCGCGCCAAGGCGGTGATCGTCGCCACCGGCTCCGAGCTGCAGCTGGCCCTGGCCGCGCAGGAACTGCTGGCGCGCGAGCGCAGAATCGGCGTGCGCGTCGTCTCGGTGCCCAGCACCACCGTGTTCGACCGCCAGGACGAAGCCTACAAGCGCGCCGTGCTGCCCGACGGCATCCCGCGCGTCGCGGTCGAAGCCGGCGTGACCGACGGCTGGTGGAAGTACGGCGTCGCCGCCGTCGTCGGCATCGACCGCTACGGCGAGTCGGCGCCGGCCAACGTGCTGTTCCCGCTGTTCGGCTTCACCGCCGAGAATGTCGCGGCCACCGTGCGCAAGGTGCTCGGCAAGCGCCGGTAATCCTGTTTTCCGATTCCCAACCATCCAGGAGCAAGCAACCATGACCCTCAAGATCGGTATCAACGGCTTTGGCCGCATCGGCCGCAACGTGCTGCGTTCCGCCGTCCAGAACTTCCCGGACATCGAGGTCGTCGGCATCAACGACCTGCTGGAGCCCGACTACCTGGCCTACCTGCTCAAGCACGACAGCGTGCACGGCCGCTTCGAGGGCGAGGTTTCGGTCGAGGGCAACACCCTGACCGTCAACGGCAAGAAGATCCGCCTGACGCAGGAACGCGACCCGGCCAATCTGAAATGGAACGAGGTCGACGCAGAAGTCGTGGTCGAGTCCACCGGACTGTTCCTCGACAAGGCCACAGCCGGCAAGCACCTGGCCGCCGGCGCGAAGAAGGTCGTGATCTCGGCGCCGAGCAAGGACGACACGCCGATGTTCGTCTTCGGCGTCAACGACAAGACTTACGCCGGCCAGGAGATCGTCTCCAACGCCTCCTGCACCACCAACTGCCTCGCGCCGCTGGCCAAGGTGCTCAACGACAAGTGGGGCATCAAGCGCGGCCTGATGACCACGGTGCACGCGGCCACCGCCACGCAGAAGACGGTGGACGGCCCGAGCAACAAGGACTGGCGCGGCGGCCGCGGCATCCTGGAGAACATCATTCCGTCGAGCACCGGCGCGGCCAAGGCCGTGGGCGTGGTGATCCCCGAACTCAACAAGAAGCTCACCGGCATGAGCTTCCGCGTGCCCACCTCCGACGTCTCGGTCGTGGACCTGACCGCCGAACTGGTCCGGGAGGCCAGCTACGACGAAATCAAGGCCGAGTTCAAGGCCCAGGCCGAAGGCGCGCTCAAGGGCATCCTCGGCTACACCGAGGAGAAGGTGGTCGCCACCGACTTCCGCGGCGACGCCCGCACCTCGATCTTCGACGCCGACGCCGGCATCGCGCTCGACAAGACCTTTGTCAAGCTCGTCGCTTGGTACGACAACGAGTGGGGCTACTCCAACAAGGTGCTGGAGCTGGCGCGCGTAGTCGCGGCGAAGTAGGCGGTGGCAGGCTTTTCGCCAAGCCATATTTCCGGCCCTTTTCCTGTCTTTGCCTTCAATGCGTCGGGTGCCGCACAGGGCGTTGCGCCAAGAAACCTTGAAGCAATGCAGTGCACTCTGGAGCAGGCCGCGAAGGAAATTGCCGCCGGAACCGGCCTGGTACATCGCCTTGTGACCGACGGGCAGCGCGGGGCCGGCATCTACCGGCGTTCCCTCATGCTCGCCAGTGGGCGTTACGCCATGCTCGACGACGGCATAGGATTCAACCTAGTTCCGTGGGAGCCGGTGATCAAACAGCGGCTGAGGTAGCAGTTCGCCGCTGCGGTATTCGGCGGCGGGGTATCGCGGGAGGTTGGGTGGCAGCGAGGACTGTTTGTCCAATGAGCGCAAAGGACGACTAAAGGGGAATGCTGTTCCATCTGTATTTCAACCTCAAACGTCCCCCAATCTGTACTGACAGTCTTTGGCAGCTTGGCGAATTGATGCTATGAAACCGTCCGGGGTGCTTTCTGGCCGATATACCATCGCCAACTCATAGGCAATCGGGGCCCCTTCGCCGTAGATCTCCTTGAAAACCACACCATGAGGTCGCGCCGCCTCCAGAAACAAGCTGGGCATCAATGCCACACCCATTGATCTTGCCCCCGTTTCACGGACACCCCTATAAGCGATTAACTATCGCAATAGGAGGTGGACGATGACCAAGAGCAAGGCAGGCAGAAAGGGGCAGGAGTTCAGCCTGGAGTTCAGGCAGCAGGCACTGTTGCGAGCGGCCACAGAAGGGGTAACCACGGTGGCTCGTGATCTGGGGTTGCAGCCTGCCCAGCTGTACAGTTGGCGCGCCCAGGCGCGGCGGCACGACCAGGACGATCAGGCACAACGCTTGGAGTTGGCCGAACATGCACGGCTCAAACGTGAAGTGGCGCGGCTGGAGGAGGAGAACGCTTTC
>WNDY01000100.1 GCA_009914555.1 Xylophilus sp.
TGAGGGGCTGAGCCATGGGTCCATGGGCCAACCGGGGGGGCCTCCGGCGGCCTGGCAGGGGCCTGATAGATCAACAGCCAGAAACCAGTTCACCAACCGCCTCACACACAGAAATACTGACAGCCCCGCTGGGCACGGGCAGTCCCGCGGTGGCCTGCTGGTGCACGCGCGGCGCCGACACGGTGGAGGTCAGCGGCGTCCATTCCCAGTCCGCCTTGATGTTGAAGCGCTTCTGGAACGTCTCCATGATCTTCCTGTGCGCCGCTTCGGACTTGGGAGAGCTCACCA
The DNA here is from genome assembly GCA_009914555.1 of Xylophilus sp. Lineage (GTDB taxonomy): Bacteria > Pseudomonadota > Gammaproteobacteria > Burkholderiales > Burkholderiaceae_C > WNDY01. The sequence continues at coordinate 289 of WNDY01000100.1, forward strand.
TGATCATGAACTTGCCCTTCTTCGCCTCTTCCCGGGCCAGGGTAATGAGCTTCTCGTTGTCCTTGCCGGCTTGTGCCTGGGTAGCGCAGGCCGGGCCCGGCAGGGCGCCGCAGCAGGCCAGGACCAGCGTGCAGGCGAAGGTCCTGCGGATGAACGGTGCAGGCTTGGCAGGGGTATTCATCGTCGTCTCCTGAGGGGTTGGGGGGAAGATGCGGGGCTACTGCCGGCTCTCGTCGGTTCGCGCCATGTACACCTGCATCGGCGTCACGACCAGGGCCAGGACGATCACCAGCAGGACGGACAGCGCAGCCGCGCCGGGAACGTCGGGATAGCCCCAGATCACCCACAGCGACGAACTCAGCATGACCGTCTGGCTGGTCAGGAAGATCAGCGGGATGCCGACGTCGCGCATGGCGTGGGCGAACACCAGCAGCCAGCCGTTGAACATCTGGGTGCGCAGAATGGGCACCAGGATGCGCGCGAGGATGCCGATGCGGCCCACGCCGCCGAGCAAGGCGGCGCGCTCGATGTCCGGATGCACCTGGAGCAGCGCGGCCGACAGAATCCGGGTGCCGAACACCATGTTTCCCAGGATCTGGGCCAGCATGATGGCCACGATGGTGCCGTAGACGGGGGTCTGCACATACAGCAGCAGCACCGCCAGCCCGAGCACGATGTTGGGGATGGCCACCGGCATGAAGGCCAGCACGTCGATCCAGCGGCACCAGCCGTTGACGGGCCGCACGGTCGCATAGGCCACCAGCAGGCTGACGGCCATCGTGAGCGTCGCGCCCACGACGACGACCAGCGCGGTGTTGTTGACGCTGCGCGGGAACATGGAGGACGAGAACAGCTTGGAATAGTTCTCCAGCGAGACATGGGCCAGTGCTCCGATGGACGGCAGCGCGTAGAACGGCAGCAGGCTGGTCCACAGCAGGATGAGGATCGGCAGGAAGGCCAGCGCGAAGAACACGACCGCATAGCCGTAGGCCAGGAAGCGCCGGACGCCCAGAGAGGCGGCGTGGAGCCGGAAGTTCTTGCCGCTGATGACGGTGAACTTCTCCGACTCCCGGGTGAGCCGCTGGTACATCACGACCAGGGCGATTGCCACGATGACCAGCGCCACGCCGAAGGCGGCGGCGAGGTTGTAGTTGGGCTCGCCCAGTTCGGCGGAGCTCAACAGGTAGATGCGCGTGCTGAGCACCTGCACCCCGCCGGTCAGGCCGATGGACAGCGGGATCTCGAACACCTGGATCATGATCATGACGGTGTAGATCAGCACGGACAGCAGCCCAGGCAGCAGCACCGGCGCGCTGATCTTCATGAAGATGCGTACCGGTGCAACGCCCGCGAGCGTCGCTGGAAATTCCAGCTTGTAGTCCAGGTTCCGGATGATTCCCGACAGCATCACGTAAACCGTGGGCGTCAGGAGGAAACTGCTGACCACGACCATCATGCCCAGGCTGTAGACGTTGATGGGGCCGGTCTGCGTCTCCAGGTTCAGCCAGGTGCGCAGCAGATGGTTGACGAGGCCGTTGTTCGGGTTCAGCAGCAGGATCCAGCCGAAGCCCTGAATCAGCGAGGGCAGCGACAGCGTCACGATCATCAGCACCCGCACGGTCACCTTGTAGCGAAAGTCCGTGCGCTCGGTGATCCAGGCCCACAGGGTTGCGAACACGGTCGCCAGGGCGATGGTCCCGCCCACGTAGACCACCGTGTTCGACAGCAGGGTGCCGACGTTGGGCTGTGTAGCCAGCGAAATGAAGTTGTGCAGCGTCCAGCCGCCGTCGTCCAGCCACAGCCTGCCCGCAGGCCGCAGGCTGGTGAACAGCAGCACCACGACCGGCAGCACGGTCAGCGAGATGACGAGGAAGCTGGCCAGGGCCAGGATCGGCAGCACGTCACGGCTCCCGGAAGTAGTGGATTTCTTCCGGCTGGCAGCCGACGCTGACGCGATCGCCCGGCAGAGATGTGCGCGCGTTGACGTACAGCGACAGCTGCTGCCCAGGCTCGTCCGGCAAGGCACAGACCACCTCCATACGTTCGCCCAGGAAAATCCGCGCGGCCACCGGCAGTACGTAGGTGTTGGCGGCGGCGCGGGGGTCCTGCGTCCGCAGTGCCAGGTCTTCCTGCTTGAGTACCAGCGTGATGCCGTCGCCGGGGCGCAGCGGATCGCCTTGGTGGCGGACCTGGATCGCGCCCAGCGCGCATCGCGCATGGATCATCCCGGCGCCGGGGTCTATCGACGAGACGGTGGCCCGAAGCAGATTGGGCGCGCCCATGAACTGCGCAACGAAGCGGTTGGCGGGCCGATAGTAGACATCCCGCGGCGGGCCGATCTGCTCAATGCCGCCGTCCTTCATCACGATGACGGTGTCGGACATCGACAGGGCTTCTTTCTGATCGTGAGTGACGTACACCGCGGTGACGCCGGCGCCGGTGACGATGGAGCGGATCTCCTGTTGCATCGCGTCGCGCAGGTTGGCGTCCAGATTGGACAGCGGCTCGTCGAGCAGAAGCAGCGACGGGCTCTGCGCGATGGCGCGCGCCAGCGCGACACGCTGCTGCTGGCCGCCGCTGAGCAGCGGCGCGGGTCGGTCCGCGTAGGCGGCCAGGTGCACGCGATCCAGTGCGCGCTCCACGACGGCGGCGCGCTCGGCGGCCGGCCGCTTCTTGCGGCCATGCTCCAGCGGGAACTCCACGTTCTGCCGGACCGTCATGTGGGGCCAGATCGCATAGCTCTGGAACACCATGGAGATATCGCGCGCGCCCGGCGGCACGAACAACCTGCCTGCGCCGTCGTAGACCGTGCGCCCGCCGATTTCGATGGTACCGGAGGTGGGGTGGTCCAGTCCGGCAATCAGGCCGAGCAGCGTGGATTTGCCGCAGCCGCTGGGCCCCAGCAGGGTGACGAAAGCGCCCTGCGGAATGGCGAAGGACACGCGGTCCAGCGCCACGTGCGATTGGCCGCGGCGGACGTACCGCTTGCAGAGCTCGGAGACTTGAAGCCGCATCTCACCGGCCTTGCAGGTCGATCTGCCGCCCCGTGCGGCTGGATTCCAGGATGGCCAGGCACACCTGCACGGTGTCCTTGCCCCAGGCGGCGTCGCGCAGCACGGGCGACCGGCCGGCGATGGCGTCGTAGAGCTCGTCGATGGTGTCGCCCTGGCCGAACGAGCCGCGGCCCGCCAGGGCCGCCACTTCGCGCACCCCCTCGTCGCCGTAGACCAGCACGCCCTCGGGCGCGGCGCGCAGGTCGGCATACTCGCAGGTCACCAGCATGACGCCGAAATGCGGCTGCCTGCGGCCCTCATCGCCCTGTTCCATCGCCCTGGAGACGGGGCCGCCGAAGCTGTAGCGTTCCCGCCGCAGTTGGGCTTCCGGCTTGTCGGCCAACTGGCGCAGCACGCGCCGGGCACTGCCGTGGCCGGGTTTCTTGTCGCGGCCGCCCTCGGCGATCCAGAAGTGCATCTCGTCGCTGTCGAAGTGGTCGTAGCCGCTGTACACGACGGTGGCGGCCACGCGATCTTCCAGCGTCAGGAGGGCCGCGCAGTTGCCTTCGGTGGGGCGCGCCGGGTCCAGCCGGCCGGTCATCGCGCGCACGGCCAGCACGCGCTTGCCCGTGATGGCCTTGATGCTGTCGATCTGGTGCGGAAGCTGGTTGTAGACGATGCCGCCGCCCTGCGCGGTGTCCAGTTCCTCGGGTCTGCGCGGGCGGTACAGGAAGTCGGTGTAGTTGAAGCAGTTCACCATCGCCACCCGGCCCACCTCGCCGCTGCGGATGAGGTGGCGCATGGTGCGGATGACCGGGTCGTGGCTGCGCGAGGCGCCCACCACCAGATGCACGCCGGCCTCGCGCGTGGCGTCGATCATCCGGTCCGCATCTCCCAGGTTCAGGGTCAGCGCCTTCTCGACGATGACGTGCAGCCCGCGCGCGGCGGCCTGCACCACGTGCTCGCGGTGGAACTGGTGGGGGGAGGCCACATAGACGGCATCCAGCCCGCCGGCGGCCAGCATGTCCCCCAGCGCCGCGTACACGGGGACGCCGTACTGCCGCCCAAAGCGCGTGCGCACATCCTCGTTGGGGTCGCAGGCGGCGGCGATGACGGCATGGGGATGCGTTCTCATGGCGGGCGCCATGAGAACCGAGCCGGCGAAGCCCAGGCCGCAGATACCGAATCGAATATTCATCATGTCTCCTGGTCGTTCTGTCTCGTCTTTCATGGAGCCGCGTGCGCGGCGCGGGCGCGCGTCACACGTGGCCGTACCGCTCCAGCGCCTGCGCCAGGGTCAGGCCATGGCCCAGTTCCGCACGGATCCGGTGTTCGGTCCGGGTGAGCTCTTCGGCACGGGCCAGGGTCTGGTCGACCGCTTCGGCCGGGATGACGATGGCGCCGTCCTCGTCGGCCAGGATGAAGTCGCCCGGGCGCACCAGCACGCGGGCCGAGGTGGCGCCCCGCAGGTAGACCGGGATCTGGTGTCCGGTCACTTGCCAGCGGCCGATGGACTGCACCGGCGTGCGGTAGCGCGCATAGACGGGAAAGCCGAGCTCGCCGATCCAGCGCACGTCGCGGATGCCGCCATCGACGAGCGAGCCCGCGCATCCGCACTCCTTCATGCCGATGGCGATCAATTCGCCGAAATAGCAGATGCCCTTGCCGTCGCCGCTCCAGACGCTGACCTCGCCCGGCGACAGTCCCTGGCAGGCCCGCATCTTGGCCGCATCCCCGCCCAGTGCGTAAGGCGTCATCTGGCCGCGGATGGTGTAGGCCCAGCCGGCCAGGCGGACCGCCCCGCCGGGATAGGGGGCGAAGTCATGCGCCAGGCCCTGGTCCAGGTAGCCCAGCGTGTCCAGGACGTCGGCCACGTTGGCGGTGTCCACCGCCAGAAAGCGTTGGCGGATGGCTTCGCGCGTCTTCAGGTTCGTTTTCACGTCGTCTCCTGTGGCTGGCTGATGTGCGGGAATCAGATGCTGGAGATGTAGCCGCCATCGACGCGGATGACGGAGCCCGTGATGTAGGAGGCCGCGTCGCCGGCCAGGAAGGCGACGGTGTCGCCGTATTCCTGGGGGCGGCCGTACCGGCCCGCGGGGATGCTGTCGGTGCTGCCGCGGACGACCTCGTCTAGGCTGCGGCCCTCCCGCTGCGCGCGAGCCTCGTCCAGTTGCCGGATGCGCGCCGTGGCGATGCGGCCCGGCAGCACGACATTGGCGGTGATGCCGTGGGGGGCCACCTCGCGCGACAGGGTCTTGGACCAGCCGACCAGGGCAAGGCGCAGCGCATTCGAGATGCCGAGGTTGGGGATGGGCGCGACCACGCCCGACGACGTGCTGGTGATGACGCGGCCCCACTGGCGCTGGCGCATGCCGGGCAGCACCAGGTCGGTCAGGTGGATGACGCTGGACACCATGCCGTGGAAGTGCTTCTCCCATTCGGTGGCCGGTACGCCGGCCGCCGTGGTCGGAGGAGGGCCCCCGGTGTTGTTCACCAGGATGTCCACCTCGCCGAAGCGTCCGGCGATGCTGCGCAGCCGCTGCGGGGCGCCGTCGTGGTCGACCAAGTCCCAGGCCAGGGCCCATGCCCGGCCGCCTTGTCCGGCAATGGCTTCGGCGGCGCGCTGGGCTGCCGCCAGGTCGAGGTCGGCGAGCACGACCCTGGCGCCTTCGCGCGCCAGCGAGGCGGCGATGGCCTGGCCCAGGCCGCCGCCGGCGCCGGTGACCAGGGCGGTCTTGTCCTGTATGCGCAAGTCCATTGCTGTACCTCGCGTACGTTCAGGTCCCGATCCGCACGGGCGCGGACAGCTTGCGCAGCAGCGCGATCACGCTTTGCGCGGTGATCCGGCCCGTCTTGGGGTTTTCCGAGGGGATGTTTTCGATGGTCATGTGCAGCAGTGCCGCATCCGAAACCACCTCGATGTGGTGCGTGTTGCGCACGACGCCCGGATCGGCCCATACCTCGATCTGCGTGCGGTCGGGGCCGATGCCGGCCAGCGCCAGCGCCACCGACACGTTGAGGTTGGCGGGGAAGCCCTTGGCCGCGCCACGCGCCGAGCCGGCATACAGCTGCAACGGCTCGCTCAGGTGGTCCAGGTCGATGTCGTTCTGCTCCACGAACGGCGCGCCCTTAAAGCCTCCGGGCGGCTTGCGCGAAACCATTCTGACCGATTCGATCCTGCCTTCGGCGGCGGCGGTGACGGCGTCCAGGCCGAGCAGCGCGCCGCTGGGCACCAGAATCTGGCCCTGGCCGGCCCGGGCCAGTTCCAGCAGGGCGGGCCGTTCCAGCAGCGCCCCCACCGACAGCACGACGACCTTCCTGCCGGCCTTCAGCGCCGGCTCGACGACCTGGCTCAAGAGCGCGGACGGCGCGCATTCCACGATCACGGCCGCGCGCTCCGGCAGGGCGGCCAGCGGGACGACGGACACCGGAGTGGAGAGACCGGCCACGAAGGCGGCCGTCCTGTCCGGATCGCGCCCGCTGATGGCGGCCAGCCTGCAGCCCCCGATCCTGCCCGCGTCCAGTTGCGTGGCCAGTACCTTGCCGATCGCGCCCAGGCCGGCGACGGCGACTTGAATCTCTGCCTTGTTTGTCATGCCCCGTGATTCCCAATCAAACGTCGGTTGAAATCTAAAGGGGCATGCATGAAGGCGACAAACGATTTGTTGTGCCGCCATGCAGCAGTCAAAGTAATGCGTTTGGGTAAACCCTGGAAATGCGGCCGATGACTTGATGTCATTCTTGGGCGGATTTCCCGGCTGAAGAAATGACCGTGATCCAGAGTCATGCGTATGGCACCGACAGGGGAGGGCATGGCATCCGGCCACCGGACAAGATGGTTCAGCCCGTCACGGAGAAAGCACCATGAGTAAGCTCCTGCCTTCATTGATTGCCCTGCGTTCGTTCGAGGCGGCCGGCCGGCTGCAGAGCTTTTTCCACGCTGCCGCCGAATTGAACGTGATGCAGGGTGCTGTCAGCCGGCAGATCCGAGTCCTGGAGGATGAACTGGGCGTCAAGCTGTTCAACCGCCTCGTGCGGCGCGTCGAACTCACCGACGATGCGCGCGCCTACCTGCGGGAGGTGGAAGCGGCGTTCCGCCAGATCGAAGCGGCCACGTCATGGCTGCGCTCGCACCAGCAGCACCATGTCCTGAACATCAGCGTGCTGCCTTCGGTGGGGGCATGCTGGCTGATGCCCAGGCTGGCCAGCTTCAGCCAGCGCTACCCGCGGATCCAGACACGCATCCAAAGTTCGATCGAACCGGCGGAATTGCATGGGCACGCGGTGGACGTCGCCATCCGCGTGGGGCCGCGGCCGGGGCAGTCCTACGACAAGCAGCGCCCCGCCATCAGCCTGGTCATGACCCATGACTGGCGCGGCGTGCTGGCCGAGGAGCTGGCACCCGACGTGCTGGTGCCCGTGTATTTGATCTTGCCCCTGATTTACGGACACCTATCTAAGCGACATTGGCCAGCTCGTACTGCTCTGGGCTGAGGTAGCCCAGGGTCGAGTGCAGCCGGATCCGATTGTAGTCAACCGCAATGTAGTCAAACACATGAGCCTTGGCCTGCTCCCGTGTGGCGAGGTGTTCACCATGGATGGCCTCGACCTTCAGACTGTGGTTCCAACTCTCCATTGCTGCGTTGTCGTAGCAGTTGCCTCTGGCACTCATGCTGGCGATCAAAGCGTATTGCTCCAACAGGGCGCGGTGCTC
>WNDY01000101.1 GCA_009914555.1 Xylophilus sp.
TCGGCTTTTAACGCTTTATCTGCAGAACCTTTTGTCTGACGGTCCAGAAAAACGAGTACAACACACCCCAAAGTCGCAATCAGAAATATTTTCGCCGCAATGGTACTTGATCGGCGAAATCTTTGGTATTTGCTATAAGCCGGAACCGGAAAAACAATCAACCGTTAAAACGGCCCGGTTAATGGAGAGAAAAATGAAGTCCACTTCGACGCCTACGCTCAAATATGCCTTGAGTATGTTAGCCATCACGACAGCGATCTTTGCGCTGCTTGCAACCGCCTCGGCTGCGGAGCCTGCAAGCTGTTCGACTGTCCGCTTTTCCGATGTGGGCTGGACTGACATCACCTCCACCACGGCAGTAGCCACCGAGATCCTCAAGGGTCTTGGCTACAAGACCGACATCAAGGTTCTTTCCGTGCCAGTGACCTATGCGTCGCTCAGCAAGAAGGACATTGACGTTTTCCTCGGCTATTGGAACCCATCGATGAGCGCTGATCTCAAGCCTTATCTGGATGACAAGAGCGTCGAAACCGTCCGCACCAACCTGACGGGCGCAAAATACACCCTCGCCGTGCCGAAATATGCCTATGACGAAGGCCTGAAGGACTTCAAAGACATCGCCACTTTCAAGGACAAGCTCGGCGGCAAGATTTACGGCATTGAACCGGACAATGACGGCAATCGTCTGATTCTCGACATGATCAGCAAGGATGCGTTCGGCCTCAAGTCGTTCGAACTGGCAGAATCGTCTGAACAGGGAATGCTGGCGCAGGTCGCCCGCAGCATCAAAAGCAAAGACCCGGTCGTCTTCCTCGCTTGGGAACCGCATCCGATGAACAAGCGCTTTGAGATCGCTTATCTGACCGGCGGCGATGACTTCTTCGGCCCGAACCTTGGTGGCGCGAAGGTCGAAACCAATGTCCGTGCTGGCTATACGCAGGAATGCACGAATGTCGGCAAGTTCCTGACCAATCTTGAGTTCCAGCTTGAAATGGAAAACGAGATCATGGGCAAGATTCTCGACGATGGCGAAGATCCGGCAAAGGCCGCAACTGCCTGGCTCAAGGCAAATCCTGCTGTGCTCGACAAGTGGCTTGACGGTGTGACCACCGTTGACGGCAAGGAAGGTCTGCCAGCCGTTAAGTCGGAACTGGGCCTGTAATCCTTAGAAAGTCAGGCCGCGGATTACCGCGGCCTACTCTTTTGTAGGTAAACTATCGAAGCGCATCCCGAAAAGGGTGAAGCGGTTTTCGGACAGGATGAGCGTTAAGATAAACAGCTGGAGCAGCGAAGCGATCTAATAAAGCAGGTCGAACCACGCTCCACGACTGAAAGAACGCGGCAGGAGACATAATCGTTGAACTGGCTGACGGACTATAAAATTCCGGTCGGACCCACCGCAAAGTCGGTGGTCGATTGGCTCACGGACAATATGGGTGGCTTTTTCGATGGGCTGGCTGCGGTTATGCAGTGGCTTATCGACGGCCTGTTGTATCTGTTGCAACTGCCGCATCCGCTCGTCCTGATCGTCATTTTTGCAGTGATCGCCTGGTTTATCCAGCGCCGCATCTCGGTGGTAATCCTCACCATCCTGGGTTTTCTGTTCATCATCAATCAGGGCTATTGGGATGGCACACTCAAGACACTGACGCTGGTTCTGTCGGCCTGTTTCCTCTGTATGGTAATTGGCGTCCCGCTCGGCATCGCCGCAGCGCACCGCCCCACCCTTTATGCAGTCCTGCGACCGATTCTCGATCTGATGCAGACGTTGCCAACCTTCGTCTATCTGATCCCGGCCATCGTCTTCTTCGGCATCGGCATGGTGCCCGGCCTGCTGGCAACCGCGATCTTTGTGCTGCCCGCGCCGGTACGACTGACCCATCTCGGTATTTCATCGACACCTTCGTCATTGATCGAAGCCGGTGAAGCTTTCGGCGCATCCCGCACACAGCTTCTCTGGAAAATCGAGCTGCCTTACGCCATGCCGCAAATTCTGGCTGGCCTGACGCAGACGATCATGCTGTCGCTTTCCATGGTGGTGATTGCGGCGCTTGTCGGTGCTGACGGCCTCGGTGTGCCGGTCGTTCGAGCCCTGAACTCGGTCAATACCGCACTGGGCTTTGAATCAGGCTTTGTCATCGTCGTGGTCGCTATCGTGCTCGACCGCATCTTCCGCGCCGGACGCGAGAAATAGGAGCCGATCATGACAATCATTGCACTGGAAGATGTCAGCATCATTTTCGGTAAGAATGTCGATAACGCGCTGGAACTTGCGGACCGGGGCGCTTCACGTTCGGAGATTCAGGCTGAAACCGATCTCGTTCTGGGCGTGCATTACTGCGCGCTCAACATTCAGGAAGGCGAGATTCTCGTCCTGATGGGCCTCTCGGGTTCTGGAAAATCAACGCTCCTGCGGGCCATCAACCGGCTCAACCCGATTTCACGCGGCCGCGTGCTGGTGCGTGATGGTGAGCGGACTATCGATGTCGGCAAAGCCGATCGGGGAACGCTTCGCCATCTGCGCACGGAACTCGTTTCAATGGTGTTTCAGCAGTTTGGTCTGCTGCCATGGCGCACGGTTGAAGAAAACGTCGCGTTTGGGCTGGAAATCTCCGGTATGCGCAAGGATGAGCGGCTGGCACAAGCGCGTAAGCAGCTTGAGCTGGTGGGCTTGCAGGACTGGGCCAAGCGTAAGGTGGGCGAACTTTCCGGCGGTATGCAGCAGCGCGTCGGTCTGGCTCGCGCCTTTGCAACCGGCGCACCGATTCTGCTCATGGATGAGCCGTTTTCTGCGCTCGATCCTTTGATCCGCACGCGTTTGCAGGACGAGCTGCTGGCTTTCCAGTCACGGCTCAAGAAGACAATCGTTTTTGTGAGTCATGATCTCGACGAAGCCATGAAAATCGGCAATCGCATCGCCATCATGGAAGGCGGCCGCATCGTTCAATGTGGTACGCCGCAGGATATTCTTCTGCAGCCGGCGGATCAATATGTCGCCGATTTCGTAGCGCATATGAACCCGCTCGGCGTTTTGTGTGCAGGCGATATCATGACGCCATTTGACCGCACTGCCGCACCTCGCCCCTTTGCCGCAACCGCTCGACGCGAAACCCTTATTCGCGACCTGATGGGCGCAGTTGCGGATAGCAGCGGGGATGTGGGGATTGTCGTGAATGGCGCCATCATCGGCAAAATTGCCGCCGATGACATTGTGCGCGCCCTTGCCTGGCACCAGCAACGTGGTCAGCATTAGAGCGCATCCCGAAAAGTGCGAAGCGGTTTTTGGAACAAGATGCGCGTAAAAACAAATGGATAGAGTACCGTGCGCCCTTGTGGGCGCACAAAGTCGCTCTACAACAAGGGCTCCAAACAAAAACGCCGCCTCAAAGGGCGGCGTTTTTTATTATCGATTGAAGGCTTTAAGCCTGTGCGGCCTCGCGTGCAGCGGCACGCGCTTCAACACGGGCGCGGATCGCATCCACATCCGCACGCGGCGTGGCTGCAAAAAGCTTCTTCGTATAGTCGTGCTGCGGGTTGTTAAACACGTCGTCACGCGAGCCATATTCAACAACTTCACCGAAATACATCACCATCACATCGTCAGCGATGTAACGGACAACCGACAGATCGTGGCTGATGAAAACGTAAGTCAGGCCAAATTCTTCCTGCAGATCAGCAAGAATATTGAGCACCTGCGCCTGCACGGAAAGATCGAGCGCCGAAACCGGCTCATCGAGAATGAGCAGCTTCGGATTGAGCATCAATGCGCGTGCAATAGCAATGCGCTGCCGCTGACCGCCCGAGAACATATGCGGATAGCGATTGAAATGCTCCTTGCCAAGACCAACCTTGAGCAGCATTTCCATCGACTTTTCACGACGTTCCTTGGCAGACATATTGGTGTTGAGCAGCAGAGGCTCAGCCAGCACATCGCCAATCTTCTGGCGCGGATTGAGCGAACCGTAAGGGTTCTGGAACACGATCTGCACCTTCTGGCGCATTTCGGCTGTCAGACCATCACGGGCAATGTTCACATCCTTGCCGCCGATCATCAGATCGCCGGATGTCTGCGGGTCGATCATGGTCAGGATGCGGGCGAGTGTTGACTTGCCGCAACCTGATTCACCGACGATTGCCAGCGTCTTGCCTTTTTCAAGCTTGAAGCTCACGCCCTTGACGGCATGAACAACCTTGGGCTTGCCAAAAAGACCGCCGCCAACATGGTAGTCGCGCTTGATATCGCGCGCTTCGAGAACGATCTCGCTCATCACGCTTCTCCTGCGGCATTGTTTGCAAAGACGAAATCGGAAACCGTCGGCAGACGGTCGCCGGTCGCATTTTCCGGCAGAGCCGAAAGCAACGCACGCGTATATGGGTGCTTTGGCGCGGAAAACAACGACAACACGTCAGCGTCTTCCATCTTGTGGCCCTTATACTGCACGATCACTCGGTCAGCAGTTTCGGCAACAACGCCCATATCATGGGTAATCATGATGAGGCCCATGCCGTGCTCCACCTGAAGACGCATCAGCAGATCGAGGATCTGCTTCTGGATCGTCACGTCAAGCGCGGTTGTCGGCTCGTCGGCAATCAACAGCTTCGGATTACAGGCGATTGCAATCGCGATCATCACGCGCTGGCACTGACCGCCAGACATCTGATGCGGGAAGCTGGACAGGCGCTCGGCAGCATCACGGATGCCAACGAGTTCCAGAAGTTCAATCGCGCGGGCATGGCTTGCAGAACCTTTAAGCCCCATATGACGCTTAAGCACTTCTTCAAGCTGATAGCCCACCGTGAAACACGGATTGAGGCTTGCAACCGGCTCCTGAAAGATCATCGAAATATCGCGTCCGATAATCTTGCGGCGTTCCTTCTCGGACATCCCTTTCAGGTCTTGTCCGTCAAACGTCATGCTGTCGGCGGTTACGGTTGCCGTCTTGGGCAGCAGGCCCATGACAGCAAGCATACCGACGGATTTACCGGAACCTGACTCACCCACGATGGCAAGAACTTCGCCCTTGTCCACCGAGATATCGATGCCATCGACCGCCTTGAACGGGCCAGTCGAGGTATCAAACGAAACCGTGAGGTTCTTGATTTCAAGCAGAGCCATCGATCAGCTCATCTTCAATTTCGGGTCAAGCGCATCGCGCAGACCATCGCCGACCAGATTGATCGCGAGAACGGTGATCAGGATCGCAAGACCCGGGAAAGTCACAACCCACCATGCACGCATGATGAATTCACGCGCTTCTGCAAGCATCGTGCCCCATTCCGGTGTCGGCGGTTGCGCCCCCATGCCAAGGAAGCCAAGCGCTGCAACGTCGAGAATGGCGTTGGAGAACGACATGGTTGCCTGAACAACCAGAGGTGCAAGGCAGTTTGGCAGAATGGTCTTGAACATCAGACGCAGTTTGCTTGCACCGGCAAGCTTGGCTGCGGTCACATATTCACGTTCCTTTTCGGCCATGACTGCAGCGCGGGTCAGACGTGAGAAGTGCGGCAGCAGAACCAGCGTGATCGCGAGAACAGCGTTGATGAGCCCTGGCCCCAGAATCGCCACCAGAACCAGTGCGAGCAACAGCGATGGAAACGCCAGAATGACGTCCATGATACGCATGAAGATCGTATCGACGCCACCGCCAAAATAGCCGGAGAGAAGGCCGATGGTGATGCCAAGGCACATCGAAATGATGACGATGACAAAGCCTACCAGCAGCGAATACTGAGCGCCATAGATCAAACGCGACAGCATATCGCGACCGACAGCATCCGTGCCAAGCAGGAACTGCGTTGTGCCGCCCTGTTCCCAGAAAGGAGGAACCAGCATGAAGTCACGGAACTGTTCCGAAGGATTGTGCGGTGCGAGAACCGGCGCGAGGATCGCGACGATAACAAGCACCAGTAATACGAAAAGACCGATGACAGCGCCGCGATTGACGCTGAAATAGAACCAGAAATCTTTCAAAGCACGGATTTTTCCGACTTCGTTTACGGCTTCCGGCTGAATTGCTGAGTGTGTCATGATACCCTCACTTATGCCGGATACGCGGATTGATCAGGCCGTAAAGCAGATCGACAACCAGATTCACGATCATGATGATGAAAGCGATAATCAGCAGTCCGCTCTGCACGACCGGATAGTCGCGACGCGAAATGGAATCGAGCATCCATTTGCCAATTCCGGGCCATGAGAAGATGGTCTCAGTCAGGATAGCACCCGCCATAAGCACACCGACCTGAAGGCCAATGGTGGTGATGACCGGGATCATTGCGTTACGCAGCGCATGAAGACCGATAACGCGGCGAACCGGCAGGCCTTTTGCACGAGCAGTACGTACGTAGTCTTCACCCAGCACTTCCAGCATTGCCGAACGTGTCTGGCGCGCAATCACCGCAAGCGGGATCGTTGCAAGCACGATGGTCGGCAGGATGAGATGCGAAGCCGCAGAAGCGAAAGCGCCCTTCTGACCCGACAGTAGGCTGTCAATCAGCATGAAGCCCGTTACTGGCGGGAAGAAATACAGCAATGAGATACGGCCAGAAACCGGCATCCACTGCATCATGCCCGAGAAAAAGATGATGAGCAGCAAAGCCCACCAAAAGATCGGCATCGAATAACCGACGAGCGAGATGCCCATCAGGCCCTGATCGAACCATGAACCGCGCTTAACAGCTGCGATGACACCTGCAGGAATACCAACCAGGATAGCCACGATAATCGCGCAGATTGAAAGCTCGACAGTTGCAGGGAACAGGGCGAAGAATTCCGTCAGAACCGGCTTTTTCGTGACCAGAGACTGGCCGAAGTCACCATTGAGAAGGTTCCAGACATAGTTGATATATTGCTCCCACAACGGGCGGTCAAAGCCGAGCTGAGCCAGCAGCTGTGCATGGCGCTCAGGACTGACGCCGCGTTCGCCTGCCATCAACAGCACGGGATCGCCCGGTAGAACGCGGACGAATGCGAAAGCAACGATCGTGATGCCAATGAAAGTCGGCACCAGATAGATAAGTTTGTTTAATATAAAACGAAACATACAAAAACTCCGACCGGGTGCGGAGGAAACCTCCACACCCGGCCGCTGGTGTTGTTAGATTTTACTCGGAGATATCGACATCTTCGAAGCGATAATCACCAAGCGGGCTCTGCTTGAAGCCCGTAACTTTGGCCGACATCGGCACGAATACGGTCGAGTGAGCGATGGTGTTCCATGGAGCCTGCTCCTTGAAGATCACCTGAGCTTCTTCATAAAGCTTGACGCGTTCTTCATGGTTGGTCGAGACCTTTGCCTTCTGGATCAGGTCTTCGAACGGCTGGTAGCACCACTGTGCACGGTTATTCGAAGCAACGCCGGCGCAGCCCAGAAGCGTGCCGAGGAAGTTGTCCGGATCACCATTGTCACCGGTCCAGCCGAGGATGACGGCACCGTCGCGGTCCTTTTCGCCGGACTTCTTGAGGTATTCACCCCATTCCATCGAAACGATTTCAGCGCTTACGCCAACCTTGGCAAGATCGGACTGCATGAGTTCAGCAGTACGACGTGCGTTTGGCATGTAAGGACGGCTCACAGGCATTGCCCAGAGCTTCATCTTCAGATCCTTGACGCCAGCGGCTTCGAGAGCCTTTTTAGCAGCTTCCGGATCGTACTTGTCGTCCTCGATCTTGTCGTTGTAGCTCCACATTGTCGGTGGGATCGGGTTCTTAGCAACCTGTCCCTGACCCTGGAACACTGCATCAACGATAGTCTGCTTGTTAACAGCCTGGTTGAGTGCCTTACGAACTTCCGGCTTGTCGTATGGAGCGACAGTCGTGTTGTAAGCGAAGTAAGCAATGTTCAGACCAGCCTGTTCGTCAACCTTAAGGTTGGAATCAGCCTGAAGGTCCTTGATGTCTGCTGGAGCAGGATAGGACATCAGGTGGCATTCGCCAGCCTTGAGCTTCTGCGC
>WNDY01000102.1 GCA_009914555.1 Xylophilus sp.
GTGGCGCAGAACGTCAATGGTCGCCGCTCGGCCATTGACGGGCGCACGACGCGCCATTCCGGCTATGGGGTCAGCTTGCGCATCCGCAAGCGCATCGAGGAGGCGTTCGGTTGGATCAAGACCGTCGCGGGGCAGGACAAGACGAAGTTCCGTGGCCGCGACCGCGTCGGATGGGCCTTCACCTTCGCGGCCGCCGCCTATGATCTGGTGCGGCTGCCGAAACTGTTGGCGGTGTCGTCATGAGCGCGGCCCCGAACTGCCGCCTGATTGGCCGCTGGCGGATCGTCGAGGCCGATCTATGGGATCGGGATTATCTCGACCTGGTTGACCCCGCCACAATCACCATCGGGGCCAACGGGCATGGCGAAATCGCCTTCGGTGCGATGCAAGCGAGCCTCGATCTCGGCTACAGCACGTCCATGGTCTTCTTCAGATGGCGCGGAAGCGATGAAATGGACGAAGTATCGGGCGACGGTCATGCCGAGTTACTCGATGATGGCGCGATCGAGATCACGTTCGCATACGATAGCGGAGACGAGGCCGTGCTGAAGGCCAAACCAGAGACTTCTTCAACAGCCTGCTAGACGCACGCCTGGCATACCGACGAAGCTTTCGCCCAACATGGCTGAGGCACCAATGCCGAGAATAGTGAGCGCGAGACCCGTTGCGACCTGATTGGTCACAAGCGACAGTGTCAGAAAAGCGAAAATGCCTGAAAACAACGTGCCTACCAGAATGGCGGCAATCATGCCGAGCCACGCCGAACCGGTGAACTGCGCGGCAGCAAACCCCGAAACAGCGCCCATCAGCATCATGCCTTCGACGCCAAGGTTCAAGACACCAGAGCGTTCGACAACGAGTTCACCAATGGCTGCAATCAGCAACGGTGTTGCAGCTTTGCGATGGTGAGGAGGATTGCCTGTGTCAAATCCATTGATCAGGCCTTTCCTGCTGAGCGAGCCGCCACAAAGCGGATGCGATAGTGAATGAGCGTGTCGCAAGCGAGCACGAAAAACAGGATCATGCCCTGAAACACGCGCGCTGACTTTTCGGAGATACCGATGGCAACCTGTGCCGCCTCGCCGCCAAGGTATGAAAGTGCCAGTACAAAACCGGCTGCAATCGCACCAATCGGATTTAGCCTTCCAAGGAAGGCAACGATAATCGCCGTAAAGCCATATCCCGGTGAGATGACAGGACGTAGCTGGCCAATGGCACCGGAGGTTTCTGCGATACCTGCAAGACCAGCCAGTGCGCCTAAAATTGCGAAGACAAAGAAGACCAGCTTACCGCGACTGAAACCTGCAAAGCGCCCTGCCCGCGGGCTTTGGCCGATAACCTTGACCTCAAAGCCTTTCAGCGTCTTGGCGAGCAGGAACCAGACCAGCACCGCAGCAACAATGGCAAAGATGAAGCCCCAATGGGCACGGCCCGATGCACTCCAGATTTCAGGCAGCACCGCACTTGGATTAAACTGGCGCGTTTCCGGAAATTATAGCCTTCCGGATTGCGCCATGGACCACGCACCAACCAGTCGAGGAACAATTGCGCGACATAAACCAGCATCAGGCTGGTAAGAATTTCATTGGTGTTGAAGCGAACTTTCAGAAGCGCTGGGATGGAGGCATAGGCAGCTCCACCCGCCATGCCCATCAGCATCATCAAAGGCAATACGATCCACATCTGCAGATCGGGGAACATCACCGGCAGGATCGAACCGGTAATTGCGCCAATAATGAACTGGCCTTCAGCGCCGATATTCCAGTTGTTGGACTGGAAACAGACACAAAGACCAATAGCGATCAGAATAAGCGGTGTGGCCTTAACCAGAAGCTCATGCCAAGACCATACGTCAAACAGAGGTTCGACAAAGAAGACATAAAGCGCATGAAGCGGGTCTTTGCCCATCAACGCAAAAGCAATACCACCAAAAACAAGCGTAAGCGCCAAGGCCAGCAACGGCAAAACGGCGCTAAAGATTTTTGAAGGCTGCGGACGTTTTACGAGTTCAATACGCATCAAGCTGCCCCCGCCTGATCCGAGCCGGAAACGCCGCCCATCAGAAGGCCAATCTTTTCCAGCGTTACGTCTACGATAGGCATTGGAACGGAAAGCGCGCCATGGTTCATCACGGCAATACGATCACTGATTTCGAGCAGTTCATCCAAATCCTGACTAATCACAAGCACGGCTGAACCCGAGCGGGCGACATCAACCAGAGCCTGCCGGATATGCGCCGCAGCGCCTGCATCCACGCCCCATGTTGGCTGATTGACGACCATTACAGAGGGAGAACGGTCCAGCTCGCGTCCTATGATGAACTTCTGCAGATTACCGCCCGACAAGGCCGATGCTGGTGGATTTTCCGCACTCTTACGCACATCCATTGTATCGATGATGCGCTTTGCAGCCGAGCGCAGCGCGCTTTCGGCAATAAGCTTCAACCTACCGCCGCGCATGAAGGCCTTCGCATCGGTCTTATAGCGCGAAAGGAAAAGATTGTCGGTCAGCGTCAGCGTTGGCACCGCGCCATGTCCAAGGCGCTCTTCCGGCACAAAAGCTGCGCCCATCATGCGGCGCTCACTAATGTCGAGTTTGCCAGCATCCGTGCCACGAATGCGTACCGACGAGGGCGTAGATTGCAGAACCTCGCCCGAAATGGCTTCAAAGAACTCGCCCTGCCCATTACCGGCAACGCCAGCAATACCAACAACTTCACCGGCTCTGATGCTGAGAGAAATGTCTTTCAGTGCAGTCGAAAACGGACCGCGCGGAGCTTGAGACAGGTTTTTGATTTTAAAAAGTGGCGCTGCCTGTGCTTCCAGAGCTGTCATGGGGCTGCGTGCCACGACCTTGATGTCATTGCCGACCATCATGCGGGCAAGCGATGCAGCCGTTTCCTGTCTGGGATCACAATGCGCGACGACTTTGCCGTGACGCAGCACAGTGGCGCGGTCGCAAAGCCGTTTCACCTCTTCGAGGCGATGACTGGTATAAAGGATCGACTTGCCTTCCGCCTTCAAACGCTCCAGCGTTTCAAACAGGCGGTCAGCTTCCTTGCGGTGTGAGAACCGATGTCGGCTCGTCAAGAATGATGAGGTCCGGTTCCTGCAAAAGGCAGCGCACAATTTCGATACGCTGGCGTTTACCGACCGAGAGGTCACCAACATGGGCTTGCGGATCAATCGGAAGACCGTAAGCCTGCCCCCACATTTTCGGCAGCAGTGAGCGAGTCAAACAGCGAGAAATGCTGGAAAACCATGCCGATGCCAAGTTTTCTTGCCGTAGCTGGTTCGTTGATCGTTACCGGCTGACCTTTCCAGACGATCTCGCCCTCCAGAGGCTGGAGCGCGCCGAACAGCATTTTCACGAATGTGGATTTGCCAGCACCGTTTTCACCCAAAAGGGCGTGTATTTCCCCAGCTTCGATGACGAGATCTACCGCATCGCACGCTCTGAGTTGACCAAATACTTTAGTGAGTCGGCGGACATCCAAAAGAGGCCGGTCGGATAAAGGCGCTGACATTGTTCCCCAAGGTTATATTTGAACGACCTTATCCAGCAAGTTCGTTCTTGAAAAGCCAAAAAGAAAACGGCGGAGGACATATGCACACCGCCGATTCATTTCACGCAATTTATGATCCAAAAAGCCACGCAACTTTTCGGGATCGTGCTCACAGCTTCTATATTACGGAAGCAGAATACTCGCACCCGTCGTCTTGCGCGCTTCGAGGTCTTCATGCGCTTTACGCACATCTTTTAGCGCATAGGTCTGGTTGATTTCGATCTTCACTGCACCACTTGCGACGACATCGAACAACTCGTTCGCCGTCTTCTCGAGTTCAGCACGCTTTGCAACGTAATTAAACAGCGTCGGGCGGGTGGCAAAAAGCGAACCCTTTTGAGCGAGAAGATTGAGATCAAACGGAGGAATAACGCCGGATGACTGGCCGAAGCAGGCAAACATGCCCAGCGGCTTCAGAACATCGAGCGACCCCATATAGGTGTCGCGACCCACGGAATCATAGACAACATTCACGCCCTCGCCGCCGGTCAATTCCTTCACACGTTCAACGAAGTTTTCGGTGCGGTAATTGATGACATGGTCATACCCATGGGCTTTGGCCAGAGCGATCTTCTCTTCCGATCCGGCTGTACCGATAACGGTTGCACCAAGATGCTTCGCCCATTGACCAGCAATAAGCCCGACACCGCCTGCTGCCGCATGAAACAGGATCGTGTGTCCCGGCTTCACAACAAAGGTCTGACGCAGAAAATATTGCGCCGTCATGCCCTTAAGTATCATGGCAGCAGCGGTTTTCAGTTCGATGCTGTCAGGTACTTTAACAAGCCTGTCGGCAGGCAAAATGCGCTCTTCGGCATAGGAACCGGGCATCGCTGCATAGGCAACCCGATCGCCAACCTTGAGGTTCTCGACGCCAGAGCCGACCGCCACGACAATGCCTGCCCCCTCGTTGCCCGGCGTGAACGGCATCTGCGCTGCCTTATAAAGCCCAGTGCGGAAATAAACGTCGATGAAGTTCAGCCCAATGGCCTCATGGCGCACCTTGGCTTCACCTGCTCCCGGCTCACCGATCTCGATCTGTTCATATTGCAGGACTTCCGGACCGCCGGTCTGGTGAACCCGAATAGCGTTGATCATGGTTTCCTCAGCCTCTCTTCTTCGCTTCTGCAGCCTGTTCAGCCGCGATAACAGCAGCAGTTCGTCCGAGATTAGGGAAGAACTGCATGATTGCGCCGATGAAGTAGATATAAAGACCGGTCACTGTGATGCCGACGCGCACCCAGAGCGGCGCATCGAGCGTATAGTAAAGTCCTGCAGCGCCAAAGGCACACCACAGTAAAAAGATCGTCAGATTGAGCGGGCGCAGACGCACCACACGCACCGGATGCAGGAAGCTGATTGGCAGGAAGGAAAGGATCGCCGACAGAACCACAATGGCGAAGGCTTCCCATTCTCCGGGCCGGACAATGAAGAGCGTAAAAACCACCATATTCCAGACGACCGGGAAGCCTTTGAAGAAGTTCTCCTTCGTCTTCATGCCGGTGTCGGCATAGTAAATCGCGCTCGAAACCACGATAATCGCACCGGATATGAACGACAGGTTCGTCCCCATGAACCCGCTTTGATAAAGCGCAAAGGCGGGTATCAAAACATAGGTCACATAGTCGATAATGTTGTCGAGCAATTCGCCCGACCAGTTCGGCAGCACATATTTGACTTCGAGCTTGCGCGCGATTGGTCCGTCGATGCCATCGACGAACAATGCAAGGCCAAGCCACCACCACATAGCGGTGTAGCGGCCATCACTTGCGGCCACGATTGACAGAAACGCCAGAAACGAACCGGACGCGGTGAGCAGATGAACAGAAAATGCCTTCGCCTGTGGCGCAGTCACTTTCTTGGCTTTGAGTTTTCCGGTTAGTTTGCTTTTCACGCCGTTTGCCATTTCTCTTGATCGCCGCCTTCAATCTTCCAACAAGGCGTAAAGCGGCAGATAAGACCTCCAACGCGAATGATCGGTGGAAGCCATGCTGTTGCACAAAGCTTTCCGCGAATAAGGCGAAAAGAGCAAGTAAGTCGTGAGACAAAACCGCCCTCATTCCACCAAAGATTGGGTTTTAGCTTATGCAACAATGGCCTTTGACCGCCATTTGCGGTTAAGTGGCAACAAATACGACGCGATAAGAATCGCTTTGGGCCGGAAGTTTCTGGCCAGGGATTGAGCACTATGAATGACGTGGTTGTAGAAAAGCCCCTCACCGAAATCACAATCGGTGGCGGTGGCCCTGCCGGAATGATGGCCGCATTGGCCCTAAGCGCCAAAGGTTATCGCACGGCACTGCTCGGTCCGGAAACCGACAGAAACGACCGCCGCACCACAGCGCTGATGATGCCAGCTATCCGCTTTCTTGAAGAAATCGGTGTCTGGGGCGATATCGCACCTGAGGCTGCTCCTCTTGCTTCAATGCGTATTGTCGATGCCACGCAGCGTCTCATCCGCAGCCCCGCCGTAACATTCCGCGCAGGCGAAATCGATGAAACAGCCTTTGGCTACAACATCCCCAATGCAGCGTTGAACCAGAAGCTTACGGAAGCGGTTGAAAACAACCCTACAATTAAACGCATCACGCAGCCTGCAATCGAATATCGCAACAATGGCGATCACGTCACCATAACGCTTGCAGGCGGCGATACGCTGCATACCCGTCTTGTCGTAGCAGCTGATGGACGCAATTCCGCTGCACGCGAAGCTGCTGGTATTCGCACACGTCGCTGGAGCTATCCGCAGACGGCCGTGGTGCTTTCTTTTGCGCATGAAGTCGAGCACGAGAACATCTCGACCGAATTTCATACAGAAGAAGGCCCGTTCACACAGGTTCCGCTTAAGGGAAAACGTTCAAGTCTCGTCTGGGTGGTGAACTCAGGCCGTGCCGAAATGCTGCTCGCATTGGATGACGTGGCCCTCGCTCAGCGCATCGAAGACATGATGCAATCAATGCTTGGCAAGGTGACGATTGATATCCGTCCGCAAGCGTGGCCGCTATCGGGAATGGTGCCGCTTTCATTTGCATCAAAGCGCACCATTTTAATCGGTGAAGCAGCGCATGTGTTCCCGCCTATCGGCGCGCAAGGGCTTAATCTCGGCACACGCGACGTCGAAATACTGATCAAGGCCATTGCAAGCGATCCATCGGACCCCGGTTCGGACCGTGTGATCCGCGCTTATGATCGTGGCCGTCGTCCAGATATTCTGGCCCGCACAGGTTCGGTGGATGCACTCAACCGTTCACTGCTCTCGCCTATGCTGCCGGCACAGATTGCACGCGGCGTCGGCTTGGAAATGCTGCGCTCTTTT
This sequence comes from Xylophilus sp., assembly GCA_009914555.1. GTDB lineage: Bacteria > Pseudomonadota > Gammaproteobacteria > Burkholderiales > Burkholderiaceae_C > WNDY01. The sequence goes on from WNDY01000102.1 coordinate 6,882, forward strand.
GCGCCGCTCCGCGCATTCTTCATGCGTGAAGGCCTACGCCCTGGCAGCGGCTTTTCTCAGCTGTTGCCGCGGCTTCCGAAACTCCCTAATCGCGAGAAAAGCGCGACAAAATAATAAATCGCTTCAATAACCGAACCTGAAACCTCCCGCAGCTTTAATTCAGCGCGCGGTGAACTACATATGTCTCATGGGTATGACACAGATAACGCACGCTAAGTTTCAGATCGGACAGGTGGTCAAGCATCGACTGTTTCCTTTCCGAGGGATCATTTTTGATGTCGATCCGGAATTTGCGAACACCGAGGAATGGTATGAGTCCATCCCTGAAGAGACCCGGCCGCGCCGCGATCAGCCGTTCTATCATTTGCTGGCAGAAAACTCGGAGTCCGAATATGTGGCCTAGCAGGCTGTTGAAAAAGGCCTGGCGTGAAGACTTTGGTCGTGATTCATTGGCTTTGTGGAGATTCGGAGTTGATGGATGCGTGGCGGCGATGTGAGGACAGGTCAACTCTTCAGTTATGTCGATCTGGAGGATCGTGTTCGTCGTGATCATCCGCTGCGGGCAATCCGGCAGATCGTGAACGACGCGCTCGTTTTGCTGGAACGGGAGTTCGCAGCGCTCTATTCGCCGATCGGGCGGCCATCGATCGCGCCTGAAAAGCTTCTGCGCGCCATGCTTCTGCAAGCCTTCTATTCAATCCGCTCTGAGCGACTTTTGATGGAGCGGTTGGAATACGACCTTCTATTCCGCTGGTTCGTCGACATTGGCATTGACGATCCAGCTTGGGACCATTCGGTGTTTTCGAAGAACCGCGACCGGCTGCTGGAAGGCGACATCGCCGCGAAGTTCCTGGGTGCGATCCTTTCGCAGCCCAAGGTAAAGCGGCTGCTGTCAACGGACCACTTCTCTGTCGATGGCACGCTGATCGAAGCCTGGGCGTCGATCAAGAGCTTCAAGCCGAAGAACGGCTCGGGCGAATCACCAT
>WNDY01000103.1 GCA_009914555.1 Xylophilus sp.
TTGTACAACCAGCAACTGCCGCAGTCAGCGCTGGGCAGCAAGACGCCCATGCAGGCCATGAAGAACTGGTATCAGACTCACCCGCATCTGTTCCATAAGCGGCTATATGATCGTCCGGGATGCGACAGCTAAACAAACAATATGACCAGTGTGTAAAAAAATATAACGAAAGGCCATGGGCCGGGAAATGCCCTGAATAGGGTATGGCGCGCGGGGGATTCCAGGAGTGTGTCGGGGGTGTATCGCGGACCGCCCGCGCTTGGGCATGCGCCCCGGCAGGCGCGGCGGGGCGCCACGGCGGGCGGGCCGGCGGGCCTCAGCCGCCGCTCGACGCCGGCAGCTCCAGCACGAAGCAGGCGCCGTTGTGGCCGTCCGGCCGCGCCGTGCAGCGCACTGTGCCGTTGTGCCGCTGCACGATGGAGCGCACCAGGGCCAGGCCCAGGCCCACGCCGCCTTCGCGTTCGCTCGCGCCCGGCAGGCGGTAGAACGGCTCGAAGATGCGCTCGCGCAGCGCCTCGGGCACGCCGGGGCCGCGGTCGCAGACCTGCACTGTGGCGCGGCCGCCCGCCTGCCGCACGACCACCGTGATTTCAGCGCCGCCGCTGTGGCGCCGCGCGTTCTCCAGCAGGTTTCGCAGCGCGTGGCGCAGCAGCTTGGGCACGCCGGGCACGGTCACCGCGCCGGCGTCGGCGTCGAGTTCGGCGTCGACGCGCACGCATTCCTCGGCCGCCAGGCCGGTCAGGTCGATCTGCTCGAAGGTGCCCACGTCGGCCTCGCGCGCATCGAGCCGGCTCGACAGCAGGATCTCGTCGACCAGCTGGTCGAGCTCGCCGATGTTGCGCAGGATCTCGGCGCGGAAGGCCGGCGACGCGGTGCCGCCCATCAGCTCCAGCCCCATGCGGATGCGCGTCAACGGCGAGCGCAGCTCGTGCGACGCATTGGTCAGCAGCGACTTGTGCGACTGCACCAGCAGTTCGATGCGCTCGGCCGCGGCGTTGAAACGCGCGGCCAGGTCGGCCACCTCGTCCTGGCCCTGCACCGGCACGCGCACCGTGAGGTCGCCCTCGCCGAAGCGCTGCACGGCGCGCTGCAGCGCCTCCAGCCGCAGCGTGAGCCGGCGGATGATCGGGAAGGCGCCGACCGCCACCGCCAGCCCCACGAGTCCCAGCATCCAGAGAAAGCCGAACGGCGGGCGCAGCAGCCGCGGCGGCAGCAGCAGGCTCAGCGTCTCGCCGTCGGACAGGTTGACCGAGAACTCCAGCCCCTCGCCCGGGATGCGCGTGACCGTGCCATAGCTCAGGATCTCGCCCTGCGCATTGCGTACCACCACCGGCTGCTGCTGCGCCGGCTGCTGCTGCGCGGCGTTCTGCTCGGCCGCCACGCGCCAGGCCCAGCCCACCACGAGCGTGAGCACCGCCACGCCGCCGACCACGGCCAGCCAGATGCGCAGGTAGAGCCGGCGCGAGAACGGGTTGTGCAGCGCCATCCCGTCAGTCTTGCTGTTTTGCAAAGACGTAGCCCACGCCGCGCACCGTCAGGATGCGCTTGGGCGCCTTCGCATCGGCCTCGATGGCCGCGCGGATGCGGCCCATGTGCACGTCGATCGATCGGTCGAAGGCTTCCAGCTGATCTGGTCGCGCGTGAGCGCCCGGCCGGCGCGCTCGGCCATGGCCACGAGCAGGTTGAACTGGTAGGAGGTCAGCTCGGCCGGCTTGCCGGCCACGCTCACCGCGCGCGCATCGCGGTCGATCTCCAGCGAGCCGAAGCGCATCGCCTGCGGCTGCGGCGCGGCCGCGCCCTCGGTGTGGCGGCGCAGCGCGGCGCGGATGCGCGCGAGCAGCTCGCGCGGCTCGAACGGCTTGGGCAGGTAGTCGTCGGCGCCGATCTCCAGGCCGATGATGCGGTCCATCGGGTCGCCCTTGGCGGTGAGCATCAGCACCGGCGTGCGTGTGGCCGGGCCGGGCAGCGCGCGGATGCGGCGGCAGACCTCCAGGCCGTCAACGTCGGGCAGCATCAGGTCGAGGATCACCAGATCGGGCGCATCGGCTGCCGTGCCGCCGGCCGCGGGCGGCTGGATCTGGGCCAGCCCGGCCAGCGCCTCGGGCGCATGGGTGAAGGCGAAGCCCGACTGCGCCAGGTACTCGCCCACCATCTGCGCCAGGCGGGTGTCGTCTTCGATCATCAGGATGGGGGGCGTGGTCATGGTGGTCCAGTGCAGGGTTGAGGGGTGATGCTCGCGCCGCCGCCGCAGGTGGCGTTGTCGGCTACGTAAAGTTGCGTAAACCGGGGCGTCGGGGTGTCAGGCGGAGGCGCGGGGATGGACCCGTGCCGCGAGCGCGGCCAGGATCAGCACCGGCACGCCGAGCAGCGCCGTGCCGGTGAAGAAGCTGCCGTAGCCGTGCGCATCGACGAAGCGGCCCGAGAAGCCCGCCAGCCACTTCGGCAGCAGCAGCATCAGCGAGCTGAAGAGGGCGTACTGCGTGGCCGAATAGTTCACATTGGTCAGGCTCGACAGGTAGGCGATGAACGCGGCCGAGGCGATGCCGCCTGCGAGGTTGTCGGCCGAGACGACGAAGACCAGCGCCGGCACGTCGTGCCCGCGCCCGCCGAGCCAGGCGAACAGCAGGTTGCTGGCCGGGCTGGCGAGGGCGCCGAGCATCAGCACCCGCATCACGCCCAGGCGCATCGACAGCACGCCGCCGACGAAGGCGCCCGCCAGCGTCATCACCACGCCGTAGATCTTGGTGACGGCCGCGACCTCGTCCTTGGTGAAGCCCATGTCCACGTAGAACGGGTTGGCCATGATGCCCATAACCACGTCGCTGATGCGGTAGACCGCGATCAGCCCGAGCACCAGCGCGGCCTGCCAGCGGTAGCGGCCGATGAAGTCGGCGAACGGCTCGACCACCGCACCGCGCAGCCAGTCGGCCACACCTTTGGCCGGCGCCGGCGGGCTCGGCGCCGGCTCCGGCGACAGCAGTACGGTGGCGATGCCCACTAGCATCGACGCGGCCATCACGCCGTAGGCCGTGGACCAGGCGCCGTACTGGTAGCCGGCCACGCCGGCCACTTCGGCCCGCGCCGCGACCCACAGCACGCCGGCGCCGGCCCAGATCATCGCGAGGCGGTAGCCGGTCTGGTAGGTGGCGGCGAGCGCAGCCTGGCGGCGCGCGTCGGCCGATTCGATGCGGTAGGCGTCGAGCGCGATGTCCTGCGTGGCCGAGCCGAAGGCCACGGCCAGCGCGCACCACACCAGCGGCACGAGCGAGGCGCGCGGATCGTGCTGGGCCATGCCCGCGAGGCCCGCGACCACCGCGCACTGCGCCAGCAGCAGCCAGCTGCGCCGCCGGCCCAGCCAGCGCGTGAGCAGCGGGATCGGCAGCCGGTCCACCAGCGGCGCCCAGGCCCATTTGAAGCCATAGGCCAGGCCCACCCAACTCAGGTAGCCGATGGTGGTGCGGTCGATGCCGGCCTCGCGCAGCCAGAACGACAGCGTGCCCAGCACCAGCAGCAGCGGCAGCCCGGCCGAGAAGCCCAGCGCCAGCATGCGCAGGCTGGCCGGCTCCAGGTAGACGCGCAGCGCGTCGCGCCAGGAGAGCCGGGCGGGGGCCGGCGGGTCGGCGGCGATGGCCGTGCTGGGTGTGCTGTCTGACATGGAGCGCCTGGGCAAATTGCCTATTATTCGCGCCATGCGCCGCCTCCGTAACCCTTGCGCATCCACCTGGCCGGCGCGTCGCGGCTTCCTGCCGGCGCCGGCCGGACCGCTGGAGACGGCCGCCGGCCAGCAATACCACGCGCTGCCGGAGCAGGCCCGCGCGCAGAAGGCCCGGCTGGCTCCAGCCATCCGCGGCGGCGGAAAAGACCGACGTCTGCTTTGTCTCGGCCCATCCGAGCGGCCCGGACCGCATCCGCGGACTCCAGGCCAACCTGCCCAAGGTGCAGGCTCTATGAGCAGGTGTGCAAGAGTGGGGGTATCCGTCTCTAGCCGTTGACAGCTGCCGGCCAGCTAATGGTAGACCGGGGAGTATTAACTGCCGTGCCGGTGGCTGCCGGTGCCGCGCGACAGCACCTGGTCCTGCGGCAGCAGCTCGCCCGGCGCGCATTCGGGCTGCGCGGCCGCGGCGGCATAGACCGGCGCGAAGTCCACGCTCGCCAGTTCCAGCAGCTGGTCCAGGCTGTCGATGACAAAATAGCTCTCCTGGAAGTCGTCGATGCAGTAGCGCGTGCGCATCACCCGCGCCAGGTCGAAGCCCACCCGGTGCGGCGAGGGCGAATCGAGCGCGAACACGCTCTCGGTGTACGAACTGGCGATGCCCGCGCCGTAGATGCGCAGGCCGCCGGCCTCGCGCACCAGGCCGAACTCGACCGTGTACCAGTACACGCGCGCCAGCTGGTCGAGCGCGCCCAGCTCCCTGGAGCGCAGCCCGCCCTGGCCGTAGGCCTGGATGAAGTCAGCCATGGCAGGGTTCAGCAGCAGCGGCACGTGGCCGAACACGTCGTGGAAGACGTCCGGCTCCTCCAGGTAGTCCAGCTCCTGCGGCCGGCGGATGAACCGCCCGGCCGGAAAGCGCCGGTTCGCCAGGTGGTCGAAGAACACCTCGTCGGGCACCAGCCCCGGCACCGCGACGATCTGCCAGCCAGTGCGCGGCAGCAGCACCTCGCTCAGGCGGCGGAAGTCGGGAATGGCGTCGGCCGCGATCGGCAGGTGCCGCATGCCGTCGACGAAGGCCGCGCAGGCCCGGCCCTGCAGCAGCGCCGTCTGGCGTTCGAAGAGCGTCTTCCAGGTCGCATGCTCCTCGGCCGTGTAGTTCTCCCAGCCCTGGTCGATGGTCCAGTCGGGGCGGTCGGGGTGGAAGTCCGCACCGGCTGCCAGGCCGTGCCTGACGTGGGGGGTGGCGTCATGCATGGCTTGCGCCTTCAGGCCGTCTGGAGCACGCCCCGCTCGATCTGGTCGCGCTCCAGCGATTCGAACAGCGCCTTGAAGTTGCCCTCGCCGAAGCCCTCGCGGTAGTCGCCTTTGCGCTGGATGAATTCGAAGAACACCGGCCCCAGCAGCGGCGTCGAGAAGATCTGCAGCAGCAGCCGCGGCGTGCCGCCGGCCGTCGTGCCGTCGAGCAGGATGCCGCGCGCCTGCAGCGCGGCCACGTCCTCGCCGTGGCCCGGCAGGCGTTTCTCGATCTGCCGGTAGTACACATCGTTCGGCGCCGTGGCCAGCGGCACGCCGGCCAGGCCGAGCGCATCCACCGCGCCCGGCAGGTCGTCGGTCAGCAGGGCGATGTGCTGGATGCCCTCGCCGTTGAACTGCATGAGGAATTCCTCGATCTGGCCGCCGCCCTGGCGCGCTTCCTCGTTGAGCGGGATGCGGATCCGGCCGTCGGGCGCGGTCATAGCTTTGGACGTGAGGCCGGTGTACTCGCCCTGGATGTCGAAGTAGCGGATTTCGCGGAAGCCGAAGAACTTCTCGTAGAAGCCGGCGCAGTAGGCCATGCGGCCGCGGTAGACGTTGTGCGTCAGGTGGTCCACCACGGTGAAGCCGTGGCCGCGCGGCCTGCGGTCCACGCCCGGCAGGAACTCGAAGTCGATGTCGTAGATCGACCGGCCTTCCTCGAAGCGGTCGATCAGGTAGAGCGGCGCGCCGCCGATGCCCTTGATGGCCGGCAGGCGCAGCTCCATCGGGCCGGTCGGCACATCGACCGGCTGCGCGCCCAGCTCCAGCGCACGCCGGTAGGCTCGGTGCGAATCGCGCACGCGGAAGGCCAGGCCGCAGGCCGAGGGGCCGTGTTCCGCCGCGAAATAGGCGGCCGGGCTGTGGGGCTCGCGGTTGACGATGAAGTTGATGTCGCCCTGGCGGTACAGGTCCACGTCCTTGGAGCGGTGGTGCGCCACCCGGGTGAAGCCGATGCGTTCGAACAGCGGCTCCAGCACGCCCGGCGTGGGCGAGGCGAACTCGACGAACTCGAAGCCCTGCAGGCCCATCGGGTTGTCGAACAGGTCGGTGTCGGCGGGGGCGGAAGTCATGGCGTGTCTCCTGGCGTTCGGCGGTATGCAGCGATGCTAGGCGCGCGGGGCCGCAGGAACGCTGCCATCTGTATCCCAGGCCTTTCGCCGCGTGCAGGAAAACTGCGTATGCGGCAGAGCGGCCGGCGGTTTGCGCCCCCAGCGGCGTTGTCAAGCACGGATTTCCGGCTCTCCCACCAGCTGGACCTGCAGCACGAGCGCGGCCTGCCAAGCCGAGGTGACACAGGCGTCCAGCGAGATGGGCGCCGGAATGTTCTCCTGCACCGCGTGCAGCTCGGTGCCGGCCGCGACGGCGCGCAGAGTCACTGTGGTCACCATCGTGCCCGGCAGGGTTGTGTCCTCGAACCGTCGGTGTGGAGGCACCAGCTCCAGGTATTCTCGGCCGAGGGCATGGCTGGCACTGGTCGCGAAGTTGATGAACGCCAGGCGCACCCTGCCGGTGAAGCCGTGCGGCGGCAGCAGCCTGACGAGGGCGTCGCCATCGACGCGGGCGTGGAACACGCGCTCGGGCGGTGTGCGCAGCCTGCGGTAAAGGCGGACGGCGCGGTGCTCGGTGGTGGGAGTGCTCGCAGCGGGCGGTGGTCGTCTTGGTAAAACACAGTGCCGGGGCCGGGTTCGCAGCCCGTGCGGCTGCGGCCACTGAGCAGGCCAGCGTGCGCTTGCCGTCGGCCTAGCGCAGGTACCGGGCCGCGGCGCGCAGCAGCGGGGATTGCAGATCCGCCGGGCACAGCGCCTGGGTGCGGCCGGCGTTCTCGATGTTCAAGAGGTCCGCCTACTGCGACTCGTCCACGTAGCTGCGGGCGTAGAGCGCGCGGCTGCCATCGCTGCGCCAGCCAAGGCGATGGCCACTCCCCCTATGCCCGTCCAAATCCTGGAAATAGCCTGCATAACTGCCATAGAGCGTCTCCTGGTCCGGTTTGAGGATGTGCGCGCCCGCGGTGGCGGCCTGGTGCAGCGCGGCGTCCACCTCGGCTTTCGAGCCGACATTGTCGCCGCCCAGGCTCAGGCTGCTGGGCGAGGGCGCCCACGCTCAGCCGGGCGTCGGCCGTCAGGCTGGTGCGGGGCCACAGCGCCAGCAGCAGGCCACCGTCGAGCTTGAAGAACGCGACGGCGCCATTCTCGATCTCGGTGCGGATGATGGCCTTGGCCGCAGCCCAGGCCGCCGCGGTAGAAGGCGACGGCGCGCGGCAGGACGGTCAGGCGCGGCTGCATGGCGTCAGACCGCGTGGTGCTCGACGTGCTTCGGCATGGTGCAGGCGCGCCAGACGACTTCCACAGGAGCTTTCACGAAGGTTTTGACGGTGATCTGGGGCATGGCAGTATGCGGTGGGGTTTCGGCCGGCACAGTCTTGCCCGGCCGACGCGATTGCGGGGCAGGACGGTCATTTATGTGAATTTGAGTTGCGGCCAGAGCACATATCCCAGTGACCTAGAATGTGCGGCAGCTTGATGAGGCCCAGGTTGCGGTCCCGGCCAGAGCACATATCCCAGTGACCTAGAATGCCCAGCAGCGCAGGAAGCAGGTGACGCCAGTTCCGGCCAGAGCACATATCCCAGTGACCTAAAATCGCGTCGATGGCGTTGTAGACCGTCGCCAAGTTCCGGCCAGAGCACATATCCCAGGGACCTAGAATCAGGCTTCGCTAACTGTCGCATCCCGGACGATCATATAGCCGCTTATGGAACAGATGCGGGTGAGTCTGATACCAGTTCTTCATGGCCTGCATGGGCGTCTTGCTGCCCAGCGCTGACTGCGGCAGTTGCTGGTTGTACAA
>WNDY01000104.1 GCA_009914555.1 Xylophilus sp.
TGCCTGCTGCCTGAACTCCAGGCTGAACTCCTGCCCCTTTCTGCCTGCCTTGCTCTTGGTCATCGTCCACCTCCTATTGCGATAGTTAATCGCTTATAGGGGTGTCCGTGAAACGGGGGCAAGATCAATCTTGTCGACCATGCCGCGCTCCTCCAGGCTCGGCAGGTACAGTTCGATCACCGCGAGCCGGTAGAACAGGTCGGCGCGGAATTCGCCGCTGTCCACCATCTGCCGCAGGTCGCGGTTGGTCGCCGCGACGAGGCGGAAGTCGAGCTTCACCGGCACCGAGGCGCCCAGGCGCGTGACCGCGTTGTCCTCGATCACGCGCAGCAGCTTGACCTGCTGGTAGCGCGGCAGGTCGCCCACCTCGTCGAGGAACAGCGTGCCGCCCGTGGCCTGCTCGAAGTAGCCGCGGTGCGCATGGACCGCGCCGGTGAACGAGCCCTTGGCATGGCCGAAGAACAGCGATTCGAACAGGCCGTCGGGGATCGCGCCGCAGTTGACCGCGACGAACGGCCCCTTGCCGTAGCGGCCGTGGCCGCGGTGCAGTTCCTGCGCGATGCGCTCCTTGCCTGCGCCGGTCTCGCCGCGGATCAGCACGTTGTGGTCGCAGTCGGCGAACGCGCGGGTCTCCTCGATCAGCCCGCGCATCGCGTCGGAATGCGCGATCAGCTCGCCGGGCTTGTCGGCCGTGGTCACCTGCGCGCGCAACTGCCGCACGAGCTTGGTCACCAGCGTGCGCAACTCCGCGCCGGTGAAGTCGTGGGGCAGGATGTGTAAGTACTCCGGAGGGTAGCTGGTCGTGGTGCGCTCCCGGCTGGCGCTGGCGACCCATACTACCGGCATGCCCTGGAGCGATTCGGTTGGCGGCCCGAGGCCCGCGGCGCTGTCGATCACGCTCACGCTGATGACCGCGACGGCGATGCGCGACGGTGCGCGCGCCGCGATGTTCGACGCGCCGTCGGCCCGGATCACCTCGGCGTCGAAGCTGGCCATGCAGCGCGCCACCCGCTCGTGGATGTCGGCCTTGCCTTCCCAGACGTAGATGTCGAGTTCGTCGAATTGAGGGGCGGCCATGGGTCAGTAGACGAGTTCGGCGCCTTTGCCACACGTCAGGCGGGCACCGACCTTTGCTTCGTCGAGGTCGATGCCAAGGGCATTCAGCAGCGCGTTCACCACGGGGTCCAGCAGAGGAGAAAGCAGACCGCTGACGAGATTTCCGACAGTCTGTACCAGCGTACCGAGCGTACCCAGCACGATGGAGAGCACTGAACCGAGCGTTCCTGCGGAGTCGCTTTTGTATATTTTCAGGCCGCTGCCCACATTGGCGACGACGGTGCCCACCTGACCTACGAGATCGCCGGCGGAGACCGTCTGGAACGAGGCGTCGTCGTCGGAGAAAGCCACGTCCACGTCAGGAAGCCTGTTGGCGGGCGGAGCGGAGAAATTCAAGGTTCGCGCCTGTCCGGTGGTTTCGGGCGAATCGACCTGCAGGCCGATGCCTGCGACGACGTAGGTCCGGGCGGTCGATTTCGCTCCCCAGGCGCCGGAAGGCTGGTACCACACCTGGCCAGAGCATCCGATCGACCCCAGAAGGATGCTGAGCACACAGGAACTGTACTGGGCGCGCCGGTAGCCGATTTCCACCAAGGGCACTGGAGCGACTGCAGGCCGGCTGGTGGAACTGAAAGCATTGGATATCCGGCCGATCCGTACTGCGGCGATGGGCGTGCCCGCCTGCGCGGTCAGCGACTTGGCCGGAGCATTCGTGCAGTCATAGTCCGTGACGTAGGCCTGCGCGCCGCCTGCCTCCAGGCTGATATCGACGGTTGCCGGTAATGCGCTGGCATACGTGATTTTGGATTCCGGGCAATTGGGGCTGGCGCAGACGATGCCGCCTAACAGGTTGTTCACCGCTGAAATCAGGTCCAGGTTCAGCACATTGGCGAGCAGGGTGGTCAATCCCGACGACATCTCGAGAACCGAATTCACCGCATTCATGATCCCTGTGGTGACTCCGGAAAGATCCACCGATGCCAGCGTACGGACCTGCGCCGTGCAGACGAGTATCCTGTTTTCGCCCAAGGGATCCCGTTTGGCGAGGGCGGGATTGCCGATGGCGGAAAGCCGGGGGGATTCGATGATCCGCAGATCCACCTTGGCGCCGACCAGGCTGGGAACGTCCACGCCAAGACCGGCCGATACGGCGTTTTTCGTGTTGGCAAGCTGCACAAGGCCCTGCACCAATTGAAATGCCTGCAAGTCCAGCCCCAGCGCTGCCGTCGAAGCACCCGTGGTCACCCCCAGCAGTTCGCTGAGCCTGAGAGTGACGGGGTGCGCTTGCGCAGCGGCCTGAATGGCTTGCAGCGCAGTGACTGCTGCGCCAAAGGTATTCGTGTTGCGTTGCAGAAGATCGATCGCCGCCTGCAGCAGCTGCCCGACAGTGGCGTCGGCGTTCAATACGTCGTCGTAGGTTCCGGCACCCAGGCCAAGGTTTGCTTTTAGCTGGTCAAGATAATCCAGCAGCGTGACATGGGTGTCCACCAGACCTTGCCATCCGATCGCATCGAGGTTGAGCGAGCCTCCCAGCAGCCCGCCGATGATCGTATTGAGCACGACGGATTTTCCGGTATCGACGGTGACCAGCGCGTTGCGTATCTGCAATACGGCCGCTGGCTCGGTAAGAGCCGCCGTCGCCGTCGCTTCCATTTGCCTGCTTGCCAGGCCGGAGCCGAACACGAACAGAATGGGCACGTTGCGCCGGGCGAGAACTCTGACGGCATTTTTCGGTGTGCCGCCGTAGGCAAAATAATCGGGCGGGGTGGCGGCTTCATTCACGGGTGCGTTCTTGTCCCAGCGGCCGCAGTACACCTCGGCGTCGTCAGACGTGCCCGGATTGGATTGCCAGCCGTTGGCCTTGGCGTTGGCCACGACGGTTTCCCGCGTGGTCCCGCTGCATTTGTCCGTGTCGAGGGCCTTGACGACCCCCGCCCCCGCCAGCGCCGCCAGGTCCGCGATCTTCTGCAGTTCCCGCTTCTGCCAGAACAGGTTGCCGATATCGATGCTGGCCAGCAGGATCACACCGACGCTGAGCCAGACGGCGCCCAGCACCGCCACCGAGCCGCGCTGCCGCTCGCGGTCCGGTCGACGCCGCAAGGGCGACAGGGTGCTGCGCATCATGCTGGCCATCGCGCTTTCCTCCGCTCCGCGCCGCCGCAGCGGCCCCCGCCCCCGCTGCCGCCGCCACTCTTGACGGCGCCGGTGCTCTCGAAGAACTCGGGCAGGGGGTGCTTGAAGCTTTCCAGGTAGCGTGCGTAGTTCAGGCTGGCGACAGCCGGCAGCACCGCGCGGCGCGTGGGCGATGCCTGGGCGCCGCTGCGCTGCAGTTCCAGCAGGGCGGTGGTGGCTTCGCCGATGCGGGAATCCGCGGGGTCGGCCCCCTCCAGCCGCACCGGTGCGGCGGCTGCGGCTTCGCCCGGTTGCACAGTGGCGGCAAAGGCCGCCTGCGGCGCCTGCACCACGGCGGGCACTTCGGCCTGCACCTCGATTTCGACGGGGGTGACGCTGCGGTCCGGGACAGGGGCGGCGCCCTGGTCGGGCTGCCGGGCCTGGGCGGCGGCGCAGAGGACGAAGGCCAGCGCACAGGCGAGGGCAGCAGCCCACGGGCTGCGGTGGAGGGCGGCGGAGTGGATCATCGTCATGGTCTGCATGGGTCTGTTGAAGGGGGATGCGGAAGCTGGGGAAAGGGGCGCCCCGCTCCCGCTCAGGGCTGCGCCGGTGCCGACGACAGCGCCTGCGCCGGGCGCAGCGCCAGCGGCGGCAGGCCGTCGTCGTCGGCCGCGAGCGGCGCCGGCGGCTGCGGCAGCCGCACCGCCGGGTCGATCTCCTGCGCCTGCCGGGCCAGCGCACCGCGCAAGGCCGCGGGCATGTGCTGGCTGTCCATGAGCCGCTGGGCCTGTGCGGGCTGGCCGTCGAGCAGCAGCCAGAGCGCGAGGTTGGCCTGGATGCGCGCGTCGGCCGGCTGCAACTGGGCGGCCTGCAGCAGCGGGGTGCGGGCGTCGCTGCGCTGGCCGGCACGCAGGCGGGCATAGCCCAGGTCGGACAGCAGGGCGGCGTCGGTGGGCGCGCGGCGGCGCGCTTCTTCCAGCAGCGAGGCGGCCAGGGAGTAGTCGCCCTGCGCGCCGGCCAGCAGACCCTGGCCGTGCAGGCCAGCGGCTTCCAGCGGCGTGCCGGACAGGCGCTGGTAGGCCCGCAGCGCCTCGGCATCGCGGCCGGTGTGGCGCAGCGCGTGGGCGCGCAGCAGCAGGAGTTCGGACGCATCATCGCCGCCGCCTTCGCGCGCGATGGCGTCCAGATGCGCGAGCGAGGCGTACCACAGGCCCTTGTCCTGCATCTGCCGCACCAGGCCGATGTGGGTGGCGCGGCTGTCGGAGCGGGGCTCGGCCTCGGCGGCGCTCTGCGCCGCGCCGGCGCGGGCCTGGGCCGCCTCGGCGTTGAGTGCGGCGGCCCGGTCGCCGGCGCAGCCGGCCAGCAGCACCATCACCAGCAGCAGCGCAGGCGCGGACGGCGGGAGGAGCGTCGTCGGCATGGCCGTCATCGCGCCAGCGCTCCCAGGGCCTTGATCACCGCCAGGAAGCCGGGCCCGGCCGTGATCAGCAGCAGCGCCGGCAGCAGGGTGAGCACCATCACGCCGGTCATCTTGACGGTGACCTTGCCGATGTGCTCCTTCATGGCCGAGCGGCGGTTCTCGCGCAGGCGCTCGCCGTAGGCTTTCAGCGGCTCCTGCACGGCGCCGCCGTGCCGGTCCACCTGCACCAGCAGGGCGACCAGGTCGGCCAGGCGGTTGCTTTCGTGCAGCGTGGCCAGCCGCTGCAGCGAATGTTCGCGGCTGCGGCCCTGGCCGTAGAGCCGATTGGCGGCGGCCACTTCGCCGCCGAGTACGGGCAGCACGTGCTGGAAGTCGTTGCCGATCACCTGCAGGCTCTGGTCCAGGCTCCGTCCCACGCCCTGCAGCAGGCGCAGCAGGTCCACCAGCAGCGGCAGTTCGCGCCCTGCGGCGCGGCACCGGCCGGCCGCGCGGGAACTGACGGCCCACTTGGGCGCCATGAAGCCCGCTGCCAGCGCCACGAAGCCGACGACCAGCCGCTGCGTGCCATGCAGCGCCTCGCCCAGCAGCAGCGCCGACAGCGGCAGCAGCCCCGCCAGGGTGAGCCGCGCCACCAGGTAGACCCAGCGCGCGCGCACGCCGCGCAGGCCGGCCTGGTCGAGCAGGCGCCGGTCCTCGGCGGCCACCAGGGCCTGGCCCAGGCCGGAGTCGAGCCAGTGCAGCGGCAGCGGCTCGCCGCCGGCCGGCTGCGCCGGGCCCTCGGCAGGATCTTCCAGCGCCGCGACCACCACCGGGTCCGAAGCCGACCGGGCGTGGATCGTGCGGTCCAGCCGGACGCGGCTGCGGCTGCGCTCCAGCTGCCGCCAGGCCAGCGCGCCCGCGACGAGCAGAGCCGCCAGCGCCAGCAGGGCCAGGGCCAGGATGGCGAGGGTGCGCGGATCGAATGCGGTGTGGCGGAAGTCCATGGCCATCACTCCAGTCGCGCGAGGCGGTACAGCAGGAAGCCGCCGAACAGCTGCAGTCCCAGCGCGGCGTAGACCATCGTGCGGCCCGCCGGATCGTTCCACATGTGCAGGAAGTACGCGGCGTTGAGCACGATGATCAGCCCGCCCACGGCGGTGGGCAGCAGCCCGAGCACCCAGGCCGACAGCCGGGTCTCGGCCGACAGGGCGTGCAGTTCGGCCTCGGCCTGTTCGCGGTCGCGGATGAAGGCGGCCACACGTTCGAGCAGCTGGTCGGCCCGGCCGCCGAAACGCACGCCCAGCCCGACCACGGCGGCGAACAGGTGCAGTTCCTCCACGCGGGCCTGCTCGGCCGCCTGCTGCAGCGCCTGTTCCAGATCGACGCCTGCGCGCGCCAGCGCCGCGGCCCGCTCCATGAAGTCGCGCAGCGGCGGCTTGGTCGTGGGCACCGCCTGCTGGAAGGCCGACTGCATCGAATGCCCCACGCCGATGAGCCGCACTACCGCGTCGATGAGCCCCGGCAGCTGCTCGACCAGCCGGCGGCGCAGCTTCTGCAGCCGCAGCCAGATGCTGAAGCAGCCCAGCGCGGGCAGCAGCACGGCCAGCGCTGCCGCCGGCAGCGGGCCCAGGGCCAGCGCCGCGGCGGCCATGGTCAGCAACGCCAGGGCTGCGCCGAGGGCCAGCGTGCGCAGGCTGACCACGGCGGCCAGCCAGCCGGGCAGTTCGACCACGGGTCGGCGCCGCACCGCCGCGGCGGGGGGAGCGTCGACCGCCGGCAGCCCGAACTGCAGGACCAGGTCGCGCGGCGGCCGGGGCTCCAGGTACTGGTCCAGGTGCCGGACGGCGGCGTGCCGGCTCTGCTGGCGCAGGCTCCAGAGCCACAGCCACAGGCCCAGCGCACCGAGCCCGGCCGCCAGCGCCAGCAGGACGAGCAGGCCGCTAGACACGGCCGCCCCTTCCCGCCCCGGCCGGTGCCGCCGCCTGCTGCTGCCGTTGGAGTATCTGCCGTAGGCGCGCGAGTTTCGGGGAGTGCGGGGTGATACCCAGGGATACCCAGCGGTCGCGCTCCTCGCCGTCGGGGGTCTGCACCGGCTCGTAGCGGTAGAGCTCCTGCATCGCCACCACGTTGTCGTTGATGCCGGTGACCTCGGTGATCGACAGGATGCGCCGGTGGCCGCTGGAGAGCCGCCCGATCTGCACGATGAAGTCCAGCGCGTTGGCGATCTGGCGGCGCAGGCTGACTTCGCTGCCCTGGTAGCCGGCGAAGCCGGCCAGCATCTCCAGCCGGTAGAGGCATTCGCGCGGCGAACTCGCATGGATGGTGCCCATCGAGCCGTCGTGGCCGGTGTTCATGGCCTGCAGCATCTCGATGACCTCGCCGCCGCGCACCTCGCCCACGATGATGCGATCGGGTCGCATGCGCAGGCTGTTGCGCAGCAGGTCGCGGATCGAGACGACGCCCGAGCCGTCGAAGCCGCCGGGCCGGCTCTCCAGCCGCACCACGTGCGGATGGCTCAGCGCCAGCTCGGCCGTGTCCTCGATGGTCACCACGCGCTCGCTCTCGGGCACGAAGCTGGCCAGCGCATTGAGCAGCGCCGTCTTGCCGGAGCTGGTGCCGCCGCTCACGAGGACGTTGCAGCGCGCCTTGACCGCCAGGGGCTGTCAGTATTTCTGTGTGTGAGGCGGTTGGTGAACTGGTTTCTGGCTGTTGATCTATCAGGCCCCTGCCAGGCCGCCGGAGGCCCCCCCGGTTGGCCCATGGACCCATGGCTCAGCCCCTCA
>WNDY01000105.1 GCA_009914555.1 Xylophilus sp.
GGCCGCACGCTTCCTATCAGCCATCGCCGAGCACGAATTGGCCGAGCGTGCCCACCGCAGGATTGAAAGGCATCTCGCTGAGGCACACCTGCCACCTGGAAAGACCCTGGATAGCTTCGCTTTCGACACCGTGCCCATGGTCTCTAAGGCCCAGGTCATGGCAATTACCGCTGGCGACAGTTGGCTCGCCAAAGGTGCCAATATCCTCATGTTCGGCCCACCCGGTGGAGGAAAGAGCCATCTCGCTGCCGCTATCGGCCTCGCACTTATCGAGAATGGATGGCGCGTGCTATTCACCCGAACAACCGACCTCGTGCAAAAGCTACAGGTCGCGCGCAGGGAACTGCAGATCGAATCTGCTATCGCCAAACTCGACAAGTTCGACTTGCTCATCCTCGATGATCTCGCCTACGTCACCAAGGATCAGGCCAAAACGAGCGTGCTCTTCGAGCTGATATAGGCACGCTACGAGCACAGGTCGGTCCTGATTACCGCAAACCAGCCATTTGGAGAGTGGAACCGGGTCTTCCCCGATCCTGCCATGACACTCGCAGCGGTCGACCGGCTTGTTCATCACGCTACGATCTTCGAGATGAATGTCGAAAGCTACCGGCGAAGAACGGCGCTGGAGGAAAAACGCCAACGCGGACGACCGGCATCTTTTGCGACAATCAAAACCTCGACGGTGATTGCCGCGGAGCGACAATCAGAAAGCGACGAAGAGCTTGCCAGCGACATTCAACGTGATAACTTCAACTCGACCGCGACATAAGAATCTCATCCTGATTGTCGCCCGCGTCTCATCCTGATCGCCGCGCTATACATGGAGATCGCTCGAGTTGCCGCCCATCATAAGCTTCATGTTATCCGCCATACGTTCATCGAAGAAGTATGAACGTCTGCGAACAGAAAGCTTTTCATCCGGCTGTTCCGGACCATCGAGCTTTTTCGGCAAGGCTTTGATCGCGCCTTCGATTTTGTCATCGATGATGAACTGCATCAAAGGCTGGTCATCGCCACCGCTGTCATCACTGGCTGTCAGCAGGTCGAGCACATCTTTCGACTTGGAAAAATCGACCAGCACCTCGTAGCGCTCGCCCGGACTGATTGTCAGTCGTTTAACCGGATCAAGCGTACTTATAAAGCCGCCATCAGATGCAATGACTTGCAACGGCTGGTCGTTGCTAAGACGAATGTGGAAGTTGCGTGCATTTGCACCGTTCAGAATACGCAACCGAACAACTGACGCAGAAACATGCGCTTGCGGCGCGATAACGCATTCACAATAAGCTTGTCGCCGCGAAAGCCATGCATCAGATCCATAATGTCAGGCTGGTAAACCTTATCGCCATCGATCACCCTGCGATCCTGCAAGACGAGCGGAATATCATCAACACCATAGGTTTGAGGCAATCCGCGTTCCCCGTCCTTGCCGTCGCTGACAATCATCAACCCGGCAATTCCCATATGCGCCTGCCGCGCAGTGTCCCCATGCATATGAGGGTGGAACCAGTTGAACGAAGCTAGCTGGCTAACCGTAACCTTTGGCTCCCAGCTAGTGCCTGCCGCAATGACATTATGCGGCCCGCCATCGAGAACAGACGGAACAAAAAGACCATGCCAATGAAGCGTTGTGTCTTCGTCCATACCGTTATTTACCGAAAGCGTAACCGATTCACCGTTTTTGAGGCGGACGACCGGCCCAAGATATGTACCGTTTATCCCGGCAGAGGCCGCATCGCTGCCTTGCGCAAAAGCATGGCGTCCCTTCTGTACTGTCAACTTCACCACGCCTGCAGCATCAGGCTCAATTAAAGCCGGAATAGGCAGCGCCTGCGCCTTTGCCTGTGTGCTGGCTGCACCATGCTGCATGTGCTGCTGATGTGGGTCCTGCGCAAAGGCCTCAAAAGGCCGGACGACGGATAAGGCAGCAGCGCTTGCTCCAAGCGTCAAAAGACGACGGCGTGTCATACTCGTCATGATAATTCTCCAGATAAATCTCTATCAACGCGCATCGAAACCTTCGAAATGCGCTTATTGCGGCCGAAAAACCGGCAGCGTTTCAGAAGATCAGATCTGGCTGAGTATTGGAGGTCGGAGAACGCCGAAGGGGTCGTTGCTGTTCAATGCTGCGACGCGTGGCGGCAGGCCGAATTCGTGATCGGGGGTGAACAGAGCAACGCTGGAGCTTAGCTGTATGATGCCGCCAAAGCTCATCATTACACAGGCGGCAGATGCCTTCTTGCCATGATCCGTCGGTATTGAATGCCCACCGTCATGTTTGGCAACATGCGCAGTCGTGTGACAGTCAATAACTGCTGCCGTCAGTGGCAGATCATGCGCCATGGCATAACAAAATTGCGTTGAAACCAGAAACAGCAACGAGAAAAGCGCAATCAGCATACGGGAAGGCATTCGCAAAACAGAATGTTTGCGAAAACGCATACCAATATTACTGTTTCTGAAAGGCTGCGCAGTCATTGTGATTCCATGTTCTGAATTTCAGCTTAAGGCTGCCTTAAGGCAATTGAAAGGCCTCGACCCTTTTCCTTGAAACTACCTCAGGCATTCATTTTGTTTCGAAAACAGCACATTCGAAAATAGAAAATTACGTGATAGCCCTTTTAAGCTTGCGGTTTCGTATTTTGTGGCACTAAGAAGGCAATATCTCGGGCTTTCCCCCAAAACTTACAGCCCACAAATATGGATATGAAACAATGACTGTAGCTCAAGCAGTTGTTCCGAAGAAAAATTCTGCGCGCCGCGTTTTGGCTGCGAGCATGATCGGCACAACAATCGAATTCTTTGACTTTTATATTTATGCTACCGCCGCGGTAATCTTTTTCCCGCACCTCTTCTTCCCGGCAAGTGACGGTAACTCGGCGCTGCTCCAGTCTCTGGCAACTTTCGCTATTGCCTTCTTTGCACACCCGATCGGCGGTGCGTTGTTCGGTCACTTCGGCGATAAGGTTGGCCGCAAGGCAACGCTCGTTGCAGCGCTTATGACCATGGGTATTTCCACAGTCGCAATCGGCTTCCTGCCAACTTATGAATCCATCTGCGTCTGGGCGGCTCTCCTGCTCGCACTCTGCCGTCTGGGTCAAGGTCTTGGCCTTGGTGGCGAATGGGGCAGCGCAGTTCTGCTCGCAACCGAAAATGCGCCGGAAGGCAAGCGTACCTGGTACGGTATGTTCCCACAGCTCGGTGCGCCTGTTGGCTTCATCCTTGCAACGGGTATCTTCCTGGTCTTGGCTGAACTCCTGACCGAAGAACAGTTCATGTCGTTCGGCTGGCGTATTCCTTTCATCGCGAGTGCCCTGCTGGTTGGCGTCGGCCTCTTCATTCGTCTGAAGATTGCTGAAACACCAGAGTTCCAGAAGGCTATCGACAAGGCTGAACGCGTTGAAGTTCCAGTCGCAACGCTTTTCAAGAAGCATAAGGCGAGCCTGTTTCTCGGCACCATCGGCGCTGTTGCAACCTTCGTTCTGTTCTATCTCATGACCGTGTTCTCGCTCGGTTGGGGTACGCGTGCGCTCGGCTATAGCCGTGAGCAGTTTCTCATCCTGCAGATGGTAGGCGTGATCTTCTTCGGCCTCACCATCCCGGTCGCAGCGCTGCTTTCCGATAAATACGGAATGCGTCCGGTCATGATCATCGTCACAGTCCTGATTGGTATCTACGGCTTCCTCATGGCTCCGCTTTTCCTGAGTGGAACAGCTGGCGTTCTCGCCTTCCTCATCAACGGTTTCGGCCTGATGGGTCTGACCTATGGCCCGATTGGCGCGGCTCTTGCTGAACCATTCCCAACCGCGGTTCGCTATACCGGCGCTTCGCTTACCTTCAACCTGGTAGGCATTCTCGGCGCATCGGTTGCACCTTACATCGCAACATGGCTCGCAACTCATTATAGCTTCGCTTACGTTGGGTACTACATGACTGCTGCCGCCGTGATTTCTCTGATCGGCTTTGCATTCATCTCGTTCAAGCGCGGCGAATAAAGGAGCGCATCCCGAAAAGTGGGAACCGGTTTTCGGCTAAGATGCGCGCTCAATGAAATATTAAAAGCAAATAAAAAAACCCGCGTGGAGCGATCCACGCGGGCTTTTCTTTTAAGTGTAAGCTCGACTAACCTTATTCGGTGTCAGAAGCTTCCAAAGCAATCGCAACAGACTGAATGATCGAGGCGAAGCGTGCAGCAGTCTGGATTGCTTCCGTTGAAACCCCAGCCTTACGCAACAAATCTTCGTGGGCGTCGATGCACATGCCGCAGCCATTGATTGCCGAAACGGCCAGCGACCACAGTTCAAAGTCAACCTTGTCGACGCCTGGGTTGCCAATCACGTTCATGCGCAGCTTGGCAGGAAGCGTGCGGTATTCCTTGTTGGTGGCAAGGTGCACGAAGCGATAATAAACGTTGTTCATGCCCATGATGGATGCTGCAGATTTTGCAGCCTGCACAACCGTAGCATCAACCTTACCTGCTGCTTCTGCAGTCAACGCCTTGCGCACATCGGCGTTGCGCGAAGCAATACCGCAGGCGACGAACAGGCCGTATTTCTGCTGTGGCGTCAGCGTTTCATCGCTCGCCATGGACGAAAGGTTAAGACGAACATCCTTGGCAAAGTCCGGAATTCTTGACTTCAGATCATCCATGGACATGGAACCCTCTTTAACTGTCAGTTCTGGATAAACAAAAGGCGGGCCTTAACCCGCCTTCTCTCAAGCAATTAGATGCTGATTAAGCAGCCTTGAGCGTTTCGCCACCGACTTCACGGTTGCATGGGCAAAGCTCATCGGTCTGCAGAGCATCGAGAACGCGCAGCGTGTCCTTAGGAGCACGGCCAACATTGAGGTTGGTTGCATAAACGTGCTGGATCGTGTTGTCCGGATCGACAACGAAGGTGTAGCGGTAAGCAACACCATCTGGCGAACGAACGCCGAGGCCATCGACCAGCGAACCGTTGGTGTCAGCAAACGACCAGATTGGCAGTTTGTTGAGATCCTGATGATCGCGGCGCCATGCGAGCTTCACGAATTCGTTGTCGGTCGAACCGCCGAGAACAACCGCATCACGATCTTCGAAATCCGAAGCCAGACGCGCGAATTCTGCGATTTCCGTTGGGCAAACGAAAGTGAAGTCCTTAGGGTAGAAGAAGATGACCTTCCACTTGCCTTCGAAGCTTGCTTCAGTGACTTCTTCAAAAGCCGAAACGCCGTTTTCTTCGTGGAAGTTGAAGCCTGGCTTTACGCCAGTTACTTTGAAAGAAGGAAGCTTGTCACCGATACCGAGCATCTCATACCTGCCTGTAAATTCGTTGTTATGCAGAAAATTCAGAAGTTTCAGAACTCTCCGCTTGCGAGTCAAATATAGGCACTCTAAATCAATCGGTCAAGCGATTAAAACGATCAATTCCATCGATTTTAACGATGGGGATAAGTTTAGCCCAAGACCATGCTCAATATCAGCGTTCGCCAGCTCCATTACTTTATCGCCCTCGTAAAAGCAGGCTCCTTTTCGCGTGCAGCTGAGGCTGTCGGCGTGACACAATCCACGTTAAGTGCGGCGATTCAGGCGCTTGAAGCGGAGATCGGCGTTACCCTGATCGACCGCACCGGGCGGCGAATGCAACTGCTGCCAGCAGGCGAAGACTTCCTCAATCGTGCGCAGGAAATCGTCGCATCAATTGAAGAACTGCCGGAACATGCACGTCAGGCAGAGCGCCCTTTGACCGCACGTCTGCGGCTCGGTGTCATTCCGTCGATTGCGCCGTTTCTTCTGCCCACAGTGCTGCCCACGACGGCCAAGGCCTTTCCAGAACTGCAATTGAGCGTGCGCGAAGGCCTGACACGCACTCTGCTCGACAGTCTGCGCTCAGGCTCCCTTGACGTGGCACTCGTGGCCCATCCCTATGATCTTGATGATTTTGAAGTCGCCGAAATTGGTCAGGACCCGTTCTTTCTTGCCGTGCGCCGCGATCATGCACTGGCCAATCGTGACCGCATCGACGCAAGCGATCTTCAGGATCAGCCTTTTCTGTTGCTTGAAACCGGCCACTGTCTGCGTGAACACGTTATGGCGGCAATCGGTTCAAAGCCAACGCAAACAGGCGGCGATGTTCATGCAACCAGCATTATGACGCTGGTGCAGTTGGTGGAATTTGGCATGGGCGTGACGCTACTGCCAGAAGTCGCCATCAAGGCGGGCGTGACACGCGGCAGCGAGATCAGCACCGTGCCCTATGAAGGGCAGCACAATTACCGTTCGCTTGCCTTGGCATGGCGCGCCAATGCTGCCCGCCGAAACGAGTATCAGCTATTTGCGGCCCATCTGCGCAATCACTGCATGAAGAAATAAATCACAAAACGCCCCAGGCGCGGAACCTGCCGCGTCCGGTAATTTCCCGCAAATTGAGATCGGATATCAACTTCAACGCACCCTGTTGCGTGACTTCAAGCTCTTTCTCAACCATCTGGCTCGAAACCAGAGGGCTGCGCATCATCAGATCAACTAATTGCGGAAGACGTGAATTTGATCGCCGTCCTCTTAGCTTGCGTTGCATTTGTTCACGCGCAAGCATCAGGCGGTCATGTTCTTTCATGCCTGCGTCCGCCGCTTCCTCAATTGCAGACAAAAATGTCTTCAAGCGTATCAACCGGTTTGACGAGCGGCGCTCGTCTGGCCTTTTCGTCCGAAGGCCTATGCTGATTGCAGGCAGGTGATTAGTCGTACTCCCCGACTGACGCAGATATGCAGACGTCAACAAACGGCCGATCCAGTTTGAACGCTGCACCACTTCAAGAGAATACCAGGCATCATGCATAAATGCAGCGCATAGTATCGAAGGCAGATGTGCAGTCTTGGCAAACAGGTCGCGCCATTCCTGCAAACGCGCATCTTCATCCCAGTCATCGTCAAAAAGTAGCGCATCCGCCTCAACAGGCTGCGGCTTTGGTTTCTCTTTGACAACGCCTTTTAACAAAGCATCCGTACGAGCTAGCAGAGCGTCGATATCCTCCAGCAGCGGATCAGCTTCGCCTTCCGCCACTTCGCTATAGTCACGCTTTTCTTCCTCTCGCACCTCGATATTTCGGCCAATCAATTGCTGAATACCTGCCGTGCTTAAAGCCCAGCCCGGCGCACGACTGACAATCTGCCGACGCAGTCGCAACACAGAATACGCAATCGTCAGAGCATGGCTGGGCGTGCGCGTATCCATAAGCGCA
>WNDY01000106.1 GCA_009914555.1 Xylophilus sp.
GTCTTGATCCAGGTCTCGTCAATGAAGACCAGCCGTTCGGGATCGAGATGATTTTGCAGGGCCTTCCACCGCTGTCTTCTGCGAGCGACATCGGCACGCGCCTGCTCAAGGGCGAACAGCGTTTTTTGAAGCGCAGCCCTTCGCTGCGAAGGAATTCCCAAATCGTATTGTGCGAGACGGAAATACCCCGCTCGGACAACTCCGCCTTCAGGCCGTGCAACGTCAGGTGCGGGTTTTCGGCGAGCCGTTGCACAATCATATCACGATGCGGTTCGAGTATCCGCTTGCGATGGCCGCCCATCTTGCCGGGACGAACCGATCCGGTCGCACGATGGCGCTGGGACCATTTCACGACTGAAGACGCGGCAATTTCAAACCGCGTCGCCACTGAACGAACGCTTTCGCCACTCAGCACGGCGGCAACAACGCGCTCACGAAGATCATTCTATATCGGTGCGGTCATTGGATGCTGGCCTCCATCCAGCCAGCATCCATGAATCAGAACAAAACTGATTTGGGAAGCGCATTCGATTCAGAAAAACGCGGAAACGCTCTAATAATCTCTAATATAAAATAAGACAGGCCGGATTTTTCCGGCCTGTCTTTTATATCATCTCTGATCTTTAAAGTTTTTCTAGCAAAAGTGCGAAGCGGTTTTGCGTAGAATAATACGAATAGACGAATAATTAGAGCGTTACCTATGATTCAATCAAAACAGGTAGCGCTCTAAAGATCAGCTGCAGCCGCTTGTCGCGCCGCAGGTGTCGCACTTAAGGCAGGTACCATTGCGAACCATCGTGAAGTTCTGACACTCCGTGCAGCTGTCGCCGGTATAGCCCTGCATCATCGACTTGATGCGACGGTCAGCTTCAAGCTTCTTCGCAGCATTAGTAGTTTCTGCACGGGCAGATGCCGCGTCAGACGCCGCCTTATCCGAGAACAGTTCAGTCGCAGCAACATTGCCCTGCTGTGGCGCTGCTGCTGGCTGCTCTTCAAACTCGCGCTTGAATGCAGTTGCACCATCCGTCACGAGACCAACAGTCGCCGGGCGCGGAGAGAAAGACTTGAGTGTCGTTACATTCGAAACCGATGAAGCCGTTTGTGCCGAACCCTTGGATTCGTTGCCCGAAGGGCTGTTTGAAACCAGCGTTGGCTTGTAGCCACGGGTCCAGCCAGTGGAAACGAGGTTGGTCTTGCCTTCCTTGATGCCCTTGCCGAGTGCCGTGTTGGAGAAATCGCTCGTATCAACATGAGCGAGATCGTTGCGACCAAGGTAAGACACTGCCAGTTCGCGGAACACATAATCGATGATCGACGTTGCCGTCTTGATAGCATCGTTGCCGATAACCATGCCGGCAGGCTCGAACTTCGTGAAGGTGAAAGCCTCAACATATTCTTCGAGCGGCACACCATATTGCAAGCCAAGCGACACAGCGATGGCGAAGTTGTTCATCATCGCACGGAAAGCAGCGCCTTCCTTATGCATATCGATGAAGATTTCGCCGAGACGGCCATCACCAAATTCACCGGTGCGCAGGTAAACCTTGTGGCCACCAACGACTGCCTTCTGCGTGTAACCCTGACGACGGTTCGGCAGTTTATCACGCTCGTGAACGATCTTTTCAATGACCTTCTCGACAACGCGTTCGGTAATCTGAACGGCGCGCGCTGCAGCTGGTGCTTCGATCAGCGCTTCGACTGCATCATCCTCGTCTTCATCATCCGAGATGAGCGACGCATTGAGCGGCTGCGAAAGCTTGGAACCATCGCGATAAAGTGCATTCGCCTTGAGGGCCAGCTTCCAGGAAAGGAGGTATGCGCTCTTGCAATCTTCAACCGTTGCTTCATTCGGCATGTTGATCGTCTTGGAGATCGCACCCGAAATAAACGGCTGGGCAGCGGCCATCATGCGGATGTGACTATCGACCGAGAGGTAACGCTTGCCGATCTTGCCGCAAGGATTGGCGCAATCGAACACTGCGTAATGCTCTTCCTTCAGGAAAGGCGCACCTTCAAGAGTCATCGCACCGCAAACGTGAACGTTGGCCGCTTCAATGTCCTTCTTGGCAAATCCAAGTGCAGGCAGCATTTCAAACGAGAAGTCGTTGAGCTGCTCATCGGTAAGCTTCAACACGTCCTTGCAGAAATCTTCGCCCAGCGTCCACTTGTTGAAAGCAAACTTGATGTCGAAGGCGCTCTTCAGAGCAGCATTCAGCGCTTCAATCTTCTCATCAGTAAAGCCCTTCGACTTCAGCGATGATGGATTGACGCCTGGAGCCTGATTGATGTTGCCGTGACCGACTGCATAAGCTTCGATTTCAGCGATCTGGTTTTCAGCATAACCAAGTGTGCGAAGCGCTTCAGGAACTGCGCGGTTGATGATCTTGAAGTAACCACCACCGGCAAGCTTCTTGAACTTTACCAGCGCGAAGTCTGGTTCAATACCGGTTGTATCGCAATCCATGACAAGGCCGATCGTGCCGGTTGGCGCGATAACGGTTGCCTGTGCATTGCGGTAGCCGTGCTTTTCACCAAGCGCCAGTGCCTTGTCCCATGCAGCGCGTGCGTGGGTAATCATGTCCTGATCTGGGCAATCCTCAGCAATCAGTGCAACCGGATTGACGGCAAGACCTTCGTAACCTTCGGTTTCGCCATGAGCGGCGCGACGATGGTTGCGGATAACGCGCAGCGTATGCTCAGCGTTTGGCTCATAGCTTGGGAACGCGCCAAGTTCACGCGCCATTTCAGCTGACGTGGCATAGGCAACACCAGTCATGATCGCGGTGAGGGCACCGCCGATGGCGCGACCTTCATCGGAGTCATAAGGAATACCATTGGTCATCAGCAGACCGCCAATATTGGCATAGCCGAGGCCGAGCGTACGGTATTCGTAGGAGAGACGGGCAATTTCCTTCGAAGGGAACTGCGCCATCATCACCGAGATTTCGAGAACCATCGTCCACAGACGAGCAGTATGCTCATATGCGTTAATGTCGAACGAGCCGTCCTTATTGCGATAGGTCAGCAGGTTGATCGATGCCAGATTACAAGCCGTGTCATCAAGGAACATGTATTCCGAGCACGGATTGGACGCACGGATTGGGCCTGCGGTCGGGCAGGTGTGCCAATCATTCATTGTGGTGTTGAAGTGCAGGCCCGGATCAGCCGAAGCCCAGGCAGCATAACCAATCTTTTCCCAAAGATCGCGCGCCTTGAGCGTCTTCATGACACGACCATCGCGGCGTGCGGTCAGGTTCCAGTCGCCATCTTCTTCAACGGCGCGCAGGAATTCATCCTTGAGCGATACCGAATTGTTCGAATTCTGACCTGCGACTGTCAGATAGGCTTCCGAATCCCAGTCGGTGTCATAGGTCTTGAACTGAATGTCCGTGTAGCCCTGACGTGCGAACTGGATAACACGCTTGATGTAGTTTTCAGGAACCTGATTCTTCTTGGCAGCACGAACTTCGCGCTTGAGGGCAGGGTTCTTTGATGGATCGAAGCAATCATCCCGGGTTTCTGCCGAGCCGGCTTCGCAATTGACGCAAGCCTTCATGATGGCAGCCAGATGCTGCTTGACGATCTTGGAACCGGTTACGAGAGCAGCAACCTTCTGCTCTTCCTTTACCTTCCAGTCGATATACTCTTCGATATCCGGATGATCGACGTCGAGGACAACCATCTTGGCCGCGCGACGGGTCGTGCCGCCGGACTTGATCGCACCCGCTGCACGGTCGCCGATCTTGAGGAAGCTCATCAGACCTGACGACTTGCCGCCGCCCGAAAGTTTTTCACCTTCGCCACGCAGATAGGAGAAATTCGAGCCGGTGCCCGAGCCATATTTGAAGAGACGCGCTTCACGAACCCAGAGATCCATGATGCCGCCTTCATTGACGAGATCATCGCCGACCGACTGAATGAAGCAGGCATGTGGCTGCGGATGTTCGTAAGCGGACTTCGATTTCGTCAGCTTGCCGGTCTGCCAGTCAACAAAAAAGTGGCCCTGACCAGGACCGTCGATACCATAGGCCCAATGCAGGCCGGTGTTGAACCATTGCGGGCTGTTTGGCGCCACGCGCTGCGTCGCCAGCATGTATGCGAGTTCATCGCGGAAAGCACTCGCATCTTCTTCCGTATTGAAATAGCCGCCTTTCCAGCCCCAATAGGTCCAGGTGCCGGCGAGACGATCAAAAACCTGACGCGCATCCATTTCGGAACCGAAGCGCTCACCTTCAGGGAGCATCGCAAGCTTATCTTCGTCCGCTACCGAACGCCAAAGCCAGGAAGGAACGTCATTTTCCTCAACCTTCTTGAGATTGGCGGGAACGCCAGCCTTGCGGAAATACTTCTGCGCGAGAATATCAGCAGCAACCTGACTGAACTGCGCAGGAACATGGATGTTCTCAAGGCGGAACACCACAGAACCATCGGGATTCTTGATCTCGCTGGTCGCTGTGCGGAACTCAATATCGGCATAGGCCGACTGATTCTCTTTCGTGAAACGGCGTTCGATCTTCATCTGTCCCATCCAAACGTTCTATATATAGTGGCCAGACCGATAAATTTCAGCCTCGGCCTGCCAGCCACGGTACGCATCGCGTCGATTTGTTTCGAACGTCCTCCCAACAGGTGAGAGGGCAATCGTATTGAGGAACTAACTCATCGGAGATTCATCTGGCCGAACATCCTCATGAGAGGCGTATCAGCGCTCCGGCCAGTGGCCGAACTTATTCGAAGTCGAGCAAGCTTTCAGATCAGGATTTCCCCATCTGGTATGTTACCATGATTGAAAATACTAAATCTAGTATTAATGCGATGCCGCCATCAATAAATCCAGCTTTCCGTCACACCTAGTCGGCCTGAGTTTCAGACGCAAAACACCCCGCGTGATATGCGTCTTTTCGACGCAAAGCTCGCTAGGAATTTAGCTAGTTTGAAGAAAAGACCGACTAATTGACTACGCTCGGCCACGCCACTCACGCAACGACAGACTCATAAAAAACGACTCGGACATGAGCGTCAAGCATTGGTTTACCATAAGGCCGCAGACGCTAGATATTGTGGGAAAGCTCTGGGGGCAAATGTGGATAACGGGGAGAATGACGGTTATGTGAAAGACAAAAAAAATTAGCCGGAAAAACAAAATACAGAACACCGGACACCGCAAAAGCCACTCGCGACTGATGCCTGACGGTTTAAAAAGCGTTTATAAGCAGAAGGTTACTCGGCAGCAATCGCGATAGGCGAGCCGCAAAAGTCGAGAAGAATGCGTTTCAGGTCGACTTCATCCACACGCGCAGCAGCTTCTCGGGGCGAAACCCATTCGCAAACGCGCTGTTCGCGTTCCGGCCAATCTTTCGCGCGTTCGACAAAGTGCAACGCATAGACTGCAACAGTAAACTGGTTGATGCACTCAGGTGGCAGGTCGTTTTTGCAATAATCAAAGCTACCGATTGGCTGAGACGATATCTCACCACGAACGCCAGCTTCTTCATAAGCTTCACGAGCGGCAGTATCTGCAAGCGTGCGACCAACCTGCGGCCATCCCTTTGGGATAATCCAGCGACCCGTTCCACGACTGGTGATCACAAGTATCTGCAATTCGTGAGCTTCATAGCGGTACACCAGAGCCGCAACTTGCTGCAAACGACCAGAAGGCGTCAAAATACGCTTCTCTGTCGCAACAAATTTTTTGGCCTGTGTTTTCACCGCGAAAGTCTCACCATTTTCCAAACAGAATGGATTGATTCGCCAAAATGACAATGGATTTGTTTAACAGGGTCTCAGAATAAGAAGCTGAAAATGCTTTTATTTTTAAGGTTTTGCTGAAATTAGCAGTCACATCGCTTTAACTCAAAAGCTTGGTGACATGCCTCCATCTCATTTCGGCTGACTTTCAATATAGTGCGATTGCGGCGAATTTACCACCGCAATCGTCTTTCATTTATTTTCGTTTATCCGCGTTTTCCGCCAGCGATCGGTTCCTGATATGTGAAGCCCATATCCCATGGGAAGTAGATCCAAGTGTCCTGAGAGACTTCGGTTACGAATGTATCGACTAGCGGACGGCCTTTTGGCTTTGCATAAACAGTTGCAAAATGTGCCTTTGGCATCATTTCACGAACGATGGCTGCGGTTTTGCCAGTATCGGTCAGATCATCGACCACGATTACGCCTTCGCCTCCATTTTCTAGAAGCGGAGCGCTAATTCCTTTCAGTATTTCCATTTCGCCCTGCGATGTATAATCGTGATAGGACGCAACGCAGACCGTTTCGATGAGGCGGATGCTGAGTTCACGGCAAACAATGGCCGCTGGAACCAGACCGCCGCGAGTGATTGCAACGATGGCACGCCATTCGCGGTCCATATCTGCAATACGCCAGGCAAGGGCGCGGGCATCACGGTGGAACTGATCCCAGGAAACGGGAAAGGCTTTATCCGGCAACGACATCGAAACGCTCCATAGAGAGTCCGGTCGAGATATGCCGGACCTATCAAACCAAAAATGTGCGATGACGGGTGCCATTCGCGCTGAACTGTTTAGGCTTTCTTTATTCGCGCACAGTGAAGTTTTCACATGCAGCACAATGCAGAAAGGCTTTATCCTGGCACAGTCAGCGCCGGGTGATGCTGATAACCGCAAAAATGCCTATTGTGCAAGAGCGGCGTGAGATCGCACGCCTATAGATCGCTAAATTAGAAGTAAAAAAATGATACGCCGATCAAAATCGGCGTATCAAGCAACTGTTCAGAGCATTTCCAGCAAAAGTGCGAAGCGGTTTTGCGTGGGATAATTCGTAAAAACAAACAGTTACAGCGGTTCTAACGATTCATTCTTAACTGGAACCGCTGTAACTGGAACCGCTCTAGGCTCCAGACTCGATTGAGCCACCAAGTGACGATAGCTGCGATGTAGCATGTTGCTGCGAAGTTGATCATGAGCTTGTCATATCGGGTTGCGACGCGCCGCCAGTCCTTGAGGCGGCAGAAGGCGCGTTCGATGATGTTCCTGCGGCGGTAGGCGACCGGGTCAAAAGGCTTGATCTGCTTGCGGGTGGGATTGTTGG
>WNDY01000107.1 GCA_009914555.1 Xylophilus sp.
GTCGAGAATCTGAACGACCTGACCGGAGAAACCGCACTGTGGGAAACCTGGTGTGCCCTTCATGAACAGCACGACGTCGTTGGTCTTCACTTCATTGTCGATGAAATCGTTGATTCCGGTCATTTTAGTTCCTTTCAGGATGCCGGTTCAAATCCCGGCCCGCGTAGGGAGAGGTTCTACCCCAATATAGTAAGCTGAGCTTTGGTAATCACCCTCTAAAGGTGAAAGCAAGTCAAATTAGCGCGAAATCAGGCTGTTTTGGGGGCAACATCTTGCCGCAGGAAGAAAATCACCGCCCGGATTGTCGTTTCCAAGTGCCATTGCGTGTATTTCAACACTTGGCTAAAGGCTGGAAAGCTCAACCGAGGGCGGTGTTGGATTAGTTTATTCTGGTACGCTGGTCTGGAGGGCAAGGGCGTGAAGCACGCCGCCCATGTTGCCCTTGAGGGCGTCATAGACCATCTGGTGCTGCTGCACGCGTGACTTGCCACGGAAACTTTCCGCAACAACTTCCGCCGCATAATGATCTCCGTCTCCGGCAAGGTCGCGGATCGTAACCTTTGCGCCGGGAATACCTTCGCGTATCAGTTTTTCGATCTCATGAGCGTCCATAGCCATGCAAAATCTCCTGCCTTTTAGGGCTTCTTCTTGTTCGTTTCGAATCGTAACGCATCATCGTGATACGTCAATAT
This sequence comes from Xylophilus sp., assembly GCA_009914555.1. Classification (GTDB taxonomy): domain Bacteria; phylum Pseudomonadota; class Gammaproteobacteria; order Burkholderiales; family Burkholderiaceae_C; genus WNDY01. Next base: position 693 of record WNDY01000107.1, read on the forward strand.
TCAACTGTCTAACGTTTAAATTGCCGACAAGCAAACGCCCGGCGCGGTGTTCCCGGCCGGGCGTCAATTGGTAACAGTTCTAACCAATAACGATTAGTTGTCGACTGCAGCTTCTCCACTCATGAAGCCCGGGAACCAGCCTTCAAAAGCATTGTTAAGCTCTGCAACTGCTACATCAACCGTTGCACCGAACTTCAGGCGGTCGCCGCCGACCGTGCCGAGTACACGGAACGGAACGCCAGCACCTTCTGCATTGAGCGCAATGAGTTTCGCCATTTCAGGCGTTGCTGCAACAACATAACGCGACTGATCTTCGCCAAACAGCGCTGCATGTGGCAGGCCGTCGCCCGCATCAAGAACCGCACCCTTGCCGGACTTGATTGCCATTTCAGCAACAGCAACGGCAAGGCCACCATCGGAGAGATCGTGACAGGCTGTCACCTGGCCATTGCGGATCGCCGAACGGACGAACTCGCCGTTACGCTTTTCAAGCGCAAAATCAACTGTTGGAGCAGGGCCGTCAGCGCGGTCGAAAAGATCGCGCAGATAGACCGACTGACCCAAATGGGTGCCGTCGCCTCCCAGCAGAACCAGCGTGTCGCCATCCTGCATTCCACCGATTTTGGCCATCTGCGACCAGTCAGGAATGAGGCCGACTCCGGCGGCAATGGTCGGAGTTGGCAGGATCGCCTGACCGTTGGTTTCGTTGTAGAGCGATACGTTGCCCGAAACGATTGGGAAGTCGAGCGCACGGCAAGCTTCGCCGATACCTTCAATTGCCTTGACCAGCTGGCCCATGATTTCCGGCTTTTCAGGATTGCCGAAGTTGAGGTTGTCTGTCGATGCAAGCGGCTCAGCACCGGTTGCGGTAATGTTGCGCCAGCATTTGGCAACAGCCTGCTTGCCGCCTTCAAACGGATCAGCTTCGCAATAGCGTGGCGTTACGTCAGACGAGAAAGCGAGTGCCTTGGTGGCGTGACCTTCAACGCGGATCACACCAGCATCGCCACCCGGGAGCTGCAGCGAGTTGCCCTGAATGAGTGTGTCATACTGTTCGTAAACCCAGCGGCGTGATGAAGCATCCGGCGAGCCAACGAGCTTGAGCAGCGCATCCGAATAGTCTTCAACCTGTGGCACATTGCTGGCAAGCAGCGGTGCATGCTTGCCTGGTTCCATCCACGGACGATCATACTCAGGAGCTTCGTCACCGAGTTCCTTGATCGGCAGGTTTGCAACTTCTTCGCCCTGATGGATGACGCGGAAGCGCAGATCATCAGTGGTCTTGCCGACGATTGCGAAATCAAGACCCCACTTGCGGAAGATCGCCTGTGCTTCTTCTTCCATTTCTGGCTTGAGAACCATGAGCATACGCTCCTGGCTTTCCGACAGCATCATTTCGTAAGCTGTCATGTTTACTTCGCGAACCGGAACATGGTCGAGAATGAGCTCGATACCAAGATCGCCCTTCGCACCCATTTCCACAGCAGAGCATGTGAGACCCGCAGCACCCATGTCCTGAATGGCGATAACCGCACCCGAAGCCATCAGCTCAAGGCATGCTTCCAGAAGGCACTTTTCGGTGAATGGATCGCCAACTTGAACGGTTGGACGCTTTTCTTCAATCGATTCGTCAAATTCAGCCGATGCCATCGTTGCACCGCCAACACCATCACGGCCCGTCTTGGCACCGAGATAGACAACCGGGAGGCCAACGCCCTTGGCTTCCGACAGGAAGATGCCGTCATGCTTGGCAAGGCCAGCCGCGAATGCATTGACGAGGATATTGCCGTTATAGCGCTTGTCGAAGTTCACTTCGCCGCCAACGGTCGGAACGCCGAAAGCATTGCCATAACCGCCAACGCCGGAAACAACACCGGAAACAAGGTGGCGGGTCTTTGGATGGTCAGGCTCACCGAAACGCAGGGCATTCATGGATGCAATTGGGCGAGCACCCATTGTGAAAACGTCGCGCAGAATGCCGCCAACGCCTGTCGCCGCGCCCTGATAAGGCTCGATATACGACGGGTGGTTATGGCTTTCCATCTTGAAGACGACGCAGTCGCCATCGCCAATGTCAACAACGCCAGCGTTTTCACCCGGACCCTGGATAACGCGTGGGCCGGTTGTCGGGAGAGTACGCAGCCACTTCTTCGACGACTTGTAGGAACAATGTTCATTCCACATGGCCGAGAAAATGCCAAGCTCCGTAAAGCTTGGTTCGCGTCCGATCAGATCGAGAATACGCTGATATTCGTCCCGCTTGAGGCCGTGAGCAGAGATAAGTTCCGGCGTGATGTCGCGCTTATTGGAAATAGTCATGGAGATGAGGGACCCCGTCGCAGGCTGCGGTACCCGGAAACTTCTGCCGAAGGGCGGACACCTAAGGTTTCAAGGGGCCTCTTTAACCTAACTCTGTTGGAAGCGCGACAGGAAAATGCCGATTTCCCGGCTCAAATGCTACCTTCATAGCCTACTTGTTCATTTCCCAGCAATTGCCGCAAAGTTGCGAAGCCATTTTCGATCAGATTACGATCCGTCGGTGAGGAAAAAGCAATGCGAACCCGGTGGTAAGTTCGATCAATGCGCCCGGTTTTGAACTCGTCTTCATCGTCGATCAGTAGTCCGTTTTCATAGGCGGCTGCTTTGAATGTACTGGCAAGCCATGGTTCCGGCAGTTTCAGCCAGAGGATCGGAACATGCGGTGAAGAAACAAAGTCGTAACCGGCGAAGACCTTGCGGGCCAATTGCTCGCGCCATTCGATTTCAGCCGAGCACTTGTCCAGCAGGGCATTCGCCTGACCTGAAAGCACCATCTGTGCGGTAGTTTCAGCGAGCAGAAACGAAACGCCGCCCGTCATCAGCTTGTGGGTCACGCGTAAACGTTGCGCGCAATGCGGCGGGCAGGCCACCCAGCCGCAGCGCAAGCCAGCCGTTACGGCCTTTGAAAGACTGCCGAGAAGAAATGTCCGTTCCGGTGCAATATCGGCGATCTTCGGGATATTTGACCGGGTCATAACCCCATATGTGTCATCTTCAATGAGCCAGACATTGTGTCGTGCGGCGATATTGGCAATCGCCACTCGGCGCTCATAGGGCATGGTCGCAAGCGTTGGATTGTGGATGCTTGGCATGAGAAACGCCATTGTCGGGTGCTGCTGGTTGCAGACCCGCTCGAATTCTTCCGGGATCATGCCATATTCATCGCTTGCAGCAATCGCGACGCGGCGTCCGGCAATTTTCACAGACCGGCTCACTTGTGTAAGTGAGATCTTCAAAAACAATCCTGTCGCCCGGCGAGGTGAAAGCCGTAATCGCCGCAATTGCACCAGCATGTGCTCCGTTGGTGATAACAATATTGCTCGCATCAGCAGGAGCGTTTTCCTGATTGAGTCATTGACTTCCGGCTTCAAGCCAGTGTTGCGGGAAATGTCGCGTGTAGTTGACAACTTCATGCGGGAAATTGCGAATGACAGACGCAATCAGCGGCTCAAGTATCGTATTTTGTCCGACGTCAGGAGCTGCCGTCGTATCGAAGCGCCCCTTGTCGAGCGGTGCGCCCTGAATACGTGTGCCAGCAATGCCATCGCTCGAATAGGCAGGCGGCGAATTCTTGCCGTCGGTCCTGCCAAGCACATAAGTTCCGCGACCAACTTCGCCGGTTACAAGTCCACGCTCATGCGCGAGAGCATAGGCGCGCCCGATTGTGCCGATTGTCACCTTTAGATCATAAGCCAGATTGCGTTGCGGTGGTAGCTTCTGTCCCGCAGGCAAAGTTCCAAGGGCGATCGCTTCTTCAATTGCGTCAGCGAGTTGAAGATAGAGTGGGCCGGATTTTCCGGTGAGGTCGGGAAGCCAATTTGTCATGGTCACAATATAAGCATTGTACCGATATTTGAGTCAATTGTATTTACGTTTCACGCATCAGATTGATGCACAATATCGGCTAAGCCCAGTTTAAAAGGCTGTTCGCTATGACATATACGTCAGTTAAGCACGATGAAATAGATACAATTGATACAACCCAGACAAGGGAAAGCGATTTTTGTTACGCTTCTCGTTCTGTCTGGCAGCGTTTCATTGAATGGTGCTCTCTGCGTCTCATGCTGCGTCGCAGACGCATTGAATTGATTGATCTGACGGACGAGCAGCTTCGCGATATAGGTATTACGCGGAACGAGGCAGATGTGGAATCGCGCAAGGTCCGTTTCCACATCCTTTAAATTTGAACGTCAGCAGCCTTTTTGGCCCGATGCCCAACGATTAATGTCAGCACTGATACGACTGCTATGACCCTGTTGCATCATCGGGCCAAAGGCTTCAATGCGTGCTGGATTGCCTTCTGCCTGCACAACCAGGAGTGGGCGTCCCGCCAGATTTCGAGCAGGAACCACAAACATACGTGGACGCCCTGAAAAAGAATTAAGTTCCAGCGCAAATGCATAGCCGCGAAAATCTTTATCATTGGATTTGAACCAACAGCTATTCGCTCCCACAGCGATCCGCTCCATGGTTGCCAACGCTGCTTTGCTAACACTTGTGGGAGTCGGAGGCGTCGGTTTCGGCGTGCAGGCTGCAAAAAGTGCCAGAGCAGGCAGTGCAACGAGCGCAATGGTCTTGTTCTTCAAGGAAGGCTCCATAAGAACGTTTTCGGCAAGACCAACAAAAGAGTGGCTTGCCGATAAACGCATAGAAACAATGTGTTAAAGCACATTTTCAAAAATGCGCTTTCTATTGGACGAGATAATTCAGGCAAGCTGCGCATGAAAGCCTTTAACCCGTCACTCATCTCATTCCATATGAGTTCGAACGCAGGGTCCTGCTTTGCTTTCACCGCATATGTGTCGAATTTTGGGTAAGCAGCGAGCAAATCGTCTTTCCCCGAAAGCTTCTTGAGCGGCTCCATGAGGAAGCGTACTGGCAGCAGCCATGCATCGGCAAGTGTCGGCGCATCGTTGAGCGCAAAATCGTCATCGGTGAGACGGGATTCAACCACGCTCAAGCCTTTGTGGAGCTTGGTAAACAGCCGCTCGATAGTGGCCTCGTCCCTTTCAGGCTTGCTCTGAAGAATGAAGAGTTTCATCGCAGGGCCGAGAACTTCCAGTTCCGTCACACGCGCCAGAAGGCGGATCAGAGCACGCTCGCGCGGGGTGCCGGGCAGAACGGGAGTATCCGGAAAATGATCTTCCAGATATTCCGCAATGACGGCTGCTTCAAACAATGCCTCGCCAGAGCCGGTAATCAGCACCGGGACACGCTTTAAAGGTGTCACATGAATGAAGTCTTCGGGAAATGGGATAGGGGAGGTTAATAGGTTTGAACGGCAGTTCCTTGAGATAAAGAACACCGCGCACAAAAGCGGAATAGGGGGAGAGTGGGCGTGAATATAACTGCATCGATATCGTTCCCCGATTCGGTTTACTCATGAAGTATCTATCGATCAAGCTGCCACGATTTTGTGCGTGACGCTAGAGCGCATTCCGAAAAATGGGATCGGTTTTCGAAACCAGATGCGCGTAGAAACAAAAATATCGAGAGGTTTCAACGCTTCGATATCAACTGGAACTACTCCAGAGTGTCGTGTGTCTTATTGGATCAGAAATATCGCTACAAATAACTGTTTTTACAGCATAATTTTATCTTATATCGAGTTAATTTTAAGGAGCTAGGCTCTAGCAGGCTGTTGAAAAAGGCCTGGCGTGAAGACTTTGGTCGTGATTCATTGGCTTTGTGGAGATTGGGAGTTGATGGATGCGTGGCGGCGATGTGAGGACAGGTCAACTCTTCAGTTATGTCGATCTGGAGGATCGTGTTCGTCGTGATCATCCGCTGCGGGCAATCCGGCAGATCGTGAACGACGCGCTCGTTTTGCTGGAACGGGAGTTCGCAGCGCTCTATTCGCCGATCGGGCGGCCATCGATCGCGCCTGAAAAGCTTCTGCGCGCCATGCTTCTGCAAGCCTTCTATTCAATCCGCTCTGAGCGACTTTTGATGGAGCGGTTGGAATACGACCTTCTATTCCGCTGGTTCGTCGACATTGGCATTGACGATCCAGCTTGGGACCATTCGGTGTTTTCGAAGAACCGCGACCGGCTGCTGGAAGGCGACATCGCCGCGAAGTTCCTGGGTGCGATCCTTTCGCAGCCCAAGGTAAAGCGGCTGCTGTCAACGGACCACTTCTCTGTCGATGGCACGCTGATCGAAGCCTGGGCGTCGATCAAGAGCTTCAAGCCGAAGAACGGCTCGGGCGAATCACCAT
>WNDY01000108.1 GCA_009914555.1 Xylophilus sp.
GTCACAGTCTGGTTGATGAAGGCGCTGATCTGGTCAAGACGACCGATCATCAGCTGCGCAAAACCGATAAAGGCAATCACGTCACCAACGCGCATCTGGCCCTTGGTCACAAAATATGCGCCAAGCAAAAGCACGATAACCATCGAGAAGGTCGAGGCCATGCGGTTAAGACCGCTGGCGAGGGCCCACCAGTTGAGAACCGGGAACTGGACGTTTTCGAGGTTTTTGGCATAGGTACGCAGCGCCTGCGTTTCAGAGGCAATGCGGTTATAGCTCTGCACGACCGAAACGTTGCTGATCGTGTCGCTCACATGCTCGAACAGCTTATGGTGATGCTTTTCAACAGCGGTCTGACCATCTTTGGTCTTACGCATGACGAGCTGACCGATCATCACGTAGATGACGCCGAGCACGATAAGAACCATGGACATGCGAACGTCCATGCTCATTGCAACAGGAATAAGCGCGCCCAGAGCCACAATCGTGGTCAGGTGCTGACGCATGAATTCAAGCCAGAGAGTGAAGAGCGAGTCTGTCGCGCGGATCAGCGTATGCAGCGCATTCGACGTACCGCGCTTCTGGTGCCATGCAAGAGGCATGGTGATGATGCGCTCATAGGAGTCGATCATTACGCCCAGACGGCGACGATGGGCGAGGTGGTCAGCCCCACGCGCAACGAAGACTGCTGCAATGATGTTAAACCCGCCAATAGCGGCCCACATGGCGAGCTGCGTAACGATATCTCCCTTGTCGGAGATAGCCTGAATTACCCGACCGAAAAGGATCGGTTCGGCCAACATGACAAGGGCAACCAATACGCTTGCTATACACATGGTGATGGTTGCAGCTTTCTCAGCCGCAAGATATTCCATGGCACGCCAGTAGATTTTGAGCAATGACACCTTCGGACTCCCGCTCGTTCTATTTCACTGGACTAAATGGTGCAGTCCCGTTGTTCTATCAATATGCAATGACGGCAAGAAGTGGCTATTGGGTGTCAAGGTTGACCATAAATTAAAAATAGATGTAACCGACCGTGAAGAGTCTAAGGCAGTTTTGTTACAGTGGCAGATTGTTGTTTTCGTCGATTATGCCTAGCAATCCGGCCTTGGCGCGTCTATTGACAGATTTAAAGCGCATTCCGGCGACCGGCTGACGGTTACGGCCTGTAAGACGCACCAGAGACAGGCACGCGAAGCTCGTGCCCCTAAGAAGTATTGATCGGGTTTTCCATGGCAGGCGTTGAACAAAAGAATGTGGCTGCAGACGAGACGGGTATGCGTCTTGATCGCTGGTTCAAGGTCTATTTTTCCGGACTTGGGTTCGGACACCTGCAGAAACTGCTGCGTTCCGGACAGGTTCGTGTGGATGGCGGTCGCGTAAAGGCAGATACACGTCTGCAGGCAGGCCAGTCGGTCCGTATTCCGCCATTGGGCGTTGATGAGAAGGCCACCGGTCCTGTAACTGCACGCACCATTCGCAGTCAGGAAGATGGTGATGTCCTCAAGCAGATGTTGATTTATGAAGACGCCAAGGTCTTTGTTTTCAATAAGCCTGCGGGTCTGGCAGTGCAGGGCGGTTCCGGCCTCGTTCGTCATGTGGACGGTATGCTTGAAGCATGGCGCAATAAGAAGGGTGAAAAGCCTCGTCTCGTACATCGTATTGACCGCGATACGTCGGGCTGCCTTGTTGTCGCGAAAACGCGTGGTGCTGCACAGGCGTTGACTGCTGCTTTCCGGGAACGTGACACCAAGAAAACCTACTGGGCACTTGTGAAGGGTGTTCCACGCAAGCGCGAAGACAAGATTTCAACTTGGTTGGTCAAAGAACAAACGCCGGATGGCGATAAGATGCGTGTTTGCCAGCATGGTGAACCGGATTCCGATCATGCTGTCTCTTATTACCGGATCATTGAGAAGGTCGGTAACAACCTGACGTGGTTGGAAATGGAGCCTTACACGGGCCGCACCCATCAGCTGCGTGTTCATGCAGCGCATATCGGTCATCCAATTATCGGCGATCCAAAGTATTTTGAAGCTGACCAGAACTGGGAATTCCCGGGCGGCATTCAGAAGAAATTGCACCTTCACGCCCGCCGCATTCGCATCCCAAATCCATCGGGTGGCACTATTGATGTCACCGCACCGCTGCCACCGCACATGGTGCAGTCGTGGAACTTGCTTGGCTTTGATGAGGCAGACGCGGAAGAGTAAAAATGTCGGCTACGGGGGGAGGATCGGTTCAGGGCCGGGTGTCGTTCGACGGGCTGGCAATTGCCCTCGTCATGTTCATCATGATCACCTGGGGGCTTAACCAGGTTGCCATCAAGATCGGCAATCGCGGCTTTAATCCCATGCTCATGGCCGCAGGTCGTGCAGCTTTAGGCGGCCTTTGCGTTTTTCTCTGGTGTTACTGGAAGCGTATTCCGCTGTTTGGCCGCGATGGCACGCTGAAGCCCGGTATTCTGGCCGGTCTTCTTTTTGGTGTCGAATTTGTTCTGATCTTTCTGGCGATGGAACTGACCAGTGTGGGACGTGTCACGCTGATGATGAATGTCATGCCGTTCTGGGTAGCCATCGGCAGTCATTTTCTTTTGGGCGAACGAATGTCCATGCGTGCCTTCATAGGCATGTGCGTGGCGTTTCTTGGTGTTTTCGTGGTCTTTTCAGATCCATATCAGTCGTCCCGGCCCCAATGCGGTCTACGGAGATCTGCTCGCACTGATTTCCGGTATGCTTTGGAGAATGACCACACTCGTCATTAAGCGCTCGAAGCTTGCAAGTGCTGCGCCTGAGAAGACGTTGCTTTATCAGCTTGCCGTAGCAGCACTCGTGCCGTTGCCATTCATGACTTTGAGCGGACCATTGATCCGCGATCCCGATGTGCTCTCGGTTCTGTCATTTCTGTTTCAGTCAATGTTCGTGGTAGCTGTGACATATCCATTGTGGTTCTGGATGGTGCGTCGGTATCCGGCGTCCAAATTGTCCAACTTTGCATTCCTAACGCCAGCTTTCGGCGTACTCCTCAGCGGACTGCTGCTCAATGAACCACTGGGTTGGAAAATCTTTGCGGCGCTCGGTCTGATCGGGCTAGGCCTCGTTATCATCAATCGACCAGCAAAAGCCGGAGCCGCCCGATGAAACTCGTTCTCTTTGATTGTGATGGCACGCTTGTCGATAGTGGTGACACTATTCACCATTGCATGGTCGCCAGCTTTGTTGACGCTGGACTTGTTCCGCCTGAAATCGAGCAGACCCACTCAATCATCGGTCTTTCTCTTCCAATCGCCATTGCGCAGTTGCTCGGTAGCGAAGTTGACGAACAGGCACACTGGCTCACGCAGCGTTACAAGGAAAATTTTGTAAAATACCTTCAGAACCCCGATTTTGCAGAGCCGCTTTATGACGGTATCCTGCCACTTCTGACTGAGCTGGGCAGTCGCGATGATTTGTTGCTGGGCATCGTTACCGGTAAGTCGCAACGTGGCGTGCGTTCGATTTTCGAACGTCATGGCATTGGACATCATTTCATGACCGTTCGTACCGCCGATGATTGCCCGTCCAAGCCTCATCCGGCTATGGTGCTTGAATCCTGTGCCGAAATGGGGATAGAACCAGAGCGAACAATCGTGATCGGCGATGCGATTTACGATATGCAAATGGCTCGTTCAGCGGGTGCGCGTGCCGCTGGTGTTTCGTGGGGCTATCATAAGCCCAACGCACTGAAAGATGCAGGCGCCCATTATGTCATGAACAAGCCTGAAGAGCTTCATGCGATTCTGCATGAAATGGATGCTTTCGCATCCTGACCTACAATAATTGGATATTATTATGCGCGACACTCTGAGCGATCCCCAAGCTGAAATGCCGATTTCGCAAACCGACCCGGTAAAGCGCTCTCAGGAATTGATGCGCACACCGCTGCCGAAGCGCTTTTATGAAAAAGCTGAAGTTGCCGAAACCGAAGGCGGATTCACCGTGCATCTCGATGGTCGTCCGGTCAAAACACCGGCTCGGGCTGTTCTGCTTCTCCCAACAAGCGAAGCTGCGGAAATTATTGCGGAAGAATTCCGTGCACAGGTGGAAGTTATAGATCCTTCCAAAATGCCTGCAACGCGTTTGGTGAACACGGCGATTGATGGCATTGCTCAAGACCCACAGGCGGTTTTCGAAGACATTCTGCGTTTTGCCGGAACGGACATGATCTGCTACCGCGCCGCGAGCCCGAAAGAGCTTGTTGCGCGTCAGACCGAACAATGGGACCCATTGATCGACTGGGCAGAAAGCGTTGGCGCACGTTTTGCACTTGCAGAAGGTGTGATGCATGTCGAACAGTCACGCGAAGCGATTTCAGCTTTCGGCATTCATCTGTCGGAATTCAAGAATCCTATTGCGCTGGCATCGCTCCATACGATGACGACGCTGACCGGCTCCGCACTGATTGCATTGGCAATTGCCAAAGGCGAAGTCTCTGTCGAAGACGGTTGGAACCGTGCCCATCTCGATGAAGACTGGACTGTCGAACATTGGGGCGAAGATGCTGAAGCGCAGGCACGTCGTAAGACACGTCTAGGCGAAATGATGGTCGCAGCCCGCGTGCTTCAAGCGCTCTAGTTATTATTTATCTAATAGCTGTAACAAACTGTATAAAAAGAGAAAACCCGGTTTTCGCCGGGTTTTCTTTCGCGCGCCTTCTGGCACGTCGTTCCCCTCGGTAACTCAAGCGCATCCCCAAAATCGTAAAACGGTTTTCTGATAAGAGGCGCTTTAAAGAAGTAACCGGAGCGCGTGGCAATCTCTGATTGCCACGCGCAATCCCGATTAAACCGAGTAGTACATGTCGAACTCAACTGGATGCGGCGTTGTTTCATAACGCAGCACTTCGGCCATCTTAAGTTCGATGAAGCTATCGATCTGGTCGTCCTCGAATACGCCACCAGCCTTGAGGAACTCGCGATCCTTGTCGAGCGCCTGCAGAGCTTCACGAAGCGAACCGCAAACGGTTGGGATCTTCTTGAGTTCCTTTGCAGGCAGATCGTAGAGATCCTTGTCCATGGCCTGGCCTGGATGAATCTTGTTCTTGATACCGTCAAGACCAGCCATCAGCAGCGCTGAGAAGCAGAGATATGGATTTGCTGATGGATCCGGGAAGCGAACTTCAAGACGCTTCGACTTCGGCGACGAGCCGAATGGGATACGGCAAGAAGCAGAACGGTTGCGAGCCGAGTAAGCCAGTAGAACCGGAGCTTCATAGCCAGGGACCAGACGCTTGTAGGAGTTGGTCGATGGGTTGGTGAATGCGTTCACAGCCTTGGCGTGCTTGATAACGCCGCCGATGAAGTACAGGCAGTTTTCCGACAGGCCGGCATATTCATTGCCAGCGAAGGTTGGCTTGCCGTCTTTCCAGATCGAGAAGTGAACGTGCATACCCGAGCCGTTGTCGCCGAAAACTGGCTTTGGCATGAAGGTTGCAGTCTTGCCGTAGGCATTGGCCACCTGATGCACGACATATTTCTGAAACTGCATCTTGTCCGCATTGCGGACGAGCGTGTCAAATTTCGTGCCCAGCTCGTGCTGAGCCGAAGCCACTTCGTGGTGATGCTTTTCAACCGTTACGCCCATTTCCGTCAGAACGGTGAGCATTTCGGAGCGCATGTCCTGAAGGCTGTCCACTGGTGGAACAGGGAAGTAACCACCCTTGACGCGTGGGCGATGGCCCATATTGCCGGTTTCGTAATCGGTATCATCGTTGGATGGCAGTTCGGTCGAATCGAGCTTGAAGCCGGTGTTGAACGGATCGACCTTGTACTTGACGTCATCGAATACGAAGAATTCAGCTTCCGGGCCGACGTAAACAGTGTCGCCAATGCCGAGCGACTTCATGTAGGACTCAGCCTTCTTTGCAGTCGTGCGTGGATCGCGGCCATAAGCTTCACCCGAAATCGGGTCAAGAATGTCGCAGAGAATTACCAGCGTGGACTGAGCAAAGAACGGATCAATGTGAGCCGTTTCCGGATCTGGCATGAGAACCATGTCGGATTCATTAATAGCCTTCCAGCCACCAATAGAAGAGCCGTCGAACATGACGCCATCTTCAAACATCTCTTCATCGATCAGGCCGACATCCATCGTAACGTGATGCAGTTTGCCTTTTGGGTCTGTGAAGCGGAGGTCAACAAACTTGACGTCGTTGTCTTTGATCTGTTTCAGAATGTCATTGGCAGTCGTCATTTTGGTATCCTGTTTGCACGACGATGGTCGGTAGACTTGGTTTCGTTAGATCGCGTCCACGCCGGATTCGCCGGTACGGATACGGATAACTTCTTCGATATTGGAGACGAAAATCTTACCGTCACCAATGCGGCCCGTCTGGGCTGCCTTGCGGATAGCTTCAATGGCGCCATCGACGGTTTCGTCGGCGACGATGACTTCGACTTTCACTTTTGGAAGAAAATCGACGACATATTCCGCGCCACGGTAAAGCTCGGTATGGCCTTTCTGTCGGCCGAAACCCTTGGCTTCAATTACAGTAATACCCTGCAAACCAACTTCCTGAAGGGCTTCCTTCACTTCATCGAGCTTGAAAGGCTTAATGATGGCTTCGATCTTTTTCATCAGAGAATTGTCTCCGCTCTTGTTCGGAAATGGACATTGTGCCCGTTTCGTAAATATAGAAGCATGAACTGTGCCAACTCGATCTTTGCCGATCAAATTTTTTAAGTTCCTTGCTTTTTCAAGCAAAAATTCCCGAAGTTGCCCTGTCACTCCCAGAGAAAATGGCACCAAAGTCAAGGCTAGCGCATTTTCAGTAATTTCAGAAGTGCAACTTTCTTTGGCCCAGAGTGGCATTATTATTGTCATTGAGACAAGGCTGTCCGTATGAAAGATATTCAACAAGGTTTCGAGCTTGTTAGC
>WNDY01000109.1 GCA_009914555.1 Xylophilus sp.
GTGGCGCAGAACGTCAATGGTCGCCGCTCGGCCATTGACGGGCGCACGACGCGCCATTCCGGCTATGGGGTCAGCTTGCGCATCCGCAAGCGCATCGAGGAGGCGTTCGGTTGGATCAAGACCGTCGCGGGGCAGGACAAGACGAAGTTCCGTGGCCGCGACCGCGTCGGATGGGCCTTCACCTTCGCGGCCGCCGCCTATGATCTGGTGCGGCTGCCGAAACTGTTGGCGGTGTCGTCATGAGCGCGGCCCCGAACTGCCGCCTGATTGGCCGCTGGCGGATCGTCGAGGCCGATCTATGGGATCGGGATTATCTCGACCTGGTTGACCCCGCCACAATCACCATCGGGGCCAACGGGCATGGCGAAATCGCCTTCGGTGCGATGCAAGCGAGCCTCGATCTCGGCTACAGCACGTCCATGGTCTTCTTCAGATGGCGCGGAAGCGATGAAATGGACGAAGTATCGGGCGACGGTCATGCCGAGTTACTCGATGATGGCGCGATCGAGATCACGTTCGCATACGATAGCGGAGACGAGGCCGTGCTGAAGGCCAAACCAGAGACTTCTTCAACAGCCTGCTAGGCAGTCGGCTGCCAGGTCAGGCTCGGAGCGAACAGCATCCGGCTTCGTTCCGTGAAATCGATCTGGTCATCACCTAAATTGCCCAGCCCCACGAAGCGATAGAGCAATGTCTTGTCTTTCGTAACAGGGTCGCCGAAATCAACTGCCGCTTCAGTCCTGCCATACGTTCCTGTGCTAACACGAACTTCGTGAACCGGCGTTTCGGTAGGACGCTTCGACACCATATTGATGATGCCTCTGGGTTCGTTTTGACCGTACAGCACCGAAGCCGGCCCCTTCAGAACTTCGATACGTTCAAGGGTGTACGGGCCAATCTGGAGCGCGCCGCCGAGACTACCGTGATAAGGAAGATAAGCACCATCCAGATAGTTGGAGCTGGGCGAGAAACCTCTGGTCACGGTTTCATCGGCGATCATGTAGCTCTCGGTATAGCCGCTTGTCGAAATGCCTGGTGTGTAACGAAGCGCTTGTGCAACACTTGTTGCCCCGCGAGATGAGATTTCGTCGGCAGTTACAACATTGATTGTCTGCGGGATTTTTTCGATCGGCGTGTCAGTTTTGGTTCCTGTTGCTGAGCGCGTAGCCACTATACCGTCAACCGGACCCCAAGCGTTCTCCCCCTGAACTGTAATTGTGTCGAGCACAGTCGAGCCATCAGCGGCGACGGCACCATTATTTCCCGTAGATGCGGCGACAAGCGCGGCTGTCGTCGGCCCGGAAACCTGAACGCTGGTACCCGTGCCGGTAACAAGGGTGCGCAATCCCTGCAGCGGCGTCATCGTACCGGTGACAGCCGTCGAGCGTTTGCCTTCAACGGCCGAAGAGGTGAAACCAACCTCCCATCCCGTTGCTTGGGTAAAAACGTTAATCGCTGACCTCAGTGACTGAGCAGGAATGTTCAGTTGGACTGACTGGCCAGAGGACTGCTGCTGGGCGTGCGCGATGATGGGCATGATAAGCCCAGCAGTCCCGAGAACCGTTGATGTGATCAGAAGGGACACGAAACGCCATTTGTGGCCAAGACCCTTCGTCCTTGTTTTTCCACTGACCCCAGCCCACGCATTTCGTTCCATCGGACGTCCCTCTTGACTTGATCAAAAGGGGACGATTGCACCGCGCAATTGTCGTCCCCTACTCTGTAGACAATTGGCCGATGCAAATCTCACAAAAAAAGTTGCGAGTTTAGCGCAGGATTAGAATTCCACCGGGGAGCCGGGTGACGGAAGCGCCTGCGGCTGTCGCGAGAGAACGTATCGCCCGCTCCGGATTATCGAGACGATAGTTGCCGTTGACCCTAACGTGTCTAGCCTCCGAGTGACTACAAGGATCGAGTGATTGTAATAACGACCAACCTCCTGAAGAACCTGCCCGAATGGCCGGTCTTCGAACAATATCATTCCTTTCCGCCAAGCGAGCGATAATTCAGGATCAGTCTTAATGACAGCCGAAAGCCTCGTCGCAGAAGCCGTGATACTGTCTCCGGGATCAAGCGATGCCATTTCAATCCGCTGCGGCAGGCGAGCGACATCCACATGGCCGCGCTCAAGAACGACAGTATCCTCCTCGCTTTCCGTGCGAACCGAAAACGCAGTCCCCTTGACCTCCACTTCCGAAAAGGCTGCAGTAACCGTGAACGGTCTTGTCTGATCGTGAACAACGTCGAAATACGCTTCGCCTTGCAACAGCCTCACCGCCCTCTTTGTACCCTCGAAATCCAACGACACGGCGGATGCCGTGTTGAGCGTCATCAGAGAACCGTCTGGAAGTGTGATCTCCTCGAGCGCCCCCGTCGCCGTCTGGTAGTCTGCGCGCCATTGAAGCATCAGCACCGGATACTGCTGGATTCCCACCGCTATCAGAACTACGGCCGCAGCCGCCATCCACGTCTTCATCCAGAGGCTGCGCTTTCGCTTTGAAAACTGGGCTATTGCCGCATCATGTCTCGGTCCGGATTGTCCAGTTCGCACTGCTAAATTGGCAGCAACTTTATCCATTTCGGGCAAGTGCCACGGAGCCTCGACAACAGTAAAAGCTTTTGCATGCGCTGGATCAAAATCACGCCACGCCTCAAACTCGGCCCTCAGTCTTTGGTCGTCCGGCTCGGCTTGCAAAATGAACAGCCAGTTGAGAGCAGCATCCGTCACTGGGTCCGGATGAACGAACCCCTGATCGTCGTCGCTGAGCTGTGGTTTGTCACGTTCCACTCAGATCATCCGTTCAGCCAGGTCGCCAAAACAGCGCCCCTATGCCTTAGACACTTCACAAACTCGAAACTCACAAAAACCCTCCTTCGAGGCGATGACAGTCATAGCGCTTCACTCACCCCCCACTCGGCGCGGCCAGAAAGCAAGCGATAAACGGATGTTCAGTCCCGATCTATCTTTGCCAGCGCGTCAAGGCAATGAGCATGAGCGAGCTTGAGATCGTTGAAGACCGTCTTCGGCGAGACGCCAAGATGCTCAGCGATCTTCGGATACGGCCATTTCTCGATACGGCTCAACAGCCAAACTGTGCGGGCGCGTTCCGGCAGCTTGGCTATCGCGGCATCAACGCAATGCAACCGCTGCCGATGAATAAGAGCCGTTTCCCGAGATGGTATGGATGCGGCGACGTTTGCTATATCGTCGTCGGAAACGTCCTCGCGCTCTATACCACCGCGCATATTGCAACGGCGCTTGTGATTGAGCGCAAGATTACGCGCGGTCTGGAACAGGAAAGCCTCTACGTGCTCGATCGGGCCATTCTCTATGGCCTTACTCGCCCGAATATAGGTTTCCTGCGCCACATCTTCGGCAGCCTGCGAATCCCGGACGATCCGCATGACACTCCAGATGAGGGATTTGCGATTACTCAGGAAAATATCGGCAAGGCTGGCGCTCAATTCGCTCCCCTCGGCTACAGTCTGAATACGAAACGACCAAAACACCTGTTGACGCGATCCAGCGCCCACAACCAGAATGCCGATGCCAACACGGTTGATTTTGTTCGGTTGGTTTCCAGAATTAACTGATACACCCCCATACTTCCAAATTTTATCTGGGTAATATAAGGCAAACGTTTCCTAGCAGATGCAAATTTTCATGCAACTGCAATGAATTAGAATGGCTCCAAAGAGTAAATTCGCCAGTACTTTCCGCAAAAGCCATATGTAACATTTCACCGCATTACACCTAAAATTGCTCCTGTTCCCTACGCCGTAGCTTTCCTTGCGGTGCTTCTATTGCGCTTCCACCGGCACACATTCGGCGAAAGAATTTGGTCAACAAAAAAACCGCTAAGTAGTTGACTTAGTGATTATTTTCACTGGTTGCGTGGGTAGCCACCCCCGATTTGAACCTGCTTTCGGTAAGGCATTGATATAACTTATAAAACGAGATTTTGGTATGTTTTGGTAATTTTTGGCAACAAAAACCCATCAGTCAACTGTTTGAATTGATTGAGGGTTTTTGGTTCTGACTGGTTGCGGGGGCACGCAACTACCGATGCCGACACTGGCTGCAAGTGCCTGTTTAAAAACGGCATATCGCCGTATCTTATTATTTTGTAGCGACAAACATTGTTGCGGATACTAACGAATATGCCAGATATTCCACATGCTCAGCGCCGTGCTTGTGTTAACGATTTCACCGTAGACTTAGGCATATCCGAACTATGGACATGCAAATATACTTCCCGTTCGCTATAGCGAGGAATAAGGAAGATGCCACGCACTGGTCCATTCGTTCGATGGCAGCCAACAGTGGCCTCTCGCATATCGCCCTCCGTCGAACCTGGACCGCATTTGGCCTGCAGCCGCATCGTGCCGAAACGTTCAAGCTTTACTTTGTGTGGCGGACAATAATACACCACCACACTCCGGGACTAAACACTTAGCAAAGTAATCTGCAGAGTGGTTACTTTACTCTGGAGAGTTTACGCTCCGGATCAAAAAATGGCATGGCAACCACCTCTACTTCTAGAACATTTTCTCCAGCTTCAACCAAAAGCTTCGTGCCAGGTTCAGCATTGCCTTCGATCAAAGACATGGCAATCGGACATCCCAGCGCCGGCGAACCAATCGCAGACGTAACTTTTCCCAGAATCTGATCGCCCAGGCGCACGGTATCGCCAATCAATGGGATTTCATCACCGGAAAAGCGCAGACCAATCACGCTGCGCGCTGGCTTTTGCTTCTTTGCAGCAAGCAAAATGTCACCTGCGCACCAGGGTGCCTTGGTTTCGCTGACCATCCAGCCCAGACCAACCTCTACCGGATTATGCTGCCAATCGAAATCCTGCCCGAAATTGAGGATCGAAGCTTCAACGCGGCGAATACCCAAAGAACGGCTACCGCAAAGCTTGCCGTCAGCGGCTTCGACGATGGTGCGAAGCGCTTCAAAAAATGCGGCACCCGCTGCCACGGGAACATAAATGTCATAGCCCAGTTCCGCCGTATAGCCAGTGCGCGAAATCGTAACTTCCGCACCGCACACCTCGGACACGAACAGGCCGAAGAACGGCACGGCCGAGAGATCACTCTTGGTCACGCTCTGAAGAATTTCACGCGACTTCGGCCCTTGAATGGATGCAACATGAATACGATCATTGAAGCTTTCTATCTTGACATTACGACCGATACTTTTGGCATAGAGCCATTCTTCGGCACTGCCCGGTCCACCGATCCACCACAGACGTTCATCGGAAAACTTTGCAATGATACCGTCTTCAACAATGCCGCCATGATCGTGGCAAAGTACTGAATAGTAGCACATGCCGTCTTTCA
Source organism: Xylophilus sp. (assembly GCA_009914555.1). Lineage (GTDB taxonomy): Bacteria > Pseudomonadota > Gammaproteobacteria > Burkholderiales > Burkholderiaceae_C > WNDY01. The sequence continues at coordinate 5,347 of WNDY01000109.1, forward strand.
TCTTGCGCGCATCCCGCGGATTAACCGCATCCACCAGAGCGAGAGCATCCGGGCCAGTGATTTCCAGAATTTCCTCACCCGTAACATCTAGCAGGCTGTTGAAGAAGTCTCTGGTTTGGCCTTCAGCACGGCCTCGTCTCCGCTATCGTATGCGAACGTGATCTCGATCGCGCCATCATCGAGTAACTCGGCATGACCGTCGCCCGATACTTCGTCCATTTCATCGCTTCCGCGCCATCTGAAGAAGACCATGGACGTGCTGTAGCCGAGATCGAGGCTCGCTTGCATCGCACCGAAGGCGATTTCGCCATGCCCGTTGGCCCCGATGGTGATTGTGGCGGGGTCAACCAGGTCGAGATAATCCCGATCCCATAGATCGGCCTCGACGATCC
>WNDY01000011.1 GCA_009914555.1 Xylophilus sp.
ACAACCAGCAACTGCCGCAGTCAGCGCTGGGCAGCAAGACGCCCATGCAGGCCATGAAGAACTGGTATCAGACTCACCCGCATCTGTTCCATAAGCGGCTATATGATCGTCCGGGATGCGACACCTACCTTCAAGGTCTTGCTGGCCTTCTGCGGCGGCAGCAACCGCACGGTGCCGTCGATCTCGGGCGCATCCGCATAGCTGCGGCCCATCCCACCCCTGCGGCCCAGCGCCGGCGCCGAGTCCACCAGCACCTGCATGGTCGCGCCCACGCGGCGCTGCAGGCGCCAGATGGAGACCTGCTCGGCCACGGCCATGAAGCGTGCGCGGCGTTCCTCGCGCACTTCCTGCGGCAGCATGCCCGGCAGATCGTTGGCCGCGGCGCCGTCGATGTCGCTGTAGGCGAAGCAGCCTGCGCGGTCGATCTGTGCCTCGCGCACGAAGTCGAGCAGGTGCTGGAACTCCTCTTCCGTCTCTGCGGGGAAGCCCGCGATGAAGGTGCTGCGCACCACCAGTTCGGGGCAGATTTCGCGCCAGCGGGCGATGCGCTCCAGGTTCCTCTCGCCGCTGGCCGGACGCTTCATGCGCCTGAGCACGTCGGGATGGCTGTGCTGCAGCGGCACATCGAGGTAAGGCAGCACCTTGCCAGTAGCCATCAGCGGGAGAACGTCATCGACGCTCGGATAGGGGTAGACGTAGTGCAGCCGCACCCAGGCACCGTACGGCTCGGCCAGTTCTCCGAGCGCCTGCACCAGGTCGAGCATGCGGGTCTTGACCGGGCGGCCGTCCCAGAAGCCGGTGCGGTACTTCACGTCCACGCCGTAGGCCGAGGTGTCCTGGCTGATGACCAGCAGTTCCTTCACACCGCCTTCGAACAGCGCGCGCGCCTCTTTGAGCACGTCGCCGACCGGCCGCGACACCAGGTCGCCGCGCATCGACGGAATGATGCAGAAGGTGCAGCGGTGGTTGCAGCCTTCGCTGATCTTGAGATACGCATAGTGCCTGGGCGTGAGCTTGAGGCCGGCTTCGCCGAAGCCGCCGGGCACCAGGTCGAGAAACGGGTCGTGCGGCCTGGGCAGGTTCAGGTGGACTGCGTCCATCACCTCCTGCGTCGCATGCGGGCCGGTCACGGCCAGCACGCTCGGATGCATCTGCTGCACCAGGTTGCCGCCGCCGCTGCCGGTGCGCGCGCCCAGGCAGCCAGTCACGATGACCTTGCCGTTTTCGGCCAGCGCCTCGCCGATGGTGTCGAGGCTTTCCTTCACCGCGTCGTCGATGAAGCCGCAGGTGTTGACGATGACGAGATCGGCGCCTTCGAAGGTCTTGGAGGTCTGGTAGCCCTCGGCGCTGAGCTGGGTGAGGATGAGTTCGGAATCGGTCAGCGCCTTCGGGCAGCCGAGGCTGACGAACCCGACTTTGGGTGTTTTCGGGGGGGAGAGAACGTCGCTCATCCCCGTATTGTCCCAGACTACCTCTTGAGGCCGAAGGCGCCAAGCATCTGCTCGGTCTGCTTCTGCATCTGTTCCTGCATCTGCGTGAACAGCGCCGTCGACTGTTCGATGTAGTTGCTCATCGCACCCTGCACCAGCGGCGCCTGGCTGCCGGCGAACTGCCTCCAGGCTTCGGGCGTGAGGTGCTTGGACTGCTCGCCGAGCTTGGCCTGCATGTCGGTGAAGGCCTGGATGTTCTTCTCCAGGTACACGCCCATGAAGCCCTGCATCGCGTGGCCATAGAAGCGGATGATGTTGGCCAGCACCGCCTCGGAGAACATCGGCGCGCCGCCGGCCTCTTCTTCCAGGATGATCTGCAGCAGGATGCTGCGGGTCAAGTCTTCGTTCGTCTTGGCGTCGCGCACGACGAAGGGCGGGTTGGCCATGACCAACTGGCGCACTTCCGACAACGTGATGTAGGTCGAGGTCTTGGTGTCGTAGAGCCGCCGGTTCGGGTACTTCTTGATCACGCGCTGCGTCGATGCTTCCGCTGCGGTGTCTGGCTTGCTTGGCACGGTAGGCTCCTGAGGTGGATGGGGCGGGACCATCGGATTCATTCTAGGAAAGCGGCCAGCGCCGGCCGCACAAGGAATACCCTAGCGCGGCTGGCCGCCGCCCAGCGCAGTCCGCAGCGTATCGCGGACGCGCGCGTTTGCGGCCGCCCGCGCGTCAGGCTCGGGGCCGGCATGCACCCCCTCGCCCGGATGCAGTCCGTTGGGCACGTCGCGCCGCAGCTTCACCCGGCCCAAGGGATTGTCGAAGTCGTGGTAGCTGCCGGGATAGACGACGGCTTCGGCACCCGTCTTCGCAGCCAGGTCGGTGCAGGGCTGGGGCGGCGTCCAGTCGTCCTTCTCGCCGAGCAGCATCACCACGCGCGTGTCGGGCCGCCAGCCGCTCTTCAGCGCGGCCGAGCAGCCGGGATAGAAGGCGATGGCCACGGCGAAGCGCTCGGGCCGGGCCAGCACGTCGGCACGCGTGGCGTCGGTCGCCGACAGCACGGCGCTGCCGCCATGCGACCAGCCCAGCACGGCATAGCGACCCGCCGGAGCCCACGGCTGCGCGGCCAGCCAGTCGAGCGCGCCGAGCGCATCGGCGCGCCGCTGGCGCTGGTCGATCCGGCGGCTGCCGATGCGCTGGGTGCAGAGTTCGGTCTCGCCGCGCGGCTTGAGGCTGTCGGGCCAAAGCACGTTGTAGCCCTCGGCCACGAGCATGTCGGCCATGGCCTGGTGGCGCGCGGTGAAGCGCCCGGATGCGGCATCGCGGCCGGCATAGAGGCCGCCGCAGCCGTGCAGCGCGATCACGCTGCCACGGGCGGCACGATCCGGCGGACGGAACAGCCAAGCCACGAGTGGCGTGCCGTCGCGGCTGGCGATGGAGACTTTTTCGGGCTGCGGGGCCGCGGCATGGGCCGCCAAGGCCACCGCGCAGGCCCACGCCATGCCCACCCAACGCAGCGCGACGGCCGGCACGGCAGCCGTCGTCAGGCCCTGTCGGCCACCCAGCCTGCCACGGAGCGCAGCGCGGCGTCGAGGCCCGACGGGTCGGTGCCGCCGGCCATCGCCAAGTCGGGCTTGCCGCCGCCCTTGCCGCCGACCTGGGCCGCGACGAAGTTGACCAGTTCGCCGGCCTTGACGCGGGCCGTGCTGTCGGCCGTCACGCCGGCGGCCAACTGGACCTTGGAGCCGTCGACGGCCGCGAGCACGATGGCCGCGGTCTTGAGCTTGTCCTTGAGCTTGTCGAGCGTGTCGCGCAGCGTCTTGGCATCGGCGCCCGACAGAACGGCGGCCAGCACCTTGAGGCCCTTGACGTCGACGGCCTGCCCCACCAGTTCGTCGCCCTGGCTGGACGCGAGCCTGCCCTTGAGCGCGGCGAGTTCCTTCTCCAGTGCGCGAACCTGTTCCAGCACCTGGCCCAGGCGGCCCTGCAGTTCGGCCGGCGGCGCCTTCAGCGTGCTGGCTGCGGCCTGCACCGTGGATTCCAGCTCCTGCAGGTAGGCCAGTGCCTGGGTGCCGGTCACGCCCTCGACCCGGCGCACGCCCGCGGCCACGCCGCTCTCGGCCACGATCTTGAACAGGCCGATGTCGCCGGTGCGCCGTACGTGGGTGCCGCCGCAGAGTTCGCGGCTGGTGCCGATGTCGATGACACGCACGGTCTCACTGTACTTCTCGCCGAACAGCATCATCGCGCCGGTCTTCTGGGCTTTCTCGATCGGCAGCACGCGGATGACATTGACGGTGTTGGCCAGAATCTCCTCGTTCACGCGGCGCTCGATCTCCACCACCTGTGCATCGGTCACCGGTGCGTTGTGGGCGAAGTCGAAGCGGGTGCGCTCGGCATTCACCAGCGAACCCTTCTGCTGCACGTGCGTGCCCAGCACCTCGCGCAGGGCCTTGTGCAGCAGGTGGGTGACGCTGTGGTTGCGCTGGGTGGCCAGGCGCAGCGCGGTGTCCACACGGGCCGTGACCGTGTCGCCGACCCTGAGCGTGCCCTGGGTCTGCGTGCCGTGATGGCCGAACACGTCGGCCTTGATCTTCTGCGTGTCGTCCACGCCGAACTGCACCCCTTCGGCCGAAAGCGTGCCCTGGTCGCCGACCTGGCCGCCGGACTCCGAATAGAAGGGCGTGGTGTCGAGCACGACCACGCCGCTCTGGCCTTCGGCCAGCTGCTGCACCGGCGCACCCTCGTGGTAGAGCGCCACGACCTTCGCCGTCTCCTCGACCAGCGTGTCGTAGCCGGTGAAGGTGTTGCCGTGGCCGCTGTAGTCCAGCGCGCGGTCCATCCTGAACCTGCCCGCGGCGCGGCCGGCGGCCTTCTGGCGTTCCATGGCGGCGTTGAAGCCGTCCACGTCGACCGCGACGCCGCGCTCGCGCGCCACGTCCTGCGTCAGGTCGAGCGGGAAGCCGTAGGTGTCATGCAGTTTGAAGGCCACGTCGCCCGGCAGCTTCTTCGTGTCGCCGGCCAGCGCCGTGTCGAGGATCTCCATGCCGTTGGCCAGCGTCTCGAAGAAGCGCTCCTCCTCGGTCTTGAGCACCTCGGTGATGCGGGCCTGGTCGGCCTGGAGCTTGGGATAGGCATCGCCCATCTGCGCGACCAGGTCGCCCACGAGCTTATGGAAGAACGGCTTCTTCTGACCGAGCTTGTAGCCGTGGCGGATGGCGCGGCGCACGATGCGGCGCTGCACGTAGCCGCGGCCCTCGTTGCTCGGAATCACGCCGTCGGCCACGAGGAACGAGGTGGCGCGGATGTGGTCGGCGATCACCCGCAGGCTCTTGTTGCCGAGGTCGCTCGTGCCGGTCTCGCGCGCGGCCGCCTTGATGAGCGCATCGAACAGGTCGATCTCGTAGTTGCTGTGCACGTGCTGGAGGACGGCCGCCAGCCGCTCCAGGCCCATGCCGGTGTCCACGCAGGGCGCAGGCAGGCGCTTGACGCTGCCGTCCTCGGCCATGTCGAACTGCATGAACACGTTGTTCCAGATCTCGATGAAGCGGTCGCCGTCCTCGTCGGCACTGCCCGGCGGGCCGCCGGGAATGTGCGGGCCGTGGTCGTAGAAGATCTCGGAGCATGGGCCGCAGGGGCCGGTGTCGGCCATCATCCAGAAGTTGTCGGACTTGTAGCGTCCGCCCTTGTTGTCGCCGATACGGATCACACGCCCGGGCGGCAGGCCGATCTCTTTGGTCCAGATGTCGTAAGCCTCGTCGTCTTCCTGGTAGACAGTAGCCAGCAGCCGCTCGGGCGGCAGTTGATAGACCTCGGTGAGCAGTTCCCAGGCCCACTTCAGCGACTCGCGCTTGAAGTAGTCGCCGAAGCTCCAGTTGCCCAGCATCTCGAAGAAGGTGTGGTGGCGCGCGGTGTAGCCCACGTTCTTCAGGTCGTTGTGCTTGCCGCCGGCGCGCAGGCAGGCCTGCACCGAGGCAGCGCGCACGTAGGACCGCTTGTCGGTGCCGAGGAACACGTCCTTGAACTGCACCATGCCCGAGTTGGTGAACATCAGGGTCGGATCGTTGCCCGGCACCAGCGAGCTCGACGGGACGACGGTGTGCCCCTTCGACGCGAAGAAATCGAGGAAGGTCTTGCGGATCTGCGCGACGGAGATGGGTGTGCTCATGGGGTGGTGCAGCGACTCGTTTCTGAGAAAGGCGCGGTGCGTCGGAAGCCCCGAGGGGCCTGGCCGGGCCGAACACGCGATTATAGGTTTCGGCCCTCTTTCTGCCCCTTCGCCGGCCGCTGTCACCAGCAGGAACATCGAGCGCGCCATCGCCGCGGCCAACGCCGCTTGGCCGGCCTGGCGCAGCCAGACCGGCAAGCAGCGCGATCCTGCTGAAGTAGTTCAACCTGCTCATGGAGAACCAGAAAGACCTGGCGGCACATGACCGCCGAGCAGGGCACCCCGCTGGTCATCAAACCGGCCGAGTTCACCGCGGACCGCACTGGCCGCGGCCGAATCAGGGGCCGCTGATCGAACCCGCGGCCGTCGAGAAGGTAACGACCGAGCAGGAGGCGGTCGACGCGGCCAACGCGACCGAGTTCGGCCTGGCGAGCTATTTCTACCGCCGCGACGTGGGCCGCATCTTCCGCGTGGCCGAGGCGCTGGAGTACGGCATGGTCGGCATCGACGCCAGCGTGATCGCCACCGGGCATGTGCCCTCCCGGCGGCGTCAGGCAATCCGGCCTGGGCCGCGAGGGATCGTCGCACCACGGCATCGACGAGTACGTCGAGATCGAGTTCCTCTGCCTGAGGGATTCCGCAAAATAAAGATACCCCCTCCTCCAATACCGTGTAGCTCTTTGAAATAGCGGGCTAGAGATAGATACCCCTCCCCTCCTAGACCGCCCCTCAACCGCCCGGCACGCTTCGCGGCCGGACGGGCCATGGTTTGACAGTAGAATCGCCGGCTGCTGCGGGTGTAGTTCAATGGCAGAACGGCAGCTTCCCAAGCTTCATACGAGGGTTCGATTCCCTTCACCCGCTCCACTTCCACTTTCCGCGGACTTCCGGGAATGACCGCGGAGCGTCGCCAAATGGTTGTCACCGTTCAGCTTTTCCCATCGCTGAGGCTGGTGACTGCCAGCAAAAACCACTGAGAGCCTGCCCAAAACGGAAAGCGGATCTGCCCCCCCGCTTTCGTGGAGAAACTCTGGGTGAGCCGGCGGCGCACTGCCGCGATATTGACATCCGTCAATTCTGCCGCGACGCACGCGTGGTACGAGGCGCGGCGCCACTCACCAGCGCACGCCACATAATAAATAATCTTCCTACAAAATCGATTTTGACTTCATTGTAAAAATTACAGTAATCAAGTAATAATTTCCGTAACTTTTACCTGAAACATCCAGCCTCATCCGTCGCTGCCTGCAACTTCGCGGCGCCTTGCAATGCACATGAGTGACAGTGCGCTTGTCGCTGCAGACGGATCACGGCCCGACAATATATTCCCCAGGCGATATTTCCACTGCGCAGGGCCGACATTTCCCTTCAGTGCATCGGCTCCGATTTGATGGTTATGGGCATATACCTCCACATCGAAGCCCAATGGCTCCAGCGTGTCTTTGAAGAACTCCTCGGTAACGCCATCGCCGGGACGATGGTGGATTTCGGTTCTCAACCCCCAGAACTGCTGTTTTCGGCTGCGGTGAAAGCTGTGCCGCGTGATGCGGTAAATCCACAGCCGCGTATCCCACATCACCCTGGCCAGCCCCTGGTAGTTCCATGCGGAAAGTTGCGGGTCATGGTCGGTCACCAGCAGACCGCTGCGCTTGACGAGGCGTGCGCCCTCCCGCAGGACGGCCTGCATGTCGTCGCAATGGTGCAGCGAGGCATTGATGACGACGATGTCGGCCACGTCCGAGCGGAAGGGCGTCTGCGCCGCGTCGGCCCGCACCGCCGTGTAGCCCTGGGCGGACGCCAGTTCGAGTGATCCGCTCGCCACGTCCACGCCCACGAGCAGTTTCGGCTTTCCGCCCAGGGTGGCGAAGACGTTTCCCGGCCCGCATCCGAGGTCGATGACCACCTTGTCCGTCCAGTCCCCGGTCGCAGCCAGCCACCGGCTGCGGAAATGGACGTCCCGATGGCAGTAGTCAAGATATTCCTGCGCCCACTGCGGATTTCCGAAATAGGTGGCGTTCGCCATCAATCCGTCGGATGTCTGTGGCAGCGGCGCTTCAAGATAAGCACCGCGGCTTTCCAGGACTGCCCCGGGCAAGAGAATCTCTTCGAGCATGTTCTTTCTCAGCTAGGTTCATGGTCCGTGCCGCGCGGATAATGCTCCAGTTCGGCGGATTACTCGGATCTTTTCCACTAGTTTTTATATTGGTTGCAATCCGGATGAATTAAAAACAAGTCTCTCGCCCCGGGGCTCGTGGTTTTCAGCCCTTGGCGGACGCACCTCCGTCTGCGGACGGGCTGCTTTTGCCGCGTTTCCGTGCCCCGATACTCCCCACCGGTTCAAACGGATGAGTTCAAAAGAGATGGGTAACTTGTTTCAAGACCTTTGGTTAGTTTTTTTTGAAAAAATTGCATGCTAATGTACAAAGTCGTGAATCGCTTCACACAACAAACTAGCGGACCCATATATTCGACGCCACTTCGCTGAAAACTCTTCCGTAAGGCTGGCATTGCCAGTAAGGCAGAGATTTTTCCGCCGCCGATCAACGCAACCATTCGGACGGGGCATGGAAATTCACGCCGTTTTTCCCGACCAGCAGGACGCAGGGACCGCATCTCTTTCCGAGCTGTTCGTCCGGGCCGCCCGTGCCGAGGCGCCGGGAGTCCGCTGCAACGCGACCCTCACGTTGACGACGCGACTCGCAACGCATCCTGCGAACGGTCCCCTGCCCGACACGGCATACGCCGCGGCCTGGCTGCTGCTGCGGTCACGCTGGCTGGGGGAATCTCCTGCGGTGCTGCACGAGGTCACGGCCGACCAGGGGCGCGCAGTCGCCGTGGTTGCGCTCGACGGCAGCCTGCCACAAACCACGGCTGGCGAATGGCTTGCCACGGTGGCCCGGTGCCGCAGCGAAGCCGGCGCGCCGCCGGACGATGGAGCGACCGCCGAACCGGAGGTACTGTGGCTGCGCAGTGCAGCAGCGGCCCGGGACGCCCGCGCCGCCGTCAGGCTGTGGGTGGTGCAGACGGCGCCGCGCGGGCTGCGCCTGCATGCCGATGCCGATCCCCGATGCCTGGACGCCGACGCGCTCCGGATCCTGCTGGCGGCCATTGCCGCCACCGCCGACCATGTGCTGGCGCAGCCGGATGCCCCTCTTTCGGCCATTCCGACCGCGCCCCCGGCCGACCTGCACGCACAGCTCGTCACTTGGAATCGCCCCGTCGCGCCGGTCGATGCCAGCCTCACCGTCACCGGCTGCTTCCAGGTGCAGGCCCGCACCGATCCGCACGCCATCGCGCTTGTCGAAGGCGACGACCGGATGTGCTATGGCGAACTCGACCGCCGGTCGCACGTGCTGGCACGGCACCTGGAGTGCAGCGGCGTGCGCGCGGGCGAGCGGGTCGGGCTCATGCTCGATCGCTCGATGGACGCCGTGGTTGCGCAGTTGGCGATCCTGCGCGCCGGTGCCGTCTACGTGCCGATCCCGACCGATCATCCGCCGCAGCAGATTTCGGCCATGCTGGCCCAGGCGGGCGTCCGCCTGGCCGTCACCGTCCGCGCCCATGACGCGCTGGTGCCTGAACCGCTGGCCCGCATCCACCTGGATGCGTGGAGCCCGGCGCAACAGGACAGCACCGGCGGTGACCCCGCCATCGACGGCGAATCCATCGCATACGTGATGTGCACCTCGGGCTCGACCGGTGCGCCCAAGGCCATCGAGATCAGCCACCGCGCCATCCTGCGCCTCGTGGTGGATGCAGAGTACGCGGCCTTCGGGCCCGGCGCATCCATGCTGCATGCGGCGCCGCTCGGCTTCGACGCGGCCACGCTCGAAATCTGGGGGCCGCTGCTCAACGGCGGCTGCTGCGTGATCCACGACGAACGCATTCCCACAGGCCCCGGCTTGGCCCGCACCGTCGCCCGGCACGGCGTCCACACGGCCTGGCTCACGGCCGCGCTGTTCAATGCGGTGGTCGACGACGACCCGGCGCACCTGCGCGGCCTGCGCCACCTGATCATCGGCGGCGAAGCGCTGTCGGTCGCGCATGTGCGGCGCGCGCTGGCCGCCCTGCCGGAGCTTGCGCTGACCAATGGCTACGGCCCCACCGAATGCACGACCTTCGCGGCCACCTACCGCGTTCCCGCGGCGCTGCCGGAGGATCTGCGGTCGGTGCCGCTCGGGCGGCCCATCCAGCAGACGGTGCTGCGCGTGCTGAGCCCGGCGCTGGACCTGCTGCCGACCGGCCTGGTCGGCGAACTCTGCATCGGCGGCCAGGGCCTGGCGAACGGCTACCTGGGGCAGCCCGGGCTCACGGCGGAGCGCTTCGTCGCCGATCCCTTCGGCCAGCCCGGCGACCGCCTCTACCGCACCGGCGACCTGGCGCGCTGGCTGCCGGACGGCACCATCGAGTTCGTCGGCCGGCGCGACGGACAGATCAAGATCCACGGGCACCGGATCGAGCCCGGCGAGGTCGAAGCGGCCCTGCTGTCGCACCCGGACATCCGGTCCTGCGCGGTCGTGGCGCGGCCCGATGCGGCTGGCCGCACGCGCCTCGTCGCCTACCTGGTCGCGCGGGCAGAGCCGCTGGCCTGGGACACCCTGCGCGCCCACCTGGCCGCGCGGCTGCCCGCGGCGCTGCTGCCCTCGGCCCAGGTTTGGCTGCCCGCGCTGCCCCACACGCCCAACGGCAAGCTCGACCGCGGGGCGCTGCCCGCGCCGACGCAGGCGCGGCCGGCGCTGAGCCAGCCGTATGCACAAGCCGCCAGCCCGGCCGAACGGCAGGTCTGCCAGGCATTCGCCGCGGTGCTGCAGATCGACCCGGTCGGCCGCGACGACAACTTTTTCGACCTCGGCGGCGATTCGCTGCGCGCGGTGCAGGTGCTGGCCCTTCTGCAGAACGAGGGTGCGCCGCGGCTGTCGACCAACCTGTTCTTCCGCCATCCCACGCCGGCGGGCATCGCTGCCCGGCTGCAGGCGCCCGGCACCGGCGCCCGCCCCCGGACCGCCGCAGCCCCGCCGGCCGGCGCCGCCGGCACGGATGCGGTCGCCCTGATCGGCACCGCGGGCCGCTTTCCCGGTGCGGTCGACGTCGAGCAGTTCTGAGACAACCTCCTCGCCGGGCGCGACACCATCCGCTTCTTCGACGATGCCACGCTCGACGCCGGCGTGTCCGCCGCGCTGCGCGCCGACCCGGCCTACGTGCGGGCCCGCGGCGTGATCGACGGCATCGAGGACTTCGACGCGGCCTTCTTCGGCATCCCTGCAAACGAGGCGGCGCTGATGGACCCGCAGCACCGCGTCTTCCTCGAAATCTGCTGGGAGTGCCTGGAGCGCGCCGGCCACGTGCCCGACGCGGCCGCCGGCCCGGTCGGCGTCTATGCCGGCATGTACAACGCCACCTATGCCCAGCGCCACCTGCGCACGCGGCCCGATCTGGTCGAGGCGGTCGGCGAGTTCCAGGCCATGCTGGCCAACGAGAAGGACTACATCGCCACCCGCGTGGCCCACCGGCTCAACCTGACCGGCCCGGCGGTCAGCGTGCACACGGCCTGCTCGACCTCGCTGGTCGCGGTCGCCCAGGCCTTCCATGCGCTGCGCAGCGACCAGTGCTACATGGCGCTGGCCGGCGGCGTCGCGGTCACCTGCCCGCCGCGCAGCGGCTACCTCTACGACGAGGGCGCGATGCTGTCGCCCGACGGCCACACGCGCAGCTTCGACGCGAAGGCGCAGGGCACTGTCTTCAGCGAGGGTGCAGCGGTCGTGCTGCTCAAGCGGCTGGCCGATGCCCAGGCCGACGGCGACACCATCTACGCCGTGCTGCGCAGCGCCTGCGTCAACAACGACGGCGGCGCCAAGGCCAGCTTCACCGCGCCAAGCGTGGACGGTCAGGCCGCCGTGATCCGCGCCGCGCTGCATGCGGCGCAGGTGGACGCGCGCAGCATCTCGTACGTGGAAGCCCACGGCACCGCCACGCCGCTCGGCGACCCGGTCGAGGTCGAGGCGCTGGCCACCGCCTTTGGGGAGCACACCGATGCGCGCGGCTTCTGCACGCTCGGTTCGCTCAAGAGCAATGTCGGCCACATGGTCACTGCGGCGGGCGCCGCCGGGCTGATCAAGACCGCGCTGGCGCTGCACCACGAACAGATACCGCCGACCGCGCACTTCACCGCGCCCAACCCGGCGATCGACTTCGGCAGCACGCCCTTTCGCGTCACTGCGGACGCCACGCCGTGGCCGCGCGGCGCACTGCCGCGCCGCGCCGGCGTCAGCTCCTTCGGCGTCGGCGGGACCAACGCGCACGTGATCGTCGAGGAGGCGCCGCTGCGGCCGGCCACCCCGGCCGGTGAAGGCGTGCAGGTGCTGCCGCTCTCGGCACGGTCCGACGCCGCGCTGGCCGTGGCCGCCGAGCGGCTGGCCGCGCACCTCGAAGCCCATCCCGCGCAGCCGCTGGCCGACGTGGCCTTCACGCTGGCCGCAGGCCGCAAAGCGCATGCCGTGCGGCGCGCAGTGGTCGCTTCGTCGCACGGCGGCGCTGCCGCTGCGCTGCGCGATGCCGCATCGCCGTGGCGCGCCGGCGGCACGGTCGGCCCGCGCCCGCCGCAGCTGGTGCTGGTGTTCCCGGGCCAGGGCGCGCAGTACGCGGCCATGGGTCGCGCGCTCCATGCGGCCGACCCGGTCTTCGCCGCCGCTTTCGACGAATGCCTGGCCGCCTTCGACGGCCAGGTCGGCTTCGACCTGCGGGCCCGCATTTTCTCGGACGACGCGCAGTCGCTCGTGCCCACGTCGGCCACGCAGCCGGCCCTGTTCGCCATCGAATACGCCCTGGCGCGCCGGCTGCTGTCGCTGGGCGTCCAGCCGCAGGCGCTGATCGGCCACAGCGTGGGCGAATTCGCCGCCGCCGTGGTGGCCGGCGTGATGCAGCTCGGCGACGCCGCCCGGCTGGTGGCGCAGCGCGGCCTGCTGATGCAGGCCCAGCCGGCCGGCGCGATGCTTTCGGTGCGCCTGGGCGCCGAGGCCCTGCGGCCGCGGCTCGGCCCGCGGCTGTCGCTGGCCGCGGACAACGGCCCGAACGCCTGCGTGGCCGCGGGCCCGGCCGAGGCCATCGCCGCGCTGCACGACCGACTACAGCACGACGGCATCGCCAGCCGCCTGCTGCAGACATCGCACGCCTTCCACTCCACGATGATGGACGCGGTCGTCGCGCCGTTCGAAGCCCTGGTCGGCCAGGTCGCTCTGCAGCCGCCGCGGATTCCCATCGTCTCGACGCTGACCGGCCGCCTGCTGGAGCCGGCCGAGGCCACCAGCGCCGCGTACTGGGCGCGGCATGTGCGCGACACCGTGTGCTTCTCCCCGGCCGTGCGCAACGCGATCGCAGCCGTGCCGCAGGCGCTCTTCGTGGAAACCGGCCCGCGCAACACGCTGGCGACGCTGGTGCGCCAGCACGGCGGCGCGGCCACGCCGCTGCTGCACGGCACTGCGGCCGACGAGCCCGCCACGCTGCGGCTGGCGCTCGCCCGGCTGTGGGCCAGCGGCGCCGGCATCGATCTCTCGGCCCTGGCCGGCAGCCGCCAGCGCGTGCGCCTGCCCACCTATCCGTTTGAGCGCAAGCGCTTCTGGGTCGACATCGCCGCCACGCCCCTCACCGCCCCTTTCGTACCCCACCTGCTTCTGGAGCCGACCGTGACCGCCGTCCCTGCCTCCCCCGCATCCACCGCGCCGCCGATGGAAACCCGCCTGCGTGCGCTGCTCGCAGACATCTCCGGCATCGACATGGCACAGGCCGAAGGCCATGCCGTGTTCGCCGAACTCGGGCTCGACTCGCTCACGCTGACCCAGGCCGCCACCCAGATCAGGAAGCGCTTCAAGGTGGACCTCAGCTTCCGCCAGCTGATGGAGGACTACCGCAGCATCGACGCGCTCGCGGCCTTCCTGCGCGCCAGCCTGCCACCCGCGCCGCAGGCCGAAGCCGAAGCACTGGCCCAGGCCGTCGCCACGGCCGCGGCGCCGCTGCCGGCCGCGCCGGCCGCCGGCGGCCAGGACGCGCTGCCGCTGCCGCAGCTGATCACCCAGCAGATGGAGCTGATGCGGCAGCAGCTGGCCCTGCTGTCCGGTACGGCAGCGCAGGGAATCGGCCACATCGTTACTGCTGGCAGTAATACCTCAGTGTGCTTTACAGACAAGCGCTTACAGGCTATACCCACCGCATCTGAAGAAGCTGTTCCAGCCAGGCCGCAGCCGCAGCGCTACGACGTCTCCAGGGCCTTCGGCGCCATCGCCCGCATCCACACGCAGCGCACGGCCGAGCCGAACGCGCGGCAGAAGGCGCGGCTGGGTGCCTTCATCCGCCGCTATGTCGAGCGCACGGCCAGAAGCAGGCAGTTCACCGAAGCCAACCGCGGCCACATGGCCGATCCGCGCGTGGTCAACGGCTTCCGCCCGCTAACCAAGGAAATCACCTCCCAAGTCGTGATCGAGCGCTCGCAGGGCTCGCGGCTCTGGGACATCGACGGCAACGAGTACGTCGATGCGCTCAACGGCTTCGGCGTCAACCTGTTCGGCTGGCAGGCCCCGTTCGTGCGCGACGCCGTGCGCGAGCAGCTCGACGCGGGCTGCGAGATCGGTCCGCAGCATCCGCTGGCGGCCGACGTGACCCGCTTGGTCTGCGAGCTCACCGGCTGCGAGCGCGCGGGCCTCTGCAACACCGGCTCCGAGGCGGTGATGGCGGCGCTGCGCATCGCCCGCACGGTCACAGGGCGCAGCACCGTCGTGGTGTTCACCGGCTCCTACCACGGCACCTTCGACGAGGTGCTGGTGCGCGCCGGCAGGGACGGCCGGGGCCTGCCGGCCGCGCCGGGCGTGATGAGCGGCATGTTCGGCGACATCCGCGTACTCGACTACGGCACGCCCGAGGCCCTGGCCTTCATCCGCGACCACGCCGGCGACCTCGCCGCCGTGCTGGTCGAGCCGGTGCAGAGCCGGCGGCCCGACTTCCAGCCGCGCGCTTTCCTCCACGACGTGCGGGCCATCACCGCGCAGGCGGGCTGCTGCCTCGTCTTCGACGAGGTCATCACCGGCTTTCGCACCGGGCTGGGCGGTGCGCAGGCGCTGTTCGGCGTCCAGGCCGACCTCGCGGCCTACGGCAAGGTCATCGGCGGCGGCTTCCCGGTCGGCGTGATCGCGGGCCGGCGCGCCTACATGGACGCGCTCGACGGCGGCGCCTGGCAGTACGGCGACGACTCCTTCCCGGCCGTGGGCGTGACCTATTTCGCCGGCACCTTCGTGCGCCATCCGCTCGCGCTGGCCGCGACCAGGGCCTCGCTGCTGCACCTGAAGGCTTGCGGGCCGGCGCTGCAGGAAGGCCTGGCCCTGCGCACCGGCCGGATGGCCGACGAGCTGACCGCCTGGTGCGCCGCGGCCGGCGCGCCGATCGCGGTCCGGCACTTCTCCTCGCTCTGGCGCGTGGCCTGGCTGGAGGACCATCCGCTGCAGGACCTGCTGTTTCCCATGATGCGCAGCCGCGGCGTGCACATCCTGGAGAACTTTCCCTGCTTTCTGACGAGCGCGCACAACGCCGAGGACATCGCGCTGATCCAGCGGGCCTTCAAGGAATCGGTCGCCGAGCTGCAGGAGTCCGGCTTCCTGTTGCGCCGCGCGCCGGCCGTGTCGTTGGAGTTCGAGGTGCCGCGCAGCTCCGCGGCGGACCTGGCCTGCGTCCCGTCCGGCACAGATGAGAGGGCCGTGGCATGAATGCCGTGCCGCATCCCCCGGCCGACGCGGCCGAAGTGGCCGAATGCGTCATCCCCACCACCGCCTCGCAGCGCGAGGTCTGGCTCGGCGCCATGCTCGGCACCGAGGCCTCGCTGGCCTACAACGAAGCCATCGTGCTGCACCTGCGCGGCACGCTGGACGTGCCGGCGATGGAGCGCGCCGTGGCACAGCTCGCCGGGCGCCACCAGTCGCTGCGCGGCACCTTCACGCCCGACGGCAGCTTCATGCGCGTCGGCCCGCGCTGGGAGTCCGCGCTGCAGACCTGGGACCTGCAGGCGCTCGATGCCCCGGCGCGCGCGCTGGCGCTCGACACCGCCCGCACCGAAGCCGTCAGCCGGCCCTTCGCACTGGAGCGCGGCCCGCTCTTTCGCGCAGCGCTCTACCGCCTCGACGCGGCCGACCATGAACTGCTGCTGTCCGCACACCATGCGGTGTGCGACGGCTGGTCCTGGAGCGTGATCGCCGAGGAGCTGGGACAGCTGTATGCGGAGCAGGTCGGCGAGGGCGACGGCCCAGCCCCGGCACCCACCTACGCGGCCTTCGCCGCCGACCAGGCCGCCGCCGCGCTGCGGCCCGGCATGCAGGCGCACATCGACTACTGGGTCGAGCGCTTCGCGGCCGACGCGCTACCGGTGCTCGACCTGCCGACCGACCGGCTGCGGCCAGAGGTGCGGACCTTCGCCTCGCGCCGCGCAGAGCGCGCCCTCGACCGGCAGCTCGTGCGCGCCCTGCGCACGGCCTGCGCGAAGCACGGCGTGAGCCTGTTCGCCGGGCTCCTCGGCGGCTTCGTCGCCACGCTGCACCGGCTGACCGGCCAGGACGACATCGTGGTCGGCATACCGTCGTCGGGTCAGCTGGCCCACGAGATGCCGGGCCTGGTCGGCCACTGCGTGAACCTGCTGCCGCTGCGCGTCGGCGTGGATGCGCGCATGCGCTTCGACACGCTGCTGGGCCACTGCGCCGGCGCGGTGCTCGGCGCCTTCGAGCACCAGGCGCTGACCTACGGCGCACTCCTCGGCCAGCTCTCGCTGCGGCGCGATCCCGGGCGGCTGCCACTGGCGAGCGTGATGTTCAACGTCGACCCCGACATCGGCGGCCGGGCGCAGGCATTCGCCGGCCTCGACGCGACGGTGGAAACGGTGGCCCGGCGCTACGAGAACTTCGAGATATCCCTCAACCTGCGCCCGCTGGACGGCGGCCTGGTCGCCGAGGCCCAGTACAACACCGACCTGTTCGACGAGGCGAGCGTGCAGCGCTGGCTCGGCATGTTCGAAACCCTGCTGCGCTCGGCGGTGCAGAACCCGGCCGCGCCGGTGGGCCGGCTCGGTCTGCTGTCGCCTGAAGCGGGCCACGCCCTCGTGGCGCTGCAGCCTCCGCCCACCGGGCTGGAGGGCCGGCCCTTCGCCCATGCCGGCTTCGTCGCCCGCGCGGCGCTGCTGCCGCAGCGCCCCGCCATCCGCGACGGCGCCGAGCGCCGCAGCTACGGCGAGCTCGACGCACGGTCCAACCAGCTGGCCCGCGCGCTGCGCGACCGCGGCATGGGACGCGGCGAGCGCGTGGGCCTGTGCCTGCAGCGCGGCATCGACATGGTCGTGGCACTGCTGGCCATCCTCAAGTCCGGCGCGGCCTACGTGCCGCTGGACCCCGGCTTTCCGCAGGCGCGGCTCGACCAGCATGCCGAGGACGCCCGTCTCGGGCTGCTGCTGACCGCCTCGTGCGTCGCGGCCGCGCCGCGCGGCTGGCGCACCGACGCGGCCCGGCGCATCCTGGACATCGACACCGACACCGCCTGGCAGCAGGCACCGGGCGACGCGCTCGCGCCCGACGACGACCTTGACGCCCGGCCCGACGACCTCGCCTACGTCATCTACACCTCGGGCTCCACCGGCCGGCCCAAGGGCGTGTGCGTACCGCACCGCGCCGTGGCCAACCTGATCGAGTCGATGCGCGCCGCGCCCGGCATCGGAGACACCGACCGGCTGGCCGCCGTGACCACGCTGTCGTTCGACATCGCCGTGGCCGAGCTGCTGCTGCCGCTGGCCGCCGGGGCCGAGATCGTAATGGTGCAGCGCGAAACCGCCGTGGACGGCGCCCGCCTGCGCAGCCTGATCGAGAAGGAACAGGTGACCATCCTCCAGGCCACGCCCGGCACCTGGGAGCTGCTGCGCGACGCCGGCTGGCCGGGCGCCCCCGGCTTTCGCGGCTGGATCGGGGGCGAGACCGTGCGCGGCCCGCTGGCGCTCGACCTGCTCGACCGCTGCGCGCAGGTGTGGAACGTCTACGGCCCGACCGAAACCACCGTCTGGTCCACCGCCTGGAACATGCAGCGCGAGGTGATCGCCACGCGCGGCATGGCCATCGGCCGGCCGATCGCCAACACCGGTGTCTGGATCCTCGACGCCGACCAGCAACCCTGCGCGGTCGGCGTGCCCGGCGAGATCTGCATCGCCGGCGCCGGCGTCGCGTCGGGCTACCTGCATCGTCCCGACCTGACGGCCGAACGCTTCGTCACCGCCCGGATCCTCGGCAGCGCCGTCCCGGTCTACCGCACCGGCGACCGCGGCCGCTGGCGCAACGACGGCCTGCTGGAGCACCTGGGCCGGCTGGACTTTCAGCTGAAGGTGCGGGGCTACCGCATCGAGCCCGGCGAGATCGAGGCTCGCTGCAACGAGGTCGACGGTGTGGCCCGCAGCGTGGTCGTGGCGCGGGAGGAACAGCCCGGCGACGTCCGCCTGGTGGCCTACCTGGCGCTGCGGCCCGACGCCGCTGCGGAGTCCTTCGATGCCGGCGCCGTGCTCGACCACCTGCGCTCCACCCTGCCGGCCTTCATGCTGCCGCAGCACGTGGTCGCGCTGGCGGCGCTGCCCACGCTGCCCAACGGCAAGCTCGACCGTGCCGCACGGCATGGCCGCGCGCGCCGCCGGGCCGCGCAGCCCGGTGGAGCGCCAAGTGCTGGCGGCCATGGAGCAGGTGCTGAGCCTGCCCGGCCTCGACCTGCACGACGATTTTTTCACCCTCAGCGGGCATTCGCTGCTGGCCGCGCGACTCGCCGCACTGCTGTGCCGCAGCTTCGGCGTCACGCTGCCGCTGCACACCGTGTTCGAGGCGCCCACGGCCGGGCAGCTGGCCCGCGCCGTCGAGGCACTCCTGCGCGCCGGCGAACCGGCCCCCGCGCCGCTGCCGCTGCGCCCGGGGCGCACCACGGCGCCGCTCACGCCGGCGCAGGAGCGCATCCTCTTCATGGAAGAGCTGCTGCCGGGCCGCTCGGTCTACAACGTGCCGTCGGCGCACCGGCTGCTGGGCGCCCTCGATCCGGCGCGCTTCGAGGAGGCGCTGCGCGAGATCATCCGGCGCCAGCCCGCGCTGCGGACCTGCATCGGCGCCGATCCGACGACCGGGCGGCCGGTGCAGGTGATCGCCGGCGAAGCCGCCTTCGCCCTGCCGGTGGTGGACCTGCGCGTTCTGCCGGCGGACCAGCGCGAGGCCGAACTGGCCGAGCGCATGCAGGAGCTGGCCGACCGGCCGATCGACGTCCACCGCGCGCCGCTGCTGCATGCAGCGCTGTTCCGGCTCGACGCGCAGGAGCACGTCTTCGTGTTCGTGCCGCACCACCTGGTCTGGGACGGATGGTCGTTCGACCTGCTGCAGGCCGAGCTGGACGCACTGTACGGCGCGGCCGAACAGGGCCGCCCGCCGGCGCTGCCGCCGCTCGCGACCACGCACGGCGACTACGCCGAATGGCTGCAGCAATGGATGGCGACGCCGGCCTTCGAGGCCCAGCTCGACTTCTGGCGCCGGCGGCTGGCCGCCACGCCGCCGCAGCGCCAGCCGCGCACCGACATGCCGCGCCGCGCCGGCAAGAGCGGCCAGGGCGGCGCGCAGTGGATCGCCGTCGATGCGGCCCGCACCGCACAGCTGCGCGACACCGCCCGCGGCCTGGACGTGACGCCCAGCATGCTGACCCTCGGCATCTATGCGCTGGCCGTGGCCCAAACCATCGGCACCGACAACGTCGTCATCGCCAACCCGGTGCGAGGCCGCCAGCAGCCCGAGACGGAAGCCGTGATGGGTCTCTTCAACAACCTGCTGCCGGTCGCGCTGGAGGTCGACCTGCGGCTGACCCTGCCCGCCTTCATGCGCCGGGTGAAGCAGGAACTGCTCGCGCTCATGAACTACCAGCAGGTGCCCTTCGAGCGCCTGGCGGCCGAACCGGCCGCCAGCGGCCAGGCCGGCGGCGCCTACCAGGCCATGTTCTCGTACCAGGACGCCCGGGAACGGCCATCCGCCATCGGCAGCCTGCGGACCCGGCAGATCCGCTTGACGCAGCGCGGCGCCACCGACGACATCGGCGTGTGGCTGGTCGACACGCCCGACGGGCTGCAGGGCGTGCTGATCTACAACGCCGATATCTTCCTGCGCGAGACCGGCGGCTGGCTGCGCGACCGCTACCTCGAACTGCTGCGGCGCGCGGCCGATCGACCCCAGGCCACGCTGGCTGAGCTTGCATCCGAGGAAGGTTCGGCCAGCGCCGTCCAACTGCGCAGGCTCGCGGCCGAGCCACCCGGCGCGACAGCGCAGCAGGCGCCGACCGCCGAGCACAGCCCCTGGGCGCAGATCGCGCCCATCGCGGTGCAGCCGCCGGCCCACGCCGGCCTGGCACAGGTCTGGGCCGACGTGCTGCACATCGACGTGCGCGACATCCGCGGCAGCGACAACTTCTTCGACCTCGGAGGGGATTCGCTGCTGGTGCAGCGCGCCGTCGAGCAGGCCGCGCTCACGCTGGGCCGCCGGGTCGAGCCGCGCCGCTACCTGTTCGAGACCCTGGCCCAGATCGCGGCGCCGGCCCAGGGGGCCGACGCCACCGCTGCGCCCACCGTGCGCAAGAGTGCCCTGCTGCGGCGCACCATCGACCAGTGGCTGCGCAGGGGGCAGCCATGAACCGCGGCGCGCCGTCCGCGGCCGAGATCGACACGGCGGTCTGCCGGTATGTCGAGCTGGACGGCCCGGCTCTCCGTACGCAGGCGGCCCTGCTGTCGCCGCAGGAGCGCGAGCGCGCCGGGCGCCTGCGCTTTCCGGTCGACCGCGACCGTTTCGTGGCCGCGCACATCGCACTGCGGCTGGCCCTGGCCGAGCAGGGTGCGCAGCAGGCTGACGCGCTGCGGCTGGCCGACGGGCCGCTCGGCAAGCCCTGGCTGCCCGACCACCCGCGCATCCACTTCTCGCTGAGTCACAGCCGTGGCGTGGCACTGATCGCCGTGGGCCACCGCGGGCCGCTCGGCGTGGACGTCGAATACCTCCGCCCGGTGCCCGATGCGCTGGCCGTCGCCGAGCGCTGCTTCACGCTGCACGAGAACCGCGCCCTGCGGTCGCTTCCGCCGCGCCGGCGCGGCAGGGCCTTCCTCACCTGCTGGACCCGCAAGGAGGCCTGCCTCAAGGCCATCGGCCTGGGCCTGCGGCTCGATCCGAGCACCATCGAGGTGGGGCTGGAGGCGACGCTGCGCAGGATCGACATCCCGGTGGGCGGGCACCTGCTGCGGGTGGTCGTCGGTCCGGCGCCGGCGCGGTCGGGCAGCGTGGCGTCGCTTGCCGAATGGCGGATACCGCAGCCGCTGCTGCAGGTGCCCGGCGCCCTGGCGCAGGCCGCCCGCGCATTCGGGGACGCGGCCGCATACGCCGCCGCGCCATCCCGGCAGCGCCTGCAGGAGGCCGCGCCATGATGCCCCAGCCGCTGATGTTCGGCTCGGCCTCGCGCCAGCTGTTCGGCATGTTCCATGCGGCCGAGCCGCAGCGCGACGGCGGCACCGCGGTGCTGCTGTGCCCGCCCTTCGGCCAGGAGGGCCTGCGCACGCACCGCTTCTTCAAGGTGCTGGCCGAGCGCTTCGCCCGCGACGGCGTGGCCGCGCTGCGCTTCGACTTCCATGCCACCGGCGATTCGCCGGGCGATGAGCGCAGCGGCGAACTCGACGGCTGGCGGCGCGACCTGTGCGCCGCGCACGACACGCTGCGCCGCCTGGCGCCCGGTACGCGCGTCGCCTGGATCGGAGCCCGGCTCGGTGCCACGCTGGCCGTGCTGGCGGCGCGCAGCGGCCGCTGCGATCCGCACCGGCTGGTGTTGTGGGAACCCATCCTGGATGGCCTGCGGTATGCGCGCTTCCTGCGGGAGCGGCATGTGGCCATGGTGGACGGCAGCTTCTGCATACCGGACCCGGCCTGGCGCCGCAGCTTCGTGCGTGACAGCCAGGCCGTGCCGCAGGAAGCGCTCGGCGTGTCGCTGTCCGAACGCCTGCGGGCGCAGTTCGGGGCACTGGTGCCTGCCTCGCTGGCGCTGACCGCCCTGCACGACACGCTGGTGCTCGCCCAGCCCGACGATGCACCGACGGCCCAATGGGCCGCCGCGCAACAGCTGCGCCACATGCCGGTGCGCCTCTCCTACTTCGAACACCGGCTCGACTGGGCCGCCGACCCCTATCCGAACAGCGCCATGGTCCCCGCCGACGCGCTCGCCCGACTGCAAGGAGCCCTCCATGAGTGACCCCGTACAGACCCCGGTGCGCTTCGGCGCCGATGCGGCGCTGGTCGGCATGCTGACGACGCCCGCGGCCGACGGCCCCGCGCCGCTGCCGGTGGCCTGCTTGATGCTCAACATGGGAGCCAACCACCGTGTGGGTCCGCGGCGCATCAACGTGAAGCTGTGCCACCGGCTGGCCGCGCGCGGCATGAGCAGCCTGCGGCTGGACCTGGGCGGCATCGGCGACAGCGAGGCGCCCGCCGGCACGAGCGCCCTGCCCCTGGTGCTGCGCGCGGTGCGCGATCTGCAGGCGGCGATGGACCTGGTGGAGGCGCGGCTGGGCATCCACCAGTTCGTGATCGTCGGCCTGTGCTCGGGCGTGGAGCACGCGATGACGACCGCGCTGGCCGACCCGCGGGTGGTCGGACTGTCGCTGTTCGACGGATTCAATTTCCCGCAATGGCACACGCGCTGCGAACGCACCCTGCGCCGCGCCTTCGCGGCGATGGGCCACCCGGCCTTCGCGGGCAAGCTCAGGCGCTGGCTCCAGCGCAGCCTGGTGCGCTGGCTGCCGGGCGGCCGCTCCGGGCAGCCGCTGCCTGGCTTCTTCAGCGAGAGCGCCTCGCCCGCGATGACCGCCGCCTGGTTCGGCGCTGCCATGCACCGCCTGGCCGAGCGCAAGGTCGCGCTGCACTTCCTGTATTCGGGCTCCTTCCACGTCTGCGACCGGGACCGCGACCTGCTCGGGCGATTCCGCCACGAGCCGTTCGTACAGGCCGCGCAGTACGACTTCGCCGGCGACCTCGACCACACGCTCTGCACGGCCAAGGGCCAGCAGTCGTTCCTGCGCCTGGTGGGCGACTGGGCCATCGCCACGGCCGGGGGCATGCCCGCTGCGGTCCGCAGCGCGGACGCACCGCCCGCCGCGGCGCTGCAGATGGCCGGCGCCCTGGCGCCGCAGTGACACCGCAGTACCTGAGGAGCGCTCGATGCACACCCTTCCCTTTTTGCGCGGCGCGGCCGCCGCTGCCGTGGCCCTGGCCCTTACTGGCTGCGCCGCACCGGGCTTCGATCCTCTGGACAGCAGTTCGTCGCCCGACGAGTCCGCGGATGCGGGCCGCGGCCGTCCGAGGCTCGTCGCCATCACCCCGGAGCTGGTCCGCGAGATGGCGGCTCGCCTTCCCACCGGCGTGCCGGCCGAGGTGCAGCAGCTGTTCGGCACGGCACCGGCCTACACCATCGGGCCGGGCGACGTCATCGGCATCGTGGTGTACCGCCATCCGGAGCTGCTGCCCAACGCCGGCGCCGTCATCGCACAGCAGTCGGACCCGACGGGCGTGAGCGCCGCACCCGGCTTCATCGTGGACAGCCAGGGCGAGATCAGCTTTCCGTACGTCGGCCGGGTCCGGGTGGAAGGTCTCAGCGAAAGCGCGGCTTCCGACCTGATCGCCCGGCGGATCGAGCCGTTCATCCGGGATCCGCTGGTCAGCATCCGCGTCCAGGCCTTCCGCAGCCGGCGCGCCTACGTCGAAGGCGATGTGCGCACGCCGGGCCTGCAGATCTTCACCGACGTGCCGATGACGCTGGCCGAGGCCCTGAGCCGCGCGGGCAGCCTGAATGCCAGCGCCGACCGCTCCCGCGTCACCCTGACGCGCGGCGGCCGCAGCCTGCTGATCGACCTGCTGGCACTGCAGCGCTCGGGCTACAGCGCAGCGCGCATCCCGCTGGAAAACGGAGACATCGTGCGCGTGGACACCCGCGAGGACAGCCGCGTCTACGTCATGGGCGAGATCCAGCGCCCGTCGGCGCTGCCGCTGCGCAACGGCCGACTGACCCTCAACGAGGCGCTGGGCGATGCCGGCGGCCCCGCGCTGCAGACCGCCGCGCCCGGGCAGATCTACGTGGTGCGCAACACGCAAGCCGACGTGCCGGACGTCTACCACCTCGACGCGAAGAACCCGGTGGCGCTGGCCCTGGCCGACCGCTTCGAGCTGCAGCCGCGCGACGTGGTCTATATCGACCCGGTGCCGCTGGTCCGCTGGAACCGGGTGATCAGCCTGATCCTGCCCGCGGCCCAGATCGTGAACCCGGGCGGCGTCGTGATCCGGCGCTGACATCGTACGACCAGAACCCGAAGGTGACCCCATCATGAATGCACCCCTGCTCGTCGCCGCAACCCTGCCCGCCGCGGCCGGCGCCGCCGCGCCGCGCCCGCGGCTGAGGGAATATGCCGACCTGTTCATCGACCACCGCGCCACCATCCTCAAGGCGCTGGCCGTGGCGCTGCTGCTGGGCGCGATCTACACGCTCTTCGGCCCGCGCGTGTACGAGGCCAACGTCCTGCTCCAGGTCGAGGACCCGGACCGCTCGGGCGGCACCCTGGTCGGCGACTCGGCGAGCAGCGCGCTGAACGCCCGCACGCCCACGGCCGGCGAGGCCGAGATCCTGAAGTCGCGGCTGGTGCTGGGGCAGGCGATCGAGGACACAAAGCTCTACATCGAGGCCCGGCCGCTCTACGTTCCGCTGATCGGCCCCTGGCTGGCGCGCAACGCCAGGACTCTCTCGCAGCCGGGCTTTGCCGGCATCCCCGGCTACGTCAGCGGTACCGAGCAGATCACCGTGGCCCGGATGGACGTTCTGGCCGAACTGGAAGGCTCACGCTTCCTCCTGACGGCCGGCACCGGCAACACCTACACGCTGACGCATCCCCGGCTGGACAGGCCGATCGCCGGCCGCGTCGGCACCCTGCTCGACGCCGACACGCCGAAAGGCCCGCTGCACCTGCTGGTGGGCTCGCTGTCCGGCCTGCCGGGCGCGCAGTTCGCGCTGGTGCGCCAGTCCGCGCAGCTGACCCTGCTGGAGCTGCAGCGCGACCTGCGCGTGGTCGAGAAGGGCCGGCAGTCGTCGGTGATCGACCTGAGCTGGCAGCACGGCGACCGGGTGCAGCTGGCCGACCTGCTCAACGAAGTGGCGCGGCTCTATGTGCGGCTGAACGTGGACCAGAAGACCGCCCAGGCCCAGCGCGCGCTCGACTTCCTCGACGGCGAGCTGCCCAAGCTCAAGCAGCAGTTGGAGCAGTCTGAGGAAGCCTACAACCAGTACCGCAACCAGAACGGCACGGTCAGCCTGGACGACGAGGCCCGCAATACGCTGGCGCAGAACGTCGAGCTGCAGTCCAAGCTGCTCGACGCCACGCAGAAGCGGCTGGAGCTGACCGAACGCTTCACCGCCCGCGACCCCGGCGTGCAGACCGTCGACGCGCAGATCGCGGCCCTGCGCTCGCAGCTCGGCGCGAACGAGCAGCGCATCCGCCGCATGCCGATGCTGCAGCAGACCACCCTGCGCATGCAGCGCGACATCAAGGTGAACACCGACCTGTACGTGTCGCTGCTCAACAGCGCGCTGCAGATGCGGCTGGCCAAGGAAGGCCGCATCGGCAACGTGCGCGTGCTCGACCATGCGCTTCAGCCCGAGGAGCCCATCCGGCCCAAGCCGTTGATCGCGATGGGCCTGGCCGCGGTGGCCGGGCTGTTCGCCGGGCTGGGCCTGGTGCTGGTACGTCGCAGCTGGCGCAGCACCGTCGAGAGCCCGGCCGAGATCGAGGCCCACACCGGGCTGGAGGTCTACAGCACCGTGGCGCTGAGCGACCACCAGCGCCTGCTGGACCGCGCGGTGCGCAGGCAGCGGCCAGGCGCCCATATCCTGGCCCTGCAGCATCCGCAGGACCCGGCGCTCGAAGGTCTGCGCCGGCTGCGCACCGCGCTGCGGTTTGCGGCCCCGCGGGCGCCCAACAACCGCATCATCGTGTCCAGCGCCGCGCCCGGCGCCGGCAAGACCTTCGTCTCGTCCAACCTCGCCGTGCTGCTGGCTGCGGCCGGCAAGCGCGTGCTGCTGATCGACGCCGACCTGCGACGCAGCAGCATCGGGCCGCGCTTCGGCCTCCGGCACCGCGCCGGCCTGTCGGACCTGCTGGCCGGCACGGCCGACGACCCGTCGGCCATCCAGACCTCCGTGCTGCCGAACCTGGACGTGATCGCAGCCGGCACCCCCGCTTCGGCGCCGAGCGACCTGTTCGGCCGCGAAGCCTTCAGCGGCCTGCTCGCCCGCCTGTCGGCCCGCTATGACGTGGTGATCGTCGATGCCCCCCCGGCCCTGTTGGCGCCCGAAGTGGCCGAGATGGCCGTCGGCATGGGCATGCTGCTCATGGTGGCCCGCGCCGGCGACAGCGAACTCGGCGAACTGTCGCGGAGCCTGAAGGAGCTGCGCCACGCGGGCATCCGCGTGCAGGGCGTGGTCCTCAACGCCCTGGACGCGCGCCAGCGCTACCGGGGCAGCTACGCCTACCGCTACGGCAGCCAGGCGCTGCGCCCGCAGCAGGCCGCGCTGCTGCCGGCCCGCGTGGAGACGACGCCATGAGCGCCGCACGGCCGTCCGAAGGCGCTCGCACCGCAGCCGAAGGCGCAGGTACTCCGGTGAACTCCGCGCGGCCGCCCGAAGGCGCCCGCACCGCAGCGCCCGAGCGCGCAGGTATCGCAATGAGCGCACTGCACGACGCGACGCAGCTGCGTCCGCCGGACCATGCCCGGCTGCTGCAGCACACCAAGCGCGGCCTCGACATCCTCATGGCGGCCACCTTCTTCCTGCTGTTCGGCTGGGCCTACGCGCTGGTCTGGGCCGCCGTGCTGCTGAGCTCGGGCCGGCCCGCGCTCTATACGCAGCCCCGCTACGGCAAGGACGGCCGGGTCTTCCGGTTCTACAAGTTCCGGACGATGGTGCGCAATGCCGACGAGGTGCTGGCACGCCATCTCCGCGAGAACGAGGCCGCGCGTCGGCAGTGGGCCACGTTCCAGAAGCTGGACCCCGACCCGCGCATCACGCCGCTGGGCGCCGTCCTGCGCAAGTACAGCATCGACGAGCTGCCGCAGTTCTGGAACGTGCTCAAGGGCGAGATGAGCATGGTGGGCCCGCGCCCGTGCATGTTCGCGCAGAAGGATCTGTATGGCCGCTACTGGCCGCACTACTGCGCCGTGCGGCCGGGCATTACCGGACTGTGGCAGGTCAGCGGCCGCAGCGAGGTCAGCTACCGGCGCCGCGCCGCGATGGATGCCGCCTACGTCTCCACGCTGTCGCTGCGGCAGGACCTGGCGATCCTGCTCAAGACGTTCGCCGTGGTGGCCGGCGCCCGCGGCTCCGGCTAGCCGCAGCCGACCGCTTTTCGGATTTCCAACCCTCTCACACGGAAGAACTTCATGCGTATCTACGTTGCAGGTCATCGCGGCATGGTGGGCCGATCGCTGACGAAGCGGCTGCAGGCAGCCGGGCACGAGGTCGTCACGCGCGGCCACGACGAACTCGACCTGCTCGACCAGCAGGCCGTGCGCCGGTTCTTCGCCACCGAGCCCATCGACCAGGTCTACCTGGCGGCCGCCAAGGTCGGCGGCATCCATGCCAACATGACCTACCCGGCCGAATTCATCTACCAGAACCTGCTGATCGCGGCCAATGTGGTCCACGAGGCCTTCGCCGCCAGGGTGAAGCGACTGCTGTTCCTCGGTTCGAGCTGCATCTATCCGCGGCTGGCGGACCAGCCGATCGCCGAGGAATCGCTGCTCGGCGGCCGGCTGGAGCCGACCAACGAGCCCTATGCGGTGGCCAAGATCGCCGGGATCAAGCTCTGCGAGAGCTACAACCGGCAGTACGGCGCGTCGCACGGCATCGACTACCGCAGCGTGATGCCGAGCAACCTGTACGGCCCGGGCGACAACTACCATGTCGAGAACAGCCACGTGGTGCCGGCGCTGATCCGCCGCTTCCACCTAGCCAAGGCCAGCGGCGCGTCGAGCGTGGTGATCTGGGGCACCGGCCGCGCGCGGCGGGAATTCCTCTATGTCGACGACATGGCCGACGGCTGCATCGCGGTGATGGGCCTGCCGCGGGCCGCGTATGACGCGCATACCGACCCGATGCGCGCGCATATCAACCTCGGCACCGGCCAGGACGTGTCGATCGCCGAACTGGCCGAGCAGGTGCGCGCCGTCGTGGGGTACCAGGGCCGGATCCAGTTCGACCCGTCCCGCCCCGACGGAACGCCGCGCAAGCTGCTGGACGTGTCGCGCGCGGCCGCCATCGGCTGGCGGGCCACCGTGCCGCTGGTCGAAGGCCTCCGCCGCACCTATGCCGACTACAGCCCTTCGGACTGACATACCCTGCAGCCGGCCCATGCCTGACCGCCGCGGCGATCGACCCATGGACAACGCCATGAGAACCCTGAGCTTCTGGTGCGGCCTGGCGGCGGCATGGCTATGCGGGCTGACCGACCCCGCATGGGGCTATGCCGCCGTGTTCGCGCTCTCGCTGGTGCAGTTGGCCCAGCTCGGCGGCGGGGCCGCGAGCGTGTTCCTGCTGCTGCACTACACCACGGTGCTCGTCTATTTCTCGATCGCGCCGGCGATGCAGATCGCCGTGGACGCGAGCTTCTGGGGCGCGGGGCCGGTCGGCGCGCAGGCGTACACCCGGGCGCTGGCGCTGCTGCTGCTCTACCTCGCAGGAGTGGAGGCGGCATGCCTGGTGGGGCCGGCGGCCCGCCCTGCGCCGGCCGGCGTGCGCCCGCCGCCCGACGTGGCCCACCCCCTGCTGCTGCTCCTGCTGGTGGGTGGCGGGTTCGCAGCCCTGTGGCTGCGGCCGGAGCTGAATTTCGTCGCGCGCGGGCTGCCTTCGGAGGTTCCGAGCGCGCCGTTCGATGGCATCGTCTTTTCGACGCTGCCCAAGCTCGTGGCGCTCGTGGGCGCCGTGGTGCTGGCCATCCGCGCCCTGCGCCAGCGGACGGCCGGTGCGTGGTGTACCGCGGCGGCGGCCACGGTGCTGGCCGCCGTCGCCGCCAATCCGGTCACCACGGCACGGCAGATCCTGCTGGTCGGGGGACTGCCGCTGCTGCTGCATGCGTTCGGCCGCACCCGGCGCTGGACGCTGGCCGTGGTCGTCGCGGGCGCCATCGCCGGCCTGGGCCCGGTGCTCAACCTCGTGTCGCGCGGCAGCATGTGGGGCGAGACGCTTGCGGTCTTCCCCTACAGCAGCGACTTCGACACGACCTACGTGGTGGCCGCCCTTCTCGAACGGGCGCCGGCGGCCGAGTTGGGCTGAGGGCGCTACCTGCTTTCGGCCGCGTCGTTCGTGCTGCCGCACGATCTCAAGCTCTTTCCCGACTACGACCCGCTCGGCTGGCCAGTGGTGCTCAACAACTTCTCGCAGAGCAACCTGTCGCTGGCACCCTTCACCACCGCCTACCTCGATTTCGGCCTGGCCGGTCCCTTTCTGCTGGGCCTGGCGCTGTCGATTGTCGGCGCGGCGCTGGAGCGTCGGCTCGTCCCGGGCAGCGCGCTGACCGGCGGCTATCTCTCGGCGCTCGTGCTGCTGGCCGCCTACGTGCCGCTGATGCGCGGGCCGATTCTGGGCTGGGGGCCGTTCGCCGCATCCGGACTCCTTGCCGCGCTGGCCCTGGGCTGGCTGTGCACGGGCCGCGAACGCACGGTGCCCCTGGCGCAGCCCCGCACAGGTGCCGTGGCATGAGCACCGCCCGGCCGCCCGAAGGCGAAGGCACGCCCATGCGCGCCGCCATGGCCAGCCACCTGTTCTACGACACGCTGCGTCTCAACCGCGGCGCGGGCGGCGTGCTCAACGTGGCCGAAATGCTGCTGCGGAGCATGCGGTCGTCGCCCGGCGTGGACGTGGCGCCGGTCAGCGCCCGGCACCCGCGGCTCTTCGCGCTGGCGCGGCGGATCGGACTCAGCCGCTTCCTGCTGGAGGTGCTGCTCTACAACGCGCACTTGGTCTCGGCCCAGGTGTCGGGCCGGCGGCTGGTCTCGCTGTTCCCCAACTACTTCCTGCCGTTCGCCCTGTTCGGCCGGCACCGCGACGCGATCGTCATCGTGCACGACCTCCAGTACAAGACCTACCCCGAGCACTTCAGCCGCGCCAAGCGCCTGTGGCTCGACTGGAACCTGCGCCGCGTGGCCCGCAGCCAGGCCCACGTGGTCTTCATCAGCCGCAGCAGCCAGCAGGACTTCGAGCGCCATTTCGGCCGCTGCCACCGCCCGAGCGTCATCTTCAATCCGGTGGATGCTGCCGTGCCGCCCGCGCCGGCGGACGGCACGGTCCGCGGCGAGCGCTACCTGATCGCGCCCTACCACTACTACCCGCACAAGAACTTCGGCGCCACATTGCGGCTCTTCGCGCGCATGAAATGCTATGGCCTGGTCGACTGGCTGGACATCACCGGCAACGGCGCGGCCGAGGTCGCGCGCATGGCTGCGGCCGTCGCACCGGCGCTGCGCGACAGCGTGCGCCACCGCGGCATGCTGCCGCGCGACGAACTGATCCGCCTGTACCTCGGGGCCAGCGCGTTCATCTCGCTGTCGACCTTCGAGGGCTTCAATCTGTCGGCGGCCGAGGCGGCGATGCTGGGCGTGCCGCTGCTGCTGTCCGACATCCCGGTGCACCGCGAGCTGTTCGGCGGCTACGCCTTCTTCGTGGGCGATGACGCCTGCGACCTCGACTGCCTGTCGCGCTACCTGAGCACGCACCAGCAGCTGCGCCCGGCCTGGTCGCATGCGCCGGACTGCCAGCCGGCGGCGGTGGCGAGCCGCTATCTCATGCTCGAGCGCGATGCCGCCGCCGCGTCGGGAGCACCGCTGTGAAGCCGCTGACGCTGCGCCGCCTGCGCCGCGTAATCGTCCTGGCGCTGCTCGGTGCCGCCGCCGGCGCGGGCACGGCCCAGCCCGCCGCGCAGTGGGCCGCGCAGACCACGCCGCCGTTCGGCGTGATGGTGCACTACCTGCCTGACCGCCAGACGATCGCCGACATCGCCCGCTTCGACGTCGAAGCCTTCGTCGCGGCGCTGGCGGACATGCGCGCGTCCTACCTGATCCTGACGCTGGGCCAGAACAACGGCCAGTACATCGCGCCCAACGCCGCGCTGGAAGCCCTGTGTCCCACCAGCGTGCGCGACCGGCCGCCGCGCGACCGGCCGCTGGAAATAGGCCAGGCGCTGCAGCGCCGCGGCATGGCGCTGGTGCTGTACCTCCCATTCCGTGCGCTGCAGGCCGACGCTGCGCTGATGCGTTGCCTGGACGACGTGTCCGAGCAGGAGCCTCCGCCGCAGCGCTTCATCCTCCACTGGTCCGCGGTGATCCGCGA
Source organism: Xylophilus sp. (assembly GCA_009914555.1). Classification (GTDB taxonomy): domain Bacteria; phylum Pseudomonadota; class Gammaproteobacteria; order Burkholderiales; family Burkholderiaceae_C; genus WNDY01. Next base: position 31,063 of record WNDY01000011.1, read on the forward strand.
ATGGTCCGACCGCTACGGCAGGCTGGCGCAGGGCTGGTGGTTCGACGGCACCTACGACACCCGGGGAATGTCGGACGGCGACTGGAGCGCGCTGTGCAGCGCCGCGCGCAGCGGCAACGCCGACCGCTGGCTCGCCTTCAACCCCGGCGAAGGCCCGCAGCGCTTCAGCCGCAGGGCCGCGCCCTGCCAGGACGTGATGGCCGGCGAGTTCCTTCAGCCGCCTGCCCGCCCGGCCGGGCAGGCCTCCGGCCTGGTCTTCCACGTGCTGACGCCGCTGGGCAGCTGGTGGGGGCGACCTTCGCCGCCGCGCTTCACCGCCGCGCAGATACGCGACTGGATCGCCGAAGCGAAGGCCCGCGGCGGCCTGTTCACGCTCGACCTGCCGCTGGACGCCGACTTCCGCTTCCTGCCCGCCCACGTCGCGCTGGTGCGCAGCGCCACGGCCCCGGGCTCCTGACAACGCAGGCACCAACATGCACCCACCGATCACCTTCATCGTCGTCGAAGACCGCCAGAACCGCACGCTGGACCTGTGCCGCGCCTCCGCGGCGCGGGCCCAGGAGCAGCTGCTCGTGCTGACGGACGTGGACGCCGGCCCCGGCTACGAGCAGCTGTGCCGCGCCTACGTCCACCTGTCGAGCAACACGCCGGCGTTCGAGAAGATCTGCCTGCGCCGGTACTTCCTGCTGGCCGAATACCTCAGGCGCCACCCCGCGTGCAGGCAGTTCGTGCTCGTCGACAGCGACGTGCTGCTGTTCCGCGGCATCGGCACGCATGTGCGCCGGATCGCGGGCCGCTGCGATTTCGCCGGCTCCTACATCCGTCCCTCCGATGGCTGGAACCCGTGCCAGATCTCGCCGCACGTGAGCTACTGGACGGCGCAGGGGCTTGCACGCTTCGTCGCCTTCGTCCTCCAGACCTACGGCACGCCCGAAGGGATCGCCGGCCTGCGCGCGATCGCCGACCGGTTCACCGCACGCGGCCTTCGCGGCGGCGTCTCCGACATGACGCTGCTCTACCTGTGGGCGAAGGCCAGCGGCAATGCGCTGCCGATCAACCGCGTGTTCGAGGGCCGGGTGATCGACCACAACATCAACACCGCCGACAACCTTCGGCCGCGCGAGTTCCGCCTGCGCGGCGGCGCCAAGCGCATCGGCTTCGCCGACGGCCGGCCTTACCTGACCGGCTCGGTCGGCCAGAAGGTGGACGTGCTGGCACTGCACTTCCAGGGCAAGGCCAAGGTGGCGATGGCGCCGGCCCTGCACGGCCACGTGCACCTGGTCGCCTGGCTGACTTATGCCATGTACGCCGCGCGCAGGGCGAAGAACCTGGGCTACCGCGTCACAGCCGCGCTGCGCCGCATCGGCCGGGCCGGGCCGCTGGCCGACGCACCGGCCGCCGAATAGCAGCAGCAGGCGCGCCGACCATGCTCATCCCATCGCACGACCCATCGACCGTTCGGCGCACCGCGCCCGGCATGCAGGGCCTGGGCCGGCTGCCGCTGCGCGGGCTGGGCGCGCTGGCGTCGCGGCTCTACGTCTACCTGTCCGGTTTCGCGGCGGTGTTCCTGCTGGCCGCCACCATGACGCCGGCGCGCTTCGGCGAATACTCGCTCTACCAATCGGTGCTGGAGATGGCGCTGGTCGTGGCCACGCTGGGCAGCTCGCTGCTGTTTTCCCGGCAGGCGGCCGCCGGCATGCTGCGCGTGCGCCGGGGCGACCTGCAGCGCACGCTGGCCCTGGGCCTGCCGCTGACCACGCTCCTGGCCGCAGCCCTGCTGGCGGCGCAGCGCCTGCCGGTGCCCGGATGGCCGTTCGCGCTGATCGTGTGCACGCTCGGCGTGTTCGCCTTCAATACCCTGCGCCTGGCCTACGACCGCGGACAGGGGCATGCGGGACTGCTCAACCTCGAGCCGGGCATCCGCGCGACCTTCCTGGTGCTGTGCGTGGGCGCCGCAGCCGTGCTCTGCGGCAGCAGCGGCGAAGGCGGTGGGCTCGGCGTGCCGTCGCTGCTGGCCGTCAACCTGCTCGGCATGCTGCTGGTGACCGCGGCCGTGGTGCCTTCCAGCCGGCCCGGCGGGCCGCCGCGCGGCCGGGCGGCGCTCGCGCTGGCGACCCAGGGCGGCGCCACCGTGTACTCGCTGCTGATGTTCCTGCTGCGTAAGTCCGACCTGCAGATCGTGGCCCTGCTGATGCCGCTGGGCTACGTGGGCGCCTTCAAGATCGCCTTCCTGCTGGCCGAGGCGCCTTCGCAGTTCGTGCAGGCTTTCCTCTACACCCGGACCCCAGCCATGCTGCAGGCCGATGCGCAGACGCTGGAGGCTTCGGCCTTCCCGCTGGCGCGCCAGTCCTTCCTGCTGGGCTGCGGCCTTTTCGCCATGCTGGCGGCGCTGATCACGCTGGCCGCGCCGCTGCTGCACGTGGGGCGCGAGGCGGTCGGGATCTTCCTGTGCCTTGCGCCCTACTTCCTGCTGCGGACCTACACGGTGCACCACGAGATGCTGCTGGCGCTGCGCACGCCGGTGGCCTCGCTCGGCCGCTGGGCGCTGGCGGAGGTGGCGGTCCGGCTGCTGTCCTACGGCGCCGTGGCCCTGCTCTTCCCCGGCAGGCCTCACTACGTCTTCTTCCTGGCCTGCGGCACCGACCTGGCCCTGTACGAGGTCCGCATGCGGCTCGCGTTCGGCATCTTCCCGATCACGCGGCTCACGCGCGGCGCATGGCAGAGGTTGCGATGAAAATTTTGCTGTACTCGATGAACTTCGCGCCCGAGCTGGCCGGCGTGGGCCGCTATTCGGGCGAGATGGCACAGTGGCTCAGCGCGCGGGGCCATGCGGTGCGCGTCGTCGCATCGCCGCCGTTCTTTCCCCGATGGAAGGTGTTCGACGGGTATTCGGGCCGGGCCTACCGCAAGTCGGACTGGCAGGGCATCCCGGTGTGGCGCGCACCCGTCTGGGTGCCGTCGCAGCCGCGCACGCTGGCCCGCATGGCGCACCTGCTGTCCTTCATGGTGTCGAGCGTCCCGCTGCTGCTGGCGCAGTTGCGCTGGCGGCCCGACGTGGTCCTCGTGGTCGAGCCGCCGCTGTTCTGCGCGCCGGCCGCGCTGCTTTTCTCGAAGGCGCTGCGCATCAAGTCCTGGCTGCACATCCAGGACTACGAGGTGGACGCGGCCTTCGGCCTGGGCCTGCTGCAGGGCGGGCGCATCCGGCGCATGGCCCTGGCGGTGGAGCGGTGGCTGCTCGGCCGCTTCGACCGGGTGTCCACCCTGTCGGACGCGATGCTGCGCCGGGCCGAGGACAAGGGCGTGGCGCCGGTTCGGCTGGTGCGGTTTCCCAACTGGGTCGACGTGCGCGCCATCCGCCCGCGCCCGGCCGGCGCCCAGGGCCGCGGCGGCGTGGCCGACGACTACCGCGCCGAGCTGGGCATGCCGAGCGACGCCGTGGTCGTGCTCTATGCCGGCAGCCTCGGCAACAAGCAGGGCATGGAACTGCTGGTGCAGGCCGCCGGGCTGCTCGGCGAGACGGCCGGCATCCATTTCGTCATCTGCGGCAACGGGCCGGGCCGCGCGGCGCTGGTGGATGCCTGCAGCGCGCTGCGCCGCGTCCATTTCCTCGACCTGCAGCCGGCCGACCGGCTCGACGCGCTGCTGGGCATGGCCGACATCCATGTGCTGCCGCAGCGGCACGATGCCGCCGACCTGGTGATGCCGTCCAAGCTCGCGGGCATGTTCGCCAGCGGCCGCGCGGTGGTCGCGACGGCCCGTCCCGGAACCGAGCTGGGCCGCGTGGTGGCCGGCCGCGGCATGGTGGTGCCGCCAGGCGACGCCCGGCTCCTCGCCGAGGCGATCGCGCAGCTCGCGACGTCACGGACACGCCGCGAGGCCCTGGGCGCGGCCGGCCGCGCCTATGCCGAGGCCGAGCTGGATCGCGATGCCATCCTCCACCGATTCGAGCATGAACTGCGGCGCTGCGTCGCAGGCTGACACGGGCGACCACGATGGACCCGGACGTGCATTCCCGCAAGATACTGGTCACCGGCGGCGCGGGCTTCATCGGCAGCCATGCCTGCGTGGCGCTCATCGGCGCGGGCTACCTGCCGGTGGTGCTCGACAGCCTGGCCAACGGCAACATCCATGCGCTGCACCGCATCGCCGACATCACCGGCGTGGCGCCGGACCTGGTGCGCTGCGACATCCGCGATGCCGCAGCGCTGGCCGAACTGTTCAAGGCGCACCGGTTCGGCGGCGTGCTGCACCTGGCGGGGCTGAAGGCGGTCGGCGAAACGGTGGCCGATCCGCTCAGCTACTACGAAGTGAACATGGCCGGCACGCTCGCGCTGGTGCGGGCCATGGGCAACGCGGGCGTGCGCGCCCTGGTGTTCTCGTCGTCGGCCACGGTGTATGGCGCGAACGCCCGCTCGCCGATTCCGGAGGATGCGCCCTATGCCGCGGTCAACCCCTACGGCCGCACCAAGGCGATGGTCGAGACCATGCTCGCCGACCTGGTGCAGTCCGACGACCGCTGGCATGTCGCCTGCCTGCGCTTCTTCAATCCCGTGGGCGCGCACGAAAGCGGCCTGATCGGCGAGCATCCCCACGGCCGGCCGAACAACCTGATGCCCTACCTCTCGCAGGTGGCGATCGGTTCGCGCAGCCACCTCGTGGTGCACGGCACCGACTACGCCACGGCCGACGGCACGGGCGTGCGCGACTACGTGCATGTGATGGATGTGGCCGAGGGGCATGTCGCGGCGCTGCGCCATGTCGCGCGCGAACCCGGCATCCTCATGGTGAATCTGGGCACCGGGCGCGGCGCGTCGGTGCTGGAAGTGATCTCGTCCTTCGAACGTGCCAGCGGACGGTCCATCGCCGTCCATGTCGGCCCGCGCCGTCCCGGCGACGCACCCGCCTACTGGGCCGACGCGAGCCTGGCGGAGGCACGGCTCGGCTGGCGCGCGCGCAGGGGGCTGGACGAGATGTGCGTCGACAGCTGGCGCTGGCAGATGCGCAACCCCTGGGGATTCGATGGGTCCGCGCCCACGGCGCGCAACGCCGAGCCGTCCGCCCATTGACAGCAGAACGATCCAACTCGAAAGGCATGCCGCCATGTCCACGCCACAGTCTCCATTCGCCGATCCGCCGCCGCCCAGCCACGCGCTGAGCTGGCGCCCCGACCACTTCGCCGGGATGCGCGCGTCCGCGGCATTGCCCTGGCCCCACTTCCTGACGGGCCAGGAGCATGCGCCGGTACGCGTGGTTCTGGTGGACGACGACGAATTCATGCGGCACGTGATCGCCCAGGAACTGCTGGCCGACGTGCGCATCCAGCTCCAGGCCCAGGCCGGCAGCGTGCGCGACGGGCGCCGCCTGCTGACCTCGCAGGAGTTCGACGTGCTCATGCTGGACCTGAACCTCAGCGACGGCAACGGCTTCGACCTGATCCGGGAGGCGCGCGAGCGGCACAGCTACTGCGAGATCATCGTGGTCACCTCGACGGAGGACGAAGCGCGCGTGCTGCATGCCTTCCGGCTCGGCGCCACCGGCTACCTGCTCAAGAACGCCTGGCTGCAGAGCTTCTCGCATGCCGTGCTGCAGGTGGTCAACGGCGGGGCGGCCATCACGCCCCGGCTGTCGCGCCGCCTGCTGGCGCGCATGAACCTCGATACCGACACCGTGCCGCAGCTGGAGGTTCCGCCGTACGAGGCCACGCTGACGACGCGCGAGCGCGAGGTGCTGCGCTGCGTGTCCAAGGGCTACGCGTCCAGGGAGATCAGCGAGCGCCTCGGCATCTCGGGGCAGACCGTCAACAGCCACATCAAGAACATCTACAAGAAGCTGCACGTGCGCTCCCGCGCCCAGGCGGTGAGCTTCGCGACGCAGACCGGCCAGCTCTGAGGGCTTGCCATCCTCCACCTCCCTTTTTTTCCATCCTCTTCCAGATCGGACCTGCCATGAACCTCCCGACCATTCATCCCGTCGTGCTGTGCGGTGGTAGCGGCACGCGCCTTTGGCCCCTCTCGCGCAAGGCCCTGCCCAAGCAGTTCGCGCCGCTGATAGCGGGCAGAAGCCTGCTCCAGCTCACGCTGGAGCGGCTGCGCGGCCTGCATGGAGACATCACCTGCGTCTGCTCCGAGGACCACCGGTTCCTGGTGCGCGAAACGCTGGGCCTGGCGGGCGCCACCGGCCGCCAGCTCCTCGAACCGGTACCGCGCAACACGACGGCTGCCATGGCCGTGGCTGCGCTGAAGGCCGATGGCGGCGACCTGCTGCTTTTCGCGCCGGCCGACCACCACATTCCCGATGCCGGGTTGTTCGCCCGTACCGTGCGCAGCGGCGTGGATGCAGCCCTGGCCGGGCACATCGTCACCTTCGGCGTGACGCCGACCTTCGCGAGCACCGCTTATGGCTACATCGAGGCCGGCGCGCCCGCGGCCGACGGCGTCAGCTGCGCCGTGGCCCGCTTCATCGAGAAGCCGGCGGCCGACCTGGCCGCGGCGCTGGTGGCGCATGGCGGGTACTGCTGGAACGCCGGCATCTTCCTGGTGCGCGCCGCCACGCTGCTGGAGGCCCTGGAGGCGCATGCGCCCGACATCCTGCGGGCCTGCGAACAGGCCGTGGCCGCCGGCTCCACCGACGACAGCTTTCATCGCCTCGAAGCCGAATCCTTCCAGGCCTGCCGCAGCGACAGCATCGACTACGCCGTGCTCGAGAAGCACCAGGACATCGCGATGGTGCGCTACGAAGGCGCCTGGAGCGACGTCGGCAGCTGGAACGCCGTGGCCACCCTGCATGCCGAAGACAACGCCGGCAACCGTCTGAGCGGCAAGGCCAGCATCCTGGGTGCGCGCGGCACCTTCATCCACGCGCCCCACCGGCCGGTGGTGGCGCTGGGCACCGAGGATCTGATCATCGTCGACACGCCCGACGCGGTGCTGGTGGCAGGCGCCGGCTGCGCCGAACAGGTGGCCGACGTGGTACGCATGCTGGCGCGCGAGGGCTGCGCCGAGGCGACCGAACACCGGCGCGTGGTGCGCCCCTGGGGCGCCTACGACATCATCGACATCGGCGAGCGCTTCCAGGTCAAGCGCCTCACGGTCAAGCCCGGCGGCAAGCTGTCGCTGCAGATGCACCACCACCGCGCCGAGCACTGGGTCGTGGTGCAGGGCACGGCTCGGGCCACCTGCGACGGGCAGGTCAGCCTCGTGCGGGAGAACGAATCGATCTACCTGCCCTCGGGCGCGGTCCACCGGCTGGAGAACCCGGGAAAGACCACGCTGGAGGTCATCGAGGTGCAGACCGGCGGCTACCTCGGCGAGGACGACATCGTGCGCTTCGACGACACCTATGACCGCATCACCACCCGGGCCGCCGCCCCGGCGCCCCCTGCGGCCGGCATCGAGGCAGGCAAGGCGGACCCCTCCCGCCCGCGCGAGGCTGCCGCATCGCCCGCCGGCGCGCGCGCCGCCGCCATGCCCTGGCCCGCGCTGTCCGGCGAGTTCCGCGTCTAGGGGGCGGCCATGAAGCAACGGACCGCGATCGTCACCGGCATCAGCGGCCAGGACGGTGCCTATCTCGCCCAGTTCCTGCTGGCCAAGGGATACAGCGTCTACGGCACCTACCGGCGCACGAGTTCCGTCAACTTCTGGCGGATCCGGGAGCTCGGCATCCAGGCCCATCCGGACCTCCACCTGGTCGAATACGACCTGACCGACCTGGGCAGCTGCCTGAGCCTGCTCCATGCCGCCGCGCCCGACGAGATCTACAACCTCGCCGCCCAGAGCTTCGTCGGCGTGAGCTTCAACCAGCCGGCCGCGACGGCGCAGATCACCGGCCTGGGCGCGCTGCACATCCTCGAGGCGATCCGCCTCGTCAACCCGTCGATCCGCTTCTACCAGGCATCCACCTCCGAGATGTTCGGCAAGGTGCAGGCCGTGCCCCAGGCCGAGGACACGCCCTTCTACCCGCGCAGCCCCTACGGCGTGGCCAAGCTCTATGCCCACTGGATGACCATCAACTACCGCGAGAGCTACGGCATCTTCGGCTGCAGCGGCATCCTGTTCAACCACGAAAGCCCGCTGCGCGGCCACGAATTCGTCACCCGCAAGATCACCGACGGCGTCACGCGGATCAAGCTGGGCCAGCTCGACGCGCTGGAACTGGGCAACCTGGAGGCCCGGCGCGACTGGGGCTTCGCCCAGGACTATGTCGAAGGCATGTGGCGCATGCTGCAGGCCGCAGAGCCCGACACCTACGTGCTGGCGACCAACCGCACGCAGACCGTGCGCGACTTCGCGCGCATGGCCTTCGAGGAGGTCGGCATGGAGGTGGTGTTCAAGGGCGCCGGAACCTCCGAGACGGCGGTCGACACCGCCACCGGCAGGACGGTGCTGCGCGTGAACGCGCGCTTCCACCGCCCCGCCGAAGTGGACCTGCTGGTCGGCAATGCCGCCAAGGCCGCAGAGCGGCTCGGCTGGGAGCCGCGGACCACCCTGGAGCAGCTCTGCCAGATGATGGTGGAGGCGGACATGCGGCGCAACATGCAGGGGATCTCGTTCTGAGCACGGCGCCCCTGCGCGCCACGGGCGGCCGTGCCATTGCATGCATCGGCCACGCGTATTGGACTGGTACAATGCCCGGCTGTTTCCCCCGGATCAATTCCGGGGGAAATTCTTTTCGGATCAGCGGATTGGGCACCGGGAAACGTTCCCATCGCCCGCTCCCAACCCACCCCTTTTGTTTTTCGTGCCGTGCTCTGCCGGCACCCAACCGGATCCACGGAGCCACCATGGGCAACAAACTCGTCACCGAAGCCGATCGCAAGTTCACCCCGCCGCTGCCCGGCGCCATCCGTCCGAAGCTCGGCGGCGGCCAGAGGGTCAGCCTGGAGCGCGGCGTCGCCACGCGCAGCAAGAAGAACCCGGGCAAGCGCCCCAGCAAGGGCGGCTGACAGCCCCGGGCTTCCTCACTGAAGCCACACCGAAGCCCGCAGGGTTCACGCCCTGCGGGCTTCGTGCTTTTCAGGGCAGCGCCAGCTGCTGCCGGCTTTCGAAACGGCGCCGCACGCCGGTGACCGGATCGGCGAACGCCAGCGTGCGCGCCAGCAACTGCAGCGGGCGCGAGAAATCGCCTTCGGGCGGATCGTTCACGACCGGATAGAACGCGTCGTTGCGCAGCGGCAGGCCGAGCGCGGCCATGTGCACGCGCAGCTGGTGGCGCTTGCCGGTGACGGGTTCGAGCCGGTAGCGCGCCCAGCCGCCGGCGGCTTCGATCACGTCGATGCGGGTGAGCGCGTTGGGCTCGCCCGGCACCTCGCGGGTGCGGAAGAACTGGGGCGCTTCCTCGATGCGGCTGCTTCGCTCCATCGGAAAGCGCAGGTCCGCGCGCCAGGGCGCGACGGCCTCGTAGGTCTTGTGGATGGCGCGGTCGCGGAACAGCGCCTGGTAGGCGCCGCGCGTGGCCTGCCGCACCGAGAACAGCACCAGCCCCGCAGTGTCGCGGTCGATACGGTGCAACGGCGAGAGTTCCTCCAGGTCCAGACGGCGCTTCAAGCGCACCAGCAGCGTCTGCTGCAGGTACCGGCCGCCGGGCGTGACCGGCAGGAAGTGCGGCTTGTCGGCCACGAGGATGTCGTCGTCCCGGAACAGCACGGCCTCGTCGAACGGCACGGCCGGCTCGGTGGGCAGGCTGCGGTAGTAGTACAGCCGCAGGCCCCCGCGGTGGACGCGCTGCGGCGCGCACCGCTCGCCATGCTCGTCGACGACCTCGCCGCGCGCCATGCGGTCCACCCAGTCCTCGCGCGGCACGATGGGCAGGCGCTCGACGAGGAAGTCGAGCAGCGTCGGCCAGGCGCCGTGCCGGGTGACGACGCAGCTCGGGCTGACGCCGTCGCGCATCGGCAGGACGCGGGGGTTGCGGGGGTTGTGCATGGCGGAGCGAACAGGAAGGCGCGCGATTGTAGTCAGGGTTGCGCCTTCACATACTCTTGGGAGGATCATCCTGTGGCGCCCTATTCCCAGCCGCTGCAGGCCATATGACCGGGGAGTATTTTCAGCCTATCTGCTATCTGAAATCCCGGCTCTGCACGCCCTGCCCCGACAGCGTTCCGAGCAGGTGCGTGAGGTCGGCCAGCCGCCGTGCGACCAGGTGCCGCACCGCGCCGGTTTTGCCGGGGCCCAGCTCGTCGTCGCTGTGCTGCCAGAAGCCTTCGACCGCCAGCAGCCGCGCGGCCAGCAGCGGCGTGCGCCAGGCCTCGGCCACGCGCGGCCAGACGATGACGTTGAGTGTGCCGGTCTCGTCCTCCAGCGTGACGAAGACCGTGCCCTTGGCCGTGGGCGGGCGCTGGCGCACGCTGACGATGCCGCAGGTGCGCACCGCGGTCTGGTGCGGCAGCGTGCGCAGTTCCTGCGCGGTGGAGATGCGCCAGCGCGCGAGCTGCTCGCGCAGCAGCGCCACCGGATGGCGGCGCAGCGTGAGGCCGGTGGCCGCGTAGTCGTGCCGCACGGCCTCGCCCTCGGGCGCCTCGGGCAGCGCGAGCGCGGCCTCGTGCACCGGCACGCGGCGCAGCAGGCCGCGGCCGGTGCGCGGCGCGCTCGCGTCCCACATCTGCTGGCGCCGGTGGCCGGCCAGCGCGGCGAGTGCGTCGGCGGCGGCCAGGGCCTGCATGGTCTCGACGTCGAGCGCGGCGCGCAGCGCGAGGTCTTCGGCATCGGCGAACGCGCCGCCGGCCGCGCGGGCTTCGCAGAGGCGCTCCCCGGTTTTTTCGCCAAGCCCGGCGACGAGCCGCAGGCCGAGCCGCACGGCCGGCCGGCCCTGCCCCCAGGTGCGGCCCCGCGCCGCTTCGAGCGTGCAGTCCCAGTCGCTGCGCAGCACGCAGACCGGCCGCACCTCCACGCCGTGGCGGCGCGCGTCCTGCACCAGCTGCGAGGGCGTGTAGAAGCCCATGGGCTGCGCGTTGATGAGCGCGGCCAGGAAGCACGCGAGGTGGTGGCGGCGGAACCAGCTGCTCTGGTAGACCAGCAGCGCGAAGCTGGCCGCATGGCTCTCGGGGAAGCCGTAGTCGCCGAAGCCCTGCATCTGCTTGAAGATGCGCTCGGCGAATTCCTCCGGGTAGCCCCTGGCGGTCATGCCTTCGACGATCTTTTCCTTGAAGTGGTCGATGCCGCCGTGGCGCTTCCACGCGGCCATGGAGCGGCGCAGGCGGTCGGCCTCGTCGGCGCTGAAGCCGGCCGCGATCATCGCGATCTGCATGACCTGCTCCTGGAAGATCGGCACGCCGAGCGTGCGGCCGAGGGCGTCGTGCAGAGCCGGATATTCGTCGGGCAGCGGCTGTTCATCGCGCACCAGCTGGCGGCGATGGAGGTACGGATGGACCATGCCGCCCTGGATCGGCCCGGGCCGCACGATGGCGACCTCGACCACGAGGTCGTAATAGGTCCGCGGCCGCAGGCGCGGCAGCATCGACATCTGCGCGCGGCTCTCGACCTGGAAGACGCCGACCGAATCGGCCTCGCAGAGCATGTCGTAGACGCGCGGGTCTTCTTGCGGGATGTCCTGCAAGGTCATCGGCCGCCCGGTCCAGGCGGCCACGAAGTCGCGGCAGCGGCGCAGCGCGCTCAGCATGCCGAGCGCGAGCACGTCCACCTTCATCAAGCCGACGGCTTCGAGGTCGTCCTTCTCCCACTGGATGACCGAGCGCTCCTTCATCGCCGCGTTCTCGATCGGCACCAGGCGCGACAGCGGGCCCTGGGTAAGGACGAAGCCGCCGACGTGCTGGCTCAGGTGGCGCGGGAAACCATGCAGCGCCTGCGCCACGCGCAGCCAGTCGGCGATGCGGCCGAACAGCGCCGGCTCGACCGTGCGGCCGACGCGTTCGAGCGCGGCCTCCAGCGCTTGGCGGTCGAGCGGATCGCTGTCGAACCACTGCCGGTCGCGCGCGAACAGGTCGATCAGCGCCGCATCGATCCCCATCGCCTTGCCGGCGTCGCGGATGGCGCTGCGGCTCTGGTAGCGGATGACGACGGCGGCGATGGCGGCGCGCTCGCGGCCGTAGGTTTCGTAGATGTACTGGATCACCTCCTCGCGCCGCTCGTGCTCGAAATCGACGTCGATGTCCGGCGGCTCGCGCCGCTCGCGGCTGAGGAAGCGCTCGAACAGCAGGTTGCCGGTCTCGGGCGACAGCTCGGTGATGCCGAGGCAGTAGCAGACCGCCGAGTTGGCCGCCGAGCCGCGGCCCTGGCAGAGGATGTTCCGGCTGCGGGCGAAACGCACGATGTCCTCCACGGTGAGGAAGTACATCGCGTAGTCCAGCTCCTCGATCAGGCCCAGCTCCTTGTCGATGGCCGCCTGCACCTTCGGGGGTATGCCCTCGGGGCACCTGCGGTGCGCGCCCTCTGCGACCTTGAGGCGGAGGGTATCCATGGCCGACAGGCCGCGCCCGACGCTCTCCAGCGGGTACTGGTAGGCCTCGCGGATCTCGTCGAGGCTGAAGCGGCAGCGCTCGGCCACCACCAGCGTGCGCTGCATCAGCGCGGGCGGATAGAGCCGCCCGAGGTAGGAGCGCGCACGCAGGTGCCGCTCGCCGCTCGATGCCAGCGCGAAGCCGCATGCGTCCACCGCGCAGCCCATGGCAATGGCGGTCAGCACGTCGTGCAGCGACTTGTCGCCGCGGTCGGCCATGCGCACGCCGCCGGTGGCCACGAGCGGCACGCCGGCGGCCTCGCCCGCGGCCGCGAGCGTCTCCAGCCAGAGCGCGTCGTCCATCTCGCAGAGCAGCTCGCAGCCGGCCCAGGCGCGCTCGCCGAACAGCGCATGCAGCCAGCGCAGCCGCTCGGCCACGTCGCCGGGCGCGAGCGTGCGGTCGGGCACGGCGATGGCCTCGCAGCGCGCGAGCCGCTCGAAGCCGCCGGTTGCGCGGTCGATCGCATAGCTGCCCTTCACGGCCCGGCGCCGCGCGCGGGTAATGCATTCACAGAGATGGCCCCAGCCCCGCAGGTCGTGCGGCAAGATCACGAGCGTGAAGCCGTCGAGCGCGAAGCTCGCGCCCGGCAGCAGCTGCAGGCCCTGCGCCTTGGCCTCCACATGGGCCTGGACCACGCCGGCGACCGAGCATTCGTCGGTGATGGCGAGCGCGCGGTAGCCCACCTCCACCGCCCGTTCGACCAGGCGCTGCGGATGCGATGCGCCGCGCTGGAAGCTGAAGTTGCTCAGGCAGTGCAGTTCGGCGTAGTCCGGCAGGACGAACGGTTCATCAGCCATAGATGCCGTGGAGGAACCAGCGCTTCTCGTCGTCCGGGGGTTGACCGGTCTCGGCCAGCCATTGCACATACCGGGCCGGCAGGCGCTCGCGGTAGATCCACACCAGGCCGCAGCCCGGCGCATGGCCGACGAAATACTCGCGCACCACGGCCACGCCGCAGCCGGCCGCGGGCGTGTCGGACCACCAGCCGGCGTCGATGCGGTGCGGCCCGGCCAGGCGCTGCAGGGGCTGGCCCTGCCACAGCGGCCGGGAGCCGGCGCAGGCCAGGCGCGCCGGCGCGCGCAGCAGCCAGGCGGGCAGCAGCGACCCATCGGGCGCGCCCGGTGCGCGCGGCGCCGGCCGGGCCTGCGAGCGCAGCAGCGCCAGGTGGCGGGCGGCATCGAACGGCACCCAGCGCTGCATGTGCTCCGGCCGGTGGTCGGCCTTCAATTCGAGCGCCTGCACGTTGTCGGCACCGAGCCGCGCGCCCAGGCGCTCCAGCAGTTCGTGCAGCGCCTCGCCCTGCGGCTGGCTGTCGGGCAGCAGGCTGGCGCTGTCGGGCGCGAGCGGGCCGGTGGCCAGCGCCCGCAGCCGCAGCCGGCTCGCGGGCGCGGCCAGCCGGCAGTGGCCCAGCCGCTCGGCGAGCAGGCGGCGCAGGTGGATAACGTCGCGCGTGGGCTCGGCGGTGCGCAGCTCCAGCGCCCCCCAGGGCGGGATGTCGACCCCGTCGATGCGGCGCAGGTCGTGCCGCCAGGCCAGCTCCAGCCCCAGCACGCCGCACTGCCGCGCCAGCAGCCAAGCCCGCAGCTGCGCCAGCAGCCGTACAGCGCCCCAGAGCAGCGACGCGGCCGATTCGGCCAGCGCGGGCAGCTCCAGCTCCACGTCGAACCGCTCGGGCAGCACCAGCCACGGCAGGCTGGTGGCATGCCGGCCCCAGGCTTCGTCGAGCGCATCGAGCAGCGGCTGGCCGAAGCGCCGGGCCACGCCGGCGCGCGGCAGCGCGGCCAGCGCGCCCCAGGTGCGGCAGCCCATGCGCGCGAACGCCTGCACATGCGGCCGCGCGGCCGTCAGCGTGGCCAGCGGCAGGCCGTCGGGCAGGCGCGGGGGCGGGGGGCGGCCGGCCCGGGCCAGCCGCAGCAGGGCCAGCGCCAGCAGTGCGGTCGGCCCCTGCCCCGCATGGCTCGGCAGCGCCTGCGGGCCGGCCTGGGCCAGCAGGCGCAGCAGCGCGGCCCGGCCGCCCCAGAGCCGCTCGCTCGCGGCCACGTCGAGCAGCAGCGCCTCGCCATCGACAATGGCCGCGCGCGGCGTGAAGCGCAGCGCCCACCAGCAGGCGGCCTCGCCCGTGGGGGCTGCTGCGTCGCCGCCCTCATCCGCCGGCGGCAAGGGCAGCGCGATCCAGAAGGACTCGATCGGTGGGGCGGGCGTCGGCATGGCCGGGCAGCGGTGAAGCGAGGGACGAGGGCACGACCGGGGCCGTGGGTTGTTGTTGCAGCTGGCGGCGCGCGCGCGCGGCCAGCACGGCCTCCATGCGCGCGCCCTGCGCCGCCGGCAGCAGCACAGCCTGCTCCAGCGGCGGGCCGCGGCGCTTGAGCACCCGCACCCGCAACGCGGTCGAGGATGGGCCGGCCGGCTCGGCCAGCAGGCGCAGCGCAGCAGGCGTGGCGTCGTTGCGCACGGCCGCGGGGCGGAAGGCGAACAGCAGCGCGCCGTGGCGCTGCGCGGCCAGCTGGAGCCGGCGCAGCTGCTCGGGCCGCACGCGCGGCAGCCAGGCCAGCACGGCAACCACCTCGCGGCAGCGCAGGGCCTGCTCGGCGGCCCAGAGCCGTGCGTCGACGGTGGCGGCCTGCACCCGGCAGAGCCGGCCGGCCGGAATGCCGCGCGCCTCCATCGCCCAGCCGAAGGGCTCGTGCGGCGTGGCGATGCACATCACCGCACCGGCGCGCCCGGCCGCGCGCGCGGCCACGCCAGCGCCGACGAGGATCCAGGACACGGCGCCGGCGGCCTCGGCAGTGGGTTGCAGCACCTCGGTCAGCGCACCGGTGGGCCAGCCGCCGCCGGGCAGCACCGCGTCGAGCGGCGCATGGCCGCTGGGCACGGCCAGCAGCGGCGTCTGGCCGAGCTGGTCGGCATGCCAGACGCCGGCCGGCAGCCGGCCCGGGGGCGGCGCGGTGAGGCGAAGAGGTGTCGGCATGGCGGCAGGTGGCGCGGGCGGCACGGCGGTGAAGGCGTGCCATGATACTGTGATTATTTACAGTATATTCCGGCTCAGCGGATCCGTGCATGCCGCACGAGCCGCCCGTTCAACCCTTGCCGGACACTTTTCCATGACCATCGAATCCGTCTCCGAAGCCGAACTCCGCTACACCGTCACCCTGCACTACCCCGGCCTGCCGGCCGAGGCGCGGCTCAAGGCCGAGGCCCGCTACATCCGCGCGCTGGAGCGCGGCCTGGGCGGCCACGGCGCCGCGGCCGACGCGCTGCTGCTGATGCAGTCGCTCCAGGATTCCGACGGCGCGGTGGCCGAGGAGGACATCGCCACGCTCAAGCGCTGGCAGGCGGCCGTGCGCGCGGCGCAGACGGCCGGCTTCCAGGGGCTGGGCGAATCGGAGGACGCCTACTTCGACTTTCGAACCTGAGCGCGCCCCGGGGACGGGCTGCGCCCGGCCCGTCCCCAAGGGGGACAAGGAGCGAGGCGCTGGCACGCCAGCAACTGACCTCGCAGTTCCTGCTTCTCAACCCACGCCGCCGCCCTGGCGGCGGCGTTGCGCACGGGTCACTCGGTAGGCCATGGTCCTGCCGGGCTGGGTGCGGCGGCTCAGCGGCTTGCAGGGGTCGCAGCTCTTGAGCGAGCACGGTGAAAGGTTGGCGGACCGCCAGTTGGTCGCGCGGGCCTGCCAGCCGAAGCGCGCGACCCCCCGGTCGGCACGCACACGGGGGCGGCGCAGCAAGGCGCCGCTCGTGGCGACACGTCCTTTGAATACAGGCATGGGCATCTCCTTGCAGCGCCGGGCCGGCGGCGCATGCGCAGCAGCTAAACAGGAGATGCGGCATGCCGGTGTAGGACGAGCGCCACTGCCGCAAGGCGGCGCCCCCCGGGTCAGTGCTGCGGAGGCTGGCGGGACTCGGACCAGTGTTCCAGGGCCCGCTCGTCGGCGGCCCGCCGCTGCCCGGCGGCCTCCTGGTCATGGAAGAAGCCGACGACGATGGAGACCGGCAGCAGCAGGATCAGCAGCAGCAGCCACAGCGGAGCGGACTCCATCATCCAGGCCAGCAGCCCCGCCACTGCGGCACTGAACAGCACGGTGCACAAAATGGCCCGGCCCGGCACCACCGCCGTGTCTTTCCAGTTTGTTTCTTTCATGGAGCCAAATATACCGCCGCGAAACCGGGCAATCAGCGGATAACCCTGTGCCGTGAGGAAGGGGCAGGCCCCGGTCAGCGGAGGGCCTGCGCCGGCGGCGCGCCGGAAGACGCCGGCCCGGTGATCGCCGCCGCGTCGACCCGTGGGGCGCAGCCCGGCGGCATCGGCCTGGTAGCCGCTGGTGGCGCCGGTGCCGCTGCGCCCGCAGGAGTCCACCTGGTGCAGCGTGAACACCAGGGTTGCCCCGGGGCCGAAGCGCGGCGGCACGGTGTCGCCCAGCTGCAGGCGCAGGTCCACCGGCGTCTGCGGGGACTCGTAGACGACGGCACCTGCGCGGTCGTAGACCGTGGAGCACTGGGCCTGGACGGCGGCGGTGCACAGCGCGGCGCCGGCCGCGAGCAGGACGCCGCGCCAGGGCCCGGCGCGCAAGGCGGATGGGTTTGTCCTTGGCATGCCTGCGACTGTAAGCCAGTTCAACCGCCGCGGCGCGGCCGCCGGCGGCCCATCAGGCCGCGACGACCCAGCTGTCTTCCAGCCACTGCAGCAGCAGCCCACGGGCCGCGGCGCTGGCACGCGCCAGATCTCCGGGACCGAGCCGGCGCGCATCGGCCAGCCGGCGCATCAGCACCGCGTCGCGGCCGGCCGCGCGGTAGCTCTCGCCGTTGATGAAGATGTGGTCGGCGTCGTACAGCATGCGGGTGCGGCGGTCCAGCGCCACGCCTTCGGAGGGCAGCGCCAGCACCGGCTCGACCGGCTCGAACCAGACGTTGGCCTTGGGCTCGGTGAGGTATTCGCCCAGCGCGCGGGCCAGGTCGCGCGGCTCGGCCAGCGCACGGCGCAGGGCGTCGGCGGCGAAGGCGTGGAGTTGCGGCGGGATGGCGCCCGGCGCGTCCACGGCCGGCTGCTGCGGGTCGCGGTAGAGCCGGTCGCCCACGGCATCGGACGCGTCCTCGGCCAGGCGCTGGAGCAGTTCGCGCGCCAGTTCACCGGTGCCGGGCGAACGGAAGCCGATCGACCAGGTCATGCACTCGCCTTCGGCGATGCCGTCGTGGGCATAGCGCGGCGGCAGGTAGAGCATGTCGCCGGGTTCGAGCACGAACTCCTGCTCGGGCTCGAAATGCGCCAGCACCTTCAGCGGAAGGTCGTCGCGCAGCGCGAGGTCGCGCTGGCGGCCGATGCGCCAGCGCCGCCGGCCGTGGGCCTGGAGCAGGAAGACGTCGTAGCTGTCGAAGTGCGGACCGACGCCGCCGCCGTCGGTGGCATAGCTCACCATCAGGTCGTCGAGCCGGGCCTCGGGCACGAAGCGGAACTGCTGCAGGAGCGCATGGGCGCGCTCGTCGTGCAGGTCCACACCCTGCACCAGCAGCGTCCATGCGCGCTGGGCGAGCGGCGGCAGCGCGCGCCGCGCGAACGGGCCGTGGCGCAGCTGGAAGCCGCCGCCCTGCTGGCGGATCAGGCGCGACTCGACGCCCTCCTCCCCCGCGAGCGCAAACAGTTCGGCGCGCGCCAGCGGCGCGGTGAAGCCGGCAATGGCCTGGCGCACCAGCAGCGGCTTCTTCTGCCAGTGGCGGGCCATGAAGGTGCGGGGAGAGAGGCCGCCGAGCAGCGGCAGCCGTTGGGAAGTGTCCATCTGCGAGAATTGTCCTATGGAAATCACATCGCAATGCGTGGTCGCGCTGACCTGGGTACTCAAGGACACGCTCGGGGAGGAGCTGGACGTGCTGGCCGAGCCGGTCGAATTCCTCGTGGGCGGCGACGACCTGCTGCCCAAGATCGACGAGGCGCTGCAGGGGCACGGCCTGGGCGCCGTGATCGAGCTGCACCTGGAGCCGCAGGAAGCCTTCGGCGACTACGACGATCGGCTCATCTTCCTGGAGCCGCGCGCGCTGTTCCCGAAAGAGCTGGAAGAAGGCATGACCTTCGACGGCACGGCCCTGCCGGCCGGTACGAATCCGGATGCGCCGCGCGACGCGCTCTACACCGTCACCGAGATCTACCCCGAGCATGTGGTGCTCGACGGCAACCACCCGCTGGCCGGCATCGCGCTGCGGCTGCGGCTGAAGGTGGCGGGCATCCGCGAGGCGACGGAAGACGAGGTCGGCAGCGGCACGGCCGGCACCGGCTTCTTCCGCATCCAGGCGCAGGCGTCAGGGAACGATACGCTGCACTGAGCGGCGCCACAGCCAGAAACACCGAGGGGTATGACCCCGTAGCGCACAGCAGCCGCGCGCTACAGGGGCATACCCCTGCCTCTTGCAGAGCGTGTCAGACGCGCTGCAGCTGGTTGCCCACCACGCGCACCCGATCGCCCTGGCGCAGGTCGCCCGGCGAGGGCACGTCGAAGGCACGGTAGCCGCCGTTGTCGAGCTGCACCGAGATGCGGTAGGTGGTGGTGTAGCCGCCGCCGCGCTGGTTGCCCTCGATCTGGTTGCCGGCGACGGCGCCGCCCACGGCACCCACGCCGGTGGCCAGCGCCCGGCCGCCGCCGTGGCCGATCTGGTTGCCCACCACGGCGCCGAGCACGGCGCCGATGATGGCGCCGGCGCCGGAGGGGCGGCGGCCGTTTTCGGTCGAGAAGGTCTCGATGTTGGCGACGCGGCCGTATTCGGCATAGGCACCGCCGTTGTCGTACACCGGGGCCTGCGACACGGGCGCCGGCGGCGGATAGCCGCGGTTGTCGTACCCGCGGTTGTAGTAGTACGGGTCGACGCAAGCGGTCAGGCCGAGGGTGGCTGCTACTGCTGCGACGACGGCGGCAGAGCGGATGAAGGTCGAGGCCATGGTGAAATCCTTGGATCTGGCGTTCGCTGAGGAACGGACATCCGGCGCGCACGCCGGGTCATGGGTCGATTGGACGCCTGCACATGGTAGCCGCAGAGGCTTGGCACCCGCATCGACGCGTCGGAGGATCAGGCGGCCGAGAGTAGGATGTGGACGACGCAGCGGCCTCAGGCCTTGCCGGTCGATCCATAGCCCCCCTGCCCGCGCGCCGACGCGGTGGTGAAGTCTTCCACCACGTTGAAGCGGGCCTGCACCACCGGCACGACGACCAGCTGGGCGATGCGCTCCAGCGGCTCGATGGTGAAGGCGGCCGCGCCGCGGTTCCAGGCGCTGACCATGAGCTGGCCTTGGTAGTCGCTGTCGATCAGGCCCACGAGGTTGCCCAGCACGATGCCGTGCCTGTGGCCCAGGCCCGAGCGCGGCAGGATCAGCGCGGCATAGCCCGGATCGGCCAGGTGGATGGCGATGCCCGTCGGCACAAGGTGCGTGGCGCCGGGCTCCAGCACCAGCGGCGCATCCAGGCAGGCGCGCAGGTCCAGGCCGGCGCTGCCGGGCGTGGCATAGGCCGGCAGCTGCCGGGCGATGCGCGGGTCGAGGATGCGGACGTCGATGTTCATGGCACGAAACGGAAGGGGGAAGGAACATGCCCGGCCTCCGGGCCGGGCAGCGGGAAAAGGCAAGGGGCCGGGGCTACCTGCGCCGGCCGCGCCGCGCAGCCGGGGGATTCTGCGCGTCGTACTGCTTCATCAGCGCGCGCCACTGCGGCGTGCCGAACAGGCCGGCCAGCCCGCCGCGCTGGCGCAGCCTGTGCAGGCCCCACCAGCCGGCCGGCGCCAGCAGCGCCAGCGGCGTGCCCCATGGCGCCAGCGGCGGATAGGCCCGTCCGGCCAGCTTCAGGACGAGCCACAGCCCGAAGACCCACCGCGCCGCGAGCCAGAACGGCGCGCCGGCACCCGGCACTTTCAGAGCGGCCGTTGCGGTGGCGGGCGACGCGGCTGCCGCCGCAGGCCGTGCAGCCGCTTGCGCGGGCACGGGCGGCCGGGCCGGCGGCGCGGGATGGTGCACCCGGCGCTCGGCCTCGCGCATGAGCTGGTCCACATAGCGGGCGAAGTCGCCGTTGGGTGGGGTGTCGCCGAGCGGATGGGTCATGGCTGGGGCACCGGTGGGGCCGCCAGCCGCGCGGCGATGTCGGCCACCAGGTCGCGCGCCAGCGTGAGCTTGGATGCGCGCGGCAACTCGCGCACGCCCTGCGCATCGACCAGCAGCAGCTGATTGTCGTCCTGCCCGAATGCGGCCGGGCCGATGTTGCCGACCAGCAGCGGGATGCCCTTGCGCTCGCGCTTGGCCCGCGCATGGGCCAGCAGGTCGTGGCTCTCGGCCGCGAAGCCCACGCAGAACAGCGCACCGGAGCGGGCGCGTTCGCCCTGGGCGACGGTGTGGAGGATGTCGGTGTTCTCGACGAAGTGCAGCACCGGCATGCGGCCGCTGCCGTCCTTCTTGATCTTCTGGCGGCTCGGCTCGGCGGGGCGCCAGTCGGCCACGGCGGCCGTGGCGATGAAGACGGTGGCGCGCGCGGCCTCGGCCACCGCGGCATCGCGCATCTGGGCGGCCGACTGCACGTCGATGCGGCGCACGCCGCGCGGCGTGGGCAGGTGCACCGGGCCCGCGACCAGT
The DNA here is from genome assembly GCA_009914555.1 of Xylophilus sp. GTDB lineage: Bacteria > Pseudomonadota > Gammaproteobacteria > Burkholderiales > Burkholderiaceae_C > WNDY01. Next base: position 52,107 of record WNDY01000011.1, read on the forward strand.
ACCACCTCGGCACCCGCCTCGCGCGCGGCACGGGCGATGGCGAAACCCATCTTGCCGGAGGAATGGTTGGTCACGCCGCGGATCGGATCGATGGCCTCGAAGGTCGGCCCGGCCGTGATGAGCACGCGCTGGCCGGCCAGGCGCTTGGGCTGGAAGAAGGCGACCAGTTCCTCGGCGATCTCGGCGGGCTCCAGCATGCGGCCGTCGCCGGTCTCGCCGCAGGCCTGCTCGCCCGAGCCCACGCCGAGCACGGTGGCGCCGTCGGCCTGCACCTGGCGCAGGTTGCGCTGCGTGGCCGGGTGGCCCCACATCTCGCGGTTCATGGCCGGCGCGAGCAGCAGCGGCACATGGCTGCTCGGCCGCGCCAGGCACAGCAGCGCGAGCAGTTCGTCGGCGCGCCCCTGCACCAGCTGCGCGACGAAGTCGGCGCTGGCCGGCGCGACGACGATGGCGTCGGCCTCGCGGCTCAGGTTGATGTGCGGCATGTTGTTGGCCTCGCGGCCGTCCCACTGCGACACGTAGACCGGCCGGTTGGAGAGCGCCTGCATCGTCACCGGCGTGATGAACTGCGTGGCCGCTTCGGTCATCACCACCTGCACCGTGGCGCCGAGCTTGATGAGCTGCCGGCACAGCTCGGCCGACTTGTAGCAGGCCACGCCTCCGCTGAGGCCCAGGACGATGTGTTTGCCGGCAAGCTCGGTCATGGCGCGCAATGTAGCAGAGGGCCGCACGGCCTGCGCCGTGCGGAAGCGGCCCCCTATAATCCCGATTTCCCACCTCCTCCAAGACATGACCAAATTCGTCTTCGTCACCGGCGGTGTGGTGTCTTCCCTGGGCAAGGGAATCGCCTCAGCCTCCCTTGCCGCGATCCTCGAATCGCGGGGTCTCAAAGTCACCCTTATCAAGCTCGACCCGTACATCAACGTGGACCCGGGCACCATGTCCCCGTTCCAGCACGGCGAGGTCTTCGTCACCGACGACGGCGCCGAGACCGACCTCGACCTCGGCCACTACGAGCGCTTCATCGAGACGCGCATGGGCCGCGCCAACAACTTCACCACCGGCCGCATCTACCAGTCGGTGCTCGAGAAGGAGCGCCGCGGCGACTACCTCGGCAAGACGGTGCAGGTGATACCGCACGTCACCAACGAAATCCAGGAATACATCCAGCGCGGCGCCGGCGTCGGCACGCCCGGCGCGGTCGACGTGGCCATCGTCGAGATCGGCGGCACGGTCGGCGACATCGAGTCGCTGCCCTTCCTCGAAGCCGTGCGCCAGCTCAGCCTGCGCCTGGGGCCGAACAACACGGCCTTCGTGCACCTGACCTACGTGCCCTACATCGCCGCGGCCGGCGAATTGAAGACCAAGCCCACGCAGCACACGGTGCAGAAGCTGCGCGAGATCGGCATCCAGCCCGACGCCCTGCTCTGCCGCGCCGACCGCCGCATCCCCGACGACGAGCGCAGCAAGATCTCGCTGTTCACCAACGTCGCCGAATGGGGCGTGATCAGCATGTGGGACGTCAACACCATCTACAAGGTGCCGCGCATCCTGCACGAGCAGGGCCTCGACGGCCTCATCTGCGACAAGCTGCGCCTGAACACCCCGCCGGCCAACCTGCGCCGCTGGGACGACCTGGTGCACGAGACCGAGAACCCGCAGCACACGGTCACCATCGCGATGGTGGGCAAGTACATCGAACTGTCGGACAGCTACAAGTCGCTCAACGAAGCGCTGCGCCACGCCGGCATGAAGAACCATGCGCGCGTGAAGATCGAGTACATCGACTCCGAGACGATCACGCCGCAGACCGTGGTCCAGCTTGGCGGCTACGACGCGGTGCTGGTGCCCGGCGGCTTCGGCGTGCGCGGCGTGGAGGGCAAGATCTGCGCAGCCCGCCATGCCCGCGAACACAAGATCCCCTACCTGGGCATCTGCCTGGGCATGCAGGTCGCGACGATCGAGTTCGCGCGCCACGCGGCGGGCCTGAAGGATGCCAACAGCACCGAGTTCGACCCCGATACGAAGGAGCCGGTGATCGCGCTGATCACCGAGTGGAAGGACGCCGACGGCACCATCCAGACGCGCGACGCGAGTTCCGACCTGGGCGGCACCATGCGCCTGGGCGCGCAGAGCTCCGACGTGCAGCCCGGCACGCTCGCCCACCGGATCTACGGCGACGTGGTCACCGAGCGCCACCGCCACCGCTACGAGGCCAACGTCCACTACCTCGACCGGCTGCGGGAGGCCGGCCTCGTGATCTCGGCGCGGACCCAGCGCGAGCACCTGACCGAGATCGTCGAGCTGCCGCAGAGCGTGCATCCGTGGTTCGTCGGGGTGCAGTTCCACCCCGAGTTCAAGTCCACGCCGTGGGCCGGCCATCCGCTGTTCAATGCGTTCATCGCCGCGGCCCTCGCGCACCAGAAGGCTGCGGCGCCCGCCGCCGCGCCGGCGCCTGCGGCCGCGGACGACGAGACCACCGCGCCGCTCAAGCTGGAGGCCTGACGCCATGCAACTCTGCGGATTCGACATCGGCCTCGACCGCCGCTTCTTCCTGATCGCCGGCCCCTGCGTGGTCGAGAGCGAACAGCTCCAGCTCGACACCGCCGGCCGCCTGAAGGAGATCACGGCGGCGCTCGGCATCCCGTTCATCTTCAAGAGCAGCTTCGACAAGGCCAACCGGTCCTCGGGCACCAGCTTCCGCGGCCCCGGCCGCGAGAAGGGCCTGGAGATCCTGGTCAAGGTCCGGCGCGAGCTGGATGTGCCGGTGCTGACCGACGTGCACACCGAGGAAGACATCGCCGAGGCCGCCAAGGTGGTCGACGTGCTCCAGACGCCGGCCTTCCTGTGCCGCCAGACCGACTTCATCCGCGCCGCGGCCCAGTCGGGCAAGCCGGTCAACATCAAGAAGGGCCAGTTCCTCGCGCCCCACGACATGAAGAACGTGATCGACAAGGCCCGCGCCGCCGCGCGCGAGAAGGGCCTGCCCGACGACGTCTTCATGGCCTGCGAGCGCGGCGCGAGCTTCGGCTACAACAACCTGGTCTCGGACATGCGCTCGCTCGCGATCATGCGCGAGACCGGCGCGCCGGTCGTCTTCGACGCCACGCACAGCGTGCAGCTGCCCGGCGGCCAGGGCACCTCCAGTGGCGGCCAGCGCGAATTCGTGCCGGTGCTCTCGCGCGCGGCCGTGGCCGTGGGCGTCGCGGGCCTCTTCATGGAAACGCACCCCGACCCGGCCAAGGCGCTGTCCGACGGCCCGAACGCGGTGCCGCTCAGGCACATGCAGGCGCTGCTCGAAACGCTCGTCGCGCTCGACGACATCACCAAGAAGAACGGCTTTCTCGAAGACGACTTCCAGGCCTGAACCCACCACGCATCACTACATCCAAAGGAAAAGAGAACATCCATGAGCGCCATCGTTGACATCGTCGGCCGCGAAGTGCTGGACAGCCGCGGCAACCCCACCGTCGAATGCGACGTGCTGCTGGAATCGGGCGTGATGGGCCGCGCCGCCGTGCCCTCGGGCGCCTCCACCGGCAGCCGCGAGGCGATCGAGCTGCGCGACGGCGACAAGAGCCGCTACCTCGGCAAGGGCGTGCTCAAGGCGGTCGAACACATCAACACCGAAATCTCCGAAGCCGTGCTGGGCCTCGATGCCGCCGAGCAGGCCTTCCTCGACAAGACGCTGATCGACCTCGACGGCACCGACAACAAGAGCCGCCTGGGCGCCAACGCCACGCTGGCCGTGTCGCTCGCCGTGGCACGCGCCGCGGCCGAGGAATCGGGCCTGCCGCTGTACCGCTACTTCGGCGGCACGGGCAGCCTGCAGCTGCCGGTGCCGATGATGAACGTCATCAACGGCGGCGCGCATGCCAACAACACGCTCGACATCCAGGAATTCATGATCATCCCGGTGGGCGCGCCGAGCTTCCGCGAAGCCCTGCGCTACGGCGCCGAGGTGTTCCACGCGCTCAAGAAGATCATCGACGAGCGCGGCTTCTCCACCGCCGTGGGCGACGAAGGCGGCTTCGCGCCGAGCGTCGAGAACCACGAATCGGCGATCCAGCTGATCCTCGAAGCCGTCGAGAAGGCCGGCTTCACCGCCGACGAGCAGATCGTGCTGGGCCTGGACTGCGCGGCCAGCGAGTTCTACAAGGACGGCAAGTACCACATCGAAGGCGAAGGCCTGGTGCTCTCCGCCGAGGAGTGGACCAGCGTGCTCGCGACCTGGGTCGACAAGTACCCGATCGTCAGCATCGAGGACGGCATGGCCGAAGGCGACTGGGACGGCTGGAAGCACCTGACCGAGCGCCTGGGCCAGAAGGTCCAGCTCGTCGGCGACGACCTGTTCGTCACCAACACCAAGATCCTCAAGGAAGGCATCGACAAGGGCATCGCCAATTCGATTCTCATCAAGATCAACCAGATCGGCACGCTGACCGAGACCTTCGCCGCCATCGAGCTGGCCAAGCGCGCCGGCTACACCGCCGTGATCTCGCACCGCTCCGGCGAGACCGAGGACAGCACCATCGCCGACATCGCCGTCGGCCTGAACGCCGGCCAGATCAAGACCGGCTCGCTCTCGCGCAGCGACCGCATCGCCAAGTACAACCAGCTGCTGCGCATCGAGGAAGACCTCGGCGAGATCGCGCACTACCCCGGCCGCGACGCGTTCTACAACCTGAAGTGACCACCGGCCTGACCGCGGTCTGCTGACGCTGCCGGCATCGCATGGGTTCGCGCTTCATTCCCCTCGTGCTGCTGCTGCTGCTCGCGCTCATCCACGTCCAGCTGTGGACGGGGCGCGGCAGCATTCCCGACGTGGCCGAGATGCAGCGCAGGCTCGACGCCCAGAGGACCGCCAACGCCCAGGCCCGGCAGGCCAACGAGCGCCTCGAAGCCGAGGTGCGCGACCTGCAGGACGGCCTGGAGATGGTCGAGGACAAAGCACGCGGCGAGCTGGGCATGGTCAAGCCCGGCGAGATCTTCGTGCAGATCACCAAGTGAGCCCGCCCGCGCACCCGCGTGCGCAGGGCCGTCCGTGATTCATTACCCTCGTGCGCAGCATCGCCGTGCTCGGCGCCGCCCGCAGCGGCAAGACCCGGCTGGCGCGCGAGCTGCGCAATCTGCTGGCGCACGACGGCCGGCCCTGCCAGGTGGACGACGATCCGCCGCTGGAAGCCGTGCTGGCCGCGCCCCGCCCCGATGCCATCCTGCTCTGCGGCCTGGATCTGGCGTCCTTCGGTCCCGTATACTCTCGCCAGGATAGTGTCTTGCGCGCGCAACTGGCAAGTGCTTTGGCAGAATACAGGATAGTGTATGGAAGCGGCGAGGCCCGCAGCCGCAACGCCCTCGCCGCGCTCGGCTTTGCCACCCCCGATGCGCTGCGGCTTGCAGCCGCGCGGCCCTGGCGCTGCGAGGAGTGCAGCGACCCGCACTGCGAACGCCGGCTGTTCCACGGCCTGCTGCATCCGTCGCACTAGCCGCGGCGGGCGGCGGCAGCTGAGGTTTGGCATCATTGCCGGATGATCTCCAGCCAGTTCGCCAGTACCGCAGCGAGAACTACGACGCCTCGGTGCGCGGGCCGGTCGAGCTGTTCGGCCGCAAGCACCAAGTGGTGGCCAGCGCCACGCGCCAGTCGCTCGACACGGGAACCGCAGCGGCACCGGCAGCTACAAGGTCAACCGCAACGCGACCCGCTATACCGGGCTGACCTACGACGTCGACAGCCAGCACACGGTCTACGCCAGCTACACGGACATCTTCAACCCGCAGACGGCCAAGGGCACCGACGGCAACATCATCAAGCCCAACGCGACGCCAATGCCGCCAACATCGGCAGGCGCTTGGTCACGGCGACCAACCCGCAGAACATGCTCAAGCTGTCGACCACCTACCAGTTCGGCGGGCCATGGCACCGCTGGCGCACCGGTGCGAGCGTGTGCTACTCCACGCAATACGCCACCGACGGCTGCGGCGAGCCACGCAAGCTCAAGGTGACCGCGCGCTACAGCTTCTGAAGATCATGGAGGGAGGAGTATAAACCCGCAGCCGGCAATGAGTATCCGCTACCGGCCCATACCCCCTTACTGCACCGCCTGCGTCCCGGGCGGACGCTCGGCCGCGCCGGTGAAGATCTGCTGCGCATCGACCGCATCGAAGCGGTACTGTGCACCGCAGAACTCGCAGCCGACCTCGATGTCACCGCGCTCGGCGACGATCGAATCGGCCTCCTCGCGGCCCAGCCCGCGGATCATCGCGGCCACGCGCTCGCGGCTGCAGGTGCAGGCGAAGTGCGGCCCGTGGATGCCGGCGCGCGGCTCGAAGCGCACCAGCTTTTCCTCCCAGAACAGGCGGCGCAGGATGGTGTCGGCGTCGAGCGTCAGCAGTTCCTCGCGCGTCAGGCTCGCCGCCAGCGTGGCGATGCGGTTGAAGTGCTCGTCGGCCTCCTCCGATCCGCCGCCGAGGTTGGCCTGGCCTTCGAGCGGCATGCGCTGCACCAGCAGGCCGGCGGCCACGTGGTCGTCGGCGGCCAGCACGATGCGGGTGTCGAGCTGCTCGCTCTGGCGCAGGTAGTGCTCGACCATGGCACCGAAGTTCTGAAGCCGTCGGCCGTCGGCATCGACCAGCGGCACCATGCTCTGGTAGGCCTGCCGGCCCGGCAGCTTGTCGCGCGGGTCCAGCGTCATGGCGCAGCGGCCCCTGCCGTGGGCGTTGATCAGGTCACCGAGCGCCGCGGCCTCGGGCACCCCGCCCACCAGCGTGGCGGTGGCGCGCAGGCTCAGGTCGGGCTGCACCTCGGCCACGGCCACCTTGACCGGGCCGTCGCCGAAGATCTGCATCACCAGCGCGCCGTCGAACTGGATGCTGCCCTGCATCAGCACGCCGGCCGCCGTCATCTCGCCCAGCAGTTCGCGCACCGGCACCGCATAGGCGCCGGTGGCGGTGTTGGCCGCGCGGCGGCGCAGGATCTCGGCCCAGGCGCCGGTCAGGCGCACGAGCATGCCGCGCACCGGCAGGCCGTCGAAGAGGAATTTGTGAAGTTCGGACACGCGGGAGGTTCTCGGGAAAAAACTGCGCAGGAACGGACCGTCAGCCGATCCGGCGCAGGCCCGCCGTGAAGCGGCGGGCGTTGTCGACATAGTGCTGCGCGCTGCGGCGCAGCCCCTCGATCTGCTCGGGCGTGAGCGGGCGCACCGCGCGGGCCGGGCTGCCGAGGATCATGGAGCCGTCGGGGAACTCCTTGCCCTCGGTCACGAGCGCGCCTGCACCCACCAGGCAGTGGCGGCCGATCCGCGCGCCGTTGAGCACGATGGCGCCGATGCCGATCAGCGACTCGTCGCCGATGGTGCAGCCATGCAGCACGACCTGGTGGCCCACGGTGACACGGCGGCCGATCAGCAGCGGCTGGCCCTGGTCGGCATGCAGCACGCTCGCATCCTGGATGTTGGAGCCCTCGCCCACGGTGATCGCGTCGGTGTCGCCGCGCAGCACCGCGCCGGGCCAGACGCTGGCGTCGGCATGCAGCGCCACGTCGCCGATGACTGCGGCGCTCTCGGCCACCCAGGCGCTGCCGGCGATGCGGGGCGCGGTTCCGTCGAGTTCGTAGATCGCCATGGGCAAGGTCTCCTGGAGCAGGTCGTCGTATATGGGGCGGGAACCTAGAATTGTAAGGATGACCACCCTGCGCGAAGCGGCGCTCGCCATCCTCCTCGAACCCGATCCCGGCGCCAAGGCACGGCTCGCCCGCGCGCTCGACCTGCGGCTGCCCACCGGCGCAGCCGACGCGCTGGCCGAGCCCGCCGGCATTCCCGGCCGCCCGGCGCGGCCCGCGCTGGTGCCGCACACCCAGGTGCGCAGCCGCTCGCCGGCCACGCCCGAAGGCCGCGCGGCACTGCTGCATGCCCTGGCCCACATCGAACTCAACGCCATCGACCTGGCCGCCGACGCCGCCTGGCGCTTCGCCGGCCTGCCGGACGGCTTCTACCGCGACTGGGCCCGCGTGGCGCAGGAGGAAGCGCTGCATTTCGAACTGCTGCGCGACCACCTGGCCACGTTCGGCCATGCGTACGGCGACTTCCCGGCCCACAACGCGCTCTGGGAGATGGCCGAGCGCACGAAGCACGACGTGCTGGCCCGCGTGGCCCTGGTGCCGCGGACCATGGAGGCCCGCGGCCTCGACGCCTCCCCGGCCGTGCGGCGCAAGCTGGCCTCGGCGGGCGACGCGGCCGGCGCCGCCATCATCGACATCATCCTGCGCGACGAGATCGGCCACGTGGCCATCGGCAACCGCTGGTTCGCCTGGCTCTGCGAGCGGCGCGGCCTGGACGTGGTGCCCGCCTATGCCGAGCTGGCCCGCACCCACGATGCGCCGCGTCAGCCCGGGCCCTTCAACCTGCCGGCGCGCCGGGCCGCGGGCTTCAGCGAAGCCGAGCTGGACGCGCTGCAGGCCGCGGCCCGCTGAAGCCCCGGCCCGTAGAATGACCGCCCGACAACAAGAACGATGACCATGAGCCTTCCGCCCGCCCCCCTCCCTTTCGGGCCTGCGCCGGGCGCCAGCCCGGCCGGCGGCATCGGTGGCGCGGTCATCGCGCGGCAGGCCATCGTCAACGCCCAGCACGCGGTCATCGGCTACGAGCTGTTCAACCGCTCGATGCAGGCCGACACCCACACCGCCGCCAGCGATGTCGCCCTGGTGTTCAGCGCGCTGTCGCACGCCGGCACCGAGGACCTGATCGGCAAGCTGCTGATCTTCGTGAACTGCACCCACAACAGCCTGATGGGCGGCCACCTGGAGCTGATCAACCCCGACCGCGTGGTGCTGGAGATCCCGCCGCTCGACACGCTGGCGCCCGAGGAGATCGAAGGCCGGGTGCAGCCGCTGGCCGCACTGCGCCAGCGCGGCTTCCAGCTCGCCTTCAACCACACGGTGCTGCACCGCGCCTACCGGCCCTGGCTGCCGCTGGCCGACTACATCAAGATCGACCTCGCCCTGGTCCGGCCCGAGCAGATCGAGGCCGTGGTGCGCCATGCCCAGACCCACAGCCAGGCCGAGCTGATCGCCGAGAAGGTCGAGACGGCCGCGCAGTTCGAGACCGTCTCGCGCCAGGGCGTGCAGCTGTTTCAGGGCTACTGGTTCGCGCGGCCGTCGGTGGTCGAGGCGCGGCTGGTCACGCCGTCGCAGGCCGCGACCATCCAGCTCGTCAACCTGGTGCGCCGCCAGGCCAGCACGGCCGAGATCGAGGACGTGCTCAAGCACGACGCGGGCCTGGCCTTCAACCTGATGCGGCTCATCAACTCGTCGGGCTTCGGCTTCGCGCGCGAGGTCACCTCGTTCCGCCAGGCGGTGATGATCCTGGGCCTGAAGAAGCTGTTCCGCTGGGCCGCGCTGCTGCTGACCGCCGCGCGCGCCAGCGGCGCGCCCTCGTCGGTCGGCAGCACGGCCGTGGTGCGCGGCCGGCTCATGGAGCTGCTGGCGCTGCAGAAGCTCTCGGCCGAGGAGGCCGACAATGCCTTCGTGGTCGGCATCTTCTCGCTGCTCGACACCATGCTCGGCATGCCGATGGACAAGGCCGTCGATCTGCTGGCCCTGCCCCGGCCGGTGGAAGACGCGCTGCTGCGCCAGGAGGGCCCGTACGCGCCCTTCCTCGAACTCACCATCGCCTGCGAGACCGGCGATGACGCGGCCTTCACCCGCGCGGCCACCGCGCTCGGCCTGGACAGCCGGCAGATCAACGGCGCCCATCTGCAGGCGCTGGCCTGGGCCGACCAGCTCGCATCCTCTTCCTGAGCGAACCCACGGGAGACGCCATGGCAACCATGACCACCACCGCCCCCCAGGACGGCACCCGGCCCGGCGGCGCCGCCTCCGGGGACGAGAGCGCCGTCGTCATCGCCCGCCAGGCCATCGTCGACGAACAGGGCGCCGTCTACGGCTACGAGCTGTTCGACCGCTCCACCCGCGAGGACGCGCACACCGCCGCCAGCGACGCCGCCCTGCTGTTCAACGCGCTGTCGTATGCCGGCACCGAGGCGCTGGTGGGCCGCAAGACGGTCTTCATCAACTGCACCCACGAGAGCCTGGCCGGCGGCCACCTGGAGCTGATCCACCCGGACAAGGTGGTGCTGGAGATTCCGACCTTCGGCGAGGGCGCCACGGCCGGGCAGATCGAGGCGCGCACCAGCGTCTTCGCCGACCTGCGCCAGCGCGGCTTCCGCTTCGCCTTCGACCAGCAGGTGCTGCGCCGCGCCTATGCCAGCTGGCTGCCGCATGCGGCCTTCATCAAGCTCGACATGACGGCCTTCCAGCCTGAGCTGGCCGAGCCGCTGGTGCGCTTCGCCCGCACCCATTCGCAGGCCACGCTGGTGGCCGAGAAGGTCGAGACGGCCGAGCAGTTCGAGCACATGCGCTCGCTGGGCGTCAAGCTGTTCCAGGGCTACTGGTTCACGAGGCCGGACCTGGTCAAGACGCGCACCGTGCGACCGGCCGAGGCGACGATCATCCAGCTCATCAACCTGGTGCGCCGGAACGCCGATTCGGCCGAGATCGAGGAACTGCTCAAGCGCGACCCGACGCTCTCGTTCAACCTGCTGCGCTTCATCAACTCGTCGGGCTTCGGCCTGTCGTGCGAGATCACCTCGTGCCGCCACGCGGTGATGATCCTGGGCCTGAAGAAGCTGTTCCGCTGGGCCGCGCTGCTGCTGACCGCCGTGCGCGCCGGCGGCCCGGCGCCGGCCGTCGGCACCACGGCCGTGGTGCGCGGCCGGCTGATGGAGCTGCTGGCGGCCGAGCTGCTGCCGCAGGAAGAGGCCGACAACGCCTTCGTGGTCGGCGTGTTCTCGCTGCTCGACACCATGCTCGGCGTGCCGCTGGACCAGGCGCTGGAATCCATCGCCCTGCCCCAGCCGGTACTCGACGCCCGGCTGCACCGCAAGGGCCCGTTCGCGCCCTTCCTGGAGTTGACCCTGGCCTGCGAGAGCGAGGACGACGAGGCGTTCGCCCGCGCGGCCAACGCGCTGCACCTGTCGAACCGCCAGGTCAACTGGGCCCACCTGCAGGCCCTGGCCTGGGCCGAGACGCTGGGCGACCCGGCGCAGTAGCCCCCTCTCTTCCTCCCCCTTCCCTCCCGTCGCGGCTAACCACGGCGCGAACGCCGCGCAGCGGCTCGGGGGATGCCGTTCATCCTCTGCCTGCGCGCCCGCGCGACACCGGGCTGGCGCTGTGCACCCGCGCGCCCGACCCGTCCGCTCCCGGCGGCAACAGCAGCTCCTGCACCGACACGCCGAGCGCCGCGGCCAGCACATGCAGCGCAGTCAGCGTGGGATTGGCCCGCCCGGACTCGATGCGGCTCAGGTAGGTGCGGAACATGCTGCTGCGCTCGGCCAGCTCCTCCTGCGTGATGCCCAGGAGCGTGCGCAGCTCCTTGATCCTTCGGCCAAGGAGAACGCGGGGGTCGGAGGTCGGAAGGGCCACGTCCCCACTGTTGGGTGGGTATACTCATTCATACACACACTAATTCGTACATTTTGGAGTCGGTGGAGACCGCGTCGGCGTGTCCATGCGGCCCCGCACCGTGGAGGGAAGGGGGTGGAACCGATTCCGGATCTGGCGCGCCGCAAGGAACTCCTGGCGCTCACCGCGCAGGACGAGCAGGCGCTGCGCGCCCGGCATGCGGCGCTCGGCGACGAGGTGCCGGGACTGGTGGACGAGTTCTATCGCCATCTGCTGTCGTTCGAGGAGGCCCGCGCGCTCATCGCCGACGATGCCATGCTCGCACGCCTGAAAGCCGCGCAGTCGCGCTACTTCCACACGCTGATCGCCGGCGTGTACGACGAAAACTATGCGGCCGAGCGGTGGCGCGTGGGCCTGGCGCATGCCCGCGTCGGCCTCACGCCGGGCTGGTACCTCGGCGCCTACAGCCACTATCTCGCGCAGTGCCTGCCGCGCATGGCCGGATGCGGCGCCGGACAGCCGGCGCCCGACCTCGCCGCCTTCCGGGCCTTCATCAAGGCCGTCTTCCTCGACATCGGGCTGGCGATCGGCAGCTACATCGGCCACCGCGACGCGCTGGTCGCGCGGCTGCGCGACTACGGCATGGCCTTCGCCCACCTGCCCTACGGCACGCTCGTGGCCACGGCGGAGCTGGAAACCGTGTTCGCCAACCGCGCATTCGACGTCCTGTTCAGCGCCGAGGCGGCCGCCGCCGAACATGGCCCGCTGGCGCGGTGGATCGACACGGCCGCCCTGGGGCCGCTCGTGCGGCAGGCGCTGCAGCAGGGACAGGCCCGGCAGCGGCTGGAACTGCGCGCGACGCAGCGGGCGCTGCCCGTCCCGGTGGACGTCGCCGTCCATGCCCTGCCGGCCGGCGACGGCGGCGCGGGCGGGCCGCGGCAGCCGCGCGCCGTCCTGCTGACCTTCATGGATCTGCGCGAGCAGACCTGGCTGCACGAATCGGTGCAGGACCTGCAGGCCGCCACCGATGTCGGCGTCTGGCGCCTGCAGTTCGATGGCCTCATCCACTTCACGCCGCAGGCCGCCCGGCTGATGGGGCGGCCCGATGCCACGCCCCCCGGCCCGCGCAGGCAGCTGCTGGAGTGCGTGCATGCCGGCGACCGGCCCCGCCTGGAGGCGGCCTGGGAGCGTGCCTGCGCCGGCGGCCGCCTGTACGTCGAGCTGCGCACGGCGGCCGCTAGCGACGGCGCGGCGCGCCGGGTCGAACTGCGGGGCACCGTGCTCCACGATGACCAGGGCCGGCCCGCCCGCGCCTACGGCATCGTGCTCGACGTCACCGAGCGGCGGCAGCTCCGCCGGCGCATGGAATGGCTGGCCCACACGGACGCGCTCACCGGCCTGTCCAACCGCACCCGCGGCATGGAGCTGCTCCATGCGCTGCTCGGCCGCGCGCAGCGCCGGCGGCAGGCCGTCGTCGTGCTGTTCGCCGACCTCGACCGCTTCAAGGAAGTCAACGACACCCATGGCCACGCCGGCGGCGACACGGTGCTCGCCGAGGTGGCGCGGCGCTGCCGCGCGGCGGCCGGCCGCCGCGCCGTCGTCGCCCGCCTCGGCGGCGACGAATTCATGCTCGCACGCCCGCTGGCCGAGGGCGAGGACCCGCAGCCATGGGCGCGGCGCATCGCGCAGGCGCTGGCGCAGCCGGCCACGGTGGGCACGGCGCGCTGGACGCCCGCGGCCAGCATCGGCGCGGCCGTGTACCCGCGCCACGGCCGGAGCGCCGACGACCTGCTGCGCCATGCCGACGCCGCCATGTACCAGGCCAAGCGGCACGGCGCCAGCGGCGGCATCCGGTTCTACGACGCCGCCCTCGGCCTGCGCCTGGAGCGCAGCCGGACCGTGGCCGCGCGGCTGGAACGGGCGCTGCGGCAGGACGCGCTGGAACTGCGCTACCAGCCGCAGGTGGACCTCGCCACCGGCGCCCTGGTCGGCATCGAGGCCCTGGCGCGCTGGCACGACGAGGAGCTCGGCTGGGTGTCGCCCGCGGAGTTCGTTCCGCTCGCCGAGGAGCGCGGCCTGATCGGCGCGCTGGGCGACTGGGCCCTCGCCACCGCCGCCGGCCAGTGGCGGGACTGGTCGCGCGGCGGCGCCTGCGCGCTGCCCCGCGTGGCGGTCAACGTCTCGGCGGCGCAGCTGGCCGACGAAGCCTTCGCGGCCCGCGCCGAGCGGCTGGTGCATGCACAGGGCGCGCACCCGCGCGCGATCGAGCTGGAGATCACCGAATCGGTCTGGATGCGCGACCCGGACAGAACCCTGCGCATCGCGGCGCAGCTCATGGACGCGGGCTTCGCGCTGTCGATCGACGATTTCGGCACCGGCTATTCCTCCCTCGCGCGGCTGCAGATGCTGCCGGTGTCCAAGCTCAAGATCGACATGTCCTTCGTGCGGGACATGCTCGCCGAGGCCGGCAGCCTGGCCATCGTCACGGCCGTGATCGGCCTGGCCCGCGCGCTCGGGCTGCGGACCGTGGCCGAAGGCGTGGAAACGCAGGCGCAGGCCGCGCGGCTGCGCGAGCTGGGCTGCGGCGCCGCCCAGGGCTGGCTCCATGACCGGGCGCTGCCGGCGGCCGGACTGCAGGCCCGCTGGCTGAACGGCCGCGCCGCCTGACCCTTCCGAACCCGAACGAGTCTCCCCATGCGCACCAACCTCCCCGTCACGCAGCGCGAGCACGCGCTGTCGCCGGACGACACTTTCGTCTCCGTCACCGACCTCCAGGGCCGCATCACCTACTGCAACCCGGCCTTCGTCCAGGTCAGCGGCTTCACACGCGACGAACTGCTGGGCCAGCCGCACAACATCGTGCGGCATCCCGACATGCCGGCCGAGGCGTTCCGCGATCTCTGGGAGACGCTGCAGCAGGGGCTGCCCTGGACCGGCCTCGTGAAGAACCGGCGCAAGGACGGCGACCACTACTGGGTGCGGGCCAATGCCACGCCGATGCGCGACGGCGAGCAGGTCGTGGGCTACCTCTCGGTGCGCACGGCGCCCGACCGCCAGGCGGTGCAGGACGCCGAGGCGCTCTATGCGGCGATCCGCGAAGAGGCGGCCGCAGGCCGCATCCGGCACCAGCTGCGGCAGGGCGTGGCCGTGCGGCGGGGGCCGGCCGCCCGCGCCGCGCGCCTGTTCACGCCGGCGTCGCGGCTGTTCCTGGTCCAGTTGGCGGCCGCCGGCCTGGCCGCGGTGCCGGCCTTCTGCGGCTGGTGGCACCTGGCCGCCGGGGCGGCGCTGGCGGCGGCCGGGCTGGCCTTCACCGCCGTGCGCCGGGCCGCGCTCCTGCCCCTGCTGCGTCTGACCGAGGATGCCAACCGGCTCGCCGCCGGCGACCTCTCGCACCCTGTTGCCACCGGCGCCGCCGGCCCGGCCGGCCGGCTGCAGCAGGCGCTGGCCCAGATGAGCGTGAACCTGCGCACCGTGGTGCGCGACGTGCGCCACGAAGTGCGCAGCCTGGAGACCGCGGTCGCCGAGATCAGCAGCGGCAACCACGACCTGTCCTCGCGCACCGAGGCCCAGGCCGGCAGCCTGCAGCAGACCGCGGCCTCGATGGAGCAGATCCACGGCACGGTGCGCAACAGCGCGGACTCGGCACGGCGCGGCGCAGAGCTCGCGCACGAGACCTCTGCCGTCACGCAGCGCAGCAACGAGGCGGTGCAAGCCGTGGGCGAATCGATGGCCGGCATCGCCGAATCGTCGCGGCGCATCGAGGACATCATCCGCCTGATCGAAGGTGTGGCCTTCCAGACCAACATCCTCGCGCTCAACGCGGCCGTGGAGGCCGCGCGCGCCGGCGAGGCCGGGCGCGGCTTCGCCGTGGTCGCCGCCGAGGTGCGCACGCTGGCGCAGAAGACCACGGCCGCGGCCGGCGAGGTCAAGGCGCTGATCGCCGAATCGTCGCAGCGGGTCGCCTCGGGCGCCTGCACCACCGGACAAGCGCGCGAGCGCATGGCCGAGGCGCTCGGCGCGGTTGGCAGGATGCGCGGCGTGCTCGACGAGATCAGCACCGCGGCCGCCGAGCAGCAGGACGGCATCGCCCAGGTCAACGCGGCGGTGGCGCACCTCGACGGCATCACCCAGCAGAACGCGGCCATGGTCGAACAGCTCGCCGCCGCGGCCTCGTCGGTCCACGGGCAGGTGCAGGGCGTGCGCGACACGATGCGGCTGTTCCGGCTGGCGCGCGGCGAGCCCTCGCTCGCGCAGGCCGACGCCGTGGCGCTGCGCCGCGCGGGCCGCGAACCTGCGCCGGCGCCGCGCCCCCTGCTCCTGCCATGACCGCCGCGGGGCCGCCCGCCCGCAGCGCCGCCGCCCGCGCTATTCGGCCCGGATGCCGGCGGCGCGGATGATCCGCGCATTGGCCTGCGACTCCGCGGCGATCTGCCTACCGAACGCGGCGGCGGTGCCGCCGGTGGGCACGTTGTCGCTGGCGACCAGCCGGGCGCGCAGGTCGGGCTGGGCCAGCGCCTGGTTGATTCCGGCATTGAGCCGCTCGATGACGGCCGCCGGCGTCTGCGCCGGCGCCAGCACGCCGAACAGCGATGACAGGTTGGCCGCGGGCAGGCCCAGCTCGGCCAGCGTCGGCACCCCGGGCAGGCTCTCCAGCCGGGCCGCGGCTCCCACGGCCAGCGGGCGCAGCCTGCCGGCCTGCACATGCTGGAGCAGCGCCGGCGAGGCGTTGGTCGACAGCACCTCGAACTGGCCGCCCAGCGCATCGTTCATCTGCTGGCCACCGCCCTTGTAGGGGACGTGCGTGATCTGCACGCCGGCGCCGCTCTCGATCTGCGCCAGCATGATGTGGCCGAGCGACGCCAGGCCCGATGTGGCCCAGCGGATGCCACCCGGCCGGGCCCGGGCCTCGGCCAGCAGCGCGCGGAAGTCGCGCGATGTGCTCGACGGTGTGGCCACCAGCAGCACCGGCGAATACATGACGCTGGCCACCGACGCGATGTCGCGCGCCGGATCGAATGGCGACTTGCCCAGGTGCGGGTTCAGCGTCAACGGACTGATCGCCGAGAAGCCCAGCGTATAGCCGTCCGGCGCCGCCTTGGCCACCGCATCGACACCGATAGTGCCACTGGCGCCGGCCTTGTTGTCGATGACCACGGGCACGCCGAGCCGCAGCGACAGCTTGTCGGCCAGCGCCCGCGCAACCGCGTCGCTGACGCCGCCGGCCGGATAGGCGACGACGATGCGGATCGGCTTGGCGGGCCAGTCTGCTCCAGGCTGGGCGAAGGCAGCCAGAGGCAGCAGCGGCAGCAGGGTGGCGCCGAGCAGGCGGCGGCGGGAGATGCGGGGCATGAGGACGATCGCGAAGACGAAGCCAGCGATTCTCGCTGCAGTTGTGCATTCCGTTGGAACGGCACCTGCCCCCCGCTTTGAACGCCGCAACGTCGCTGCAAGTGCTGACTCGCAGACGCAACGTATTACGGCGCGCCAAGGGCTATTTGGCGCCCGAAGCGGACACTCCGCATTGGGCACATCCGCGAGTTGAGTTCCCCTCGTCGCCGCCCAGCCTGGTCTGCAGGTTTCAGAATCGGTATGACACGGTGACCTGTGCCGACAGCGGTCGGCTCGGGTTCAGCGTGTAGTTGAAGACCGCCGCAGAGCCACCGGTGTAATACCGGCGGTCGAACAGGTTGAAGATGTTCAGCTGTGCTTTCCACGGCCCGCGTTGGTAGGACACCATGGCATCCGTCCGCGCATAGCCCGTCAGCTTGAAAGTATTAGGCAAGGTGGCCTGCCTGGACCCCACCAGGTAGATACCTGCACCCACTTTTAGGCCCTGCACCGACTGGAACTCATAGGTGCTCCACAGGCTGCCGCTGTGGCGCGGCACGTTGGCCAGGGAGTCGCCCACCGGGAAGGTTGTGTCGGCACGCACCGTCGCTTCCGTGTAGGCATAGGTGGCGATGGCCTGCCATCCCTTCGTGATAGCCCCGGCCAAGTCGACTTCCACACCCCGGCTGCGCTGATGGCCGCTCAGCACCTGCAGCAGCGGGTTCGCCGGGTCGGTCGTCAGGATGTTCTTGCGGTTCAGGTCGAACACCGCCACGCTCCCCCGCAGACGGTTCTGGAGAATGTCCTGCTTCACGCCGACCTCGAACTGCTCGGCCACCTCGGCGTCATACGTGATATTGCTGCCACTGTGGCCCACGTTCGGCGCGTGGCTGCGGCTCCAGTCGGCGAAGAAGGATGTTCGCTCCCAGGGCTGCCAGACCGCGCCCAGCCGGGGCGAGAGCGCCGACTGCTGACCGCGCCCCGTCACGGCATCGCTCTCCAGCGCCCGATTGGAGAAGCGGTCGGCCCGCAGGCCGGCCATGAGCTTGACCTGCGGGTCCAAGGCTACCTGGTCCTGCAGGTAGATCCCGTAGTCCTTGCCCCGGCCCTGGTGCGAAAGTAGCGGATCGCCCGTCGTCAGTCCCGACGCATAGCCCGGGTTGAAGAGGTCCAGCGTCATGGTGGAGACCTGTGAACCCCGGCTGCCCTGTTCCAGGTAACTCGTAGTCCACACCGGCCATCAGTGCGTGCTGCAAGCCGCCAAGGACTACGTCGCCCACAAGTTCGGCGCGCAGACCATATTGCTTCGAGCCCTCGTCGGTGCCGCTGTACACCGAGTAGTCCAGCAAATTGCCCGTAGCCGTGGTGCTGTTGGGAAAGGTCTGGGTGGAGCGTTGCCGGGCATTGCCGTACTGCGAGGCCAAACGCAGCTTCCAGCGTTCGGAGAGCGTATGCTCAAACAGCAGCGTCGCTGCCTGGGTGTCGTTCCTGCCGTAGTCGCCCGCAACACCGGGGTATGTGCCATTGGCCAGTCCGTAATAACGTGTGCGCGACAGGTCCTGGTAGTTCTGCACCGCTGGCACGCCGAAGTCGAAGCCATCTCGCTTCTGATGGTTGAACTCGGTGAGCAGCGTGAGCGAAGTGCCGCGCCGATTGTCCCAACGGATGGCCGGTGCGATGGACCAGGAGTCGTAGCCCGTGTTATCGCGAAAGCCCGAGCTCCTCTCGACGGCGGCATTCAGGCGGATGCTCAGGTCGTTGTCCAGCGCCCGGTTGACGTCGATGGTGGTGCGTGCGAGGCCGTACGAGCCAGCCGTTATTGCCTACTTCGCCGAAGCTCTCGCGCTCGGGGCGCTTGGAGACGGTGTTGATGTACCCACCCACCGCGCCAATGCCGCCGTACAGTGCACCGGCCGGGCCTTTGAAGACCTCCACCCGGTCAATGTTTTGAACATCGCGGAAGGCGTAGTAGCCGTAGTTGCGGAAGCCGTCGCGCAGGCCGTTGCTTTCGCTGAAGCCCCGGATGTTGAAGAAGGTGGCGCCGTTGCCGCCATAGTTGGCTTCGGCCAATACACCGCTGACGTTTTCCGCGAGTTGGTCGGTGCGTGTCACACCCCGGGCGCGCAGGACTTCGCCGGGCACGACCTGGATGGAAGCGGGGTAGTCCTTCAGCGGCGTGTTGGTCCTGGTGGTGTTGTCGGCGGCGTCAGCGGCGTAGTCCGACGCGCTGGACGAGCCAAAGACGGTGATGGCCGGAAGCTGGCTCATTTCTTGCGCGAATGCCACGCCGATGCTGCTGTTGACCAGGAGGGCGCACACGGCAGCGGCCGAAGGACGCAGGCGAACGTGGGCGGGAAAGGAAGAGGTCTTTTTCATGAGAAGGCTCGAAAGGGGTTCGCAAGGCTCCGCGCAGCCTTGGGAGATGCAAACACGCCAGCGGACGGCATGACGGCCGGGGCCGGGCAGGTGGTCGCGACGATTCAGCGCTCAGCCTGAAGGACTGCGGGCAGCAGCCTCAGGGTGAGCGGCTCTCAGGAAAAAGAGGGTGGTCCGCGTGCGGGAAGTGGTGCAGCCGTCAGCGCAGCAATGCGCGCAGCCGGGACTGGCCAGGTTGCATAGGCCAGCGGCTGGGCTGGTACGGCATTCAGCACAACAGCGGGTGGTGGCGGCGCGCCGCCCGGTGCACACAGGGGGCAGTCCATGGCGGCTTTGTGCACCACAGGCTCGCCGTTGTCGCTCTTGATGACGACCTTCACCATGCCCACGGAGGTGCAGACCAGTTCGAAGGTTTGTGCAGCCAGCAACGGCGAGGCGGCCGCCGAGCCCAGGTACAACACAAACCACACCAGCGCAAGGCGGGCGAGAAGGCGGGCGTTGCGAAGGGGCTGCATCCCGGCATTATTGCGGCTAGGCGCTGCTGGCGGTGACCTCCGCGGAATCTGGCGCTGCTTCTGACCCCATAGCGGCCGCTTTGCCCACGTGACCGGGATCGTCTCGCCGCCCGGTTTGCTGCGAAGCCGGTCGATCATGTGGGTGGACAGCTCGATGCCACGCACCTCGACTCCGTGTTCGCTGAGAGGAAGGGCGATACGGCCAGGGCCGATGGCGAGCTCCAACGCAGGCCGGCCTGCGGCGACTCCGGCGAGGAGGGCCGAGGCGTCGGCCTCGTCGCCTCGCTTCGTGTCGTCGTAACGGCTGGCCGCGTCCGCGCCGTAGAAGACCGAGGGGTCGATGCCGCTCACGTCGTGCTCCTCTCCGCTGCGGGTGCGTGCAACACACCGAGTGCGCGGAGGGCGCGCGCGGACTCGCTCGCATGCCGCGGGTGGTCGAGCGAGACCAGGGCCTTCCACAACGCCCAGCCCTTGCCACGCCGCCAGGTCGCGTCATCGGTGCCAAGCGCGGCGCGGAACGCCTCGCGTGCGTCCTCGTCGAACCAGGTCCAGGCGATGGCGAGGTCGCACGAGGGGTCGCCGACCCCGGCAAGTCCGAAGTCGATCACCGCCGACAGATAACCGTCACGGGCCAGCAGATTGCCCGGTGCCACGTCGCCATGAAACCACACGGCTCGCTCCGCTCCAGCGCGGGCCTCAAGCGCGTCCTGCCAGGGGCGAAGAGCACTCTTCGCCTCGATGCGACCGTGCAGAGCGGCCACGGCGTCCCGTGTCTGCTCGTCCCACTGTTGCAACGGCGCACCGCGTCCCGCACTGTGCGACCCCGGTACGAGTCCGGCAGGCTCCAGGCGGTGCAGTTCACGAAGAACCCCCGCAAGGTCGACCGCGATCAACCTCCGGTCGACGCCGGTGGCGTCCGTCAGCGGCGTCCCCTCGATCCATCGACGGATGGTCCAGGGGAACGGGTACCCGTCGCCGGGAACACCGACACCGACCACTTCCGGTATCGGCAGACTCAGCGCATCGGACAAAACGGGCAGCCACCGAACCTCTTTGGTGACCTGCGGCGCATAGGCGGCGGCACCGGGCAGCCGCGCGCTCAACGTGTCACCGAGGCGAAACGAGCGGTTGTCCCACCCGTCCGAGTCCACCGGCCGGACATCGAGCTGTGACCACTGTGGAAACTGTTCGGCTACAAGTCGCCGAACCAGGCTGACATCGATCGTCGGAACGACGTTCATTACTCATGACTCCTACCCGGACTGGACAGACTTCGCCCACGAACCGTGCGCGAGCGACGAAGACGTCAGTAGGAGTTCATGCCCACGACGCTACCGCACCAGCCGTCGTGCGCAGAAGATCGGTCTTCACGACCAGCGGTCACGGGCTCTCGTAGTTGCGTCAAACACAACATGTGGTATTTCAGTTGCATGGTGCTAATCCGCAACGAACCTCGCCCTGAACCTTGCCGCATCCTCCGCCTGCTCCAACGTCACGAGCTGCCCCATCTTCCCATCGGAAAGCCTGCAGGCGGCGAACAGACTGTAGCGGCCCTTGAGTTGAGGTCGTAACTCGGCAGGTCGATCAGCGCATAGGGCTGCGGCACGAACACCTGGTGTTCGAAGACGACGCGGTGCACGTTGCGCGGCGAGGGAAAGAGCTTGTAGTCGGCGGTTTCGAGGAATCGGTCGGTGGTCATCGTGGATGTCTCTTTCGGCCGGAATGGCGGAATTGTCAGGCCTCGCCGCGCGGATGGTGCCGCGCGTGCAGTTGCTTGAGCCTTTCGCGCGCTACGTGGGTGTAGATCGTGGTGGTGGAGATGTCGGCATGCCCCAGCAGCATCTGCACTGCGCGCAGGTCGGCGCCGTGGTTCAGCAGGTGGGTCGCGAAGGCGTGGCGCAGTGTGTGCGGCGACAGCGGCGCGGTGATGCCGGCGGCGGCCGCGTACTTCTTCACCAGCATCCAGAACATCACCCGCGTCATGCCGCGGCCGCGCGCGGTGACGAACAGGTCGGCGCTCTGCCGCCCCCCCAGTATGGCACTGCGGCCCTCGGCCAAGAAGCGCTGGAGCCATATACCCGCCTCTTCACCGAAGGGCACCAGGCGCTCCTTGCGGCCCTTGCCGGTGATGCGCAGCACGCCTTCGGCCAAGCCCACGTTCAGCAGCAACAGGGTGACCAGCTCGCTCACCCGCAGCCCGCTGGCGTAGACCAGTTCGAGCATGGCGCGGTCGCGCAGGCCGAGCGGTGTATCGGTGTCCGGGGCGCGCAGCAGGGCTTCGACCTGGGCCTCGGTCAGCGTGGCCGGCACGCGCAGCGGCTGGCGGGCCGACTGCAGCTGCAGCGTGGGATCGGCGCTGACGCGCCCTTCGCGCAGGGCCCAGTGGAAATAGCGCTTGAACACGGTGAGCCGCCGGTTGGCCGAGGTGGCCCGAGTGGCCGCATGGCGGGCCGCGAAATATCCCTGGAGGTGGTGCTGCGCGGCCGCGTCGAGGGCCGCCTGGTGGTGCTCGCCGAGCCAGGCGGCGAACAGGGTCAGGTCGCGGCGGTAGGCGGCCAGGGTGTTGCGCGCGAGGCCGTCTTCGAGCCAAAGCGCGTCGATGAAGGCGTCGATGCTCGCCGTGGAGGCAGGAAGCAGCATGGAGCAGGAAAACGAAAGGGCGCCCGGCCTGCGCCGGGCGCCCTGGGGAGCAGGCTGCGCGAGCTTACTCCAGCGTGAGCTTCTGCTTGGCCACCACCTGCTTGTAGACCGCGAACTCGTCCCTGATCTCCTGGGCGAACTGCTCGGGCGTGTTGGCCACGATGATGAAGCCGGTGTCCTCGATGCGCTTCCTCACGGCCGGGTCCTCCAGCGCCTTCTTCACGCCGGCGTTGATCTTGTCGACGACTTCCTTGGGCAGGCCCTTGGGGCCGAGGATGCCGTAGAAGGCCAGGCGGTTGACCGGCTCCAGGCCCACTTCCTTGAAGGTCGGCACGTTGGGCAGATCCTTCAGGCGATGCGGCGCGGAGACCACGATCGGCACCAGCCGGCCCTCCTTGACGAAAGGCAGCGTGGAGGGCAGGTTGTCGAAGATGATCGGCACCTGGCCGGCCACGGTGTCGTTGAGCGCCGGGCCCGCGCCGCGGTACGGGATGTGGGTGATGTAGCTGTCGGTCAGGCTCTTGTAGAGCTCCATGAGCAGATGGCCGATGCCTCCGGTGCCCGAGGACGAATAGGAGTACTTGCCGGGCGATTTCTTGATCTCCGCGGCGAAGGCCTTGTAATCCTTGGCCGGGAAGCGCGGGTTGACCGCGATGATGTTCGGCGTGGCCGCGATGTTGATGATCGGCGTGAAGTCGGTGATCGGGTTGTACGGCGTCTTGGGATTGATCGCCGGATTGGCCGCGGTGGACGAGACCGTCGCCAGGCCCAGCGAATAGCCGTCGGGCGCGGCGCGCGCCGTGTCGGACGCGCCGACGATGCCGCCGCCACCGGCCTTGTTCTCCACCACCACCGGCTGGCCCAGGGCCTTGCCCAGCGGGTCGGCGATCACGCGGGCCACGATGTCGGTCGTGCCGCCCGGGGCGAAGGGCACGACGAGCCTGATCGGCTTGTTGGGATAGTTGCTCTGCGCGGCGGCAGGCACAGCGGCGGTACCGGCGCCGGCTGCCAGGGCGGCGAGCGCGATCCAGGAACGGCGTTGCAGCATGAAGTGGGCTCCTTCGGATGTGCGATGGATACGAGAGGACCTGCATCCTAGGTGCGGCCGCGGCTTGCCGCGAGAGGGCGAACCCCGAAAAGACTGACGAACTCCTGACGCGGATGCACTGCTATCCTCGCCCGCGTGCCGGACTACGCGCTCCTCCGCTTCCCCGACTTCTCGCTCATTCTCTGCGGCTGGCTGCTGTGCCGGTTCACGCCGCTCGACCGCCGCATCTGGCAGCCGGTGGAGAGCCTGGTCTACTACTTCCTCTTCCCGGTCCTGCTGTTCCATTCGATCGTGAAGAGTCCGCTCGACGTGGGCGAGGCGTCGAGCCTGCTGGCCGCGGGCATCGGCACCGGGCTGGTGGCCGTCGCCCTCACCTACGTCCTGCCGTGGCTGCCGGGCATCGGACAGCGCATCGACCGGCGCGACCATGCGGCCTGCGCGCAGGTGGCCTTTCGCTTCAATTCGTTCATCGCGCTGGCACTGGCCGACCGGCTTGCGGGGCCGCAGGGCCTGCCGCTGATCGCGATGCTGATCGGCGTGGGCGTGCCGGTGTTCAACATCGCCGCCGTGTGGCCGATGGCGCGCGGCGGGCGGCACGGCTTCGTGCGCGAGCTGCTGCGCAACCCCCTGATCGTGGCGACCGCGCTGGGCTTTGCGGCCAACCTCGCGGGCTTCGTGCTGCCGCCGCTGCTGCAGCCGACGGTCACGCGCATCGGCGCGGCCGGGCTGGCGCTCGGGCTGATGTCGGCCGGCGCGGGCATGCAGTTCGGGCCTCTGGCGCGCAGCAAGACCCTCGGCGCGTGGGTGCTCGCGGTCCGGCACCTGGTGCAGCCGCTGGTCGCCTTCTGCTTCGCGCGGCTGCTGCGGCTCGATGCGGCGCAGGGCGCCGTGCTGATGGCCTTCGCCGGCCTGCCCACGGCCTCGACCTGCTACGTGCTGGCCGCGCGCATGGGCTACAACGGGCCGCTGGTGGCCGGGCTGGTGACGCTTTCCACGCTGCTGGGCATGGCCAGCATCCCGTTCGCGCTCGGGCTGCTGGGCTGAGCGATCTATACTCCCTGGGGCAGTGTGCTACAGCGCAGGATTCACAGGCACTGTAAACACATACCCTGCTATCCACTGCATGTGCTCCCGTTCCAGCGCGGGGGCCGCCGGCGCGCCACCCCGCCGCTGGCGGCGGGCGGCGCGTGCCCCGGGGCGATCACGCCGACCGCGCCCGGCACCGGTTCGGCCGGACGCGCGGCGCAGGCCGTGCGTTTCCATGTATTTCATCTTGCCGTGGAACCCGTGGGCCAGCCGCGACATCAATCCCTCCTCGGCAGGCGAAAGATCGACGCCGGCCGCCCCGATTTGGGAGAATCCCAGCTCGCGGACCCACCCCTGAATCCGAGATACGAGTTGACTGCTGCTGCCGACCCTCCCCTGCCGAATGTAGAAAGCCGGCTCGCCTGGCATTCCGAGGCCGACACCGAGGCCTTCGCCCGGCGCTTGGCCGCGCTGCCGGCAGTGCGCGACGCCTACATCGAACTGCACGGCGACCTGGGCGCCGGCAAGACCACCTTCACCCGCCACCTGCTGCGCGCGCTGGGCATCGAGGGCCGCATCAAGAGCCCGACCTATGCAGTGGTCGAGCCGCACGACGCACCCGGCGGCCTGGCGGTCTGGCACTTCGACTTCTACCGCTTCGGCGACCCGCGCGAATGGGAGGACGCCGGCCTGCGCGACATCTTCGCGGGCCCCGGCCTCAAGATCGCCGAATGGCCCGGCAACGCCGTAGGCTTGGCGCCCGTGGCGGATTTCGCCATCACCATCACCGCGCAGGCCGACGAGACCCGCCTGGTCGCGCTGCGCGCCGGCACGGCCGCCGGCCGCACCCTGCTGGAGGCCCTCGCCCGATGAACGCACCGGTTTCCCCCTCGCGCCGCGCGCTGCTGCAGTCCGGCGCCGTCGTGCTGCTGCTCGGCGCACAGCAGATCGCGCGCGGCGCCAGCATCGTGGCCGTGCGCGTCTGGCCCGCGCCCGAATACACGCGGGTCACGCTCGAATCCGACACGCAGCTCTCGGCCCGCCAGTTCTTCGTCGCCAGCCCGCCGCGGCTGGCGGTGGACATCGACGGCATCGAACTCGACCCGGCGCTGCGCGAACTGGTCGCCAAGGTGCGGCCCGACGATCCGTTCATCGCCGGCATCCGCGTGGGCCAGAACGCGCCGGGCGTGATGCGTCTGGTCATCGACCTCAAGCAGCCGGCGCTGCCGCAGGTGTTCACGCTGCAGCCGGTGGCCGCCTACCAGCACCGGCTGGTGTTCGACCTCTATCCCACGCAGCCGCCGGATCCGCTGGAAGCCCTGATCTCCGAGCGCCTGCGCGACGGCCCGGCGCCCGGCACACTGGTGGAGCCGCCCGCGCCGCCGCCCACGGCCCACCTGCCGCCCGCCGCACAGCGCGACCCGCTGGGCGACCTGATCGCCCAGCAGTCGCAGCGCCCGGTGCCGCCGCGCGTGGGCAGCGACCGCCCGGCCATCCCGCCGGTGCCGCCGCCCGCGCCCGCGGCGCCGCCGGTCGCCGTGGCCCCGCGGCCGGTCGCACCCACGGCCTCGCGCACCGACCGCATCATCATCGTCGCGCTCGACCCCGGCCATGGCGGCGAGGACCCGGGCGCCACCGGCGGCGGCGGCACGCACGAGAAGGACGTGGTGCTGCGCATCGCCCACCTGCTGCGCGAGCGCATCAACAACACCACCATCGGCGGCAACCCGATGCGCGCCTTCATGACGCGCGACGCCGACTTCTTCGTGCCCCTGGGCGTGCGCGTGCAGAAGGCCCGCCGCGTTCAGGCCGACCTGTTCATCAGCATCCACGCCGATGCCTTCACCACGCCCGCGGCGCGCGGCGCCAGCGTGTTCGCGCTGAGCCAGAGCGGCGCCTCCAGCTCGGCTGCGCGCTGGCTGGCCAACAAGGAGAACGAGGCCGATCTCGTCGGCGGCCTCAACGTGCGCGCGCAGGACGCGCACGTGCAGCGCGCGCTGCTCGACATGAGCACCACCGCGCAGATCAACGACAGCCTCAAGCTCGGCCACGCGCTGCTCGGCGAGATCGGCACGCTCGGCCGGCTGCACAAGGGCACGGTGGAGCAGGCCGGCTTCGCGGTGCTGAAGGCGCCGGACATCCCGAGCGTGCTGGTGGAGACGGCCTTCATCAGCAACCCCGAGGAAGAGGCCCGGCTGCGCAACCCGGCCTACCAGGTGCAGCTCGCCGATGCGCTGATGCGCGGCATCCAGGGGTATTTCAAGCGCAATCCGCCGCTGGCGCGCAGCCGGAGTCTTTAGCCCCGCGCTGCCGCCGTGCGGCTCCTCCCGTCTCTCTGGAGCGCTGCGCGCAACGGGCGGGGCAGCCCGTGCGCGGCGTCCGCTGGCCTGGGCCGCGCTGGCGTGGCGGCCATGTCCTGACCGACGGTCATCGTTGCCCCCTTCCTACAGCCGACCCGGGGCTGGACGCTTAGAGTTGTCTGCATGGAGCCGGGAGGTCCGGCCTCCTGGCATTCACCTTTGAAAGGGGACCCCCAATGAAAGGCATCAAGTACATCATCGCAAGCGGCGCGGGCGCTGCCCTCCTGAGCCTCACCGGCTGCGCCTATCCGCCCAACAACCAGCAGATCGGCACCGGCGCCGGCGCCGTGCTCGGCGGCGTGGCCGGCCATGCGATCTTCGGCGGCACGGCCGGCGCCGTGGGCGGCGCTGCCGCCGGCGCGCTGATCGGCAACGAAGTCGGCAAGAACTCCGACCGCGGCCGCTGATCCGGCTTCAGCGCGCGGTTCCGGCACCTGCGCGACGCGAACCGCGCCATGCGCCCCACAGGGCGATGATTCCCGGCACCAGGATCATCGCCCAGACGATTTTCTCGAGGTTGTCGCGCACCCACGGCAGGTTGCCGAAGAAGTAGC
Source organism: Xylophilus sp. (assembly GCA_009914555.1). Taxonomy (GTDB): domain Bacteria; phylum Pseudomonadota; class Gammaproteobacteria; order Burkholderiales; family Burkholderiaceae_C; genus WNDY01. Next base: position 79,409 of record WNDY01000011.1, read on the forward strand.
CGGCCAGGCCGATGCCGACGACCCACAGCGCCGCCCCGCCCACGTTGTAGGCCGTGAACTTCCAGCGGCTCATCCGCGCCACGCCGGCCACGAACGGCGCGAACGTGCGAATGAACGGCATGAACCGCGCGAGAACGATGGTGATGCCGCCGTAGCGTTCGTAGAACGCATGCGCCTGGTCGAACGCATGGCGGTTGAAGAAGCGCGAACCCTCCCACTGGAACACGCGCGGCCCGAGGTGGCGGCCAATCGAATAGTTGCACTGGTCGCCGAGGATGGCGCCTGCGGGCAGCACCGCGAGCGCCAGCGGCAGGTTCAGCAGCCCCGCGCCGGCCAGCGCTCCCACGATGAACAGCAGCGAATCGCCGGGCAGGAACGGCATGACGACCACGCCGGTCTCCACGAACACGATCGCGAACAGCAGCGCATAGACCCACGGCCCGTGGCTGGCGACGAACGAGGCGAGGTGCTTGTCGACATGGAGGATGAAGTCGATGAGGAAGTGGGCGATGTCCATGGCGTTACCGGAAACAGCGGCGATTATCGAGGGCACCGGCGGCACTTCTAGAATGCCCCGGGTGAACGCCCAGCTTTCCCCTTCCACCGCCCGCCGCCCCATCCTCGACCTGCCCGACGAGCTGATCAGCCAGATCGCCGCAGGCGAAGTGGTGGAGCGGCCGGCCTCCGTCGTGCGCGAGCTGGTCGACAACGCGCTCGACGCCGGCGCCACCCAGGTCACCGTGCGGCTGATGGCCGGCGGCGTGCGCCTGATCTCGGTGGAGGACGACGGCAGCGGCATACCGCGCGAGGAGCTGCCAATGGCGCTGCGCCGGCATGCGACCAGCAAGATCGCGAGCCTGTCGGACCTGGAATCGGTGGGCACCATGGGCTTTCGCGGCGAGGCGCTGGCGGCCATTGCGTCGGTGTCGGAAACCGCCCTGCTCTCGCGCGTGGCCGGCCAGGAGAGCGCCTTCCTGCTCGACGCGCGCAGCGGCGAGCTGCGGCCGGCGGCGCGCACCGTCGGCACCACCGTCGAGGTGAAGGAGCTGTTCTTCTCCACGCCGGCGCGCCGCAAGTTCCTGAAGACCGACGCGACCGAACTGGCCCACTGCATCGAGGCGGTGCGCCGCCATGCGCTCGCGCGGCCCGACGTGGGCTTCGCGATCTGGCACGAAGGCCGGCTCGTCGAGCAGTGGCGCGCGGTGCCGGTCGACGGCGGCGAGGCCGTCGCGCGGCGGCTTGCCGATGTGCTGGGCGGCGAGTTCGTCGACCAGTCGATCGAGGTGCGCCATACGGCCGGGCCGGTCACCGTGGTCGGCCGCGCCGGCATTCCGGACGCGTCGCGCTCGCGGGCCGACTGGCAGTTCTGCTACGTCAACGGCCGCTACGTGCGCGACAAGGTGCTGACCCATGCGGCCCGCAGCGCCTATGAGGACGTGCTGCACGGCCAGCGCCAGCCGGTCTATGCGCTCTACGTGGACATCGACCCGGCGCGGGTGGACGTGAACGTGCACCCGACCAAGATCGAGGTGCGCTTTCGCGACAGCCGCGAGGTGCACCAGGCGGTTCGCCATGCGGTCGAGAACGCACTGGCCGCGCCGCGCGCCGGCAGCGCGCCGGCCGTGCCGCTGGTGCCGGCGCGGACCGTGCTGGCACCAGCGGCGGCTGCGGCGCCCGCGCCGGCCTGGGCCCAGCCCGGGCTGGGCCTGCGGCCCCGGCCGGAACCGGAGATCGGCCACCGCGTGAGCGACCTGGGCGCGCTGTGGCAGCGCACGCCGGCCGTGCAGGAGGCGCCCACCCCGTGGACGTCGCCCGTCGCTGCTTCCGCCACCCCTGCTGCTGCACCTGCGGCCGCCCCGGCCGAGGACTGGCCGCTCGGCCGCGCCGTGGCGCAGCTGCACGGCATCTACATCCTGGCCGAGAACGCGCAGGGCCTGGTCATCGTCGACATGCATGCGGCTCACGAGCGCATCGTCTACGAGCGGCTCAAGGCCCAGGCCGACACCGGCAAGCCGATCGCGAGCCAGCCGCTGCTGATACCGGCCACGTTCGCGGCCACGCCGCAGGAGGTGGCGGCGGCCGAGGCCGGCGTCGATGCGCTGGCCGCGCTGGGCCTGGAGATCTCGCCGTTCTCGCCGCGCACGCTGGCCGTGCGCGCGGTGCCGACGACGCTGGCCCAGGGCGACCCGGTGGAGCTGGCCCGCAGCGTACTGGCCGAGCTCGCGGCGCACGACGCGAGCACGCTGGTGCAGCGCGCGAACAACGAGATCCTCGGCACCATGGCCTGCCACGGCGCGGTGCGGGCCAACCGGCGGCTCACGCTCGAAGAGATGAATGCACTGCTGCGCCAGATGGAGGCGACCGAGCGGTCCGACCAGTGCAACCACGGCCGGCCGACCTGGCGCCAGCTGTCGGTGAAGGAACTCGACGGGCTGTTCCTGCGCGGGCGTTGATACCCCCTGCCCTACCTTCTGGTACCGCGCAGCATACGGGCGCAGTCAGTCCATACCCCCTGGCACTACCGCCCCGACAGCCGGCAGCCCGCGCCGGCATGTCCTGTGGCCCTTCCTCTTGCTGGCATGCACCCCGAAAATACGGCCGGTCGTCTATGGTTATGCCAAAATCGAATGGATTGACCCAGTTTGGTGCATTACGCACACGATCAATGCGTCTGCCGGCCACCCAGTGGCCGGAATGCACCAGCACAACACATCCAGGAGAACACGCGCATGGCGCACACGTCCGTCCATTCCTTCATCGAACAGGTCGCCAGCCGCAATCCCGACCAGCCCGAATACATCCAGGCCGTCACCGAGGTGCTCGAAAGCCTCTGGCCCTTCATCGAGAAGCATCCCCGCTATGCCGAGCACGCCCTGCTCGAACGCATCGTGGAGCCCGAGCGCGTCATCATCTTCCGCGTGACCTGGTTCGACGACCACGGCCGCGCCCACGTCAACCGCGGCTACCGCATCCAGCACAGCCTGGCCATCGGCCCGTACAAGGGCGGCCTGCGCTTCCACCCGTCGGTCAACCTGTCGGTGCTGAAGTTTCTGGCCTTCGAGCAGACCTTCAAGAACGCGCTGACCACGCTGCCCATGGGCGGCGGCAAGGGCGGCAGCGACTTCGATCCCAAGGGCAAGAGCCCGACCGAGGTCATGCGCTTCTGCCAGGCCTTCGCCAGCGAGCTGTTCCGCCACGTGGGCGCCGACACCGACGTGCCCGCGGGCGACATCGGCGTGGGCGGGCGCGAAGTGGGCTACATCGCCGGCACCGTCAAGAAGCTCACCAACCGCGCCGACTGCGTCTTCACCGGCAAGGGCCTCGCCTTCGGCGGCTCGCTGATCCGGCCCGAGGCCACCGGCTACGGCACCGTCTACTTCGCGCAGGAGATGCTCCAGACCCGCGGCCGCTCGTTCGACGGCCTGCGCGTGTCGGTCTCCGGCTCGGGCAACGTGGCGCAGTACGCGGTCGAGAAGGCGCTGCAGCTCGGCGCCAAGGTCGTCACCGTGTCCGACTCCAGCGGCACCGTGGTCGACGAGGAAGGCTTCACGGCCGAGAAGCTGGCCACGCTCATGGAGGTGAAGAACCACCAGTTCGGCCGCGTGGACGACTATGCCCGCCGCGTCGGTGCCCGCTTCGAGGCTGGCAAGCGCCCGTGGCACGTGCCGGTGGACGTCGCCCTGCCCTGCGCCACGCAGAACGAGCTGGACGCCGGCGATGCCGCCACCCTCATCAAGAACGGCGTGACCGCCGTGGCCGAAGGCGCCAACATGCCCTCGACCATCGAGGCGGCCAAGGCCTTCGAGGCCGCCGGCGTGCTCTATGCGCCGGGCAAGGCCAGCAACGCCGGCGGTGTGGCCACCTCGGCCTGGAGATGAGCCAGAACGCGCTGCGCCTGTCGTGGACGCGCGAGGAGGTCGATGCGCGCCTGCTGAAGATCATGCAGGGGATCCATGCCGAGGCACTGCGCCACGGCCGGCGCGGGGACGGCAGCGTGAGCTATGTCGATGGCGCGAACATCGCCGGTTTCGTGCGTGTCGCTGACGTCATGATCGGCCAAGGGGTTTTGTAGAACATTCCTCGAGCGGCTTTGCCGCCCCCCTTCTCTCTGCGCGCTTCGCGCTCCGGCAAGGGGGCGACGCCAGCGCGGCGGGGCGGCCCTTGTGCGACGTCTGCTGGCATGGGCCGCGCCAGAACTGGCATTGCGCCCTATCCAGCCCGAACTGCGTACAAACCCTCGCATCTGCCCGCAACGCACGGAGCAACAGGTCAACGGAATTGTAAAACCCGGCGTTTGGTATGCGGATCGCGAAACTTCGCGGCCCCTCCACCACTCTGTCCGGTCTATGCAGAAACGCTGGCACGTTCCCGTCCTCTCTTCCGTCGTCGTCACGCTGGCCGTGCTGGCCGGCTGCGCGACGCTCGACGACAAGCAGCGCGAATGGATCTTCCAGCCCAGCGACCGCGCCTGGGGCAACAGCGCCGCCGAGGCCGAGGGGCTGGAGAACGTCTGGATCGGCTTCCGCTCGCCCAGTTCGGGCGAGGATGCCACGCTGCATGCGCTGTGGCTGCCGGCCGACGCCCCCGCGTCGGCCGAAGGCCCGGCCGACCTGCTGTCGGCCGTGGGCACCGACGTCACCGCCATCCGCCCTGTGCGCCGCCAGCGCGAGGACACGCCGGCGGCCGCGCTGCCGCCCACGCCGCAGCAGACGCCCGTGCTGCTGTACCTGCATGGCGCGCGCTGGAACGTGTCCGGCTCGGCCGGCCGCATCCGCCGCATGCAGCAGATGGGCTTCTCGGTGCTCGCCATCGACTACCGCGGCTTCGGCAAGAGCAGCCCGGGCCTGCCGTCGGAGACCACGGCCGCCGAGGACGCCCGCGCCGCCTGGGACTGGCTGGGCCGCACCTATCCGGGGCGCCCGCGCTACATCTTCGGGCATTCGCTGGGCGGCGCCATCGCCATCGACCTGGCCTCGAGTGTGAAGGACGAGGCCGGCGTGATCGTCGAAGGCACGTTCACCAGCATCTCCGACGTGGTCAGCAGCTTCAAGTGGGGCTGGCTGCCGCTGTCGCCGCTGATCACCCAGCGCTTCGATTCGGAAAGCAAGGTGCGCGAGATCGGCGCGCCGCTGCTGGTGGTGCATGGCTCGGCCGACTCCACCATCCCGGTGCGTCTGGGCCGCAAGCTGTTCGAGGCCGCCACCGGCCGCAAGCAGTTCGTGGTGGTCGAAGGCGGCTCGCACTTCAACACCAACGCGGTCGGCGAGAACCAGTACCGCCAGGCGGTCGCGCAGCTGTTCGGCATGCAGGAGCCGCCGGCCCCCGTGTCGGAATAAGGATCGCGCCGGCTGGTACGCTCGGCGGAATGCCTTGCGCCGCCGACGACATCCTCCCCTGCATCGCCCTGGCCGGACCCACCGCCTCGGGCAAGACCGCCGCCGCGCTGGCCGTGGCCGCCGCGCTCGCGCCGCGCCGCGCGGTCGAGATCGTCAGCGTCGATTCGGCCCTGGTCTACCGCGGCATGGACATCGGCACCGCCAAGCCCACCGCCGCCGAGCGGGCCGCCGTGCCGCACCATCTGATCGACATTCTCGACCCGCTGGAGAGCTACAGCGCCGCGGCCTTCGCGGCCGGCGCGCGCCGGCTCGTGGAAGAGATCCGCGCGCGCGGCGCGCTGCCGCTGCTGGTGGGCGGCACCATGCTGTACTTCCATGCGCTGGCCGAGGGGCTGCATGCGCTGCCCGCAGCCGATCCCCAGGTGCGCGCCGTGATCGATGCCGAGGCGGCCGACCGCGGCTGGCCCGCGCTGCATGCCGAACTGGCCCGCGTGGACCCGGCGACCGCCGCGCGCCTGGCCCCGGGCGACAGCCAGCGCATCCAGCGCGCGCTCGAAGTCTGGCGCAGCAGCGGCCGGCCGCTGTCGTCCTTCCACGCGGCCGGCAAGAACGGTACGGCCGGCGCCCGCTTTCCGCTGGTGTCGCTGGAGCCGGCCGACCGCCGCTGGCTGCACGCGCGCATCGCGCAGCGCTTCGACGCCATGCTCGGCGCCGGCTTCCTCGACGAGGTGCGCGCCCTGCGCGCGCGCGGCGACCTGTCCACCGCGCTGCCTTCGATGCGCTGCGTGGGCTACCGGCAGGCCTGGGAACTGATGGACGAGTTCGGCGACACGGCCGCGGCGTCCGACGCGCTGCGCGAACGCGGCATCGCCGCCACGCGCCAGCTCGCCAAGCGCCAGATCACCTGGCTGCGCGGCATGCCGGCGCGCCGCGTGGTCGCCTGCGACGCGCCCGATGCGCTCGCGCAGGCGGTGCGCGCGGTCGCCGCGCTGGCCGGCGGGATGCCGGCATGACGGCCGCTCTGGCCGTGCGCGGTCTCGCCAAGCGCTACGGCCAGGGCACGGTCTTCGCCGGCGTGGACCTGGACGTGGCGCCCGGCGAGTTCGTCGCCATCGTCGGCGACTCGGGCGTGGGCAAGTCCACGCTGCTCAACTGCCTGGCCGGGCTCGACGACTGGGACGCCGGCCGCATCGTCCACACCGACGCACAGGGCCGCGCCACCGACCTCGGCGCGCTCGACGGCGATGCGCGCGCCCGCTGGCGCCGGCGCCACGTCGGCTTCGTGTTCCAGGCCTTCCATGTGCTGCCGCACCTCGACGTGGCGCAGAACGTCGCGCTGCCGCTGCTGCTGCTGGGCGAGGCGCACGACGCCCGCGTCGAGGCGCTGCTCGCCGCCGTGGGTCTGGCCGGCCTGGGCTCGCGCCTGCCGCAGACGCTGAGCGGCGGCCAGCTGCAGCGCGTGGCCATCGCCCGGGCGCTGGCGCACCGCCCTGCCCTGCTGCTGGCCGACGAGCCCACGGGCAACCTCGACCCGGGCACCGCGGCCCAGGTGATGGACCTGCTCGTGGCCCAGACCCGCGGGCACGGCGCCGCGCTGGTGCTGGTGACCCACTCCGGGGTCGCGGCTGCGCGCGCCGACCGCGTGCTGCGGCTGCGCACGGACGGGTTGACTGCCGGGGTATGAGCCGCCAGCGCCCTGGGAGCAGGCGCTGTCAGACCATACTCTTGGCATGGCCGTCCCTGCGCATCGGTCTAACATACCAAAAGTATTCTACATTCGGTAGCCAGCGCTGCCGGCGGCCCGCGAACGGCCGGGGACTGCCGGCCGCGGTTGCCTGTCGAACCCGGCCGAATGGAGCCCCTGTTTCCATGCATGCAGTTGTCGTCGTGGCGCATCCCGAGCCCGCCTCGTTCACCCACCAGGTCGCCGCCGAAATCGCACGGGGCATCGCGGCAGCGGGCACCCAGCATTCCGTCGAGCGGGCCGACCTGGCCGCCGAAGGGTTCGATCCGCGGTTCGGCGCGCCCGACCTGGCTGCGTTCCGCGACCGGCTGCCGCCGCCCGCCGACGTGCTGGCCGCGCAGCGGCGGCTCGACCGCGCCGATGCGCTGGTGCTGGTCTATCCGGTCTACTGGTGGTCGTTTCCGGCCCAGCTCAAGGGCTGGATCGACCGCGTGTTCACCAACGGCTGGGCCTATGACGACACGCCGGACGGCCGGCCGCTGGAGAAGAAGCTCCGGCGGCTCGCCGTCCACCTGGCCGGCATCGGCGCCGCGGATGCCGGCACCTATGAACGCCACGGCTATGCCACGGCGATGAAGACGCAGATCGACCACGGCATCTTCGACTACGTGGGCGCGCGCGTGGCCACGTCGGACATCCTGCGGACCACCGGCACCGGCTTCCCGGACGCCGCCCTCGCCGCGGCGCGGGAGATCGGCCGCCGGGTCTTCTGCGGCCGGGCGCAGGCGGCGTAGCGGCCGCCCGCCGGCCCGGCGAGAATCCGCGGGAACGACCGAGACGCGCCCATGTCCGACCCGTCCCCCACCTCTCCTGCCGAGAGCGCGCCCCGGACGCGCCGGCGCCTGCCGCGGCAGGAACGGTTCGCCCAGCTGATCGACGTGTCGTGGCGGCTGATCGGCGAGGAAGGGACGGACGCCCTCAGCCTGGGCCGGCTGGCCGAGGCCGCAGGCATCACCAAGCCGACGGTCTACGAGCACTTCGGCACCCGCCAGGGGCTGCTGGCCGCGCTCTACCAGGACTTCGAGCGGCGGCAGAACCGCGTCATCGACGACGCGATCGCGGCCAGCGCACCGGCCCTGGAGGACAAGGCGCGGGTGATCGCGGCCAGCTACATCGACTGCGTCCTCACCGAAGGGCGCGAGATCCCGGGCGTGCTGGCCGCCCTGAGCGGCTCGCCGGAACTGGCCCGGCTGAAGAAGGAGTGCCAGCAGGACTACCTCGCCAAGTGCCGGCAGGCGCTGGCGCCATGGGCCGGGCCGCAGGGCCTGGGGGCCGCCGGCCTGTGGGCGATGCTGGGGGCGGCCGACGCGCTGGCCTGCGCGGCGCGGGACGGCGATGTCGGCCAGCCGCAGGCCCGCGACGAGCTGTACCAGGTCATCCTGGCCGTGGTCCGGCGCAGCGGCGGCGCGACCCTAGAGGTATAGGCCCACAGCGCTTGCAAGCCAAGGGCTTTCAGCCTATACCCCAAGGGCTATCACTCGATCGCCAGCCGCTGGCTCGATCCGCCGGCCTTCTTCGGCAGCGTGAGCGTGAGCACGCCGTTCTCGTACTTCGCCTTGGCCTGGGCTGAGTCGATGTCCGCAGGCAGCTGGAGGCTGCGCGAGACCGCGCCGTAGTAGCGCTCGCTGCGCAGCACCTTGTCGCCCTGGGTCTGGCTGTCGTGCTGCTGGACTTCGGCGCGCAGCGTGACCTGGCCGCCGTCGATCTCGACGTGGATGTCGTCCTTGTTCACGCCGGGGATCTCGGCGTGCACGGTGTAGCTCTGGGGGTTTTCCTTCACATCGAGCCGGATCTGCGCGGGCAGCGGCTCGCCGTGCAGCGGGCGGACGTAGAAGCCGGGGGCGATGTCGCGGAACAGTTCATCGAACAGACCACCACGCGAAACGAGGGAACTCATGGCAACTCCTTGGATTGAAACGGTTATGAGGACAGCGGCACCAGCGCCGCAGAACGTATATAGACCCGCCGCAGCGCCTTGACAAGGGCGCCACTGCTGCGGCTTGCGCTGCGTCAAGCCGGTCCGGGGACAATGCGGCCATGCCGCTCTTCGCCCTGCTCGCCCGCTTCTCCTGGCAGGAACTGCGCCACCACCCCTGGCGCAGTGCGGCGGCGGCCGCGGCGGTGATGCTGGGCGTGGCGCTCGCGTTCGCGGTGCACCTGATCAACGCGTCGGCGCTCGACGAGTTCGCCAGCGCGGTGCGCACCGTGGGCGGCCAGCCCGACCTGAGCCTGCGGCTGCCGCAGGCAGGGGCGACCTTCGACGAGCGGCTGTTCGCCGAGGCCGTGCGCGCGCCTGGCGTGGCGCTGGCGGCGCCGGTGCTCGACCTGCGGGCCGAGGGCGGCGGCGCCAACGCGCAGGCGATCCGCGTGGTCGGCGCCGATGCGCTGGCCCTTCCCGCGCTGGCGCCGGCGCTGATGCCGCGGCCGCTCGCAGGCGCCGGCCGGCTGGCCTTGTTCGCGCCGCATGCGGTGTTCCTCAACGCGGCGGCCATCGCCGCGCTCGGGCTCGACGCCCACGCGCTGGCCGGCAGGCGCGTCGTGCTGCGCACGGCCGACGGCACGGCCCGCGAGGCCGAGGTCGCAGGCTCCGTGGCCGCGGGCGGCGCGGCGCTCGCGGTGATGGACATCGGCGCGGCGCAGGACCTGTTCGGCCTGGCGGGGCAGCTCTCGCGCATCGACCTGAAGCTCGCGCCGGGCGCCGATGGCCAGGCGCTGCTGCGCACGCTGCGCCGCTCGCCGCACTGGCCCGCGGGCCTCGCGGCCGAGGCGCCCGGCGACGCGGCCGAGCGCATCGGCAACCTCTCGCGCGCCTACCGCGTGAACCTCGCGGTGCTGGCGCTGGTGGCGCTGTTCACCGGGGCCTTCCTGGTGTTCTCGGTGCTGTCGCTCGCCGTGGCCAAGCGGGCGCAGCAGTTCGCGCTGCTCGGCGTGCTGGGGCTGACCGCGCGCGAGCGGCTGCGGCTGGTGCTGGCCGAATCCTTCGTACTCGGTGCCGCGGGCAGCGCGGCCGGGCTGGCGCTGGGCACCGCGCTGGCGGCGCTGGCGCTGCGCGCGCTGGGCGGCGACCTGGGCGGCGGCTACTTCGCGCAGACATTCGCCGGCGCCGCGCCCGCGCTGCGCTGGAACCCCGGGACCGCGCTCGGCTACGGCGCGCTCGGCATCGCCGCCGCGCTGGCCGGCGGCTGGTGGCCGGCGCGGCGGGCGCAGGCGCTGCCACCGGCGCAGACGCTCAAGGGGCTGGGCCTGGCGACGGGGCAGGCGCGGCGGCCCTGGATCGCGCCGGCGCTGGTGGCCGCCGGCGCGCTGCTGGCGCTCGCGCCGCCGGTGGCGGGCGTGCCGGTGGGCGCCTACGTCTCGGTCGCGCTGCTGCTGGTGGGCGGCATCGCCGGCCTGCCGTGGCTGGTGGCCTTGGTCTACGACCGGCTGGCGGCGCGGGTCGCGCGCCGGGCGCTGCCGCTGCTGGCGGTGGAGCGCGCACGCCGCATGCGCGAGACGGCCGCGGTGGCGGTGAGCGGCGTGGTCGCCAGCCTGGCGCTGTCGGTCGCGCTGACGGTGATGGTGGCGAGCTTCCGCGATTCGGTCACGCGCTGGCTCGACGTGGTGCTGCCGGCCGACCTTTACCTGCGCGCCGCGCAGGACGGCCCGGGCCTGCCGCCTTCGGTGCTGGAGGCGGTGGCCGCCGTGCCGGGGGTGCGGGCCGCCTCGGGCCTGCGGGTGCGCGCCGTGCCGCTGGACCGCGCGCGGCCCGCGGTCGCCATCGTCGCGCGCCCGCTCGGCGACGCGGCGCGCACGCTGCCGCTGGTGGCCGGGCCGCTGCCGGTGCCGCCCGGGCGCGTCGGCATCTACGTGAGCGAGCCGGTGGCCGACTTGTACGGCGCGCGCACAGGCGCCGGCTTCGCGCCGCTCGCCGCCGCGCTGCCGGCGGCACGGCGGGCCGACTTCTTCGTGGCCGGCATCTGGCGCGACTACGCACGGCAGTTCGGCGCCATCGCGATCGACACGGCCGACTGGCAGCGCCTCTCGGGCGACGACCGCGTCAACGACATCGCGCTCACGCTTGCGGCCGGCGCCGATGCGGCGGCGGCCGTCGCCGCGGCGTCGGCGCTGGCGCCCGGCACGCCGGTGGAGGTGGCGAGCACGGCGGCGATCCGCGCGAATTCGCTGCGCATCTTCGATCGCAGCTTCGCCGTCACCACCTGGCTGCAAGGGGTGGCCATCGGCATCGGCCTGTTCGGCATCGCCGCGAGCTTCGGCGCGCAGGTGCTGGCGCGGCGCAAGGAGTTCGGCCTGCTCGCGCACCTGGGGCTCACGCGCGGACAGATCCTCGCGGTGGTCGCCGGCGAAGGCGCGGCCTGGACGGCGATCGGCGCGCTCGCCGGGCTGGCGCTGGGCCTCGCGGTGGCGGTGGTGCTGGTGCACGTGGTGAACCCGCAGAGCTTCCACTGGACCATGGACCTGCGCCTGCCGGGCCTGCGGCTGGCCGCGCTCTGCGCCGCCGTGGCCGCCGCGGGCACGGCCACGGCCTGGGTCGCCGGGCGGGCGGCGGCCGGGCGCGACGCGGTGCTGGCCGTCAAGGAGGACTGGTGACGGCGGACAATGCCGCGGTGACGACCGCATCGACGACCCCTCCCCGATCCGCCCTGCTGCGCCGCCTGCCGGCGCTGGTCCTGCTGGCGCTGCTCTGCGCCGCCGCCTGGTTCGGCGGCGGCCTGGACGCGCGGGCCACGCGGCAGGCCGACGCGGGCCTGCAGCGTGCGCTGGCCAGCTTCGCCACCGCGCGGGCGCTGCATGCGCTGATCTCGGTGGCCCAGGGCACCGCGTTGGCGGTGCAGCCCGCGGGCGTGGGCACGACGCTCGCGGTCGGCCAGGCGCTGGCGCCGGTGGCCGATCTGGTGGAGAAGTTCTCGACCGTGATGCTCATCGCGAGCGTCTCGTTCGGCGTGCAGAAGCTGCTGATCGCCATCGGCGGCAGCACGGCGGTCTCGCTGGTGCTGACGCTGCTGGCACTGGCCTGGGGCGCCTTCCACGTGCGCTCGCGCGCGTCGCCCGTGTGGCTGGCGCGGCTGCTGGCCGGTCTGCTGCTGGTGCGCTTCGCGGTGCCGCTGGTGGCGCTGGGTAACGAGGCGGCGTACCGCCACTTCCTCGCGCCGACCTACGAGACCAGCCAGTCCGCGATCGACCAGTCGGCGCGCCGCGTGGAGGCGGTGCAGTCCCAGGGCGCGCCGCCGGCCGAGGCCGCGGGCCTGGGCCGGCGCCTGCGCGAGTGGTGGGACCGCGCAGCCGATTTGGTCGACGTGGGCCAGCGGCTGCGCCAGCTGCGCGACGGCGCGGCCCAGGCGGTGGACCGCATGGTGGACCTGATCGTCGTCTTCGTGCTCCAGACCGTGGTGCTGCCGCTGGCGCTGCTGTGGCTGCTGGCCTGGCTGGCGCGCGCGCTGGTGGCGCCGCCGCGGCCCGCATGATGCGGCGCAGGACGTGGCTGCTGGCCGCGCTGGCGGCCGCCGGGTGGCGGCCGGCGCGGGCGCTGCCGCCGCGCGCGCTCGTGTTCCCGCGCGACTTCGGCAGCCATCCGGAACTGCGCACCGAATGGTGGTACGTGACCGGCTGGGTGCGCTCCAGCGAGCGGGTCTTCGGCTTGCAGCTCACCTTCTTCCGCTCGCGCGTCGATGCCGCGCAGGGCCTGGCCTCGGCCTTCGCGGCGAAGCAGGTGGTGTTCGCCCATGCCGCGCTGACCGACGTGCAGGGGCGGCGCCTGTGGCACGACCAGCGCATCGCGCGCGCCGGCTTCGGCGTGGCGGAGGCCGGCGCGGCCGACACCGCGCTGCGCCTGCGCGACTGGACCCGGGAGCGCAGCGGCGACCGCAGCAGCGGCACCTACACGGCCCGCCTGCCGGCCATGGATTTCGCCCTGGCGCTGGACTTCGCCGCGACCCAGCCGGTGCTGCTGCAAGGTGCGGCCGGCCTGTCGCGCAAGGGCCCCGAGGCGGCGCAGGCCAGCTACTACTACAGCGAGCCGCAGCTGCGGGCCAGCGGCGCGCTGACGCTGCAAGGCCGGCGCTTCGCCGTCGATGGCGGCCGGGCTTGGCTGGACCATGAATGGAGCGAGGCGCTGCTGCATCCCGAGGCCGTGGGTTGGGACTGGATCGGCATGAACCTGGACGATGGCGGCGCGCTGACCGCCTTCCGGCTGCGGCGGCGCGACGGCTCGGCGCTGTGGGCCGGCGGATCGTGGCGCGCGGGCGGCACGGCGCAGGCGACGGCCTTTGCGCACGATGCCGTCGCCTGGCGGCCGCTGCGCCGCTGGCAGAGCCCGGCCAGCGGTGCGCGCTACGGCGTGGAATGGGAGGTCGCGACCCCGGCCGGGCGCTTCACGGTCCATGCGCTGCTCGACGACCAGGAGCTGGACAGCAGCGCCTCCACCGGCGCGATCTACTGGGAGGGCCTGAGCGAACTGCGCGACGCGGCCGGCCGCGCCGTGGGGCGGGGGTACCTGGAGATGACGGGCTATGCGGCCCGGCTGCGGCTCTGAGCCTCATACTCCCGCCTATGGATCCCTACAGGCCCCGTATTCCATCTGTTATCGGCTTATACCCCCAGCCCGAACCCTGAGCGCAGAGCGTTTTCGCCGGCCCCGCGTTCTCGGTAAAAGCAGCGGCATTCGCCGCAAAAGACCCGGGCGTTTACGCCGTTTTTATGCCGCCCGGTCCAGTCACTGCGCCATTTTTACGGAGGGGTTCCGAGAATCCCGACATCGTGAATCAGGAGCACCGTGATGGACATCGTTTGGTTGGCCGGCATCGCCGCAATGTGGTTGGCCATGGCCGGGGCCGTGGCGTTTCTCGGCAGGCTCGACCAGCCTCGGGAGGAGCACCCATGACAGACCCGACCGTCCTGTACGGCACCGCCGGCGCCCTGGCCGCCGGCCTGTTCGCCTACCTGCTCCATGCGCTGCTGCGCGCCGAGGAGTTCTGAGATGGATGCGTCGGCCTGTGCGCTTCTTCTCGTGTTCCTGCTCGTGCTCGGCGCGCTGGCATGGCCGCTCGGCAAGGTGCTTTCCGCGGTCTGCGCGGGGCGGATGTACGGCTGGACCGGGCGGATCGAGCGGCCCCTGTACCGCCTGGCCGGCGTGCAGCCGGACACCTCCATGCGCTGGAGCCGGTACGCGCTGGCGCTGCTCGCCTTCAATGCCGTGGGCACGTTCGCCGTCTACGGCCTCCAGCGCCTCCAGCACCTGCTGCCGGTGAACCCCGCGGGCATGGGCGCGGTCTCGCCGGATTCCTCGTTCAACACGGCGGTGAGCTTCGTGGCCAACACGAACTGGCAGGGTTATGGCGGCGAGTCGACCATGAGCCATCTCACGCAGATGCTGGGGCTGGGGGTCCAGAACTTCCTGTCCGCGGCCACGGGGATCGCCGTGGTGATCTTGCCCCCGTTTCACGGACACCCCTATAAGCGATTAACTATCGCAATAGGAGGTGGACGATGACCAAGAGCAAGGCAGGCAGAAAGGGGCAGGAGTTCAGCCTGGAGTTCAGGCAGCAGGCACTGTTGCGAGCGGCCACAGAAGGGGTAACCACGGTGGCTCGTGATCTGGGGTTGCAGCCTGCCCAGCTGTACAGTTGGCGCGCCCAGGCGCGGCGGCACGACCAGGACGATCAGGCACAACGCTTGGAGTTGGCCGAACATGCACGGCTCAAACGTGAAGTGGCGCGGCTGGAGGAGGAGAACGCTT